>CALZZE010000015.1 GCA_945830575.1 uncultured Subdoligranulum sp. | reverse complement strand
GCGCTGCACAGCGCGGCGGCCTCAGTTTGTCGAAAAACCTAATGCAGCGGCGCGGTCTCCTGCACCAGCGTGCCCCAGAGCGTGCCCTCCATCTCATAGGCGGGCAGCGTCATCCGCACGCTGGCGACCTGACGCTCGGGCAGGGTTTTGATGGTAACATCGTATTTCATGGCAGTACCTTCCTTTTGCAGTCGCTGCAAGGCGGTGTCCAGCAGACGCAGCCGGTGCCGGGCGTCCTCCAGCGCGGCGGCCTCCTGCGCCCGGCGGGCGGCAAGGGCCTCCATCAGCCGGTCCCTGTCCGGCTGGCGGGCCAGTGCGCTGATCTCCGCCAGCGAGAACCCCATGGCCCGCAGCGCCGCAATGTGGGCCGCCGCAGCCAGCTGCTCCTCGGCATAATACCGGTAGCCGGTGAAGGGGTCAGTGGAAAGGGGCACCAGCAGGCCCCGCTCGTCGTAGTGACGCAGCATGCGGACACTGAGCCTTGACAGCTTGGAAAAATCTCCGATTTTCAGCATGACGTCATCCTCATTTCGGTGGGTTTTGAGCTCATCCCCAGTATACAGCCTGACACAAGGGGAGAGTCAAGAAGAAAATTCCTGCCGGTTTCTGCAAACAAAATCCCCGGCGCGTCTGCGCCGGGGACCGCTTTGTTGCAGAGAATTACAGAGAGAAGTACCGCTTGGCGTTGTAGTAGCTGATGCCTTCCACGATCTTCTTGAGAGCCTTCTCGTCGTTGGGGTACTGGCCGTTCTCCACCCAGGAACCGATGAGGTTGCACATCAGGCGGCGGAACAGCTCGTGACGGGTGTAACTGAGGAAGCTGCGGCTGTCGGTGAGCATGCCGATGAAGTTGCCCAGCAGGCCCAGGCGGGCCAGCGTGCGCATCTGCTGGTACATGCCGTCGTCGGTGTCGCAGAACCACCAGGCGCTGCCCATCTGGATCTTGCCGGGAACCTCGTCATCCTGGAAGGGACCAAGCACGGTGCCCAGCATGTCGAAGTCGCCGGGGTTCAGGCTGTACAGGATGGTCTTGGGGCACTCGTCGGTGAGGGTCAGCGCGCTGAGCAGGCTGCTGATGGAGGCGGAGCAGTCCATGACGGCGATCATGTCCAGACCGGTGTCGGGGCCGAGCTTGCGGTACAGCTTTTCGTTCACGTTGCGCAGGCAGTTGTAGTGCAGCTGCATGGCCACGTTGTACTTCTTGTACAGGCGGCCCAGAGCCAGCAGCACATAGGTGGTGTAGGCGTCGCCTTCCTCCTTGGTGATGGGTTCGCCGGCCATGGCCTTCTTGAAGGCGGCGGTGGCCTTGTCGGCGTCGGTCTCCACGAAGGGGATGTAATCCAGACCGTGGTCGGAGGCGCGGCAGCCCATCTCCACAAAGAACTGCAGACGCTCATCCAGTGCGCTCACCACGCAGTCAACGCAGGCAAACTTGCGGCCGACCACGCCCTCCAGCTTGTGGATGTACTCCGCAAAGCCGGGCTTGAGGATGTTCAGCACCTTGTCGGGGCGGAAGGAGGGCGCCACGACCACCGTGATGGTGGGGTCTTCCTTGATCTTCTTGTGCCACTCCAGCGAATCGATGGGGTCATCGGTGGTGCCCACCATGGAAACGTTGCTCTGCTCGATGAGGCCGCGGACGGTCATCTTGGGATCGTTCTGCAGCTTGTCGTTGCACAGGTTCCACACTTCCTCGGCGGTGTCGCCGTTGAGCACGCCCTCGTAGCCGAAGAACTTCTTCAGTTCCAGATGGCACCAGGTATACATGGGGTTGCCGATGGCCATTTCCAGCGCCTCGGCAAATTTCTGGAACCGCTCGCGGTCGGGCTTGTCGCCGGTGATGTATTCCTCGGGCACGCCGTTGGAGCGCATCACGCGCCACTTGTAGTGGTCGCCAAAGTAGTAGTCGCTGCCGTCGGCCAGCACCTGATGGCCGCCCAGCCACACCTGCGCGATGTTTTCAAACCGGCGGTCCTCGTAGATCTCCTGCGGGGGAATGTGGCAGTGATAGTCGATGATCGGCAGTTTTTCGGAATAGTCATGATAGAGATGCTGTGCGGTGGGGGTCTCCAGCAAAAAGTCCTTGTCCATAAAAGCTTTCATGTACCAACGCTCCTTTATGTGTTAAATGGCACCTCGCCCTTGGGGACGCACATCCTTTGCACTGCCCGCAGGGCAAAATAAGGCATACCTTGCTACTATTATACATAAAATCAGCGCTCACAACAAGTTGCAAAAATTGCGGTGGCGATAAAATAATCGCCAAATTTGGCGGCTTTCTCTTGTGCAAAATGTGGAAACACAAAATTGCTGCCGGATGTGCGCAAAATTTGTGCTCTGTTTTACCAAAGCATCTTGACGGAATCCCCCAAAAAACTTAAAATGAAAGTAATAGGGGCCACTGTGCGCCCACAAATTGTATGTAAGGAGAGCAATGTTATGGAAACCTTGAATTACAGCGTTCTGGAAAAAACCGGCTACAAGGGATATATCCTGAAGGATGCGCCCGAAAAAGTGCTGCAGTTCGGCGAGGGCAATTTCCTGCGTGCCTTTGTGAACTATTGGTTTGATGTATCCAATGAAAAGGTGGGCTGGAACGGCAAGTGCTGCCTGGTGCAGCCCATCGCCCCGGGCCTTGCCAAGATGATCAACGAGCAGGAGGGCCTGTACACCCTGTACCTGCGCGGCCGTCAGAACGGTGAAAAGGTGGACTCCATGCGGGTCATCTCCAGCGTGTCCCGCTGCCTGAACCCGTACGAGAAGGCCGACTATGACGCCATGATGGCGGTGGCGGTCTCCGATGACCTGGAGTACATTGTTTCCAACACCACCGAGGCCGGCATCGTCTACGACCCCGCCTGCCAGAAGGATGACTGCCCGCCCGCCAGCTTCCCCGCCAAGCTGACCCAGGTGCTGTACGCCCGCTGGAAGGCCGGCAAGCCCGGCGTGGTCATGCTCAGCTGCGAGCTGATCGACAACAACGGCAAGGAGCTGCTCAAGTGCGTCAACCAGTACATTGACCAGTGGGAGCTGGAGGCGGACTTCAAGAAGTGGGCCAACGAGGAATGCACCTTCTGCTCCACCCTCGTGGACCGCATCGTGCCCGGCCGCATCCGTGACCCGCAGGAGGTCGCCGCGCTGGAGGAGAAGCACGGCTACGCCGACCCGCTGCTGGACGTGGGCGAGGTCTTTGGCGTGTGGAACATCGAAGGCCCCGCCTGGCTGGAGGAGAAGCTGCCCTTCAAGGCCGCCGGCCTCAACTGCCCCGTGGTGCCCGACGTCACCCCCTACAAGAAGCGCAAGGTTCGCATCCTGAACGGCGCGCACACCGGCTTTGTGCTGGGCGCGTATCTGGCGGGCTTTGACATCGTGCGCGACTGCATGCAGGACGACACCGTGCTGGGCTTCATGAACAAGATGCTGTACGATGAGGTCGTGCCTATCCTGCCGCTGGACAAGGAGGACTGCAAGCAGTTCGCCGGCGCCGTGCAGGACCGTTTCAACAATCCCTTCGTCAACCATGAGCTGATGAGCATCTCCCTGAACTCCACCGCCAAGTGGCGTGCCCGCAACATGCCCTCTTTCCTGGAGTACATCGAGGCCAACGGCAAGCTGCCCGCCTGCCTGACCATGAGCTTTGCCGCCTACATTGCCTTCTACTCCAACGACATTCAGGCCCTCACCGACAAGGGTCTGGTCTGCAAGCGCCCCGCCGGCAACGAGTACACCGTCTCCGATGACCGCTGGGTGCTGGAATTCTACAACGACCACAAGGACGACTCCGTGGCCGAGCTGGTTCACGCCGTCATGACCAACGAGCAGATGTGGGGTCAGGACCTGACCGCCGTGGAGGGCTTCGAGGAGGCCACCGTCAAGAACCTCACCCTCATCCGCGAGCAGGGCGCCAAGGCCGCCTACGCCAGCGTGCTGTAAGAAAGGAAAACTGCTATGCCGCTTGCTATCAAGATCAACCCTGCGGACAACGTGGTGGTGGCGCTGCATCCCATCGCCAAAGGCACCGCCGTGCCGGTGGACAACGGCACCGTCACCGCCGTGGAGGACATCCCCCAGGGCCACAAGATGGCCATTGCCGACATCAAAACCGGCGAGAACGTCATCAAATACGGGTTCCCCATCGGCCACGCCACCGCGGACGCGGTGCCCGGTATGTGGCTGCACACCCACAACATCAAGACCAACCTGTCCGGCGAGGTGGAGTATTCCTACCATCCCAACGTGCATCCGCTGACCCCGGCGGAGCCGGACACCTTTATGGGCTACCGCCGCAAGGACGGCCGGGCCGCCATCCGCAACGAGATCTGGATCGTGCCCACCGTTGGCTGCGTCAATGACTGCGCCAAGGCGCTGGTGCGGGACAATCAGGATCTGGTCACCGGCTCCATCGACGGCCTGTACACCTTCACCCATCCCTTCGGCTGCTCCCAGACCGGCCATGACCATGCCCAGACCCGCAAGCTGCTGGCCTCTCTGGTGCGCCACCCCAACGCGGGCGCGGTGCTGGTGCTGAGCCTTGGCTGCGAGAACCTGACCCACGACCAGTTCCTGGCCGAGCTGGGCGAGTACGACCACGACCGGGTCAAGTTCCTCACCTGTCAGGACGTGGAGGACGAGCTGACCGCCGGCCGCGAGATTCTGAAGGAGCTGGCCGCCTACGCTGCCCAGTTCAGCCGTGAACCCATCCCCGCCAGCGAGCTGGTGGTGGGCATGAAGTGCGGCGGCTCGGACGGTCTGTCCGGCATCACCGCCAACCCCACCATCGGACGTTTCAGCGATATGCTGTGCGCCCGCGGCGGCTCCACGGTGCTCACCGAGGTGCCCGAGATGTTCGGCGCGGAGGGCTTCCTCATGGACCGCTGCGTCAACGAGCAGGTGTTTGACAAGGCCGTCAGCATGATCAACGGCTTCAAAAACTACTTCATCTCCCACAACGAGGTGGTCTACGACAACCCCAGCCCCGGCAACAAGCAGGGCGGCATCACCACGCTGGAGGACAAGTCCTGCGGCTGCGTCCAGAAGGGCGGCAGCGCCCCCATCATGGACGTCATCGGCTACGGCGATGCGGTCACCACCAAGGGTCTGAACATGCTGTACGGCCCCGGCAACGATCTGGTCTCCGCCACCGCGCTGACCGCCGCCGGCGCCCACATGATCTTGTTCTCCACCGGCCGCGGCACCCCCTTCGGCGCGCCGGCTCCTACGCTGAAAATCGCCACCAACAGCCAGCTGGCCGCCAAAAAGCCCACATGGATCGACTTCAACGCCGGTGTGGTGGCGGACGGCGAGCGCACGCTGGACGAGGCGGGCGCGGACCTGTATCATCTGGTGCTGGAGGTTGCCGGCGGCAAAAAGACCTGCGCTGAGGTGAAGGGATTCCGGGAAATCTCCATCTTCAAGGACGGCGTGGTGCTGTAACACCCGCAAAGGAGGGTCACGATGTCCACTGTTTCCAACGGAACTTACGAGAAGTACGGTGTATCGTACAAAACCATCACGCTGACCGACGGGGCCTACGCCCTGACCGTCACGCCGGAAAAGGGCGGCATGGCCACCTCCTTCACCAGAAACGGCGAGGAGTACCTGTGGCTGCGGGACAAAAACTTTGAGTCCACCGACCGTCCCCGGTGCGGTGTGCCCATTCTGTTCCCCAGCTGCGGCAAGCCGGACGGCGGCGTGCATCTCTTTGACGGCACGCCCTATCCCATGGAAGTCCACGGGTTTGCGGACCTGCTGCCGTGGCAGGTCAAGACCGCCGCCGATGACGTCATCGAGCTGACGCTGGCCCCCAACGGCCTGACGAAGTTCGTCTATCCCTTTGACTTCTTGCTCACCATGCGTTACACGCTGGCCGGTGCCCGCGCAGAGCTGGCGCTGACGGTGGAGAACACCGGAGCCAAGCCGCTGCCCTTCAGCGTGGGATTCCATCCCTACTTCGGCGTTTCCGCGGTGGAAAACGTGACCTTCGATATCAAGGCCGCCACCTGCTCCGACAACGCCAAGGGCGAGCAGCCAGCCGCACCGGCGCAGATCACGCTGACCAAAAAGCCCGGCAGTGCGGATTCCATCCGGCTGATGACCGGCGTGGAAAGCCCCATGGTGTTCCGCGATGCCGTCAGCGGCCACACCGTGACGGTGGATTTCGGGGACGGATTCGGCAACGGCGTGCTGTGGCAGCAGGATGTGGAGTCCTTCGTCTGCATGGAGCCGTGGAACGGCTGGGCCAACAGCGTCAACGAGCCGGGCAAGCATGAAGAGCTGGCTCCCGGCGCCTCCAAAACCTATACCTGGGGCATCACCATTGATTGATTTTCCATCATAGCCTCCATACAAAAAGCCCGCCCGGCGTGTACCTGCCGGGCGGGCGTTGCTTATGAAAAAGGCTAATCATCACGAGAAACCTTGCCCTCATTTGTAGGGTCGAGGCATGCCTCGACCGCGAAAGGCAGCCTTACAACGATGTTTCTTGTTTGGCAACGCACCACGGGGCGTCGAGGACGCCGCCCCCTACAAACGCAAATTGAGGTTTTTCGACAAACTGAGGCCCTGCGGCGGATGCCGCAGGGCCTTTGCTGAAAGTTTCTTCGGTTCCTTCTTTTCAAAGAAGGAACATCAACCTGCCGTAAATCAGCCCGGCTGCTTGCCGATGTAGGCAGCGATGCCGCCGTCCACGTACAGGATCAGGCCGTTGACGAAGTCGGAAGCCTCGGAGGCCAGGAACACGGCGGGGCCGCCCAGGTCCTCGGCCTCGCCCCAGCGGCCGGCCGGGGTCTTGGCCAGAATGAACTGGTCGAAGGGATGACGGCTGCCATCGGGCTGGGTCTCACGCAGGGGAGCGGTCTGCGGGGTGGCAATGTAGCCGGGGCCGATGCCGTTGCACTGGATGTTGTATCCGCCGTACTCGGAGGCGATGTTCTTGGTGAGCATCTTCAGGCCGCCCTTGGCAGCAGCGTAGGCGGAAACGGTCTCACGGCCGAACTCGGACATCATGGAGCAGATGTTGATGATCTTGCCGCCGCCCATCTCGATCATGCCGGGAATGACAGCCTTGGCCACGATGAAAGGCGCGTTCAGGTCAACATCGATGACCTGACGGAACTCGGAGGCTTTCATCTCGATCATGGGGATGCGCTTGATGATGCCGGCGTTGTTCACCAGAATGTTGACGGGGCCGACTTCCTCGGCGATTTTGGCGACCATGGCGTTGACGGCGTCCTCGTCGCAGACGTTGCAGACGTAGCCATGGGCCTTGATGCCGGCGGCCTCATAGGCGGCCAGACCCTTGTCCACCAGTTCCTGTTTCAGGTCGTTGAAAACGATGGTGGCGCCGTTGTTGGCCAGCGCGGTGGCGATGGCAAAGCCGATGCCGTAGGAAGCGCCGGTGACCAGAGCGACCTTGCCGGTCAGGTCAAAGGATTTGGGAGTGCAGACAGACATTGGAAGTTCCTCCTTATATTTAGAAATAATCGGGTGGCTGTCTCAGCGCAGGTCAGTGGTGGCGATGTTGTCCATGTCATCAAATTCCATGTTCTCGCCGCCCATGGCCCAGATGAAGGTGTAATTGGAGGTGCCCACACCGCTGTGGATGCTCCAGGACGGGCTGATGACCGCATCAAAATTGTGCATCACGATGTGGCGGGTCTCGGTGGGTTCGCCGCACATGTGGAACACGGCCTGTCCCTCGGGGATCTCAAAGTAGGTGTAGATCTCCATGCGGCGCTCGTGGGTGTGGCTGGGCATGGTGTTCCAGTTGCTGCCCGGCTCCAGCGCAGTCATGCCCATGGACAGCTGGCAGGTTTTCAGCACGCTGGGGTGGATGAACTGGTTGATGGTGCGCTTGTTGCAGGTCTCCAGACTGCCCAGAGGCCGCTTGGCGGCGTCCGCAATGGTGATGAGCTTGGTCTCATAGCGGCAGTGGGCCGGCGCGGAGACCATGTAGAACTTGGCGGGCTTGTCCGCATCGTCGCTGGAGAAGGTCACCTCTTTGGTGCCCTGGGTGATGTACAGGCAGTCCTTGTAGCCCAGATGATAGGCTACGCCGTCCGCCTTGATGGTGCCGGCGCCGTCACCGATGTTGAAGATGCCGATCTCGCGGCGCTCCAGGAAAAACTTGGTGCCGAAGTTGGCCCACACATCGATGCCCTTGTCGATGGAAACCTCCTCATGGACCGGCATGCAGCCCAGCGTGACCATACGGTCCACATGGCTGTAGACGGCGACCACTTCATCGGCCTTGTACAGGCCGGTGATGAGGAACTCATCGCGGGTTTCCTGGGTGGTGTAGCGCTTGAAATCGCGCTGGTTGCAGGAGTAGCGAATATCCATAGAAATCCCCCTTCATACGTTTCGCCGGAGCAAAACCTCCGGCCGCTTACCTCTATTATACACGATTTGCGGCGGACAAGAAACTGTTTAGAGTGCCAAAAATACCGGGGGAAAATTGGCAATATTTACGCGCTTTTGATACATGAAACTTTTTCACTTTACAAATTAGGAAACTTCAACTATAATCATACAAGTGCCCGCCGCGAGGGCGGGAGGATGTAAGAAGAGAGGAAGTACCCCATGCTCACTTTGGACAAGATCTACCACGCAAAATTTGTGCTCAAAGACGTTGCCCGCCAGACAGACCTCATCGCCGCGCCGCGGCTGAGCGACAAGACCGAGCTGTACCTGAAAACCGAGAACCTGCAGGTCACCGGCAGCTTTAAGGTGCGCGGCGCGTACTACAAACTCAGCCAGCTCACCGAGGAGGAGCGGGCCAAGGGCGTGATCGCCTGCTCGGCGGGCAACCACGCGCAGGGCGTGGCGCTGGCCGCCACCCGGATGGGGATTCCCAGTCTCATCTGCATGCCGGACGGCGCGCCCATTATGAAGGTGGAAAGCACCAAGCGGCTGGGCGCTAAGGTGGAGCTGGTGGCCGGCACCTACGATGACGCCCACGACCGGGCGGTGGAATTGCAGCAGCAGACTGGCATGACCTTCATCCACCCCTACGATGACGAACAGGTCATTGCGGGGCAGGGGAGCATCGGCCTGGAAATCCTTGACCAGCTGCCCGATGTGGAGGCGGTCATCGTGCCGGTGGGCGGCGGCGGCCTCATCGGCGGCGTGGCGTTTGCCATCAAGAGCCTGCGCCCCGATGTGAAGGTGTACGGCGTACAGGCGGCGGGCGCGCCCAGCATGGCCAACGCCTTCCGGGACCACACCTATGAAACGCTGGACAGCGTGGACACCTTCGCGGACGGCATCGCGGTAAAGACCCCCGGCGTGAACACCTTTGAACTGGTGGAAAAATACGTGGACGATGTGGTCACCGTCAGCGAGGACGAGATCGCAGCGGCGATTCTGGCGCTGATGGAAAACCAGAAGCTGGTGGCCGAGGGCGCGGGCGCTACCCCCGTGGCGGCGGCGCTGTTCGGCAAGCTGCCCATCGAGGGAAAGAAAACGGTGTGCCTGATTTCCGGCGGCAACATCGATGTGAACATCCTCTCCCGGGTCATCACCCGCGGCATGATCATGAGCGGCCGCAAGACCAACCTGATGATCGCGCTGGAGGACAAGCCCGGCCAGCTGACCCGCGTCAGCGAGATCATTTCGGGCTGCGGGGCCAACGTGGTCAGCGTGCAGTACGATCTGGCCGACCCCAACATGACCATCACCAGCTGCTTCCTGAAGCTGGGCCTTGAGACCCGTGACGCGGCGCAGATCGCCGAGATCAAGGAGTGCCTGACACGGGAAGGCTTCAAGCTGGTCAGCGAACGCACATAAGCACATAAAAAAAGGGCGCGCACCGCGCACCCCCCGTTTTCTCATAATTTTACGCCCGCCGCCAGCAGCTCGATAAACTGCTTGGCTACCCGGGGACTGCGGCCCCCGGCCCGCAGGGCAAAGGCGGCGCCCTTCACATACAGCTGGTCGCTGGGCATCTGTACCTTGTACTGCCGGGCAAGCTCCAAAAGAATGGCGTCATACCGTTCCTTATCCGGCTGCTGGAAGGTCACCGTCAGACCGAACCGGGCGGACAGACTCATCAGCTCCTGCCGGGTGTCCTGCTCGTGGATGTCATCGCCGCTGCGGTCGGTGAGGGTCTCCTTGATGAGATGCCGCCGGTTGGAGGTGGCGTACACCACCACATTCTGGCTGCGGCCGCCCACGCTGCCCTCCAGAATGGCTTTCAGCGCGGCAAAGTTGTCGTCGTTGGCGGTAAAGCTCAGATCATCGATAAACAGGATGAACTTCAGCGGGTTGTTGGCAAGCTCGTCCATCAGCGCGGGCAGCTGGTACAGCTGGTTCTTTTTGACCTCCACCAGCCGCAGACCGTCGGCGGCAAACTCGTTGGCAATGGCCTTCACGGTGCTGGATTTGCCGGTGCCCGCGTCGCCGTACAGCAGCACGTTGTTGGCAGGGCGGCCCTCCAGCAGGGCGCGGGTGTTGGCAATGACCTTCTCCCGCTCCCGTTCGTAGCCGGGCAGCTCGCTCAGCCGCTGGGGGTCGGGATACCGCACCGGCACCAGCGCCCCGTTCTCCACCGTGAACATGGTGTGCCGGGCAAAGGGGCCGTAGCCCTTCCGGCTCACCTCCGCCCGGCGGGCGGCGTAGGCGGCGGCATAATCGGCGGCGGGGTCGATTTCCCACCGGGGCAGGAACGCCGGCGCGGCGGCAAGGTCGTCCAGTGTCAGCTGGCCCAGCTGCTGCAAAAAGGCCAGTTCCCCGGCCAGCGCGCCCTCCAGCACAGGCCCCGCGTCCCGGCCGCCCGCCTTGCGCAGGCAGATGTTCTCATCCTCCAAAATCGCGTCCAGCAGGACGCCGGTCCAGTTGGTGCTTTTTTCAAACAGCACCGCCTCAAAGGCGGCGGCGCGGCTCACAAACGCGTCCCGCGGCGCGGCCAGCAGTTCCCGCATGGCCGCCACCGCCGGGTCTTTCAGCAGCCCGCGGAAAACCACAAGCCCCTCCAGACGGGTCAAGGTCTGGGTATGTTCCATAAAAATCCCCCTCAAACAGACAAATTACCCCCTGATTATACTCTTTCCGCGCCGCCGTTGCAAGTTTCGGCTTGACATCGCGGGCAAAAAAGAGTATCATAAACCCAATATCGAAATGCGATGACGGGAAGATAGTAACGGCTCCCGCCGCCCTCCAGAGAACTGCCGGATGGTGCAAGGCAGCAGGGCCGCCGCCGCGAACTGGTCCCCGAGCAGATCTGCCGAAGGCAAAGTAGGCGGGTACGGACGCACCCGTTACCGTGCAGGGCCTTGTTGGAGGCCCGCAGAGTGGGGCCGTATGGCCCAATCAGAGTGGTACCGCAGAGCGCTTGACAGCCTTTGTCTCTTGAGGAACGGGAGACAAAGGCTGTTTTTTGGTATGTTAAGAAAGGGAGAAGGAGAGAGACTATGAAACTCACTGGCTCGCAAATTTTCGTGGAGGTGCTGGTGGAGCAGGGGGTGGACACCATCTTCGGCTATCCCGGCGGCGCCGTGCTGAATTTGTACGATGAGCTGTACCGCAATTCCGACCGTGTGCGCCACATCCTCACCGCCCACGAACAGGGCGCCAGCCACGCGGCGGACGGCTACGCCCGGGCCACCGGCCGCACCGGCGTGGTGCTGGCCACCAGCGGCCCCGGCGCCACCAATCTGGTCACCGGTATCGCCACCGCCTACATGGACAGCGTGCCCATGGTGGCTTTCACTGGCAACGTGCCCACCACCCAGCTGGGCCGGGATTCCTTCCAGGAGGCCTACATCGAGGGCATCACCATGCCCATCACCAAGCACAATTTCACGGTGCGCCACGTGGAGGATCTGGCCGACACCATGCGCGCCGCCTTCCGCATCGCCCAGAGCGGCCGCAAAGGCCCCGTGCTGGTGGACATCCCCAAGGACGTTACCGCCGCGGTATGTGAGTTTGAAAACAAGGCTCCCGAGCTCATCCGCACCGTCACTGCCTACGATGAAGAGCAGGTGCGGCAGGCCGCGAAGCTTATCAATGAGGCCCAGCGCCCGGTGGTGTATTTCGGCGGCGGCGTGCGCAGTGCCGCAGGCTGCCAGCCGCTGCGGGATCTGGTCTACAAGGCGGACATGCCCGCCACCTACACCCTCATGGGCACCGGCGTGCTGGATTACGGCGACCCCCACAATCTGGGTCTCATCGGCATGCACGGCTGTTACACCGCCAACAAGGCGGTGTCCGAGGCGGATTTGGTGGTGGCGGTGGGCACCCGGTTCAGCGACCGTGTGGCGCTCAACCCGGACAAATTCGCCGCCAAGGCCAAAATCATCCAGATCGATATTGACCCCAGCGAGCTGGGCAAAAACGTGGCGGTGGATTTAAGCCTTGTGGGCGATGCCGCGTATATTCTGCAGGCCATCCTGCCCCATCTGGAGCAGCGCTACCACATGCGCTGGATGGAGCAGATCGAGCAGTGGCAGAGAAACGACTACAAGCCCAAGGACAGCGACACCGAGCTGAAACCCCATCAGATCATCCGGGAGATCTGCGAGCAGGCAGGCCCCGAGGCGGTGTACGTCACCGACGTGGGCCAGCACCAGATGTGGGCGGCCCAGTATCTGCACCACACCAAGAGCCGCGGGTTCATCACCAGCGGCGGTCTGGGCACCATGGGCTTTGGCTACGGCGCGGCCATCGGCGCACAGGTGGCGCTGGGCAACGACCAGCGGGTGGTCATGCTAACCGGCGACGGCTCCTTCCACATGAACCTGAACGAGGGCTGCACCGCCGTCAGCTATGACCTGCCCATCATCACCGTCATCTTCAACAATCAGGTGCTGGGCATGGTCCGCCAGTGGCAGACCAGCTTTTACGGCAAGCGCTACTCCAACACCGACCCCCACCGCAAAACCGATTTCGTCAAGCTGGCGGAGGCCTTCGGCGCCAAGGGCTACCGGGCCGAAACGCCGGAGCAGTTCAAGGCGGTGTTCGCGGAGGCCATGAAGAACCCCGGCCCCAGCTGGATCGACTGCCGCATCGGCAAGGACGAGCGGGTGCTGCCCATGATCCCCGGCGGCGGCGACATCAACGACATCATCATGAAGTAAGGAGGAAACACCATGGACCAACAACAAAACCGGCCTGCGGCCCAGCGCCGGGTCATCAGCCTGCTGGTGGACAACCAGAACGGCGTGTTGGCGCGGGTTTCCAGCCTGTTCTGCCGCCGCGGCTTCAACATCGACAGCCTGACGGTGTCCGCCACCAACGACCCCACCATCAGCCGCATCACCGTCACCTTTGGCGGGGACGAGCAGGCGCTCAACCAGCTGCTTTTGCAGACCGAGCGTCTGGAATGTACCCGTCAGGTCTTTGAACTGGACCAGAACAACAGCCTGATGCGGGAGTTGCTGCTGCTGAAAATCTCCTGCGATAGCTCCAACCGCACCGAACTGCGGGAAATCGCCAGCATCTACAAGGCAAAGATCATCGACCTTTCGCCGGACAGCATGGTGCTGGAGCTTACCGGCAAGCCGGAAAAAATCGATGCCTTCCTCACCATGTTCGACGGCTACGAGATTTTAGAGCTTTGCCGTACCGGCGTCACCGCGCTGGAACGGGGCGGCAAGCATCCCCACATGCAGAAACCCCCGCAGGAAATCCGCGCCGTACAGCTGCCCTTCCAGCAGAAGTGCGTGAAATGATTTTGTTTTCCTTATATTTATTATAATTATCATCATAAAAAAGGAGTAAAACATCATGGCTATCAAGAAATACTACGATTCCGACTGCAACCTGGGTATGCTGGACGGCAAGACCGTCGCCGTCATCGGCTTTGGCTCTCAGGGCCACGCCCATTCCGAGAACCTGGCCGAGAGCGGCGTCAACGTGGTGGTGGGCCTGCGCAAAGGCTCCGGCCACTGGGAGAAGGCCTCCAAGTTTGCCGAGACCCACGAGAACTTCAAGGTCATGGAAGTGGAGGACGCCGCCAAGGCCGGCGACGTGGTGATGATGCTGGTGCCCGATGAGCTGTGCGCCGACATCTACTACAGCCAGGTGGCTCCCCACATGACCGAGGGCAAGGCGCTGGCCTTCGCCCACGGCTTCAACATCCACTTCAAGACCATCGTTCCTCCCAAGAATGTGGACGTCATCATGATTGCCCCCAAAGGCCCCGGCCACACCGTCCGCAGCCAGTATGTCTCCGGCCACGGCGTGCCCAGCCTGATCTGCGTGGAGCAGGACTACACCGGCAAGGCCAAGGAGATCGCGCTGGCCTACGCCTCCGGCATCGGCGCCGGCCGTGCGGGTATTCTGGAGACCACCTTCAAGGAGGAGACCGAGACCGACCTGTTCGGTGAGCAGGCCGTGCTGTGCGGCGGCGTCTGCGAGCTGATCCACGCTGGCTTTGACACGCTGGTGGAGGCCGGCTACGCCCCCGAGATGGCCTACTTCGAGACCTGCCATGAGATGAAGCTCATCGTCGACCTCATCAACGAGGGCGGCTTTGACAAGATGCGCTACTCCATCTCCAACACCGCCGAGTACGGCGACTACCGCACCGGCAAGCGCCTCATCACCGAGGAGACCCGCAAGGAGATGAAGAAGGTTCTGACCGAGATTCAGGACGGCACCTTCGCCTCCGAGTTCCTCACCGAGATGAGCCCCAAGGGCGGCCGCAAGGTGCACTTCCTGGCCCAGCGCCGCATGGAGTCCGAGCATCTCATCGAGAAGGTGGGCAAGGAACTGCGCAGCATGATGAGCTGGCTGAAGAAGTAAAAAGGAGACACCAATGCGCAGCGATAACGTAACCAAGGGCCCCGAGCGCGCCCCCAATCGCAGCCTGTTCTACGCGCTGGGCTACACGCCGGAGGAACTGGAAAAGCCCCTCATCGGCGTGGTCAGCGCCTACAGCGAGATCGTGCCCGGCCATATGGATCTGGATAAGCTGGCGGAGGCCGTCAAGGCGGGTGTCCGCATGGCGGGCGGCACGCCCATCCTCATCCCGGCCATCGGCGTCTGCGACGGCATCGCCATGGGCCACATCGGTATGAAATATTCCCTTGCCAGCCGCGAACTCATCTGCGACAGCGTGGAGACCATGTTCATGGCCCACCAGCTGGACGGTCTGGTGCTGGTGCCCAACTGCGATAAAATTGTGCCCGGCATGGTCATGGCGGCGGTGCGCATGGATGTGCCCGCGGTGGTCTGCTCCGGCGGCCCCATGCTGGCAGGCACCTTCGGCACCGAGGAAGTGTCCCTCTCCAAAATGTTCGAGGCCGTTGGCTCCTACAAGGCGGGCATGATCACCGAGGAACAGCTGGAGGACTGCACCTGCAACTGCTGCCCCTCCTGCGGCTCCTGCTCCGGCATGTACACCGCCAACTCCATGAACTGCCTGTGCGAGGCCATCGGCATCGCCCTGCCGGGCAACGGCACCATTCCCGCCGTCTACTCCAAGCGCCTGCAGCTGGGCAAGCAGGCCGGCATGGCCATCATGGAGATGGTGAACAAGGGCGTCACCGCCCGGCGAATCATCAACGAGCGCTCCATCCGCAACGCCCTGACCTGCGACATGGCGCTGGGCTGCTCCACCAACACGGTGCTGCACCTGCTGGCCATCGCCAACGAGGCGGGCTGCCCCATCGACCTCAAGCTGTTCAACGAGATTTCCGCCAAAACCCCCAACCTGTGCCATCTGGCCCCGGCGGGCCCCACCCACATGCCCGACCTGTATGCGGCGGGCGGCATCCCCGCCGTGCAGGCGGAGCTGGCCAAAAAGGGCCTGCTGGATCTGGAAGTCCCCACCGTCACCGGCAAGACCCTGGGCGAGAACATCAAGGGTGCGGTCAACAAGAACTCCAACGCCATCCGCCCCATCGAGAACCCGTACAGCGAGACCGGCGGCCTGCAGATTCTGTGGGGCAACATCGCCCCGGACGGCTGCGTGGTCAAGCGCAGCGCCGTGGCACCCGAAATGCAGGTTCACAGCGGCCCGGCGCGGGTGTTCAACTCCGAGGAGGAGGCCATCGACGCCATCTACAACGGGCGCATCGTGCCCGGCGATGTGGTGGTCATCCGCTATGAAGGCCCCAAGGGCGGCCCCGGTATGCGGGAGATGCTCAACCCCACCAGCGCGCTGGCGGGCATGAAGCTGGACACCACGGTGGCTCTCATCACCGACGGCCGGTTCTCCGGCGCGAGCCGCGGCGCGGCCATCGGTCATGTCAGCCCCGAGGCGGCCTCCGGCGGCCCCATCGGCCTCATCGAGGAAGGGGACACCATCGAGATCAATATTCCGGCGGCGTCCATCAACCTGGCGGTCTCTGAGGAGGAGCTGGCCCGCCGCAAGGCGGCCTACGCGGCCCCCGAGCCGAACATCAAGACCGGCTGGCTGGCCCGCTACGCCCGTCAGGTCACCAGCGCCAATCTGGGCGCGGTACTGCGCTGAAAAATACCCGATACAGCCAAAAAGACACCCGCAGAGGCCCTGCGGGTGTCTTTGCTGTCTATGTCTGTCCCTTTTTCCGGTAGTCCGCCGGGGACATCCCGTACACCTGCCGGAAACAGCGGGCAAAATAGTTGGCGTCGGCAAAGCCGCACTGAGCCGCGATTTCTCCCACCCGAAGGCTGGTGGAGGACAGCAGCTCCGCCGCCCGCTGGGCGCGGTATTGGCGCAGGTACTGGTTGGGCGTGGTGCCCATCACGTCCCGAAAGCAGCGCAGACATTCCGTCACGCTGATGGACGCGCTGGCGGCGATCTGCGGCACCGAGACCGGCTGGTCAAAATGCTCGTGGATGAATTGCAGCATGGTCTTGCTCCGGTCGGCGCTGCGCAGGGCGGAGCGGGGCAGCGCGGCCCCCGCCGGGGCGTGGGTGTACAGCAGAAACACACAGCGGGACAACGCCTCCCGCACCCGGAATTCGTACCCTGTCTGCCGCCGGGCCAGCTGGTCCAGCACCTCCTCCAGCGCGTCCAGCACGGCGCACTGCCAGTCCACCGTGCGGCGCAGCAGCGCTGTGCTGCGGGCGGTGTCCGCCATCAGGGGCTGAAGATACTGCTGCCAGAACACGCTGTCCATGCTGCCGCCCACCAGCCGGGGATGAAACACCACGCTGTTCAGCAGGCAGTCGCCGGGGGCGGCGGGCCAGTCCCCGTGCAGCACCCCCGCGTTGACGAACACGCCGTCCCCGGCCTGTACGGTGTATTTCTCCGCTCCGGCGGCGCACAGGGCCGCACCCCGGCGCACCACCACCAGCTCCAGCTCCTCATGCCAGTGCCACGGGGAGGGGGTGGCCGCCAGATCGTCCCGGTACACCCCCACCGGAAAATCCGGCGTGCCGTGGGTGGTCAGCTCCCGGCCGAGGGCGTCGGTCTGCACAGAACACACAGGAAAGTCCATCTTTGTCTCCTTTGGTGAAATCATGCTATAAAAATGCGATTATTTTCCATTGTTTTCCTGCTTGATGATGATATAATACTACCATGATCCAACCCAAAACGCAAGAGGTGCTGTTATGGTTTCGGTTTTGCTCCCCATCATTTATCTCGCCTTCATCAGCCTTGGCCTGCCGGACTCCCTGCTGGGGGCGGCGTGGCCTTCCATGTACCCTCAGCTGGGCGCGCAGCTGTCCTGGGCGGGGATGGTGTCCGTCATCATCTGCCTGGGCACCATCACCTCCAGCCTTGCCAGCGACCGCCTCACCGCCCGGTTCGGCCCCGGCCGGGTCACGGCGTGCAGCGTGGCGCTCACCGCCGCAGCGCTGTTCGGGTTCTCCTTTTCCACGGCGTTCTGGCAGCTCTGCCTGTGGGCCATCCCCTACGGCCTCGGCGCGGGCAGCGTGGACGCCGCGCTGAACAACTACGTTGCGCTGCATTACGAGAGCCGCCACATGAGCTGGCTGCACGCCATGTGGGGCGTGGGCGCCAGCGTGGGGCCGGTCATCATGGGATGGGCGCTGGCGGGCGGCAGCTGGCAGAACGGCTACCGCACCATCGGCCTGCTGCAAACGGCGCTCACCGTGGTGCTGGTGTGCAGCCTGCCGCTCTGGAAATGCCCCTCCGATGCCGCGGAGGAGGGCGGCTTTACGCCGCAGCATCTGCCGCTGCCCAAGCTGCTGTGTCTGCCCGGCGTGCGGGAAGTGCTGCTCTGCTTTTTCTGCTACTGCGCGCTGGAATCCACCGCTGGCATGTGGGCGGCCAGCTACTGCGTGCTGGCCCGGGGCATTGACGCGGAAACGGCGGCCAGCTGGGCCAGCCTGTACTATACCGGCATCATGGCGGGCCGGTTTGCGGGCGGTTTTATCACCATGAAACTGGGCGACCGCCAGATGATCCGTCTGGGACAGGCCATCATGGCGGCGGGCGTGGTGTTCATTCTGCTGCCGCTGGGCCGGGGCACCCTGCTGGCGGGCCTTGTGCTGCTGGGGCTGGGCAGTGCGCCCATCTACCCGGCCGTCATCCATGAGACCCCCGCCAACTTCGGCAGGGAGCTGTCCATGGCCATGACCGGCGTGCAGATGGCCTTTGCCTACATGGGCTCGCTGGTGATGCCGCCGCTGTTCGGCCTGCTGGCGCAGAACATCACGGTGTCACTGTATCCCTGGTATCTGGCGGTGCTGCTGGCGGTGATGGTTGTCTCCGCCGAGGCGCTGCACAAAAAGACCGCCCGATAACAAAAAAGCTGCCCCGCCGGCCGGCGGGGCAGTGCTGCATCGTATCAGTTCAGTTTTTTGCCAAAAAACTCAATTTCCGGTTTCAGAACCGCCATCAGGGCGTCGAACTGATCCGGCGTCAGGCTCTGGGCGCCGTCGCTTTTCGCCTTGGCGGGGTTGTTGTGGACTTCGATCATCAGCCCGTCCGCGCCCACGGCCACCGCCGCCTGCGCCAGGCTGGGCACCATGAAGGCGATGCCCGCCGCGTGGCTGGGGTCAATGACCACCGGCAGGTGGGTCATTTTTTTCAGCATGGGCACCGCCGCCAGATCCAGCGTGTTGCGCATGCTGGTCTCAAAGGTGCGGATGCCCCGCTCGCAGAGCACCACGTTGGGATTGCCCTCCGCCATAATGTACTCGGCGCTCATGACCAGCTCCTCCAGCGTGCTGGAAAGCCCGCGCTTGAGCAGCACCGGCACATTGGTGCGGCCCACCGCCTTGAGCAGTTCAAAGTTCTGCATGTTGCGTGCGCCAATTTGAATCATGTCCACCTTTTCCTCAAGGAACAGCGGGATATGCTCGTTGTTCATCAACTCGGTGACGAGGGGCTGCCCGGTGACGGCCTTGGCCTTGTTCATCAGGTCGAGGCCCTCGGCACGCAGACCCTGAAAGCTGTAGGGGGAGGTGCGGGGCTTGAACGCGCCGCCGCGCAGCAGGGAAGCCCCCGCCGCCTTGACCCGCTGGGCCACCTCCACGATCTGGCTTTCGCACTCCACGCTGCACGGGCCGGCCATCACGGCAAAATGCCCGCCGCCGATTTTGACGCCGCCCACATCCACCACAGTGTCATCCGGATGGAACTTGCGGTTGGCTTTTTTGTACGGCTCGCTGACGCGGCGGCAGGTGTCCACCACCGGGTTGGCCAGCACCCAGCTTTCGGCAACGGCCTTGGTGTCACCGATGAGACCTAAAATATGGGTATCGCTGCCCTTGGAATCGTTGATCTGCAGGCCCATGGCCTCCAGTTCGGCGCAGAACTCGCGAACCTGTTCCTCCGGCGCGTTGTGTTTGAGTACGACGATCATGCTTGATTTCTCCTTCGTTTGTGGTAAAATGATGTGTAGTGACGAGGTATAGTTTAGCACTTTAATGCGTTAAAGTCAAGAGCTTTGGCGAAAAAAATCAGAAGAGGGAACGGAAAATGGCAAAAGAAGCGAAAACCAACGCCATGAGAATGTTGGAGCGGGCCAAAATCCCCTACACCGCCCACGAATACCCCCATGAGGAGGGGCAGGCGGTGGACGGGGCCAGCGTGGCGCGGCTCACCGGGCAGGACCCGGCGCAGGTGTTCAAGACGCTGGTGACTCAGGGGGCTGACCGGAATTATTATGTGTTCGTGGTGCCGGTGCTGGCGGAACTGGACTTAAAAAAGGCCGCCAGAGCGGCGGGGGTCAAGAGCGTGGCGATGATCCATGTGGCGGACATCAACAAGGTCACCGGGTACATCCGGGGAGGATGCAGCCCGGTGGGCATGAAAAAGCAGTTTGCCACAGTGTACGATGAAAGCTGCCTTGACAAGCCCACCATCATGGTGTCCGGCGGGCGCATCGGCACCCAGATCGAGTGCGCCCCCGCCGACCTCATCCGGCTCACCCGGGGCAAAACGGCCCCCATCACGGCGGAGGGCTGAGCGATGCGGCTGGACAAGTTTCTCTCCGAGGCACTGGGCATCCCCCGCAGCGAGAGCCGCAAACGCATCACCAAGGGACAGGTGACGGTGGGCGGCACGGTCTGCAAAAAGGCGGATGCGCAGATCGACGAGAAAACCGCGCAGGTCGCCTGCGGCGGCACGCCGCTGACCCACGCGGAATTTGTGTATATCATGCTAAATAAGCCGGATGGGGTGGTCTCCGCCAGCCGGGACAAACGGGATACCACCGTCACCGACCTTGTGGCGGCGGCGTTTCCCCGGCGGCAGCTGTTCCCGGCGGGACGGCTGGACAAAACCAGCACAGGGTTTGTGCTGCTCACCGACGACGGCGCGTTGGCCCATGACCTGCTGGCCCCCGGCCGCCACGTGCCCAAGGAATATCTGGTGACGCTGGACACGCCGCTGACGCAGGAAATGCAGGCGGGATTTGCGGCGGGCGTCACGCTGGCGGACGGCCAGACGCTGGCCCCCGCCCGGGTGGAACCGGCAGGGGAGGACCCCTGTGTGGTGAAGGTGACGCTGCGGCAGGGGGTGTACCACCAGATCAAACGGATGTTCGGCGTGTACGGCGCGGGGGTCAACGCCCTGCACCGGCTGTCCATCGGCGGCGTGGCGCTGGACACTTCCCTCGCCCCCGGTCAGTGGCGGGAACTGACCCCGGAGGAAGTCAGCGCTCTGCGGGGATAAGCTCCTTCCCGTCCAGCACCGCCCGGCGCAGCGTATCCCCCGCGTAGAACAGCTCCAGATGGAAAAACGGCGCGTTTTGGTTGAGCAGCTCAAAAAACAGCTTGTCTCCCTCCCAGATGGGCAGGCCGCACACCCTGTCCTTGTCCACCCATTCCAGCGTGCCCTCGGCGCAGTCCGTCAGTTCGCCGGAAAATTCCGTGCAGGTGAACAGATGCATCTGCTCCGGCGGCCACGGGTCACAGGTGAAATCCACCACGCCCCGGTAACGGGGCGACTGCATCGTCAGGCCGGTCTCCTCGCGCACCTCCCGCAAAGCGCAGGCCAGCGCGTCCTCGCCCGGCTCGAACTTGCCGCCCACGCCGATCCATTTGTCGTGGTTCACGTCGTTTTTCTTTTTGACCCGGTGCAGCATGAGATACTGCCCGTCCTTTTCCAGATAGCACAATGTGGTTTGCAGCATGGCAGACCCTCCTTTTCCACCATTATAAAGCCAAATTGCGCAGACCGCAACCAAAACCCTGCATAAAACCCCTCCGTTTTACAAATGCTACCAGCACAGCAGACTGTAAAACGGAGGTTTTTTCTATGAAAGCCACAGGAATCGTAAGACGCATTGACGAGCTGGGGCGGGTGGTCATTCCCAAGGAGATCCGCCGCACCCAGCGCATCCGGCAGGGGGACGCGCTGGAAATTTATACCGCCGCCGACGGGGAAGTGGTGTTCAAAAAGTATTCCCCCATGATGGGATTGGAGCAGCTGGCAACGGTATACGCCGAGGTGCTGACCAAAAGCCTTGGCCGCCCCGTGATGGTGTGCGACCGCGAAAAGCTGGTGGCCGCCACCGGGCAGGGCAAAAGCGAGCTGCTGGGCCGCGCCATCAGCGCTGAGCTGGAGGGTCTGCTGGCGCTGCGCACCCAGTACGTGGCCCCTGCGGACCCGTCCCGCCGTGCCAGAGTTCTGGAGCGGGGCGAACGGCGGCTGCTGTGCGCCTCGCCCATCATTGCGGGGGGCGATATGGAGGGCGGGGTGCTGCTGTCCGGCACCGACAAGGACGCGCCGCCCGCCGCCGAGACCGTCCACGCCATCGCCACGGCGGCCAGCTTTCTGGCCCGCTGGCTGGAAGCGTGAGGAGCAGGGGGAGCCGTTTGGGGGCGGCTCCCCTGTTTTGTGTCCAAAATGTTAAACTTGCAAAGATTTTTGAAAAACCTCTTGACAGGCGGCAAAGTTGGGGTATAATGGTTTTAGCACTCAGGAGCAAAGAGTGCTAAACAAACTCGCGAAGGAGATGAGCAGCATGGCCATGGACGCCCGCAAGCAACGGATCCTTGAAGCCATCGTGGCGCTCTACTCCACCGATGGCGAGCCGGTGGGCTCCGGCCTTCTGGCAAGCTATTTTGACATGGCGGTGTCCAGCGCTACGCTGCGCAACGAGATGGCGGCGCTGACAAGGCTGGGCCTTCTGGAACAGCCCCACACCAGCGCGGGACGGGTCCCCAGCGCAGAAGGGTACCGCTACTATCTGGATCATCTGCTCACCGCGCCGGGCGCGACCACCCTGCCGGACTCCGACAAGGCGCAGATCGACGCCATGTTCGACCAGATGGACATCGAGCCGGAAAAGCTGGCCCGCAGCGCCGCACAGGCCTTGGCCGAGGCGGCGGGTTGCGCGGCGGCCATCACCACCCCGCAGGCTCCCGACTTATGCATCGCCCACTTTGAGGTGGTGCAGGTGGGGCGCTACTCCGCGGCAGTGCTGGCAGTCACCAGCGCGGGCGGCGTGCGCACACGGGTGGCCAGGGTGGAGACCGGCCTCACCCGCACCGACGCCACCCAGATCGCCCAGCTGCTCAACAGTCGGCTGACCTTCGTGGCGCCGCAGGATATGGATCCCATGCTCATCGCCAGTCTGGTGATGGCGGCGGGACGCCGTCTGGCACCCGTTGTGCTGGCGGCACAGGCGCTGGTCGCCACCGAGCCGCAGGCCTATCTGGAGGGCGCGCAGTATCTGGCACAGATGCCGGACGTCCGCCAGAATCTGGGCACGCTGCTGGAGGTCTTTTCGGACAGCCGGGAGGCGCTGGCTCTGCTGGCCCCGGACGGCGGAAAGATCACCGCCAAGCTGGGCACCGATACCGACCCGGCCATGCCGGGGGCCTGCATCGTCAGCAAGCGGTATCTGGCGGGCGGCGGGCTCACCGGAACGGTGGCGCTCATTGGCTCCACCCGCATGGATTACCGCCGCGTCATCCCCGTTCTTGATTACTTCGCCGCCAAGCTGGGCCACAGTATGGCCGGGCAGAGCGCATAAACAGGAGGTACAGCATGAACCCCGAACAGAAGGAAAACACCACCCCCGAGACCGAGACCCCCGAACAGCCTGCACCGGCCCCGGAAACCCCCGAAACCCCGGAGAAGAAGGAAGAAAAGAAGGGCATTTTCGGAAACAGCAAAAAGCTCCAGCAGGAGCTGGAGGGCGCCAAGGCCAAGGCGGAGGCCGCCGAGAACAAGGCCAAGGAGCTGAACGACCGCCTGCTGCGCACCGCCGCAGAGTACGACAACTTCCGCAAGCGCAGCGCCCGGGAGGCCGACCAGAAATTCAATGACGGCGTCTCCTTTGCCGTGACGCAGATTCTGGACATTCTGGACACGCTGAACATGGCCGCCGACGCTCCCTGCGCCGATGAAAACTACAAAAAGGGCGTCACCATGACGCTGGATAAAGCCGCCAAGGCCATGGAAAAGCTGAACATCAGCGAGATTGAGGCCATGGACAGGGAATTTGACCCCAACCTGATGAACGCCGTCCAGCAGGTCCCCGTGGAGGGCAAGGAGAGCGGCACCGTGGTGCAGGTCTTCCAGAAAGGCTACAAGCTGGGCGACAAGATCATCCGCCACGCCACGGTGGTCGTGGCCGAATAACGGGAATCCGGCCCACAGGCCGTATTCATAGAAAACAGGAAAACACCCACACACATTTTGAAAGGGAGTATATAATATGAGCAAAATTATTGGTATCGATTTGGGCACCACCAACAGCTGCGTCGCCGTGATGGAGGGCGGCGAGCCGGTCGTCATCGCCAACGCCGAGGGCGCCCGCACCACGCCTTCTGTGGTCGGCTTCACCAAGACCGGCGAGCGTCTGGTCGGCCAGGTCGCCAAGCGCCAGGCCATCACCAACCCCGAGAACACCATTTCTTCCATCAAGCGCAAGATGGGCACCTCCGAGAAGGTCCATGCCGGAGGCAAGGACTACACCCCCGAGGAAATTTCCGCCATGGTTCTCTCCAAGCTGAAGGCGGACGCCGAGGCCTATCTGGGCGAGCCTGTCACCGAGGCGGTCATCACCGTTCCCGCCTACTTCAACGACAGCCAGCGTCAGGCCACCAAGAACGCCGGCACCATCGCGGGCCTGAACGTCAAGCGCATCATCAACGAGCCGACTGCGGCCTCTCTGGCCTACGGCATCGACAAGGAGTCCGACCAGAAGATCATGGTCTACGACCTGGGCGGCGGCACCTTCGACGTGTCCATCATCGAGATGGGCGACGGCGTCACCGAGGTTCTCGCCACCAACGGCGACACCCATCTGGGCGGCGACGACTTTGACCAGCGCGTCATCGACTGGATGGCCGAGGACTTCAAGCGTGAGAACAACATCGACCTGCGCAACGACAAGATGGCTGCCCAGCGTCTGAAGGAGGCCGCCGAGAAGGCCAAGATCGAGCTGTCCAGCGCCACCTCCACCAACATCAACCTGCCCTTCATCACCGCCGACGCCACCGGCCCCAAGCATCTGGACATGACGCTGACCCGCGCCAAGTTCAACGAGCTGACCGCCGATCTGGTGGACCGCACCATGACCCCCGTGCGCAAGGCGCTGGCCGACGCCGGTCTGAAGGCCTCCGATCTGGCCAAGGTGCTGATGGTGGGCGGCTCCACCCGTATCCCCGCCGTCTTTGACGCGGTGAAGAAGGAACTGAACTGCGAGCCGTTCAAGGGCATCAACCCCGATGAGTGCGTGGCCGTGGGCGCTGCCATTCAGGGCGGCGTGCTGCAGGGTGACGTGAAGGGCCTGCTGCTGCTGGACGTGACCCCGCTGTCTCTGGGCATTGAGACGCTGGGCGGTGTCTGCACCAAGATCATCGACCGCAACACCACCATCCCCACCAAGAAGAGCCAGATCTTCTCCACCGCTGCGGACAACCAGCCCAGCGTGGAAGTGAACGTCCTGCAGGGCGAGCGTGAGTTTGCCCGCGACAACAAGAGCCTGGGCACCTTCCATCTGGACGGCATTGCCCCCGCTCCCCGCGGCGTTCCTCAGATCGAGGTCACCTTCGACATCGACGCCAACGGCATCGTGAACGTTTCCGCCAAGGATCTGGGCACCGGCAAGGAGCAGCGCATCACCATCACCGCCTCCACCAACATGAGCAAGGAGGACGTGGAGAAGGCTGTCAAGGACGCCGAGCAGTACGCCGCCGAGGACAAGAAGCGCCGCGAGGAAGTGGACACCCGCAACAACGCCGAGCAGCTGGCCTTCCAGACCGAGAAGGCGCTGGGCGAGATGGGCGACAAGATCGACGCCTCCGAGAAAGCCGAGTGCGAGACCAAGCTGAGCGCTCTGAAGGAGTCCCTCAAGTCCGGCTCCATCGAGGACATCAAGGCCAAGCAGGAGGAACTGCAGAAGGCTTTCTACGCCATCAGCGAGAAGATGTACCAGCAGGCCGCGCAGGCTGCCCAGCAGCAGAATCCCGGTGCGCAGCCAGGCCCCGACGCCAAGCCCGCCGATGACGGCGCGGTGGACGCGGACTTCCACGAGGTGTGACGCCCGCACGGCTATGACGTGCGATCGTGCGGCGCACGATGCGTCACAGGGCGGAGCGAAAAGCGAGCCCGCTTCCTCTGCAAAGGTCGGCGGGAGCCGACAATGATGGAAAACAGAGCAGAAAGATTCACCCATGTTGCCGCCGCCGAGCTTCGGCGGCGGCTTATGTGGGCTAAGCAAGGGTGATTGTATGGCAGATAAACGCGATTATTATGAGGTCCTCGGCATTGGCAAGAACGCCAGCGATGCCGAGATCAAAAGCGCCTACCGCAAGCTGGCGAAAAAATACCACCCCGACCTGAACCCCGGCGACAAAGAGGCCGAGGAAAAGTTCAAGGAAGTCAACGAGGCCAACGATGTGCTGTCCGACCCGGACAAGCGCCGCCGGTATGACCAGTTCGGCTTTGCCGGTGTGGATCCCAACTACGGCGCGGGTCAGGGCGGCCCCGGCGGTTTCGGCGGCGGCTTTGGCGGCGTGGATCTGGGCGATATCTTCGGGGACATTTTCGGCGGCGGCTTCGGCGGCTTTGGGGGCGGCGCACGCTCCAACCCCAACGCCCCCCGCAAGGGCCACGACATTCAGGCCAGTGTGATCCTGACCTTCGAGGAGGCCGCCCACGGCGCCAGCAAGAAAATTACCATCAACCGGCAGCAGACCTGCCCGGACTGCGGCGGCAGCGGCTGCGAAAAGGGCACCAGCCCCCAGACCTGCCCGGACTGCGGTGGCCGGGGCTATGTGGTGACCCAGCAGCGCACCCCCTTTGGCGTGATGCAGAGCCAGCAGCCCTGCCCCCACTGCGGCGGGCGCGGCACCATCATCCAGAACCCCTGCAAGACCTGCCGCGGCACCGGCAAGACCGGCACCCGCAAGACGCTGGAGGTGAAAATTCCCGCCGGTATCGATGACGACCAGAACATCGCGCTGCGCGGTCAGGGCGATGCGGGCAGCAACGGCGGCCCCTCCGGCGACGTCATTGTACACATCACCGTCAAGCAGGACCCGGTGTTTGAGCGGGACGGCTACGATGTGACGGTGCGGGTGCCCATTACCTACTCGCAGGCGGTGCTGGGCGATGAGATCGAGGTGCCCACCGTGGACGGCAAGGTGTCCCAGCGCATCCCCGAGGGGACCCAGAGCGGCACCAAGTTCCGGCTGCGCGGCAAGGGCATCCAGTATCTCAACGGCCGGGGCCGGGGAGACCAGTACGTCATTGTGGACGTGGAAATTCCCAAAAAGCTCACCAAGACCCAGCGTGACGCGCTGAAAGCCTTTGAGGCCACCCTCAAGGACGAAAATTACGAGAAACGCAAGGGCTTTTTCAAAAATCTGAAAGACCGCTTTATGTGATTCATGCGGGGGCGCTGCAAACGCCCTCGCTTTTGGTGTGTTATGGAACAGACAGAACTTCAGAAAAATGACGCGCAATACCTGAAAATGACCACCGCCCCGGTGGGGCCGCTGATTTTGTCGCTGGCGGTGCCCAGCATGGTCACCACCCTCATCACCAGCATCTACAATCTGGCGGATACCTTTTTCGTGGGGCAGATCGGCACCTCGGCCACGGCGGCGGTGGGCGTGGTGTTTTCCATCAGCATAGTGCTGCTGGCGCTGGGCTTTTGGGTGGGCACCGGCGCGTCCATGCTGGTGTCAAGCATGCTGGGCGCCCGGCGGGAGCAGGACGCCCAGACCATGGCAAACACCTCCTTTGTGCTCAGCTTTGCCTTCGGCGTGGTGCTGGCGGCAGTCTGCTTTGCGGGCGGCGACCCCCTGCTGCGGATGCTGGGCGCCACCGAGACCATCCTGCCCTATGCCAGACAGTACGCCTTTTTCATCCTGCTGGGCGGGCCGTTCTCGGCGTGCAGCATGGCCTTCGGGCAATGCCTGCGGGCGGAGGGGCTGAGCCGGGAAAGCATGGTGGGCCAGATCTCCGGCGGCATTTTGAACATGCTGCTGGACCCGCTGTTCATCTTCGGGTTCGGCTAGGGCATCGCCGGCGCGGCGGCGGCCACCATGCTCAGCCAGATGGTGTCCTGGGTCATCAACCTGCAATTTTATCTGCAGGGCGTCACCCGCGTTCAGCTGGATGTACGCACGCTGGCCCGCCGGTGGGAGCAGTACCGGCTGCTGTTCACCACCGGCGCACCCTCGCTGTTCCGCCACTGCTGCAACATGCTGGCCAACGTGGTGCTGAACACCGTGGCGGGCGGCTGGGGTGACGCTGCCATCGCGGCCATGAGCATCTGCGCCCGGCTGCTGTACCTGTCCAACGCGGTGTCCAACGGCATGAACCAGGGCAGCCAGCCGGTCATCGGCTACGCCTACGGCAAGCAGGACTGGCGCCGGGTGCGGGCGTCCTTTGCCTTTTCCGTGAAGGTCAGCATGCTCAGCATGGTGGCCTTCGGGGCGGTGGGCATTGTCTTCGCGCCGCAGCTGGTGGGCATTTTCCGGGACGACCCGCAGGTCATCGAGGTGGGGCGCACCGCTTTGCGTCTCATCTGCGTGGCGCTGCCGCTGGCCAACTTTGCCAACAGCGCCAACATTCTGTTTCAGATCGTGGGCAGACCCGTCACCAGCACGGTGCTGATTTTCGGCCGCCAGCTGGCCTTTTACATCCCGGCGCTGCTGCTCCTGCCCCGGTTCTGCGGGCTGCTGGGCGTGCAGATGGCCGGCCCGCTGGCGGACATCGTGGTGTTTGCCATCGCCCTGCCGCTGACGCTGCGTTACTTCCGCAGCCTGCCGGAATCGTGAAATGTCATACTTTTGACGGATTTCATTGTGCGCTTTGACCGGGAATTTCCCCTCATGGGCATAACTTTTTCCATTCTTACACAAAGTTTTTACAAAATATTAAAAACCATTGCAAAACCCGCGCTCTTTCGATAAAATAGACCATGTTGGATTCATCAACGAGGCTGTTCGTCCCGATCGGATAGCCCGTTTTTGATTTTTTACCGTAAAATTTTAATGGAGGGAAATGAACATGAAAAAACTGCTGGGCATTGTTCTGTCCTGCGCCATGGTGTTCAGCATGGCTGCCTGCGGCGCCACTGCCACCACCACCACTTCCACTGCCGCGTCCACCGAAAGCACCGGCGAGGCCGCCGCTGAGGGCGGCAACGCCAGCGACCTGAAGATCGGTGTGATCCTGGTCGGTGACGAGACCGAGGGCTATTCCGCCGCCCACATCGAGGGCATCAAGGCCGCCGCCGCCGAGCTGGGCATGTCTGACGACCAGATCATCTGGAAGTACAAGGTCGAGGAAAGCTCTGACTGCGCCGACGCCGCCGAGGACCTGGTCGGCCAGGGCTGCCAGGCCATCTTCTCCAACTCCTACGGCCATCAGACCTACATGGTCGAGGTTGCCGAGAAGTACCCCGATGTCACCTTCGTTTCCATGACCGGTGACTTCGCCGCCATCTCCGGCCTGGACAACTTCAAGAACGCTTTCACCTCTGTCTACGAGAGCCGCTATGTCTCCGGCGTCGTGGCCGGCCTCAAGCTGAAGGAGCTGACCGAGTCCGGTACGCTGACCCCTGAGACCCAGCCCGAAAGCTTTGACGCCGACGGCAACGTGAAGATCGGCTATGTGGGCGCTTTCAGCTACGCGGAGGTCGTTTCCGGCTACACCGCCTTCTATCTGGGCGTCAAGAGCGTGTTCCCCACCGTCACCATGGAGGTCATGTACACCAACTCCTGGTTCGACATCTCCAAGGAGGGCGCTGCCGCTGAGGCTCTGGTCGCCAACGGCGCCGTCATCGTGGGCCAGCATGCTGACTCCACCGGTGCCCCCGCTGCCGTGCAGAAGCTGAAGGACGGCGGCAAGATCTGCTACTCCGTCGGCTACAACATCGACATGCTGGCCACCGCTCCCACCGCCGCTCTGACCTCCGCCACCAACGTGTGGAGCGTCTACTACAAGGAAGCCTTCTCCGATATTGCGAACGGCGAGCCTGTTCCCACCGACTGGTCCAAGGGCTACTCCGAGGGCGCCGTTGCCATCACCGAGCTTGGCCCCGAGTGCGCCGAGGGCACCGCTGAGGCCGTTGCCGCCGCCGAGGCCGCTCTGAAGGACGGCAGCCTGCACGTGTTCGACACCGCCACCTTCACCGTGGGCGGCGAGACCGTCACCTCTGCGCCCATCGATCTGACCTACTACGATTACAGCACCGGCACGCCGGTAGCCGTCTACGAGGGCGAGACGAAGGAGGCCATCACCGATGGCTACTTCTCCGAGAGCACCCTGCGCAGCGCTCCCTACTTCGCTCTGCGCATCGATGGCATCGTGGAGGACGCCGAGCCCGTGGCGTAAGGTACCCCAAAATCCATACAAGGGAAGCCCGTAAACCGGGCTTCCCTTATGTTGGTTTTAGAATGTGAGGAGGAGTTTGGCACTATGGCGCAACCGCAAAACGCCATCCGGCTGGAACGGGTCACCAAAACCTTTGGTGAGGTCGTTGCCAACAAGGACGTTTCCCTGAACGTCCGCCGCGGTGAAATTTTGGCGCTGCTGGGTGAAAACGGCAGCGGCAAGACCACCCTGATGAACATGATCGCCGGCATCTACTACCCGGACGGCGGCCAGATCTATGTGGACGATCAGCCGGTGGACATCCGTTCCCCCCGTGACGCGCTGGGTCTGGGCATCGGCATGATCCATCAGCATTTCAAGCTGGTGGACGTGTTCACCGCCACCGAGAACATCGCGCTGTCCATGGACAAGGGCGAAAAATTCGACCTGCGCAAGGTCCACGACAAGGCCCGCGCCATCTGCGAAAAGTACCAGTTCGCGCTGGATCTGGACCAGAAGGTCTATGAAATGTCGGTGAGCCAGAAACAGACGCTGGAGATCGTCAAGGTGCTGTACCGCGGCGCGGATATCCTGATCCTTGACGAGCCGACGGCGGTGCTGACCCCTCAGGAGACCGAGCGGCTGTTCGCGGTCATCCGCAACATGAAGGCGGACGGCAAGGCGGTCATCATCATCACCCACAAGCTGCATGAGGTGCTGTCCATCTCCGACCGGGTGGCCATTCTGCGCAAGGGCGAGTACGTGGGCGACATCGCCACCAAAAACGCCACCGAGAGCATCCTCACCGAAATGATGGTGGGCGAGAAGGTGGTTCTGAACATCGACCGTCCCGTGCCGGAAAACCCGGTGCGCCGTCTGGCCATCCGCAACCTGACGGTGGTCGGCCCCGAGGGCAACCACGTGCTGGACAACGCGGATTTTGATGTGTTCGGCGGCGAGATTCTGGGTATTGCGGGCATTTCCGGCAACGGCCAGAAGGAGCTGCTGGAGGCCATCGCCGGCTTGCAGACCGCCGCGCCGGGCGCTAAAATTGAGTTCTTCCCGCCGGACAGCGACACCCCCGTGGAGCTGGTGGGCAAGTCCCCCAAGGCCATCCGGGAGGCGGGCATCCATCTGTCCTTCGTGCCGGAGGACCGTCTGGGCATGGGGCTGGTCGGCTCCATGGGCATGACCGACAACATGATGCTGAAAAGCTACGGCAAGGGCGTTTCCCCCATCGTGGACCGCAAAGCCCCCCATGACCTTGCCGAGGAAATCCGGGAGGAACTGGGCGTTGTCACGCCCAGCCTGAACACCCCGGTGTCCCGTCTGTCCGGCGGCAACGTGCAGAAGGTGCTGGTGGGCCGCGAGCTGGCCGCCGACCCCATCGTGCTGATGACCGCCTATGCGGTGCGGGGTCTGGACATCAACACCTCCTACACCATCTACCGTCTGCTGAACGAGCAGAAGAAAAAGGGCGTTGCCGTCATCTACGTGGGCGAGGATCTGGACGTGCTGCTGGAGCTGTGCGACCGCATCCTCATCCTGTGCGGCGGCAGGGTCAACGGGATTCTGGACGGCCGCTCCGCCACCAAGGAGGAAGTCGGCCTGCGCATGACCAATCTTGTAAAGGAGGCCGGGGTATGAGCAGCACCCAGACTGTCCGGGAGCCGCTGGTGCGCATCGTCAAGCGCGAGGGCGCCACGCTTCCGAAAAAAATTCTTGTCCGTGCCGTGGCCATCCTGCTGGCACTGGTGGTGGACGCCATGTTCATCTACTTTGTCACTGGGCTGAACCCGCTGGCCGTCTACGGCGTCATGTGGGGCGGCACCTTCGCCAACCCCACCCGGTTCAGCTGGATGCTGCGGGATCTGGTCACGCTGCTCTGCGTGGGCATCGGCCTTGCGCCTGCCTTCAAAATGCGCTTCTGGAACTGCGGCGGTGAAGGCCAGATCCTGATCGGCGGCCTTGCCACCGCACTGGTGATGGTGTATCTGGGCAGCAGCCTGCCCGCGCCGCTGCTGTTCCTCTGCATGGCGGGGGCCTCGCTGGCGGCGGGCGCATTGTGGGGCGTCATCCCGGCCTGGTTCAAATCCCGCTGGAACACCAACGAGACGCTGTTCACCCTCATGATGAACTACGTGGCCACCTCCATCGTGGCCTGCATGACCAACATTATGCGCGGCTCCGCCTCCAGCCTCGGCACCCTCAACAAGGCCACCAAGGCGGGCTGGTTCCCCGTCTTCATGGGCCAGCGGTACAACATCAACATCATCGTGGTGGTGGTGCTCACCTTCGCCATGTATGCGTATCTGAAATACTCCAAGCAGGGCTACGAGATCAGCGTGGTGGGCGAGAGCGAAAACACTGCCCGCTATGCCGGTATCAACGTGCGTCGTGTCATGGTGCGCACCATGCTCATCTCCGGCGCCATCTGCGGCCTGTGCGGCTTCCTCATCGTGGCGGGCCGCGACCAGACCATCTCCACCACCTCGGCGGGCGGCCGCGGCTTCACCGCCATCATCGTGGCATGGCTGGCCAAGTTCAACACCTTTACCATGGCGCTCATCGCCTTCCTGCTGGTCTTTCTGGAGCGCGGCGCATCGGAGATCGCCTCCGCCTATTCGCTGAACCAGTACGCCGCCGACATCATCACCGGCGTCATCCTGTTCTTCATTCTGGGCAGCGAGTTCTTCATCAACTACCGCGTGGTTCCCCGCGGCATGCACAAGGAGGAGCGGTAATATGCACAGCAGTCTGATCGCGTGGATTTTGCGCGCCGTGCCCTTCGGCACCATCATCATGTATGGCGCGCTGGGCGAGATCCTCACCGAAAAATCCGGCAACCTGAATCTGGGCGTGCCCGGCATCATGTATCTGGGCGGCTTTGCGGGCTTTGCCAGCGCCTATTATTATGAGACCCTTTCGGCCAGTCCCAACGCCTTTGTCTGCATCGTGGTGGCGCTGGTCTGCGCCGTGCTGGCCTCCATGGCGGGCGGCCTCATTTATTCCTTCCTCACCATTACGCTGCGGGCCAACCAGAACGTCACCGGTCTTGCCCTCACCACCTTCGGCATGGGCGTGGCCAACTTCTTTGGCGTGTTCATCCTCAACGGCTCCTCCTACGCCGCCGCGCCGCTGGCCAACAAGGCCTTTGCGGCCCAGATGCCGGTGCTGTCCAAGCTGGGGGACGCGGGCAAGATCCTGTTCAGCTACGGATTTCTGGCCTATGCGGCGCTGCTGCTGGCCGTGGTGCTGCACTGGTTTTTCACCCGCACCCGCGTGGGCCTGAACCTGCGCGCCGTGGGCGAGAACCCCGCCACCGCCGATGCGGCCGGCATCAACGTCACCCTGTACAAATATGCGGCCACCTGTGTGGGGGCGGCCATCTGCGGGTTGGGCGGCCTGTATTATGTGCTGGACTACAACCAGGGCATCTGGGCCACCACCGACCAGATCGAGGCGCTGGGCTGGCTGGCTGTGGCGCTGGTCATCTTCACCACCTGGAAACCCCTCAACGCCATCTGGGGCGCGTATCTGTTCGGCATGCTGTACTGGCTGTACCAGTTCCTGCCCAGCCTGCTGGGCATCACGGTGTCCAGCGCCATGACCGACCTCATCCAGATGCTGCCCTATGTGGTCACCATCGGGGTGCTGATTGTGGTTTCCCTGCGAAAGAAAAAGGAAAACCAGCCTCCTGCCCATCTGGGCCTTGCCTACTTCCGCGAGGAGCGCTGAACAAAAAATGCGGGCTGCATGGACAGCCCGCATTTTGGTGTCGGAAACCCGTTATTTTTGTACCGATTTCAAAAAATACTGCATCACCGAGGACCGCCGCACAAGGCCGATGAACACGTTGCGGTCATCCACCACCGGCACAAAGTTCTGGTCCAGCACAGCGGAAAACAGCTCGTTCATGCTGGTGGTCACCGGCACCGCCTTGTAATCCCGGCGGCGGGCAAAGCTGGAGATGGGCACCTCCTCGCTGGATTCCAGGTCCAGCCCGTGGGTGTTCTTGATGCCCCACAGCAGGTCGCCCTCGGTCATGGTGCCCAGATATTCCCCGTTGCGGCGCAGCACCGGAATGGTGGCGTACCGCTGGTTGGCCCATTTTTCCAGCGTCTGGCGCAGCGTAAAGTCCTCGTAAATGTATAACACATCCTGTTTCGGGGTCAGGAAGAACAGCAGATTCATGATAACGCACCTTTCTGTTACCGTTTTGTCATGTTCAGTATACACCAACCGGGTGACAGGTTTGTGAATGGAATGTTAAAAAAGCTTTTTCTCAAAAAAGACTATTCAAATCAAGAAAAACAGTGTATAATACTAAATGATAAAATAGGACAGGAGGAACGCTGATGATCACCAAAGTGAATCCTTATGGACATATCTCGCTGACGAACGACTATTTCTCCGGTTTGGTCGCGCAGGCCGCAAAGCAGTGCTATGGGATCGCCGCCATGGGACAGACCCCCACCGTCAAAACGGTGCGCAGCGCCATTCAGAACGGCAGCCTGCCGCAAAAGGGCGTCACTGTCACACAGGAGGGCGGCCAGCTGGTCATTACCCTGCACATTCAGGTGGGGTATGGGCTGAACATTGCCACCATTACCCAGAGCATTACCCACCGGGTCAAGGACGAGGTGGAGTGCGCCACCGGCCTGAAGGTGGCCCGCATCGACGTTTTCGTGGATGACATTTTGGCAGAGTAAAGGAGTAAAAAACAATGGTAACAGGTAAAATTCTTCGCGACGCCATCTTGTCCGGCGCGAACAATATCGCCAACCAGCGCACCCGCGTGGACGAGCTGAACGTGTTCCCGGTCCCCGATGGCGATACCGGCACCAACATGAGCATGACGGTGGGCGCCGCCCGCCGTGAGCTGGAGGCCCTGCCCGACAGCTGCACCGTGGGCGAGGCCAGCAAGACCGCCGCCTCCGCCATGCTGCGGGGCGCCCGCGGTAACTCCGGCGTTATCACCAGCCTTTTGTTCCGCGGCTTTTCCAAGGCGCTGAAGGGCAAGACCACCGCCACCGCCGCCGACCTGGCCGCGGCGCTGCAGATGGGCGTGGAGGCCGCCTACAAGGCGGTCATGAAGCCCACCGAGGGCACCATCCTCACCGTCACCCGGCTGGCCGCCGAGAAGGCCGCCGCCTGCACCGACATGGACGAGCAGGGCCTGTGGGCCGAGATGATGGCCGCCGGTCAGGCCGCTCTGGAGGACACCCCCAACCAGCTGCCCGTGCTGAAAAAGGCCGGCGTGGTGGACGCGGGCGGTCAGGGCATCATGGTGGTGTTCGAGGGCATGAAGCAGGTGTTCGACGGCGGCGAGATCGTTGCCTCCGCCGAGGTGACCGCCAAGCCCAAGGTGTCCAGCGACGCCGCCGGCAAGGGCGTTTTTGCCGACGACCTGATGAAAGTGGAGGATATCAAGAACGGCTACTGCACCCAGTTCCTGCTGCACAAAAATGAGGACGCCAGCGTGACCCGTCTGCGCGCTTTCCTGGAATCCAACGGCGATTCCGTGGTGGTCATCGAGGACGAGGATGTGGCCAACTGCCATGTGCACACCTCCGACCCCGGCATGATGCTGTCCGAGGCCATCAAGTACGGCTACCTCACCGATTTCAAGATCGAGAATATGCACGAGCAGTTCCTTGCCCGCCAGAAGCAGGGCAAGGGTCTGGAAAAGCAGGCCGCCGCCGAGGAGAAATCCGCGGGCGAGGCCTTCACCTACGCTGCGGTGGACCCGGAGCGGGAATTTGGCTTTGTGGCCGTGGCCGCCGGTGAGGGCCTGCGGACGGTGCTCGGTGATTTGGGCGTGGACGCGGTGGTGTCCGGCGGCCAGACCATGAACCCTGCCACCGAGGACATTCTGGCGGCTGTCCAGAGCGTGCCCGCCAAGACGGTGTTCGTGCTGCCCAACAACAAAAATATCATCATGGCGGCGGAGCAGGCTCAGAAACTGGCCGACCGTCAGGTCATGGTGCTGCCCACCCGCACGGTGCCGCAGGGCATGACTGCCATGCTGAACTTTGACCCCGAAGCCAGCGCGGAGGACAACGCCGTCAACATGATGTCGGCGGCGGACCGTGTCTCCACCGGCCTTGTGACCTACGCCGCCCGCGACAGCGAATTTGACGGCAAGCCCATCCGCAAGGGCGAGATCATGGCGCTGGAGAACGGCAAGATCGTTGCCACCGGCAACGATATCCTCAAGGCCACCTACCGTCTGGCCCGCCAGATGAAGGCCAAGAAGAAGGACGCCCAGTTCATCACGGTGATCTCCGGCTGCGATGTGAGCGAGGAGGACGCCGAGAAGGCCACCGCCATGGTGCAGGCCAAGTGCGGCAAGGATGTGGAGGTCAGCCACATCACGGGCGGCCAGCCGGTGTATTACTACATGATCTCTGTGGAGTAATTTCACGATACTGCGAAACAAAAAGGACGAATTTGGTGCAAATCCGGGTTCGTCCCTTTTTTGTAAGGAAACGAAAGGAGGTTCCCGTGCCGGTCCAACCCACCCTCGACAGCCCCATCCAATACCTGAAAGGCGTGGGGCCTGCCTTTGCCAAAAAATTTGAAAAGCTGGGCGTCGCCACCATCCGGGACCTGCTGCTGCACTTTCCCCGACGCTACATCGACTATTCCAAACCATACACTGTGGTGGGCGCACCCTTTGATGTGGATTGCTGCGTCAAAGCCACCGTGCTGCAAAAGGAGCCGGCCCGCCGCATCAAGGGCGGCCGCATGATGAACCGGGTGCTGGCGGCGGACGATACCGGTGTGCTGGCGCTGAGCTGGTTCAACGCGCCCTACGCTGCGGACAAGCTGGTGATGGGGGAGACCTACTACTTTGAGGGCCGGGTGGGGGGCAATCTGACCCATCGGGAACTGCTGCACCCCCTCATCCGCACCGAGGCGCAGGTGGCGGCCTGTCCGCTGCTGCCGGTGTACCCGGCCACCGAGGGCCTGCCTGCGGGGCGTATCCAGACCTGTGTACAGCATGCGCTGCCCTATGTGGAGCAGCTGCCCGACCCGCTGCCGCCGGAGCTGTTGACCCGATACAAAATGCCGCCCCGCTGGCAGGCAGTGCGGGCGGTCCACGCGCCCAAGGACGAGGCGGAGCTGGCCGCCGCCCGCAGACGGCTGATTTTTGACGAACTGTTTATTTTACAAATTGGAATATTCCTGCTGCGCAGCCATGGCCGCCGCCAGACCAGCGCCCCCATGCGGGCACTGGATTTGGGGCCGTTCTGGCGCAGCCTGCCCTACGCTCCCACAGGGGCGCAGCAGCGCGCAGCGGAGGAAATCACCCGCGACCTGTGCGGCCAGACGCCCATGAACCGCCTGCTGCAGGGGGATGTGGGCAGCGGCAAAACGCTGGTGGCGGCGGCGGCCATCTGGTACGCCGCCCAGAACGGCTGGCAGAGCGCCATGCTGGCCCCCACCGAAATTCTGGCCCGGCAGCACGCCGCCACACTGGCCGACCGTCTGGAGCCTTTCGGCGTCAACGTGACGCTGCTGGTGGGCGGCATGAAAGCCGCCGAGCGCCGGGTGGCACTGGCCGCCATCGCGGACGGCCGCGCCGGGCTGGTGGTGGGCACCCACGCGGTGCTCACCGATGCGGTGCAGTTCAAGAATCTGGGCCTTGCCATCGTGGACGAGCAGCATCGGTTCGGGGTGCGCCAGCGGGGCCTGCTGGCGGGCAAGGCGCAAAGTCCGCACCTGCTGGTCATGTCCGCCACGCCCATCCCCCGCACGCTGGGACTGCTCATGTACGGGGATCTGGACATCTCCATTCTGGACGAGCTGCCCCCCGGCCGCAAGCCCATCAAAACATGGTTCATCACCGGCAAAAAACGGCGGGACATGTACGGCTTTCTGGAAAAGCAGATTGCCGCGGGGCATCAGGTCTACATCGTATGCCCGGCCATCGAGGAAAACGAAGTGGACGCGGGCATGAAGGCGGTCAAGCAGTATTACGCCGAGACCGCCTGCCCGCTGCTGCCCGGACGGCGGGTGGGGCTGCTCCACGGCAAACTGAAAGCCAAAGAAAAAGACGATGTGATGATGGAATTCAAGGCCGGCACGCTGGATGTGCTGGTGTCCACCACCGTCATTGAGGTGGGCGTGGATGTGCCCAATGCCACCGTCATGGTCATCGAGAACGCCGAGCGGTTCGGCCTGTCCGCCCTGCACCAGCTGCGCGGGCGGGTGGGGCGCGGCGCGGCGGATTCCTGCTGCATCCTCATTTCCGACAACGAGAACGACTCGGTGCGTCAGCGCCTGCACTTCCTCTGCCGCACCTCCAACGGGTTCGAGGTGGCCAAGTACGATTTGGAGACCCGCGGCCCCGGCGACTTTTTCGGGGAGGCCCAGCACGGCCTGCCCACGCTGCGCATGGCGGACCTCGTGCAGGACACCCGCACCCTCAACGTGGCCCAGCAGGAGGCCAAAGCCCTGCTGGCCGCTGACCCCACGCTGGCAGACCACAAGGCGCTGTCCGACGAGGTGGAACGCCTGTTCGCCACCGCCGGGGCGATGAACTGAAACTGGCCGTGAGACCGGGAAGGAGTTTGTATGAAACGGTTTGTATCGGCATTTTTGACGGTATCCCTTGCGCTTACCCTTGTCGCCTGCGATGCCGGGCAGGGTAGTGCCTCTTCTCTTCCTGTGTCGGCAGTACCTACCGCCGCGCCCACGCCGACCGCTGCCCCCACACCGAATCCGGCCCCGGCAGGTCTGACGCCGGTAGAAAACGCCCCGGTTTTGCAGTATGACCAGATTCTCCCGGTGGGAGATTACACTACCCAGCCCCAGACCGCTGTGACGGGGTACTTCACAGTGGAGAAGGACGGCTTGTGGGGACTGATTGCCAGCGATGGCACTGAACTGCTGCCCTGCCGCAGTGCCGACCCGGTGCAGAACATCGGCTGGGAGGAGGGTGCCTGGCAATGGACGCCGGAGCCGTATGACTGGGACGCGGTGCAGCGATACAGTGCGGAATTGCAGGCGCTGGGTCATGGCGGCGTTACCACCAACGAGGTAGATGTGAACCGGATTTCTTACTGGTACGACCTGGACGCGCCGGGGCGGGATATCCATGCCTTTGATTTCAGCGCACTTCGCGCCTACACCACCGGCGGCTCCATGCGGGAATTGACCGAAAGCGATTGGGAAACCTTCGGCGAGCCGCTGCCCATCGGTCACTGCCGCGAGGGCGGCGGCAACGGTGATCCCGTCTGGCCGGAGGACACCGGCGAGGGAATCATCTACTGGTGCAAGAACGCGGGGGCGTCTTTTCCAGACTACCCGGTGGACATGGCAGGCTTTTTCCGTCAGGAAACCATCGCGCCCTATAAAAAAGACGGCAAATGGGGTTATTACAACCGCACCACCAACGATGTCACGCCCTGTGTGTATGATGCGGTGTTTGCCTTTGAAATGGGCGCCGAAGGCCCGGTGCAGGCCGCCGACGCGGTGAACGGTTATGCCGTGGTGTGCCGGGATGGGCGCTGGGGCCTGCTGAATGAACAGGGGGTGGAGGTGCTGCCCTGTGCCTATGACGGAACGGCATGGGACGGTGAGACCCTCTGGGTCAAACAGGAGGGCTGCTGGCAGGCATTTGCGCTGTGAAAAATCCGCTGAAACCCTTTTATTTCCCTGCAAAACCTGCTATACTAAGGCAATACCACAAACCCACGCAAAGGAATCTGCTTATGAAACGAACACTGTCCGCCCTGCTGGCGGTCCTGCTGCTGGCGGTTCTGCTGGCGGTGCCCGCGCTGGCGGAGGAACCGGTCCCGCCGGAGCTGAGCGGCACGGCGTATTATGTGGTGAATCTGGACACCGGGCTGGTAGTCTGCGAGAAAAGCAGCGAGGAGCCCATGGCCGCGGCCAGCCTCACCAAGCTGATGACCATCATTCTGATGCTCAAGCAGTATCAGGACCAGCTGGATACCGTCACCGTCACCGCGCCGGGCTATATTTATGACATTCTGTACGGCAAGAACGGCTCCACCGCTGACATCCGCAAGGGGGAGACCCACACGCTGCGCAGTCTGATGTACGCCATGGAGGTGCAGAGCGGCAACGAGGCCGCCTACATTGTGGCGGACTTTATGGGCGGCGGGGATGTGTCGGTCTTTGTGGACATGATGAACGCCGAGGCCGCCGCGCTGGGCTGTACCGGCACCACCTTCACCGACCCCTGCGGGCTGGACCCGGGCAACCTCACCACCGCCCGGGACGTCTACCTGCTGCTGCGCGCCGCCATGAGCTACGACGCCTTTGCCCAGTGCGCCACGGCCACCCGCTATGAGATGCCTGCCGCCGAAAAGCACAGCAGTGCGTACAATCTGATCACCACCGTGAAAATCATCGACTCCACCAGCGCTGACTATTACCGCAGCTACTGCAAGGGCGGCAAAACCGGCAGTCTGGAGGACTGGCAGAACTTTGCGGGGCTGCACAGCAAGGACGGCGTCAGCTACATCAGCGTGGTGCTGCACTCGCCGCTCACCGTCAGCAACCGCCCCGCCCTCACCGAGACCGGCAGCCTCATGGACTGGGTGTTCAAGACCTACACGGTGGCCCCGGCGCTGGATGTGAACGACCCCATCTCGGAAATTCCGGTGGTGTATTCCACCGATGCCGACACCGTCAAGCTCTACCCGGCGGACAGCATGATGACGCTGCTGCGCGCCGATGGCCAGAGCCAGACCCAGCGGCAGTTCAACGTGCCGGATCACCTGACCGCCCCCGTGAAACAGGGCGATGTGGTGGGCACCGTCACCCTCACCCTCAACGGGGCGGTTATCGGCTCCACCGATCTGCTGGCCGGCAGCGACGTGGACCGCAATCAGCTGTTGTATACCATTGCCCGTGTCAGCGAATTTTTCAAAAGCACCTACTTCAAGGTGTTGGTGATCCTCACGATGATCGTGGTGGCCACCTACTTCTTCCTGCTGGTGCTGGCGGCGCTGGGCGTGTTTGATAAAAAACAAAAAAGACGCCGCTGAAACGGCGAAAGGGGATTTTGCTATGTTGGATGTAAAACGCAATCTCACCACCATGACGGATTTTTATGAGCTGACCATGTCTGCCGGGTATCTGGACGAGGGCTACGAGGAAAAAATCGCGGTCTTTGACATGTTCTTCCGCCGCGTGCCGGACGGCGGCGGCTACGCCATCATGGCGGGCCTGCAGCAGTTCATCGAGGCGGTGGACAATCTGGCCTTCACGCAGGAGGACATTGACTATCTGCGCTCCACCGGCGTTTTTAACGAGAGATTCCTCAGCTATCTGGCCACGTTCCAGCTGCACTGCAACATCTGGGCCATCGAGGAGGGCATGCCCATCTTCCCCCATGAGCCCATCGTCACGGTGGAAGGCCCCGCCATCGAGTGCCAACTGCTGGAAACGCTGCTGCTGGTCACCTTCAACCACCAGTGCCTCATTGCCACCAAGGCCAACCGCATCGTCCGCGCCGCCGAGGGCCGCCCCGTCATGGAGTTCGGCGCCCGCCGCGCCCAAGGCTATGACGCCGCCTACTACGGCGCCCGCGCTGCGTACATCGGCGGCTGCGGCTCCACCTCCTGCGTCATGGCGGCGCGGGATTTCGGCATCCCGGCCTCCGGCACCATGGCCCACAGCTGGGTGCAGATGTTCCCCAGCCAGTACGACGCCTTCAAAAAATATGCCGAGCTGTACCCGGACGCCTGTGTGCTGTTGGTGGACACCTACAACGTGCTGAAACGGGGCGTGCCGGATGCCATCAAGGTGTTTGACGAGGTGCTCAAGCCCATGGGCAAGCGTCCCAAGGGCATCCGCATCGACTCCGGCGACATTGCCTACCTCTCCAAAAAGGCCCGCAAAATGCTGGACGAGGCCGGATACCCGGACTGCACCATCTGCGCGTCCAACTCTCTGGACGAGTATCTGGTGCGCGACCTGATTTTGCAGGGGGCCAGAGTGGACAGCTTCGGCATCGGCGAGAACATGATCACCGCCAAGAGCGACCCGGTGTTCGGCGGCGTGTACAAGCTGGCCGCCATCAAGGAGGAGGACGGCAGCTACACCCCCAAAATCAAAATTTCCGAGACAGCCGCCAAGCTGACCATTCCCTGCCTGAAAAAGGTGTGGCGTATCTATGACGAGGACGGCAAAGCCATGGCGGACCTCATCACGGTGGCGGACGAGGCGGTGGAGACCAAGCACGGCATCACGCTGTTTGACCCGGTGGAGACCTGGAAAGAACGTACTTATGTCAACTGCACCGCCCGCTGCATCTCCACCCCCATCTACGAGAACGGCAAGCGGGTGTACATCAGCCCCGACCTCAACGACATTAAAAAGTTCTGCAAGGCGCAGGTGGGCACCCTGTGGGACGAGGTCAAGCGGTTTGAGAATCCCCATGTGTACTACGTGGATTTGAGCCAGAAACTGTGGGATACCCGCAACACGCTGCTGAAAGAACTTTCCCGGTAACTTTTCCCAATCGGTCACAAAAAGATTACAAAACAGGCCCTCTGCACATACTGGCAGCATACCGTATGGCAGGGGGCTTTTTGTATGGAATATCCGTTGTTGTTCGCGCTGGGCGGCGCGGCCTACGCGGCGCTGGAGATCGTCTGGCGGGGCGGCACCCACTGGACGATGTTTCTGGCGGGCGGGGTCTGCCTGTGTTGGCTGCAGTGGCTGGCGTATCAGCCGGGACTGTCGCTGGCGGGGGCGTCCCTTGTGGGGGCGGCCGGCGTCACCGGTCTGGAATTTGCCGCCGGGCTGTTCTGCACCCGCGTGCTGCACCTGTCGGTATGGGATTACAGCCGGGAATGGGGCAATCTGGCGGGGCTGATCTGCCCCAAATACACCCTGCTCTGGCTGCTGCTCTGCACCTGGGTGGTGCTGGTGATGCGCCTGCTGGCCGGGTTTTACGCCGTCACAGCACCATCACCAGCGTTCCCGCCGTGATGAGCGCCGCGCCGATGGCAGATTTGACGGTGAACTGCTCATGCAGCACCACAAAGGCCAGAATCAGCGTGAACACCACGCTCAGCTTGTCCACCGGCACCACCTTGCTGGCCTCGCCAATTTGAAGGGCCTTGTAGTAGCACAGCCAGGACGCGCCGGTGGCCAGCCCCGACAACACCAGAAACAGCCAGCTGCGTCTGCCAATGTCCGGCAGGCCGCTCTGCGCGCCGGAGACAAACACCATCACCCAGCTCATGCCCAGCACCACCACGGTGCGCAGGGCGGTGGCCAGCGTGGAGTTGACCCCTTCAATGCCGATTTTTGCCAGAATGGAGGTCAGCGCTGCGAAGACTGCGCTGCCGAGAGCATACAGAAACCACATTGTAAACACCTCTTGGACATTATACCACAATTTCCCTGCGCATACTGCACAAAGTTGAGTCGAAATTTTTGGCGATGCGTTGACAGAGAATTCACAAAATAATCATTTACAGGGACTTTGTAAAAAGATACAATAGAGTTACAAGGGTTCACAAGCCCAACTGTATTGTAAGGAGAGATTACTTATGGCTGACCGCATCGTACTCAACACCATTTCCTACCATGGCCATGGCGCCATCGAGAACATCGTTCCCGAGCTGACCGGCCGCGGCTACAAGAAAGCCTTCGTCTGCTCTGACCCCGACCTCATCAAGTTCGGCGTCACCAAGAAGGTCACCGACCTGCTGGACGCGGCCGGCTTTGCCTACGCGGTGTACAGCGAGATCAAGCCCAACCCCACCATCCAGAACGTGAAGGACGGTGTGGAGGCCTTCAAGGCCGCTGAGGCCGACTGCATCGTTACCATCGGCGGCGGCTCCTCCATGGATACTGCCAAGGCCATCGGCATCATCATCAACAACCCTGAGTTTGCCGACGTCCGCAGCCTGGAGGGCGTGGCCCCCACCAAGAACCACGCGGTGTTCACCATCGCCGTGCCCACCACCGCCGGTACCGCTGCCGAGGTCACCATCAACTACGTCATCACCGACGTGGAGAAGCGCCGCAAGTTTGTCTGCGTGGACACCAACGACATCCCCGAAGTGGCTGTTGTTGACCCCGACATGATGGCCTCCATGCCCAAGGGCCTGACCGCCGCCACCGGTATGGACGCACTGACCCACGCCATTGAGGGCTACATCACCAAGGGCCACTGCACCATTTCCGACATGTTCCATCTGGAGGCCATCCGTCTCATCTCCGAGAACCTGCGCGGCGCCGTGCAGAACACTCCGGAGGGCCGTGAGGGCATGGCTCTGGGCCAGTACATTGCCGGTATGGGCTTCTCCAACGTGGGTCTGGGTGTTGTCCACTCCATGGCGCACGGCCTGTCCGCCCTGTATGACACCCCCCATGGCGTGGCCTGCGCCATCATCCTGCCCACCGGTCTGGAGTTCAACAAGACCGTGGCCGGTGAGCGTTACCGCGCCGTTGGCAAGGCCATGGGCGTGGCGGGCATCGACGCCATGACCGCCGAGGAGGCCGCCGACGCCGCCATCGCCGCTGTCAAGCAGCTGTCCGCTGACGTGGGCATCCCCGCCAACCTGAAGGGCATCCTGAAGGAGGAGGACGTGGACTTCCTGTCCGAGTCCGCCTATGCCGACGCCTGCCGTCCCGGCAACCCCCGCGACGTCAGCCTGGAGGAGATCAAGGAGCTGTACCGCAGCCTGCTGTAAATCCCCAAGACACAACAAGAGCCGCCCCAACAGGGCGGCTCTTTTCGCTGTAACGTTATTTATTTGGTGCCGAAAATGCGGTCGCCGGCATCGCCCAGACCGGGGATGATGTAGCCCACTTCGTTGAGCCTCTCGTCCAGCGCGCCCACGTAGATGTCCACATCGGGGTGGTTGGTGTGCAGCGCTTTCAGGCCCTCCGGCGCGGCGATGAGGCCGATGAACTTGATGTGCTTGGCGCCCCGCTTTTTGATTTGGTTGATGGCGTCACTGGCGGAACCGCCGGTGGCCAGCATGGGGTCCAGCACGATGACCTCGCGCTCTGCAATGTCGCTGGGCAGCTTGCAGTAGTATTCCACCGGCTCCAGCGTTTCCTCGTTGCGGTACAGGCCGATGTGACCCACCTTGGCGGCGGGGATCAGGTTCAGCATACCGTCCACCATGCCGAGGCCGGCGCGCAGAATGGGCACCAGCGCCAGCTTACGGCCGGCCAGCACCTTGGTGTGGGCCAAAGCGATGGGGGTCTCCACCTCCACTTCCTCGGTGGGCAGGTCGCGGGTGGCCTCGTAGCACAGCAGCATGGCGACTTCGCTCACCAGATCGCGGAACTCCTTGGTGCCGGTGTTGCGGTCGCGCATCAGGCTGATTTTGTGCTGGATGAGGGGATGGTCAACGATTTCGACAACGCTCATAGTGGTACTCCTTTTATATTGAAATAATGATTACGGATTTACAGGGTCTCAATGGCCATCATCTTGTCGATGCGGTTCTGGTGGCGGCCACCCTCAAAGGGGGTGTCCACAAACAGGTCCACCAGCGTTTCGGCAAGGACGGCGCCCACCACGCGGCCGCCTAGGCACAGGGCGTTGGCGTTGTTGTGGCGGCGGGTGAACTCCGCGCTGAAAGCATCGCTGCAGCAGCAGGCGCGGATGCCCTTTACCTTGTTGGCGCACATGGACATGCCCACGCCGGTACCGCAGCACAGGATGGCGGCGGAGCACTCGCCGCGCACCACCGCCTGACAGGCGGGCAGGGCATAGTCGGGGTAGTCCACGCTGGCGGCGCTGTCGGTGCCGAAATCCCGATAGGGGATGCCCCGCGCCTCCAGATGCTTTTTCAGGGATTCCTTCAGCTCAAAGCCGCCGTGGTCGGCAGCCAGTGCAAGGGGCGATTCAAATACCATGATTTCCGTTTCCTCTCTGTACTTGTTCTTCCCGTGCGGCGCGTTCCCGCTCGGCCTGACTCAGCCGGTGATAGTCCGGCAGCAGCTGGGCAGGGGAGACCGCGCCCTCACGTTCCCACTGGGCCTTGGCGGCCAGCGCCACGCCGGCGCCCCGCAAAATGCCCAGTGCGGGCGGGCAGGGTGCCACACCCGGCTCCTGCCCGTACCTATTGTAGCACAAAGTTGCGCCATCGCCAACAAAAAGAAGTGGTTTTTTGCAGGTTTTTATAAATTTTTCCAGCTTTTCCACCGGCTCGGCCGCGTCGTCGGTCAGCCGGGCGTGGCTGGCAAGGTCAAACGCCGCCCAGTACACCTGCCCCCGGCGGGCGTCCAGCGCGCCGATGACGGTGCCCTCGCCGGTACAGCCGTAAGCCAGCGCCGCCAGCGTGGACACTCCCACACAGGGCAGCTGCCGGGGCTGGGCCAGCCCCTTCACCACCGACAGCCCGATGCGCAGCCCGGTGAAGCTGCCGGGGCCGTTGGTGACGGCCAGCAGGTCCAGCTGCTCCATACCCAGCCCGGCGCAGCGCAGCGCCGTGTCGATCATGGGCAGCAGCGTTTCGCTGTGGGTCAGGCCGTTGTTCAGCTGCGCCTCGTACAGCAGTCTGTCCTGCGCCATCAGCGCCACCGCGGCGGTCTTGCCCGCGGTATCCACCGCCAACAGGTTCATAAACTTCCTCCCAACGTGATTTTCCGGGTGTTCTCATCCACCCGCTGAATGTCCACCGTCACCGGATTTTCCTGTGCCAGCAGCTCAGCGCAATTCTCGCTCCACTCGCAGGCCACCACCGCGCCCATGTCCAGATAATCGTAGAACCCGGCGGCCGCAAGGTCTGCCTCGGTGTGGATGCGGTATAAATCAAAGTGCGCCAGCGGCCGGGGGCCGCGGTAATAGTTCACAATGGCAAAGGTGGGGCTGCTCACCGGGTCGGTGCAGCCCAGGCCCTCGGCCAGTCCCTGACAGAAGGCGGTCTTGCCTGCGCCAAGGCCGCCGGTGAAGGCGATCAGCGTGCCGGGGGCCAGCCGCCCGGCCAGCTGCCGGCCCAGCGCCACCGTTTCTTCCCGGGAACGGGTCATAAATTCTTCCATCCGCACATACCTCTTTAGAAGTGTTCCTTGTATTATACACCATTTTGGCCCGTTTGTAAAATTTTGCCGCAAACGGTAGAAAAATTTCCGCAGACGGGTTATAATAGAACCATTCGTGAGGAAAGGAGACCCTGCCATGTTCGACCTGCTGCGCCGGTATCTGCGGCGTGTGGATCTGGTCTATCTGTGCCTGTGTGCGGTTTGTTCGGCGCTCAGTGTGGTGGTGCTGCTGTCCATCGGGCAGACCCAGCTGGGCAGCAACAACAAGGCCTCGGTGCAGTTCATTGCCAGTGTGTTGGGGCTGATGCTGGCGGTGGTGTTCTCCACGGTGGATTACCGGGCGCTGGCCCGGGCGTGGCCCATCCATGCGGTGGTGGCGTGGGGGCTGGTGCTGCCCACGCTGTTCCTGCACAACTTCCGGGCGGGGTTCGTCACCATCGGCTACGATGCGGGCGGCACCTCCAATTACAGCTGGTACCGGGTGGGCGGCATGACCTTTCAGCCGGCGGAGCTGGCAAAAATCAGCTTTATCCTCACCTTCGCGCTGCATCTGGACAAGGTGCGCGGGCGGGTGAACCAGCCCAAAAATCTGCTGCTGCTGTTGGTGCATCTGCTGGCCCCGGCGGTGGTCATCCACATTCAGGGGGACGACGGCACCGCGCTGGTGTTTCTGGGCGTGGGGCTCATCATGCTGTACGCCGCGGGGCTGAGCCACTGGCTGGTGGGCGGAGCGCTTCTGGCCGCCGCGGGCGGCGGCGCGGTGCTGATGAAACTGCGCCCCGGCATTTTGAAGGGCTATCAGTTCAAGCGCATTTTGGCGGTGCTGACGCCGGACGACCCGGCGCTGGCCGACATCACCTACCAGCAGAACAAGGGCGCCATGGCCATCGGCACCGGCGGGCTGACGGGGCAGGGGCTGTTCACCGGCGAGCATATCTTTGTGCCCAACGCCTGGAATGATTTCATTTTCGCTTACCTTGCCAACGCCATGGGCTTTGCGGGCGGCGCGCTGGTGCTGGCGCTGCTGCTGGCGCTGTGCCTGCGCACGCTGTACACCGCCTACCGCAGCCCTGACGCGCTGGGCCGCAGCCTGTGCGTGGGGGTGTTTGCGGCGCTGTTTTTGCAGTGCGTCATCAATCTGGGCATGAATTTGCAGGTGCTGCCGGTCATCGGGGTGACGCTGCCGTTTTTCTCGGCGGGCGGCTCCAGCGTGGTGATGATGTATCTCTGCGTGGGACTGGTGCTCAGCGTCAGCATCAACGCCAGCCGCCGGCGTCTTCGCAGGTCGGTATTGTAACAGGAAAGCCGCTGCCCGGGCAGCGGCTTTTTGCATAGGATCACGGTTCGTTGGGCGGGCGGCGGTCGCCGCCGCGGTTGGGGCAGAACAGCGAGGGGATGAGCAGCAGGGCGGCCACCCCCACCACCACAAACACCGAGCGGGCCAGCCAGCCCATGCTGCCGCCCAGCAGCCAGCCAAGGCAGTCAAAGCCCCAGATGCCGAAAATACCCCAGTTGATGCCGCCCAGAATCACGAGCAGCAGCAGAAGCTTCTGAAACCAGGAATTACACATAAAAACCTCCCCTTTCACGCACAGTATGGGCGGGAGAGGGGAGGAATATTCCTGTTCTCAGTTTTTCAGCGCCTGCATGGGGGCGGGGATGCGTCCGCCGCGGGAGATCATCACGGCGGGGCTGTAGGTGCTGATGGGCATGATGGGCGCGTGACCCAAAAGACCGCCGAAATCCAGCACATCGCCGGCCTTGTGGCCGATGGCCGGGATGACGCGCACGGCGGTGGTCTTGCTGTTCACCATGCCGATGGCGGCCTCGTCCGCGATGAGACCGCTGATGACCTCGGCGGGGGTGTCGCCGGGGATGACCACCATGTCGATGCCCACCGAGCAGACCGCCGTCATGGCCTCCAGCTTTTCCAGCGTCAGGCTGCCGCACTCGGCGGCGCGGATCATGCCGTCATCCTCCGACACCGGGATGAAGGCGCCGGACAGGCCGCCCACATGGTTGGAGGCCATCACGCCGCCCTTTTTCACCGCGTCGTTCAGCAGTGCCAGGCAGGCGGTGGTGCCGCAGCAGCCGCAGCGCTCCAGACCCATCTCCTCCAGAATGTTCGCCACACTGTCCCCGATGGCGGGGGTGGGGGCAAGGGACAGGTCAATGATGCCCGCAGGCACGCCCAGCTGTTCGCTGGCAAGGTTTGCCACCAGCTGGCCCAGACGGGTGATCTTGAAGGCGGTGCGCTTGACCAGCTCGGCCACCTCGTCCATGGGGGCGTCCTTGGGCAGCTTGGCCAGCGCGGCGCGCACCGCGCCGGGGCCGGAAACGCCCACATGAATCTCACAGTCCGGCTCGCCGGGGCCGTGGAAGGCGCCCGCCATAAAGGGGTTGTCCTCCGGCGCGTTGCAGAACACCACCAGCTTGGCGTCACCCATGCACATGTTGTCCTTGGTGGCCTCGGCGGTGTCCCGCACCACCTGACCCATCAGCCGCACCGCGTCCATGTTGATGCCGCTCTTGGTGGAGCCGATGTTGATGCTGGAGCAGACCAGGTCGGTCTCGGCCAGCGCCCGGGGCAGCGCGTCGATGAGACGGCGGTCGCCCGCCGAAAAACCCTTGTGTACCAGCGCGCCAAAGCCGCCGATGAAGTTGACCCCCACCTTTTTGGCGGCGGCGTCCAGCGCCTTGGCGTACCACACCGGGTCAGCGTCGGGGGCCGCGCCCAGCAGCATGGCGATGGGCGTCACGCTGATGCGCTTGTTGACGATGGGGATGCCGTAATCAGCGCTGATGCCATCCACCACCGGAACCAGATTCGCAGCGCAGCGGGTGATTTTGTTATAAATCTTCTCGCAGGCTTTGCGGCCGTCCGGGTCGATGCAGTCCAGCAGGCTGATGCCCATGGTGACGGTGCGCACGTCCAGATTTTCCGCGGTGAGCATCTCGATGGTCTCGATGATGTCCCCGCTGTTCAGAATTTTCATGTCGTTCCTCCGTCAAATTTTGTGCATCGCGTCAAAAACTTCCTGACGGGTCACCGTGACCTGCATGCCCATTTCTTCGCCAAGAGCGGCAAAGCGGACGCGCACGGCGGCGGGGTCGGCATTGGCGGCGGACACATCCACCAGCATGATCATGCAGAACATGTCCTGCAAAATGCTCTGGGTCACATCCTCAATGTTGATGTTCAGCTCGGCGCACACGGCGCTCACCCGCGCAATCACGCCCACGGTATCCCGCCCGATGACGGTAATGACAGCTTTCATACTTCAGCACTCCTCTTTTTTTGTTGCAGTTCCATTATACCAGATATTTCCGGCAAGGGCAACCGTTCCCGAAAAAGTTCGGCTGCTCCGGCCCGCAACTCTCTCTTGCTCTCCGCATAGAATTTTGCTATAATATACCTAATTATAGGCAAAGGGGAATTCGCTATGGAACAGTTACTTCGTATTCTGGAAAAAAATGCACGGCTGCCCATCGAGGACATCGCCGCTATGCTGGATAAAACCCCCGCGGAAGTGGCCGCCATGATGGACGAGGCCGCCGCCAAAGGCTACATCCGCGGCTATGAAGCCATGATCGACTGGGAGCAGGCGGGCATCAATGTGGTGGAGGCGGTCATTGAACTGCATGTGTCTCCCCGCAAATCCCGCGGCTTTGACGAGATCGCCAATGTCATCGCCGGGTTCGAGGAGGTGGACACCGTCCTGCTCATGTCCGGCGGCTACGATCTGCAGGTGGTCATCAAGGGCCGCAGCTTTCAGGAGATCGCCCTGTTTGTGGCAAAGCGGTTAAGCCCGCTGGACGATGTGCTGTCCACCGCCACCAGCTTTGTGCTGCGCACCTATAAGCGGGGCGGCCGGCTGTATCAGGCCGAGGAGATCGATGAAAGAGAGTGTACCGTCCTGTGATGAACTACGATTCCATTCTGGCCCCCGCCGCCAAGGAGATGCGGCCCTCGGGCATTCGCCGGTTTTTCGATATGGCGGCGGAAATGCCCCATTGCATCAGTCTGGGCGTGGGCGAGCCGGACTTCAAGACCCCCTGGGCGGTGCGTGATGCGGGCATCCGCAGTCTGGAGCAGGGGCGCACCAAATACACCGCCAACGCGGGCCTGATGCAGCTGCGGCAGGAAATCTGCCGCTACCTGTCCCGCCGGTTTGAGCTGGACTACCAGCCGAATGAGGTGGTGGTGACGGTGGGCGGCAGCGAGGCCATCGACCTGTGCATCCGTGCGCTGGTGCAGCCGGGGGATGAGGTCATCATCCCGGAGCCCTGCTTTGTCTGCTACGAGCCTATCACCCAGCTCACCGGCGGCGTGCCGGTGCATATCGCCACCAAAGCGGAGGATGACTTCCGCCTCACTGCCGACCAGCTGAAGGCGGCCATCACCCCCAAAACCAAGCTGCTGGTGCTGCCCTTCCCCAACAACCCCACCGGCGGCGTGATGAGCGCTGCCGACCTGGAGGCCATTGCGGAGGTGCTGCGCGGCACCGATATCATGGTGCTGTCCGATGAGATTTATTCCGAGCTGACCTATGGGCTGGATCGCCATGTGTCCATCGCCAGTCTGCCCGGTATGCGGGAGCGCACCATCGTGGTGAACGGCTTCTCCAAATCCTACGCCATGACCGGCTGGCGGCTGGGCTACGCGGTGGGGCCGCAGCCCATCATCAAGGTGATGACCAAAATTCATCAAAGCTGCATCATGTCTGCACCCACCACCAGCCAGTACGCCGCCATCACGGCGCTGCGCCAGTGCGATGACGCCATCGAGACCATGCGGGACGAATACAACCGCCGCCGCCGCTATGTGGTGAAGGCGCTCAACGAGATGGGCCTGACCTGCTTCGAGCCGCGGGGCGCGTTCTACGTGTTCCCCTCCATCCAGATCAGCGGCCTGACCAGCGAGGAATTCTGCGAGCGGCTGCTCCATGAAAAGGAAATTGCCATCGTGCCGGGCGATGCCTTCGGCAGCTCCGGCGAGGGCTTCGCCCGCATCAGCTACGCATACAGCGTGGAGCATCTGGAGACCGCCATGCGCCGCATCCGCGCCTTCCTCGAAGACAACGGCTGGAGGTAAAAAACCATGCAGTACAAATCTGTCACCGTGCTGGCCCCCGCCAAGCTGAACCTGTCTCTGGACGTGGTGGGCACGCTGCCCAACGGATACCATGCGCTGGATATGGTGATGCAGAGCATTGATCTGTTTGAAAAGCTCACCCTCACCCGCAGCGAGGGGCTGACGCTCACGCTGCCCGGCAGTTTTGTGCCTGCCAACGACAAAAACACCGCCATCAAGGCGGCGCTGGCCTTCTTTCAGTACACCGGCCTGCTGGCGGGGGTGGATATCACCATCCAGAAGCGGGTGCCGGTGCGTGCCGGCATGGCGGGCGGCAGCGCCGACGCCGCCGGTGTGCTGGTGGGGCTGAACGCTCTGTACGGCGCAAAGCTGTCCATGAGTGAACTGTGCGCCATCGGCGCTGCCATCGGGGCGGATGTGCCCTTTGCGCTGATGGGCGGCACCTGCCGGGTGCAGGGCGTGGGGGATTTCCTCAAAGCGCTGCCCCCCTGCCCGGACTGCTGGTTCGTGGTGGTGATGCCCAGCGTGGGCGTTTCCACGCCGGAGGCCTTCAAGCAGTACGATGTGGTGGGCAGCCCCGTCCACCCGGACTGCGAGCAGCAGGAGCAGGCCATCCGCGCCGACGACCTGCGGGGCCTCTGCGCCGCGGCGGGCAATGCGCTGGAACACTGCTCCGGCGCGGTGGAGACCCCCGTCATCCGGCAGCTGCTGGACGCCCACGGGGCCATCGCCAGCCAGATGACCGGCAGCGGCGCGGCGGTGTTTGGCCTGTTTGACGGGGAGGAACAAGCCGCGCAGGCCGCTGCGGAGCTGCGCCAACGCTACCGGCAGGTCTACCTGTGCCGCCCGGACCGGGGCGGTGCGCGGGTGGTTCACGGCCGTCCGCTTGTCCGCAAAAAGCAAAAAACTGCCGGGTAAACGCCCGGAGGAATAGAACATCCCTTTGCTGTCCACACTCTGGGCAGAAAGGGGTGTTTTTTATGAGAAAGACTTTGGAAATTGGCTGCGGCCTTGGCTTTTTACTTACGCTGCTGCTGACGGTGGCCATCCACGGCACCGCCGCGCAGGTACGGCAGGACACGCTGCGCCTGCATGTGGTGGCCAACAGCGATACCTGGGAGGACCAGCTCTGCAAGCTGGCGGTGCGGGACGCGGTGCTGCAAACCGCCGCCGATGCGCTGCAAAGCTGCGAGACCAGCGAACAGGCCGAGACCCGCCTGCGGGCGCTGCTGCCCGCGCTGGAGCAGACCGCCCGTCTGGCGGCCAAGGGGCAGAATGTGACGGTGCAGCTGCAAAAACAGGACTTCACCGCCCGGGAATACGGCCGGTTTTCGTTGCCGGAGGGGGCGTACACCGCCCTGCGGGTGACGCTGGGGGCGGGGGAGGGCCGCAACTGGTTCTGCGTGCTGTACCCGGCGCTCTGCGTTTCCGCCAGCGAGGCCCGCTACCCCGGCAGGGCGGAAAACGCGCTGGTGTTCGGTAAATATGAGATTCGCTCGGCGCTGTGGGATGCTCTGACGGGGGCCTGAAATTTCCGCTGTTCAATCCCCGGGCGGTGTGTTATAATATTCAGAAAAAGGAGGGAACCGTCATGCTGCACCTATTGCTTGGCCCGTCGGGGAGCGGGAAATCCCACACCCTGCGGGAGCTGCTGCGCCAGCGCGCCGACGCCGGCCAGCGCAGCATCCTCATCGTGCCGGAGCAGTTCACCTCCTCCACCGAGGGGATGCTCTACCGCACGCTGGGGGACAGCCGCTCGGTGTTTGTGGAAAGCTATTCCTTCACCTCGCTGGCTGAAACGCTGCTGCGCCGGTACGGCGGCGCGGCGGTGCCTACCCTCACCGAGGCGGGCCGGGCCATGCTGGTGCGCCGCGCCATGGACAGCCTGCTGGACAAGGTGGTGTATTACAGCCGCCAGAGGCGCTCGGCGGCGTTCTGCGAGAAGGCGGCCCAGACCATCGAGGAACTGAAAAGCGCGGGCGTCACGCCGGAACAGCTGGCGGACTTTGCCCGCAAGCCCGGCGCGGACAGGGAAAAACTAAGCGAACTGTCGCTGATTTTTGCCGCCTACGAGGCCCTTTTGCAGCAGACCGCCATGGACCCGGGCGACCGGGTGCAGCGGGCCGCCCAGACGCTGGACGCCGCGTGGTTTGCGGGGCGGGCGGTGTTCATTGACGAGTTCGACACCTTCAACGCCCCCAAGCGGGCCATGCTGGCGGCCATGCTGCCCGTCACCGATGTGACGGTGAGCCTCTGCTGTGATTCCGATGCCCCGGACGACGGCATGGGCACCTTCAGCGGCGGACGGCGGGTGGCATCGCTGCTGAAACGGATGGCCCGGGATGCGGGGGTGGACACCCACACCACGCTGCTCACCGAGGACCGCCGCCACACTGGCACACTGGCCGAACTGAACCTGCTGCTGGCGGACCCGGCCTACACCCCCGAGCGCACCGTGGACCCCGCCGCGCCGGACATTGTGCAGTACGCGGCGGCTTCCCGGCAGGACGAGGCCAAGGCTGCCGCCGCGGCCATCCGCGCCCGGGCCAGAGCGGGCACACCTTACCGGAAAATGGCGGTCATCTGCCGCAGCGCGGACAGCTACCGCTCCGCCGTGCGCTATGAGTTCCGGCTGCAGAACATTCCGCTGTTCTGTGACGAACCCACCACACCAGAGCATACCGCCCCCGCCCGGGCGGTGCATGCGGCGCTGGAAATTCTGCGCAGCGGCGTGAATTCCCGCACCATGGTGCGGCTGCTCAAGACCGGCCTGACCAGTCTGCCGGAGGACGCCCAGTGCGCACTGGAAAATTATACCTATACATGGCCCCTCAAAGCGGAGGAATGGCGCGGCCCCTTCACCCGCAGTGCGGCGGGCTACAGCGACCGCGCCACCGATGAGGACGTCCGCACGCTGGCGCTGGCGGAACAGGCGCGGGAGTTTCTGGTGAGCCGGGCGCAGAAATTCATTGCCAAAGCCCGGAACAGGTCTGCCGCCGAGACTACCCGGCAAATCTATCTGTTTTTGCAGGGCCTTGGCGCGGAGGAGACCCTCAACGCCCTCGCCGCCGACCTGCGCCGCCGGGGCGAGCTGCCCGCCGCCGAGGAGGCGCTGCGGGAGTGGAACACCGTCATGGAGCTGCTCAACCAGCTGGCGGGCATGATGGGGGAGGAACCCCTGCCCCCCGCCGACTACGCCGAGCTGTTCACCCTGCTGCTGCGCACCACCGACATGGGGCACATCCCCCGAAGTCTGGACAGCGTCATCTTCACCACGGCGGGTCGGATGCGGCTGCCGGAGGTGGACGCGGTGTTTGTGCTGGGACTGGCGGAGGGGGAGTTTCCCCAGACGCCGGGGGACATCGGCCTGCTGACCCACGCCGACCGGGACCTGATGATGAACCACGGCGCCGACCTGCCGGACTGCTTTGAAAACCGGGTGCTGCGGGAGGGCATCTGCTTTTACAAGGCCCTCACCGCCCCGGCGCAGTTCCTGTGGCTGTCCTGGCCCGGCGGGCAGGAGCTGCCGCCCAGCGCCGCCGTCACGCCGGTGCTGGAGCTGCTGGCCGTTCCGCCTGCCCGGCTGACCGCCGAAGAGCTGGGCGGCACCCCCGCCGCCGCGCTGGATCTGCTGGGCAGCCTGTGGCAGAATGCCGACGACCCCTGCCGCGCCGCCGTGCTGGCCGCGCTGGAACAGCAGAGCGATGTCAGTCTTGCCGCGCTGCACCGGGCCGCTGCCGCAGGCTTTGCGGGGGCCACCGTGGAGGACACCGCCGCTTTGCAGGTACTGCTTGGCCCCAAGCTGCGGGTCAGCCCCACCAAATTTGAACGGTACAGCGATTGTCCCTTCGGCTATTTCCTGCAATACATCCTCAAGGCCAGCCCCCGGCAGAAGGCGGAGCTGGCCCCCAACATCAGCGGCACGCTCACCCACTGGGTGCTGGAACAGGCGCTCTCCCGGCAGGGCGGGGCGTTTACCGCGCTGTCCGATGAAGACCTGAAAGCGCTGGTGGACAGCCTTGTGAAGGAATACGCCGATGCCAGCCTGCCCGGCCAGAGCCAGCGCATGGAATACCTGTTACAGCGCATCAGCCGCAATCTGGTCAGCCTGCTGGCCTTCATCCGGCGGGATTTCCAGCAGTCGGGATTCCGCCCGGCGGCCTACGAGCTGCGCATCGACGATGACGGCGTGCCCCCGGTGGAGCTGCCGGACGGGCTGGGCCACACGGTGCGCATCGTGGGCACCGTGGACCGGGTGGACACCATGACGCTGCAAAATAAAACGTATCTGCGTGTGGTGGACTACAAGACCGGCACCAAGAAATTCGATTTGCGGGAAGTGTACTGCGGCAAGGACTGCCAGATGCTTTTGTACCTGTTCACGCTGGAACGCAACGGCGGCGCCCTGTTTGAGAATCCTGCCGCCGCAGGCGTGGAGTATCTGTGGGCAGACCCGGCGCAGGAGACCGACCGCCGCCCCGAGGAAGGGCAGGCCGCCCCGCAGGACTACCCGCTGGAGGGGCTTCTGCTGGACGAGGAGAGCGTCTACCGGGCCATGGACACCAAGGGCACCGGCGCGTATGTGCCGCTCACCTTCAAAAACGGCAAGCTGCATTTCACCGCCAAAAAGCGGCTGGCGGACCCGGCCAAGCTGGGCCGCATCCGGGACCATCTGGACGGACTGCTGGTGGCGATGGCGCAGAATCTCTACACCGGGCAGGTGCAGGCGCAGCCCCTTTGCGCCGGGAACAGACGCCCCTGCCAATACTGCGACTACCGGGCCGTCTGCGGCCACCGTGACGGAGAAAACGAACGCTGCATCGAACTATCGGAAGACCCGTTTGAGGAATGAACCAGAAAGGAGCCTGCCATGTCCGGCATTCAATTCACCCCCGCGCAGGCGGCGGCCATCTCCGCCCGGGGCGGCAGCCTGCTGGTGTCGGCGGCGGCCGGCTCCGGCAAGACCCGTGTGCTGGTGGAGCGGGTGGCGGGCCTCATCACCGACCCGGACCATCCCGTGGAGGCGGACAGCCTGCTCATTATGACCTTCACCAACGCCGCCGCGGCCAAGCTGCGGGCGGATATCACCGAGCGTCTGGCCGCCGCCGTCCGGGCGGATCCGGCCAACCAGCGCCTGCGCCGCCAGCAGCTGCGCCTGCAACGGGCCTCCATCGGCACGGTGGACGCCTTCTGCCTGCATTTTGTGCAGCAGCATTTTTCGGCGCTGGACGTGCCGCCGGACTTTGAGACCGCCGACGAGGCTTCGCTGGAGCGCATCCGGCAGGAGGTGCTGGCCGACACGCTGGAGACCGCCTACACCGACCCGGATTTCCGCGCCTTTGCGGACTTGTACGACCGCAACCGCACCGACAACACGGCGGGCAGCGTGGTGCTGGAGGTGTATAACTTCACCCGGGCGCTGCCCTACCCGGAAAAGGCGCTGCGGGAATTTGCCGAAGCGTGGCAGACCGATGCCGACCCCGCCGCCACACGCTGGGGGCAGGCGCTTTTGCAGGCGGCGCTCACCCGGGCACAGGGTGCGGTGAGCCTTCTGCGGGCCGCCGCCCGCATCGCTGCTCGGGACGATGCCGCCGACCGGGCCTACACCGCTGTTTTGCAGGACGATGAGGATCGGGCGAACCTTTTGTGTCAGGCTTTGCAGGGCGGCGATTGGGACAGGGCCGTGGAGGCGCTGTCGCTGGTGGGCAACGATACATGGCGTACCGCCGGACGCATCAAGGGCGGCAAGGCGGGCAACCCGGCGGCCTCGGCGGCCTCCGCGCTGCGGGACCGGGCCAAGAAACAGCTCACCGCGCTGCAAGGCGATTTCCTCGTCTGCAATGCGGAGGAATTCCGGCAGGACCGCCGCCGCGCCGCGCCGCTGGTGGCCGCGCTGGTGCGCACCGTCCAGCAGTTTGCGGACGCCTTTTTTGCCTCCAAGCGGGAGGAAAAACTGCTGGACTACGCGGATTATGAGCATCTGACTCTGCAGCTGCTCCAGACCGAGGACGGCCGCCGCACCCCGCTGTGCGACACCGTCAGCCGCCGTTACAGCGCCGTGCTGGTGGACGAATATCAGGACACCAACGCGCTGCAGGACGCTATCTATTTTGCTCTTGCCAGCCCGAAAGGGGACAACCTGTTTTTCGTGGGGGACATCAAGCAGAGCATTTACCGGTTCCGTCAGGCGGAGCCGGGGGTGTTCATCGCCAAGCAGCAGGCGTGGGGGGCCTACCCCCAGCCGGCGGGCGCGCCCTCCTCGCTGGCGCTGGACGCCAACTTCCGCAGCGCCCCGGCGGTCATCGGGGGCATCAATTATTTCTTTGAGACCTTCTTTTCGCCCCAGCTGGGCGGCGTGGCCTACGGGGACGGCCAGCGGCTGGTGGTGGGCCTGCCCGGGGAATACCAAGGTCTGTGCGAGCTGGATTTCCTGCCCGGCGCGGACACCGCCGCCGAGGCCCGCGCCATCGCCGCCCACATCGGGCAGATGGTGGAAGAGGGCTTTCCGGTGCGGGAAAAAGGCACTGTCCGCCCGGCGGGCTACGGGGATTTCTGCATCCTGCTGCGCAGCCGGGGAAGCTTTGCTGTCTACGCCGCCGCGCTGGAGGCTGCCGGCATCCCCGCCTACGCGGATGTGGCCGCCGATTTGCTGGACGCGCCCCACATCCGCCCCTTTGCGGCGCTGCTGCGCATCATCGACAACCCGGCGCAGGATGTGCCGCTGGCGGCGGTGCTGCTCAGCCCGCTGTTCGGCTACACGGTGGACGATCTGGTGCACCTGCGGGCCGCGCAGCCGGCGGGCAGTCTGTACGGCGCGGTGCTCCACGGCGGGCAGACCCGCTTTGCGCCTTTTTTGCAGACGCTGGCGGACTACCGCCGTCTGGCTCGCACCCTGCCGGTGGAGCAGCTTTTGGAGGAACTGTTTGCCCGCACCGGGTATCTGGCCGCGGTGGGCGCCATGCCGGAGGGGGCGCGCTGCCGGGAGGAGCTGCTGGGCTTTGCCGCGTGGGCAGGCGGAGCGGGCCGCGCCGGACTGCCTGCGCTCATCCGGGCCATGGATGCCGCGCAGCAGGGCGGTGGCCTGACCCAGAGCGGCGGCGGCCAAAGCCGCCCGGGCTGCGTGTCCATTATGACGGTGCACCGCTCCAAGGGACTGGAATTCCCGGTGGTGTTCGTGGCGGACACCGCCCACCAGTTCAACACGGCGGACACCAGCCGCCCGGTGCTGGCCCACCGCACGCTGGGCCTTGGTTTGCAGCTGCGGGCGGGCAGCACCGCCAAGCGGTACAAAACGCTGCCCTACGCCGCGCTGGCCCAGACCATTAAGATGGAAACTTTGAGCGAGGAAATGCGGGTGCTGTATGTGGCGCTTACCCGGGCACAGGACGCGCTGATTTTGTCGGTGCCCGCCAAAAAGCCGGAGTCCGAGATGAAGACTCCCGCCCTCTGCGCCGCCGCCGAAGCCACCGGCCCCGCCGCCATGCAGGGCATGAAAAGTTGGGCAGGGTGGCTGCTCACGGCGGCGCTGCTGCATCCGGGCAGCACCGAGCTGTGGAACTACGCCGAGCTGCTGCCCCACCATAAGGACACCGCCGCGCCGTTGACGCTGCGGGTGGTGACGCCGCCGGAGGAAGCCCCCGCGCCGCCGCCCGCGCCGCCCGCCCTGCCCGATGAAACGCTGAAGCAAAGCCTGCTGGAGGGGTTCCGCTGGCAGTATCCCGATGCGGAGCTGACGGCCATCCCCGCCAAGGTCAGCGTTTCCGCCGTGACCCACGCGCAGAAGGAAACCGTCCTACAGCGCCCCGCCTTCCTGCAGAAGCAGGGGCTGACCGGCGCGGAAAAGGGCACCGCCATCCATGCCTTTTTGCAGAGCGTTCCCTTTGACGGCCAAACGCCGGACCTGCCCGCCGAGGTGGAGCGCCAGATACAGCTGCAGCTGCTGAATCCGGCGCTGGCGGAAAAGCTGGAGCTGGACCGGGTACGCCCGTTTTTTGAAGGCCACGTCTGGCAGCGCATCTGTGCCGCAAAAGAGGTTCTGCGGGAGGCGCCCTTCATCACCTCGCTGCCCGCCCGCACGGTGGATGCGGCCACCCAGAGCGAGGCCCCCGTTCTGGTGCAGGGCATCGCAGACCTTGTGCTGGTGTTTGACGACCACGCCGAAATTCTCGATTACAAGACAGACCGCAGCACCGACCCGTCCTATTATAAGGAAGAATACGCCGCCCAGCTGCGGCTGTATCGCCGCGCCTTCGGCCCCCGCCTGCCGGTGCCGGTGACAAAGCTGACCATTTACAGCTTTGCGTTGGCGGCGGAAATCGACGTGACGTAAAAAAGTTCTTGACTTCCCGTAAAAGATGTGATATAGTGGTATCACCTCTTTTGCGGGTTTATTTTTTATGCCTGTTTTTTGGGCGCCCCGCACACCGAGGGAGGCTTACAAAACCGTTAAATGGAGGTGCCGAACGATGACTGTCAAAATTACCCTGGCCTGCACCGAGTGCAAGCAGCGCAACTACAACAAGCAGAAGAACAAGAAGAACAATCCTGACCGCCTGGAGATGAAGAAGTACTGCCGTTTCTGCAAAAAGCATACCGTTCACCGCGAAACGAAGTAAGGAGCTTACCGATGGCTGAGAACAAGAAAACCGAGGCCACCGCCAAGGCGCAGGACAAGAAGGGCAAAAAGCCTTCTTTCCTTGATAAGGTCAAAGGCTTTTTCGGCCGCATCGTCAAGTATTTCAAAGATACCAAGAGCGAGCTGAAAAAGGTCGTGTGGCCCAGCAAGAAGGATGTCAAGACCAACACGGTCACCGTCATCATCGTGGTGATTATTGCCGCAGTGGTGCTCATCCTTCTGGATCTGGTCTTTGGCGGCGTCATTCAGCTGATGATCGGCGCCTGACTTTAGGAGGCAACCAATGGCTGATGAATCGCGCTGGTATGTGGTGCATACCTATTCCGGCTACGAGAACAAGGTCGCGCAGGACCTGATGACCACGGCGGAAAACCGCCAGATGCTGGACCTGATCTGCGATGCAAAGGTCCCCACCGAGACCGCCATCGAGGAAGTCTTCGATAAGCGCGGCAACAAGACCGGCGAAAAGGAGGTCCAGCACAAGCTGTACCCCGGCTACGTCTTTGTGAAGATGGTCATGAACGACAACACCTGGTACATCGTGCGCAACACGCGCGGCTGCACCGGCTTCGTCGGGCCGGATTCCAAGCCGGAGCCTCTCACCGAGGACGAAGTTGCCAAGATGGGCGTTGAGGTGGTCACCGACCTGAAGGTGGAATATCAGGTCGGCGATGCCGTGGAGATCACCGCCGGTCCGATGGAAGGCTCCGTCGGCACCGTGGAGGAGATCGACATTCCGGCGCGCAAGGTGCGCGTCAAGATCACCATGTTTGGCCGCGAGCTGCCCGCCGAGCTGGAGCTGCACGAGGTCAAGCTGCTCTGATTGAAGGAGCAAAACAATTTCCGGTAAGAACCGCAAGTCGGTTTTTATAGGGCGTGTGATGGTCATGCGCCCGTGGGAGGCCTGCACCGTAGGCCGCAACTCACCACAAATTCTGGAGGTGCAAAGTATTATGGCACAGAAAATCACTGGCTACATCAAGCTGCAAATTCCCGCCGGCAAGGCGACTCCCGCGCCCCCTGTTGGCCCTGCTCTGGGTCAGAAGGGCGTCAACATCATGGCGTTCACCAAGGAGTTCAACGAGCGCACCAAGGGTCAGATCGGCATGATCATCCCCGTCGTCATCACTGTGTATGCCGACCGCTCCTTCTCCTTCATCACCAAGACCCCGCCGGCTCCCGTGCTCATCAAGAAGGCCGCCGGCATTGACACCGCTTCCGGTGTTCCCAACAAGAACAAGGTCGGCTCCATCACCCTGGCCCAGGCCGAGGAGATCGCCAAGACCAAGATGCCCGACCTGAACGCCGCTTCTCTCGAGGCTGCCGTCAGCATGATCAAGGGTACCGCCCGCAGCATGGGCGTGACCGTCGAGGGTTGAGAGGAGGAACGCCACAATGAAACACGGTAAGAAATATACGGATGCTGCCAAGCTCATTGAGCGCAGCAAGGTTTATGAACCCAACGAGGCGCTGGAGCTTGCCTGCAAGACTGCCACCGCCAAGTTTGACGAGACCGTCGAGCTGCATGTCCGTCTGGGTGTTGACAGCCGCCACGCTGACCAGCAGGTCCGCGGCGCTGTGGTCCTGCCCAACGGCACCGGCAAGAACGTCCGCGTCATCGCCATCGCCAAGGGCGACGCCGCCAAGGCCGCTGAGGCTGCCGGCGCGCAGGAGGTCGGTGACGACGATCTGATCGCCAAGATCCAGGGCGGTTACCTGGACTTCGATGTGCTGGTCACCACCCCCGACATGATGGGCCGCGTTGGCCGTCTGGGTAAGATCCTTGGCCCCCGTGGTCTGATGCCCAACCCCAAGGCCGGCACTGTGACCCCCGACGTTGGCAAGGCTGTCACCGACGCCAAGGCCGGTAAGATCGAGTACCGTCTGGACAAGCAGAACATCATCCATGTGCCCATCGGCAAGGCCTCCTTCGGCGCCGAGAAGCTGATGGTCAACCTGAACACCGTTCTGGAGGCCATCGCCAAGGCGAAGCCCGCCGCTGCCAAGGGCCAGTACTTCAAGAGCGCCACTGTGGCCACCACCATGGGCCCCGGCGTCCGCGTTGCCACCAACAAGTACGGCGTATAAGGAAGACTCTGCGTTTTTCTGACACCCTCTTGACAAACCCACGTTTCCGTGGTATACTAATTAAGCTGTTTTTAAGACAGCAGGTGCTGATTTCAGCATAAGGCCAACCGGCCGCCTGCCGAGAAACGTGCGTTTTGTAAGTGTGTGCTTTCAAAGCCTCTTTTCCGGTGTGCCGGGAGGGAGGCTTTTTCTTATCCTGTCTATAGGAACGAGGTGAAAGTAAAATGCCCAGCGCAAAGATTCTGGAATCCAAGAAGGCGTTCGTCAAGGAGATGAACGAGAAGATCGCCGGTTCTCTGGCTGGCGTGGTGGTCGCCTACAACGGCATCAGCGTTGAGAACGACACCAAGCTGCGTAAGGAGCTGCGCGAGGCAGGCGTGGAATACATGGTCGTGAAGAACACCATGCTGCGTCTGGCGGTCAAGGGCACCCAGTACGAGGCTCTGGCTGAGTACTTCAAGGGTGACACGGCCATCGCTCTGTCTGCTGAGGACCCCGCCGCTGCTGCCCGCATCCTGTGCAAGTTTGCGGACGCCGATAAGACCAAGCGTTTCACCGTCAAGGGTGGCTTCTGCGATGGTCAGGTCATGGACGCCGCCGGTGTCAAGAGCCTGTCCACCATGCCCAACCGCGAGGGTCTGCTGTCCATGCTGGCCGGCAGCCTCAACGGCATCATTGGCGGTCTGGCGGTCGCCCTGCAGGGGATCGTCGACAAGCAGGAGGAAGAGGCTGCTTAATGGCTGCCTGAGGTTTCTGCCTGCCGCGGCGTAGACGCCGCACAAACACAACACAATAAAAATTATGGAGGTATTTATCATGGCTTCTGAGAAGATCACTGCCATTGTCGAGTCTGTCAAGACTATGACTGTTCTGGAACTGAAAGAGCTCGTTGACACCATCTGCGAGGAGTTCGGTGTTTCCGCTGTTGCCGCTGCCGCTCCCGCCGCTGCCGCTGCTGCTGCTCCCGCTGAGGAGGAGAAGACCGAGTTTGACGTCATCCTGAAGGATGTTGGCGGCAACAAGATGCAGGTCATCAAGGCCGTCAAGGAGATCACCGGCGCTTCCCTGATGGAGGCCAAGAAGCTGGTCGAGACTCCCGATGCCAAGCTGAAGGAGCAGGCTTCCAAGGCCGACGCCGAGGAGATCCAGAAGAAGCTGGAAGAGGTCGGCGCCAAGGTCGAGCTGAAGTAATTTCACTCGTTCAAAGCAAAAAAATCCGTCGCGCAGCTGCGCGGCGGATTTTTTGTTGCTCTGTGTAAAATCAGAACAGTTTGTCCTGCGGGTACAGGCCCTCGGCGCTCATGCGGCGCAGCGCCTCCACCAGCGCGGGCTTGTCCTCCCGGTAGGTGATGCCGTACCATTTGTCGGTGCTGGTCAGCACATGCACCGACGCTTTGCCCTCCTCCAGCGCGGCGGTCACCACGCTGGGCAGGTAATACTCGCATTTCAGCGGGTTCACCGGCAGATTTTGTTGCAGGAAGGCCGCAAACCCGGCCTGTGCTTCCTGTAGGAACGCATTGGTGAAGCCCCACAGATTCATGGACACGATGGCGTCGGCAGGCAGGTCGGTCCAGCTGGCACCGTCATCCTCGGTGTAGTGGATGCCGCCCTCATAGGTCTCGATGCAGGTACGCTCGGTGACGCTCACAAGGTCGCCGGCGGCATCGGTCACGCAGACGCCCCGGCTCACCGAGCCGTTCTCGCTGACCGTGTTGCCCAGCAGAAAGCCCACCATCGCCCACGCGGCCTTATCAGTGTCATGGGGCTGGGACAGGTACTCATACACCAGCCGGAACCCGGCCGGGCCGTAATAATCGTCTGCATTGATGACGGCAAACGGGGCGTTTCCGATGGCCTCCCGGGCGGACAACACCGCGTGGGCGGTGCCCCAGGGCTTCTGGCGTCCCTCCGGCACAGAGAATCCCTCCGGCAGCAGCTCCAACTGCTGGTAGGCGTAACGGACCTCCAGCCCGGCGCGCAGGGCGCGGGCGCCCACCGCCTCCTTGAAAGCGTCCTCGATCTCGTGCTTGATGATAAAGACCACTGTTTCAAATCCGGCGCGGCGCGCGTCATACAGGCTGTAATCCAGGATCGCCTCCCCGCTGGGGCCGACGGGATCGATCTGTTTCAAACCGCCGTAACGGCTGCCCATGCCGGCGGCCATCACAACAAGAATGGGCTTTTCGCTCATAAAAAAACAACTCCTTCGTACTGAACCTTTCCTCTATCATACACGCATGACGGCCCCGTTGCAAGTAATTAGAAGAAAAATCGCAAAATGCGCCCTCTCTCACTGGTAAATGCCATCAGAAAATGATATAATAAGAAAAACAACAAGTGTTACATTGTGTAGCAGGGAGGATAGGGCATGGGAAAGCTGGGGCTGGTTCTGGCAGGCGGCGGAGCAAAAGGAAGTTATCAGGTGGGCGCTTACAAGGCGCTGTTGGAGCTGGGGCTGCGGCCGGACATCATCACGGGAGCCAGCGTGGGCAGCCTGAACGGCGCCATGTTCACCATGGGCAAGCTGGACGAGGCGGTGGAGCTGTGGACCTCGATGGATGTTCACAACGTTCTGGAAATGCCGAAATCCGCCGACCGTCAGGAGCTGCGGGACTTTTTCAAGGATGTGGTGGACAGCGGCGGTCTGGATGTGGAGCCGCTGGGGGACACCATCGACAAATATCTGGACGAGGAGCTGCTCCGTCATTCGCCCATCCGGTTCGGCCTTGTCATGACCGTCAAGGAAACGCTGGAAAGCGTCCGTGTGCAGATGGAGGATATTCCCCAGGGCCAGCTCAAGGACTATCTGCTGGCCTCCAGCGCCTGTTTTCCGGCGCTGCGGCCCCGCTGCATTGACGGCGTGGATTACATTGACGGCGGTTGGCGGGACAACATGCCGTTGGATTTCGCCGCCGAACTGGGCGCGGAGGAGTTGATTGGCATTGAAATTGACGGCGTCGGCATCACCCGCCCCAACAACACCGGCCTGCCCACCCGCATCATTTCCTGTCATTGGAGCCTTGGCCCCATGCTGGATTTTGACAAGGACCGTGCGGCGCGCAACATTGCGCTGGGCTACTTTGACACCATGCGCAGCTTTGGCCGCATGGGCGGCACAGCCTACGGGATTCTGCCGGATAGCGATGATTTCCTGCGGAAATTTGCCGCGGCCTATCAGGAGGTGCTGTCGCAGGTGACTGCCATTGCGCCGGAGCTGAAACTGGCGGAAAGTCTGGCCCGTCAGCTGGCAAAATTCCCGCCGGAATTTGAGCCGGACCCAACTGCTCCCACCCGCGGCGCGCTGGCCCCGCTGGAGCTCGCCGCCGAGCGCATGGGGGTGGACCCGTCCATTGCCTATACGCCTCGCACGTTGGCGCTGACCTTTTTGGGCAGCTTTGACAAGGACCCCGCCGACCGCTACCCGGCGTTGTTCGGGCAGGAGGAGGATCGGGGCCGTCAGTTGGGGGAGCGTGCCATGGCCGCCGCAGCGTCGGAGGATTTCGTCACCGCGCTGGTGAGCAAAGCACTTTCTCAGGTTTCTCTTTTTTAAGGAGGGATCTTCATGTATCAATTTCGTGGCATCACCGCGTCGGGCGGCGTTGTCGTGGGGCCGGTGGCCCAAATAGACCACGGCACCACCGGCCTGCACCGCATTGTGGGGGACCCTTTCCGGGAACGGGCCTTGTATGAGGCCGCCATCGTGCTGGCCAAGGACGAGCTGCGCCGATTACAGCAGCACGCCCGCGGTCAGGACGCAGACATTCTCACCTTCCAGATCGCGCTGCTGGAGGATGAATCCTTCACCAACGAGATTGGCGATTACATAGCCGCCGGTGCGGGCAGTGCCGCGGCGGTGGAGCGGGCGGAGCAGATTTTTGCGGGCCGCCTGCAAAATGTGGACAACGATTATATCCGGGAGCGCAGCGTGGACGTCTGCGATGCCTGCCGCAGGGTGGTGAATATTCTGGACGGCCGTCCCCGCCGGCATCTGCATCTCACAAAGCCCTGCATTCTGGTGGCGGACCAGTTTTTTCCCAGCGACCTGTTCACGCTGGATCGCCGCATGATCCTCGGCCTTGCCTCCGAGAAGGACAGCGCCACCAGTCATGCGGCCATTCTGGCCCGCAGCATGGGGGTGCCTGCGGTGGCACAGCTGGGGGAGGGCGTTGCCAATCTGGCGGCGGATCACCGGGCCATCGTGGACGGCGAGCGCGGCGTGCTGGTGGTGGAACCCACGGCGTCGCATCTGGCCGAGGCAGACCGCAAGCGGGCGTTTCTGCGCCGCCAGAAGGAGCAGCACAAGGAAAACCCGGTGGTGGCCATGCCCAGCGTCACCACCGACGGGGTGCCCTTCAAGCTGTTCACCACCGGCACCCTCACCACGCCCAGCGATATCACCGAAGGACTGCGCGGCGGTGCGGAAGGCGTAGGGCTTGTGCGTACCGAATCGGTGATTCTGGAGGAGGTCAGCGAGCAGCAGCAGTACGAACGATATGTGCAGCTGCTGGCGGCGGCGGAGGGCACGCCGCTGGCCATCCGTGCGGTGGACTCCGGCGCGGACGATGACGCGCCCTGGAGCCGGGAAATCAAAGGCCGGCTGGACGGAGCGATGCTCTGCCGGCCCCAGATCCTCGCGCTGCTCCGGGCGGGCACCGAAGGCGATCTGCGGGTTCTGCTGCCGATGATTCCCGATGCGGACGCCTGGCGCGCCTGCATGGCGGAAGTGGAGGACTGCAAGGCGGAACTGACGGCCCGGGGCGTGTCCTTCCGCAAGGATCTGCCCTTTGGCTGCGTGGTGGACATTCCCTCCGCGGCGCTGATGGCGGAGGAAATTCTGGAAAACGGGGCGATGTTTTTCGCCATTGATGTGGACGACCTGACCCGCTATACCTGCGGACTTTCCCGCAACGATGAGGGCTACCGGGCGGATACCACGGCGGTGCTGCGGCTGGTGAGCTGCGTGGTGCGGGCCGCCGAGGCGCGGGATGTGCCGGTGTACCTGAACGGCATCACCACCGCCGAGCTGCCCGCCATTCCGGCGCTGCTGCGAAAGGGCGGCGTGCGGCGGTTCTGCACCGAGAAGGCGCTGCTGATTCCCCTGAAAACCACCCTGATGACGGTGCGTGCAGAGGAATAAAACCGGCATCCCGGAAGCATATTTATAATAGGAAGGGGGATGCCCATGACCTTTGCGCTGACGGCCGCCGAAAAGGCCTGCGTGCAGGCGATTTTGCGCGGCTATGCGGACGACCCCAACGCCATGGCAATGCGGGAATTTGTGCAGCATGGATGTATCTCCACCTATGAGCATTGCATGAGGGTGGCCTGCACCAGTTTTTGGCTCAACCGGCGGCTGAACCTGCATGCCGATGAATGCAGTCTGGTGCGGGGCGCGTTCCTCCACGATTTCTTCCTGTATGACTGGCATAAAGCAAAACACATCACCCACTGGCATGGGTTCAAGCATCCCCTGATCGCCCGCATCAACGCGGATGTGATCTTCCGGCTGAATGACACCGAGCGGGATATCATCCAAAGCCATATGTGGCCGCTCACCATCCATCTGATTCCCAGCACCAGAGAGGCAGCCATTGTCTGCATCGCGGATAAGCTGTGTTCCGCACAGGAGACTCTCTGGGAGCGGCGGGCCGCCCAATGACAACAAAAAGCGCGCCATGCTCCGGCATGACGCGCTTTTGCGTGACGGTTACAGAAAAACTCGAAAAAAGTTGAAAAAGGGTATTGACACAGAGCTTCTGATGTGGTAATATAATCAAGCTGTCGCACGACAGAGCGCTTGTGAAGAAACCTCAGAAAAGTTTTTCAAAAAACTTCAAAATTCCTCTTGACAAACGGAAATGAATGAGATATAATAAACAAGCTGCTCCGCGAGA
>CALZZE010000014.1 GCA_945830575.1 uncultured Subdoligranulum sp. | reverse complement strand
TGATTCACAGGCTTCACCTCCGTATCCCTTTAATCTGAAGTGTCGGTGCCCAATGCTGTCACCATCACGCACAGCCTGCCGAATCTGTCCTATTCCCTCCCCTGCCATAGAAAAAGTCCTGCTGGTCATAGTGCCCGGCAGGACTCGGAATGACATCCTCTCAGTTCTGAATGTTATGATTGCTGCTTTTCGTTCCGGATACCTTGTCATCACCGGTTGTTTCTGCCGCGCCTGCGGTAATCCGCATCAATCTTCTTTTTCCAGTCGGCGCTCAGCGGTGCCGCGCAGGTCCGCACGCTGGTGATGGCCTCGCTGATGACTTCATAGTTGAGGGCTGTCCCCTCCTCATCGCAGTGATAGTTGGCCGCCATGGATGCGTCAATGCCAAACCGCTTTGCCTCCGCCGCCGCATCGATGTTGGCGCTAAGGAACAGGAACTCCCATCCGTACTTTTCTTTCTCATGCTCAATCATGCGGCGCACCTTGTCATAGGTGTAACGGCGGCTGGCGTTCTCCATGCCGTCGGTGGTGATGATAAAGAGCGTTTTTTCCGGCACATCCTCCCTGCGGGCGTACTTGTGGACATTCCCGATATGATGGATAGCCCCGCCAACGGCATCCAGAAGTGCCGTACAGCCACGGACATAATACTCCCGGTCGGTAAGGTCCGGCACATCCGCAAGGGCAACCCGGTCATGGATTACCTCCGCCTGATTGTCAAACAACACCGTGGAAACCACCGCATTGCCGGGTTCCTTCCGCTGCTTTTCCAGCATGGAGTTGAATCCGCCGATGGTGTCCTTTTCCAATCCCGCCATGGAACCGCTGCGGTCCAAAATAAATACAAGCTCTGTCATGTTGAAGCCCTCCTGTTTTTTGTTTGTGGCTTCATGATACCAAAAGCAGGCGGGCCAATGGTCGCATGGAATGCGACATTTTTATGCGCCGATGGACGGCTGGTCAAAGGCGAACAGAACCTCGTTCAATTCAAACACATTGTAGTTTCGGTTTACAAGAAAATACTCCACAATCACATCGAATTTGCTGCTGGGGGAGAGGGCAAACCCCGCCCGGCCGATAAAATCCTTCGTTTCCTCAAGGTCCAGTTCCAGCGCAAAGGCGAACGCCAGCGCGGTGGCTTTGGAGGGCTTGTACTCCGGATTATTTCGGATTTTGGAGAACAGCTTTCTGTCTACGTTGGCCTTTTTGTAGATTTCGGCGTCCTTTTTGCCGGTACGGTCAATCAGGTGCAGCAGCGTTTCGGAAAATCCCGCGTCCAGATGCTGCATCAGCTGCCCCCAGTCCTTTTCGGCCATGGGCGCGGCTGCGCAGACAGGCATTTCGGCATAGGACTCGATTGCCGTTTCTTCCCGGATGCGCCGGTTCTGCCGCAGCCAATCCCTTCTCTGCCGTACCTCACTTTCCCCGGTCTGCGCACCGTATTCATCCGCCGTCTTGCTGCGGATGTAGTTTTCGTCTATGTAGCTGCTGACGGATTTGAACAACTTTTCCGACAGGGCAAAAGCCTCTTTCCCAAACACAATCAGATAAATCTGCATCTCATTTTCCAGCAGGAAGGTGCTGATTTCACGCACAGCGATTTGCAGCGCCAGCGGTTTTGGGAACCCGTAGTTGCCCGTGGCAATCAGAGGAAACGCGATGGACTCGCACCCGGTTTTCTTCGCCAGCGCAAGGGATTTCCGATAGCAGGATGCTAAAATCTGCTCCTCTCCCTGATGGCCATCGACCCAGACCGGGCCGACTGTGTGGATCACATAGCGGGCATCCAGCCCGAAGCCCGGCGTGATGGCCGCGTCTCCAAACGCAATGCGCCCAATCTTCTGTCTGGCCGCCAGCAGCTGCCGTCCCGCTTTCTTGTGTATCCCGCTGTCCACGCCTGAACCGATGACGGGGTTGGGGTTCGCGGTGTTCACAATGGCGTCCACCTGCATGTTCACAATGTCATTCCGCACGATTTCAAAGGGCATACGACGACCTCCTCGTTCCTTGTAGGCTCATCTTTCCTCGGTTTTCTAAACAGGATTATTTGTTTTGAATAACGTTGTCCCCCGCCGATTTGGAGTTCTCTGGGTATACTGATTCAAAGCATACTCCCTGACCACAATTTACCACCTGATATCCACATGCACCACAGAAGAAATTTTTGCGCCTGGAAGATCACCTTTCAGATTTGAGATAAGTGATCGAGTTTGCCATCATCGAGAAGTCGAATCGTGATACACTGATAAACCTTGCTGTAGTTCATCTTTCCAAATTTTCGGTTCTCAATAATCTTCCGGATAACGCTCGATTCCAAGATACTCCTCTATCCCAACGAAGTCGGTGCTGGTCAGCTCCATCAAATCATCAAAGCCAATGCGCACGGGCACGGCCTTGTCATGGGGGCCGGTGACAGGCTCCTGAACCACCAGAACCCGCTCCACCGGGTCCACCCGCAGCACCGGGCCGGTGGTGGTGCAGTAGCTGCCCAGTGGCGCGTAGGTTTCGTCCTTCCGGAAATATCGTGCCGTCACAACGGTACCTCGTTTGCATTGGAGCAGCTTGTTGGACAGTGCGTTCTTATCCTCGTCGGAGATGTCTTCTTTTTCAACCAGTTCATGGACGCGATTCTGGTCGGCAATTTCTTCCTCATACCCGCGCAGGGCCGCAAACGGCGAAAAGATTTTGGCGCGGTTTTGCAGGCTCATGCGGGGGTGGTCAGCGGGAGGCTCCGGGCGGGACATCCGCAAAATATCGGCATATTTCTGTCGCACCCGCCGACCTTCATCGGTTGTCATATACTTTTTGACCATGGAACGGTCCCTCCCGTCAGGCTTTGTGACCGCCGATTTCCTCGTTACGTTCCCGCATGGTAGCGCCCTCCACAAAGTTGGTCCCTTTGAGAACCGCGTTTTTCCCATACCGATTTTTGATGCCCAGCAAGGTCTGCTGGAGTTTTTTCTCCTTCTCCAGCTTTTTTGTATCGGTGAACATATCCACCTGCAAAATGCCCTGGTCAGCCTCAACGCGAATGGCGGCAATCGTCAGACGTCGCACCGTCAGATTCTTCACAGAGATTTTGTCGAACAGTTGTGTGGCGGCGTCAATGATTTGGCTGGCGATGTTGGTGGGATTGTCCAGCCGCGTGGTGCCGTGGCTGCCTTTGGGGACTTTACGGCCATAGTGATCTGTGTGGATAGGGCCGGTGTAGCCGCCCTTGTCACAGTTCTCCCGGTCGTATCCTACATCCAGCACCAGTCCGTCAGTCACCAGACGTTTGCCCAAAAGCTGGTTGGAGAGGCTGTCCGCCATTTCCTGGACGATAATGCGGGCCTTCTCGTTGGTGTACGGCTCTTTCAGCACCTGACCCTCTGAGACACTGGTTGTGGTGGGCTTGTATGCTTTGATTTGCTCCATGCCGCAGGGTTCCAACCCCCACGCATGGTCAATCAGAATTTCGGCGTCCACGCCGAACACCCGATAGAGATCTTCCTGATAGCGCACACTGTACCGGGCCAGTTCGCCCATCGTATGGATTCCCAGCGATTCCAACCGCCGCACCGTGCCGGGGCCGGTCTGCCAGAAATCCGTGAGCGGCGTGTGGTCCCACAGCAGATACCGGTAACTGTCCTCGTCCAGTTCCGCGATGCGCACACCGTCCTTATCGGGAGGGGAGTGTTTCGCAGTGATGTCCATGGCCAGTTTGGCAAGATAGAGATTTGTGCCAATGCCCGCCGTCGCTGTGATGCCGGTGGTGTACAGCACCTCCCGGATCATGGTCATGGCAAGCTGCCGGGCGCTCATGCCGTAGTAGGGGAGATAGCTTGTGGCGTCAATAAATACTTCGTCAATGCTGTAAACGCAGATGTCCTTGGGGGCAATATATTTCAGGTAAATGCCGTAAATCTGGCGCGATACCTTTTCATAGTACAGCATGCGCGGCGGCGCTACGATATAGGAAAACGTCAGCGACGGGTCGGCTACCAGGGCGTTGGCATCGAATGATTCCGGGCCAAGACAGGGCTTGCCGTCTTTGCACACCGAAACCCCTTTTTGCACGGCGGTGCGCAGGCGCTCCGCGTTGACTTCTTTAACGCGCTGGACAACTTCAAACAGCCGCGCCCGGCCAGAAATACCGTAGGCTTTTAGAGAAGGAGACACTGCCAGACAGATGGTTTTCTCTGTCCGGCTCAGGTCGGCCACCACCAGATTGGTGGTCAGGGGGTCCAGATGGCGGGCGGCGCACTCGGCACTGGCGTAATAGCTCTTTAGGTCGATTGCTAAATAGACACGCTTCATCAGCCGCCTCCCTATACGACTATTTCTGGTAGAATTATGTCAAATCAGCAAAGCCGAGCTGGCTTTCGCAGCATTCCTTGCGCATAAGCGGCGGGCGGCCTGCCAGCAGTTCCAGAGCGGCCGCCGCATCTGTCAGCCAGGGACGCACCTGGTCGCGCCTGAGGATGAGCGGCATCCTATCGTGGACACTCTCCACGGAGGCATTGGGAGCCGTTGTAAGAATCACGAAACAGTTCATGCCGTTCACCACATCATAGATGCCCGCAAAGAACAACGGCTGGTCTGGGAGGGTAAAGCAGTATTTCCGTTTCCCGGAATCCCATTCATAATACGCAGAGGCGGGCACAACACAACGCTGTGCAGCGATGCTGCGCCGGAACATTGGCTTTTCCGTTACGGTTTCGGCGCGGGCATTGATGACGAGTTTGCCCTGAAAATTGGGAATACCCCATTTCTGGAATTCGCCAACGACCCGGTTGCCGGAAGCGATCATCACAGGAGCAATGTTGGTGGGGGCGATGTCGGCGGCGGCCCCGTGCGCCGGGGTGGTGATGGGGTCGGCCATGGCGAAATTCAGTTCCGAAAGCTGGCGGCTGCGCCGCTGCGCATCGGCCAGAATCTGCGCCAGATCGTCATATTGCTGTAAAGAAAACTGGTATCTGCCGCACATAAACATCACCCCTGCGTTTCTACAAACCACCGGCCTATCCTGCTTGGAAATAACGGATCTGACCGTTCAAAAAACAGGTGTTTCTCCTGCCCTCGAATCATCACAGTATAGCAGTCCCCGGAAAGGGAAACGCCAACCGTTGAGGCTGGGCGAAAGTCTTTGACCGAATCCACAGCAAACACCCGGCCATCCGGCCATGTGATGATACGCGGCTGCATAAAGCCAGTATTATCAAAACATGCGTCCACCTTTACATACACTCTCTGGACGTGTCGATTTTGGGTCTGCTGCTTCGCCATAACGATTCCTCTCTCCATAAAGTTGTATCAACAACATTTGGTTGTTATCTCTACATCTATACTAACACGAAATATATCCCATTGCAAGAGGGGAATCACATTTTTGTCTATAGAGTACCATTTATGGGCACATAAACCTTTCAACGCCGTAATCTCATTGGTTCCTGACCAAAATAGTGCATTAACGCTGTTCATTTCTATTATCTTAATCTATATTCCTCTTCTCAGACAATCTAATTCCATCCCCCCTAACAAAATGCCTCCTCCATGAATAATCACCCACAGGAAGGAGGCATTGATGCTTCATTAAATATTACTTCAGTTTTTCGAGAATTTCCGCTGCACTCATGCCGCTATCCATCAGCTTTTGCAGCGTCTCATTGAGTTCTTCCTTCTTCTCTTCTTCTGCCAGAGCCGCTTCCATGTCAGCCCGCTGCTTCTCCAGCTTGGCAATCTCCTTTTCCGCAGCTTTCAAGGCGTTCATTTTGGTCTTCAGGTCAGCTTTAAGGGCTGAAATATTTTCATTGATTGCATTGACTTCCTCTGCAATCGCTTCTTTCTCCGCCTGCTTTTCTGAAATCAACGCTGCATAATCCTTCGTTGCAGCCGTCTTTTTCGTCTTATTCTTACTCCCTTTTGGTCTCGGCATTTCGGATACACGCTCCTTTTATCCATAATAGAATTGAACTGCATTTATTGAAATGCAAGTTATTTTCAGTATAGCATATTGATTATTCAGAATCAATCAAATATACCGTAGAATCATGTCAACCTGAAGTCCATGTATCAATATATTTTCTGCCTGTGGCGATTATGTCAGTACACTGTCGGGATATTTCAGCGCCGTATAAACGAACCGCAATGTCTCCTCAAGTGTGGCATATCGCCCTATTTCTATTTCATTCGGATGTGACTGCGGAAAAATATCCGATAATGATATTCCTCTGTCGTTAACCCACCGGTCTAATTCTTTCTTCATGGCATCTGCTACACTCTGTACTTGTCCTTTATGCTTTTTCTCACGGATAAATACCATTCCATAATACCCGTTTCCATTCGGATACTCTACAATTTCCAACAGGGTTCCTCTGTCCAGATAATAGAACACAAGCAGCTTTCCGCTGAACCCGGCCACCTCCAACTCTTCATGTTCTCTCTCTGTCATCTGAGGTATCGAATCTATCAACGTTCTGATCTCCCGGAGCAGTTCATCTGCATCCTCTGGGTATTCTTTTGTCCCTCTTAGCATCCCGATTTCCTCAAAGCAATACTCTACACCCGAAGGAGACAACGTTCCTGCTTTGGCTTGTTCGATGCTTTCCAGCAAATCCAGTTGGTAGGATGTTGCCATATGATTTGCAAAACCCTGTGTTTTGAATCTCTTTGTATTCATTCAATCGCCCCCTGGTCTTCAATTATACTGCAACATCTCCTTAAAAGCTATAACAATCATTTAATTATTTCGCTAATTTGCAAAGATATTTAATCTTATCATTGATTTATGTACAGTCGCAATTCAACTATAATAATATACATAGCATCGCATTGCAGATTGGAGGGACGACATGAGTTCATTTTCAGACAATCTTGGGCACAACATCCAGTATTTTCGGGAGATGCGTCACTTGACACAGCGTGAACTCGCTGAAGCGGCGGATATTTCGTCTCAGTATTTGAGTAACCTCGAAAACGGAAAAGCTGTTCCCAGCGCTGATATTGCCATGCGCATTGCCACTTCTCTGAAAGTCACCTGTGATTCTCTCTTGTCGGGGAATGCCAATACCGTAAACAAACAGCTTCTCGAATTGATTTCCCTTGCCAACGACTGCTCACAGCAGGAATTGGAAATGATCCTCGATGTCTCCAAGGCGATCAAAGCCAATTATCCTTCTCCCCGCGACTAACTTGATCACTGCTAAAATTTTGACCCGCCCATCTTGAAGGATGGGCGGGTCACAGCTTGTCAAAAAACCTATTCAAACGCCCCTGTTTCCTGTATAATAGAGGAAACGGGGGTGTTCTGTATGGAAAAGTGGGGAAAAAACGCACGCAAAGAAGCAGTGATCGTGGATCTGGATATGCTGGTGCCGAATCCTTGATTTCTTCCTCCGGGGTTTCATCCGGTGCAGCCTTTTCTGTGGAATCGGTCTGCTCTGCAATACGAAGTTCAGTCTTAGCATTAAAGCCCATCATCTGCAATCCGGCAACCACGCCCTTGACCGTTTCTGCATCGGTGTCCTCCGGCCAACTCAGAACACCGTCCTTGCTGATGGTGAAGGAGCCAATCTGATAAGCACAGGTAGGAACCCTCTTGTAAACGACCTTCTCCTGTATGATCTCCGAAATGACCTGTGCCATCTGTTTCCGCAGTTCATCGTAACCACCATTTTGATACAATGAAACGATTGCACCCCCTATACACAGGAAATGCACCCCCTCCATCCTGGCATTGGAATAGACTACTCTTCATTTTATGGGCAATTGGAGAGTAGTCTTTTCTTTCACGAAAAAAGAGATATCAACGCGCCTGGGTCAATATCTCTTTCTTCTTCACTTGTCAAGACTCAAATAGACTAACTGGAACTTGAGTATTACTTATACAAAACCACCCTATTATGCCAAGACTTTTCTTTGAAAGTCAAGGATTTTTTAGATTTATGAACAATAAAAATCTCAGAAGAATAAACCATAGGAATGGACATTTCTCTGTATCTGGTACGAAAACAGACTGTACTTTTCAGCCTGTTCTTTTCTTTCGGCTATCAACGAACACTGCCACAAATCCTGCAAACGCAATGAGCATCCATACCAGCCAGAGCAGCAGGTTTGTGTCATCGCCCGTCTGTGGACTGTTCGTGTTGTCCTTGTTTCCGCCATCTGGATTTCCACCGGCTTGTATACCAAAAGCGGCTTCGCCTGCGGGATCTCCTGAGTTTCCGCCATCAGGATTTCCACCGGCTTGTATGCCTGTCACACTTGCCATGCTCATGGTATCATTGTCTGCCAGGTTCAGCGTCAGGTGAATGCCAATCTCATGGATGTTGGTGGTCACTATATAGATCCCATTCGAAAGAGAAAGGTTTGCCGTGCTGCCCTCTGTCAGCACGAACTCCACATAACCGACGATATTTCCATTGTCAATTGCCGTCAGAGAGTGCCTGCCGCACTCCACATCGCGGAAGGAAAATCTGCCGCTGCTGTCGGTCACATCGGTTTTCGGCGTACTGTGAAGCTCGATGGTAATGCCCGCCACCGGCTGACCGTTCCTCTTGACCGTTCCCTGTACGGCGTAGGTTTTGGCAGCGGGTGTCGTTACCCGCTCACCGAGAACATAATACGGACTGCCGTCTGTGGAAAAGGTGAAAGCGCCGTCCTGTGCGGTGACAGTCAGACCGGAAGTCTGCCCTTCACTGGTCAGGGAGTATGCCACGGGTTCGGCCAGCTGCGACTGCGGCTTCATGGTGATGGTCACGCCGGCTGCCGCTATGGTGTTTCCGCTGCTGTCAATGAAATAGATGTGCAGCGGGGTGAGATTCGCCGCTTTGCCGTCCAGAATACCGCTGATCCAGTTTTTAGCATCGGTTTCCGTGATGGGGTCGATGACAAGCTGATAGCCTGGTTTCCAAGCACCGCTGACGGTAATCACCGTTCCGCCGGGCAATGTGGTGGTTCCCCGACCGTTATCATCCACAGGAACCGCATTCCATTGTGTGTTGTCATGATACCGGGCGAATACGCCAATGTCGGTCTGCCGGTTTTCACCGCCCAGATTGGATTCCGCCGCAAAGGCAGTGACGCAAGCAGACAGGGCAACGATCATTGTCATCATCCATGCCATGATTCTTTTCATTGCGATACATCTCCTATGGAGGTATTCAGGATTGCTGATCCTGCGCTGAAATACGTTTCCGGCTCATAGCCCATGATTTTCAGCTTGATTTCCGTGTCTGCCGGGAGGTTTCCGGTCAGGGTTACATCCTTCACATATTGGCCGGGCTTGATCAGACCGGTTTCGCCTAAGGTATTGCCCTTTTCATCCAGCACCCGCAGCTTCAGCCACACTTCGTTTTCGGCGGGGTTGGTCAGGTAGACGGCAGCGGCGCTGCCCTCCATCACCACATTACCGCATACCGAAAAACGGTAGCCCATACCTTCCTGATACGGAGAGATGTAGCCAAGGCTTTCCGGCACCTCCGGCACACCTGCTACGGCGGCGGCGTCAAAGGGCGGCGGGGTAAATCCCGCTGTGTCCTGCTTTCCGCCAAAAAAGAGGGCGGCGACCATGACAGCCAGTACAATCGCAAACATCCCGCAGAGAACGGGAACGGTTTTATTTGTTTTCGGTTTTTTGTTCATTCTGCGTCTCCTTATTGGGTTGTCCTGTCTCATGTGGCGGCGCCGGACGGAGCCGATGCCGTCAGATCAAACAGGACAGCCGTGGGAAGGGGCTGTCCTTCCGGCCCCTTCCGGCTGTTGGCTATGAAACTGGTTTATTTCGCAGTAACAGTCCATGTGCTGTTGCCGTGGTCGGTGACGGAGTAGGCGTCGGCGTCCACATAAGAGGTGGGGTCAAAGTTATAGGTGCCGGGGAGGACGGTAACGACAGAAGCGGCATAGCGGTTGTAAATACCACCTGCCATGTTCACGGTTCCGCTGAGTGTCAAGGTGACGGTATCGGAGTACACTTGTTGGTTGCAAATCGAATTTCCGTCGTAATTTCCGTTCAGCGTACTGTCCGTCACGGTAGCAATGCAGTTGTTATACAAAGGATAGGAGTCATTCGCAGTCAGCGTGCAGTTTTGAACAGTAAGGGTACCGAAGTTACTTATTGCTTCCATCCTATCGGCGGTATTCGTAACAGTACCGTTCTTGATTGTGCAGATGACATCCCGCTGAACTTGGATTGGCGCATTGCTATTGGAAGTCAGCGTGTATCCGTTCAGGTCAAGGATCACAGGAACGCTGCTGCTCACAGCAAGTATTACATCATTCCCCAAAGTGATATCCCCGCCCAGCTTGACAGTGCCGCCGTTGTTGACCGCCGCCTGCAGTGCCTCAAAGGTGGTTACGCCGCCGGATTCACCAGCCTTTGCAATGGTCACGGTGATGGTGCCGAGTGTCTGGGTCGCATCGATTGCCGCACCGCTGATGCCGAAGTTGGCAGTAGCGGTGGGTGCGTTCTCAACCGTTGTTCCATCTGCTGTGGCAAGCTCAAGAACGCTGTCGTTTTCAGTGCCGCTGGTTTCGGTGAAGGTACCGACTACGCCGGTAACATCTGCGGTGAAAGCAAGAGTGGCGTTCACCGCGACATTGGAGTGATTAGTGACGGTGATGGCGGGGGTGTTGTCCGACCAGCCGCCTGCCGTCTGCCCTTCATAAGCGTGGGTGGCGGGGTTCCATGTTCCCTGCGACGGGGCGGTGTAGGTGAAGTTCATTGCCTCCCACGCAATATCTACGGAGATTGTCTCATCCGCCGAGGACGTGCCGGGAATGTAGGTGCCGTTTACAGTGATATCGGTGCCGGAAGTGCCGTTATTTTCCGCCGCAAAGGCTGTGACGGACAGGGACAGCGCCATAACAAAGGCAAGAAGAATAGACAGGAATTTTTTCACGGTATGTACTCCTTTCAATTATCGCCGCACTTATTTCGCAGCGACCGTCCATGTGCCGTTGCCGTTGTCGGTGACGGTGTGGGTGTTGGCATCCACATAGGAAGCGGGGGCAAAGTTGTAGGTACCGGGGAGGACGGTAACGACGGATGTGTTGTAATTGTTATAAATACCGCCATCCATACGCACGGTTCCGCTGAGGGTCAGGGTGACAGTATCGGAGTACGCATGATCGTTGCAAATCGAATTTCCGATGATTTTTCCGTTCAGCGTGCTGTCCGTCACGGTGGCAGTACAACAGTTATACAAAGGAAAGTAGTTATTCGCATTCAGCGTGCAGTTTTGAACGGTAAGGGTACCGAAGTTATGTACTGCTTCACCATCGCTGTAAGTGTTCGTAACGGTGCCGTTCTTGACGGTGCAGATGACACCCGGCTGAACTTGGATATGCGCATTGCTATTGGAAGTCAGCGTGTATCCGTTCAGGTCAAGGATCACAGGGACGCTGCTGCCCACAACAAGGGTTTCATCCCCTAAAGTGATATTCCCGCCCAGCTTGACGGTGCCGCCGGCGTTGACCGCCGCCTGCAGCTCTGCAAAGGTGTCGATGACATTTTTGATGGTCACGGTGATGGTGCCGAGCGTCTTGGTCGCGTCGATTGCCGTACCGCTGATGCCGAAGTTTGCAGTTGCGGTGGGAGCATTGGCAACCTCCGTCCCCTCGGCGGTGGCAAGGTTCAGAATGTTGTCATTTTCAGTGCCGCTGGCTTCGGTGAAGGCACCGACTACGCCGTCAACAGCAGCGGTGAAGGCCAAAGTGGCGTTCACCGCAACGTTGGAATGATTGGTGACGGTGATGGCGGGGGTGTTGTCCGACCAGCCGCCTTCTGTCGCACCTTCATAGGCGTGGGCAGCGGGGTTCCATGTCCCCTGCGATGGGGCGGCGTAGGTGAACTCCATCGCATCCCACACAATATCCACGGAGATTTTCTCGTCCGCTGTTGTGCCGGCCTGGTAGACACCCGTTATAGTGATCTCCCGCACATCCGTGTCGGTCGTCTGCAGCTCCAAATGAAGCGTGGATTCCTTTTGAATGTTATAATCCGACAGCGTCTTTCTTTCATCCAGCTGCTCTGCGTTGAAAATCAGCAGTTGGTTTTCCGGCAGAATTCCCTCTTTTTCAAAAATTTTTCCTTTGATGGCTCCTATGGAATCTGTCGGCTCCACTTCGATAGTAATGGTCTTGCCCGTCTGAGTCTTCACAAATATCTGCATGGCGAATGCCTGAACCGGCATGGCTGCCGCCAGAAACAGGGACAGAAATACCGCCAAAAGGCGTCTGGTTGTTCTTTTCACTGGGTTTCCTCCTTATACTTACGAAATCGTTACAATGACCGTACCGACGTTGGTAAAATCCGTTATATCGCTTGCAAGTGTTCCTCCGAGAGTGAACGAGGTCTGGCCGGTAAGCACAGCGTCGTTGACCGCCTTGCCCTCCGCCGTGGGGAGCGTGAGGCTTGCGCTTGAGAAACTGCCGGTCACGGTGTTGTAGGCAGTCAGCGCCGAGAAGGCAAAGGACGCAGTGATGTCGGTGTTGGAATGGTTTGTCACGGTGATGGTGTTGCCGCTGGCCGTCCATACAGGCTGGGTGCTGGTGGTGTAGGTGTGGGTCTCAGGGTCCCAGGTCTTGGTGCCGCTGACGGTGTAGGTGAACTCCATCGCCCCCCAGGTCAGATCCACGCTGTACCTTGTGGGAACGGAAACACCGCCCACATACTTTGCGTTCACGTCGATGTCCCGGGAATCGGGATTGCTTTCGATCGTTGCCGCAAAGGCGGTGGTGCTCATGGCCAAAACCAGCGCAAGAGTAAGGAAAATGGAAACAAATTTTTTCATTTCGTTTTTTCTCCTCGGTTTTCCGAATCACGTCTTTGGCGGAATCTCAAGGCTGTACCGTCACGGTAATCTCTGCCAGAGTATCGACCATGGCTTTCTCGCCGGTGACGGGGTCATAGCTCAAAATGCGGAACACGGCGTCATAAACGCCCTCCTGCAGCTTGTCAGCCGCGCCATCCAACAGTTCCAGCTCGCTGACCTGATTGCCGGGTCGGATGGTGCCGGACTGGATCACCGCTGTATCCTGAATTTCAATGCGCAGGACAATGTCCTGGGTGGACTTGCCGGGGTTGGCGTAGCTCAAATAGGCTTTGCCATCCGACAGGTCGACGGTGACATGGCTGTCATATTCCAGGCTGATCGCGCCGCCGCCCTCCGGGGCATCCAGCTTGGCGCCGTCGTCGCCTTCGATGGGCCGGGCGTTCTGCTCCGTTTCCTGGGGCGCGTAATCCGGGACCAACGCCTCGCCGCTTTGTCGGAAAAACAACGCCCAGATCGTCACCCCGATGCAGATCACAATGCCGGCCATCAGCACAGGGATCAGCCAGTTTTTCTTTATCTCTTTCCTTTCAAAATTGCCGCTCATAGCCGCTCTCCTTCCTTATGGATAATGGGACTTTGTCATCGTTATGGTCACGGCGCCGATGAGGTATTTCTCAGAGTCCGGGCAGGCTTGCCGGACTTATGTCAAAAGTCTCCATGTTCATCCAAATCATTCCAAACTACATTCTATTATATTTCAGCACATTTTTCAACCATGATTTGGTGAATCTTTTTATATCCTTGCGATTTGCAACAAATATTTCTATTATCGTGACGAAATAGCAAAAAACTGCCGCGTTCACGGCAGATAGGTTGTCTTATGGGCCGCAACCCTCTGTCAGCCAGTCATAACAGTGAGCACAGCAGTTTTCGGATGTCGATTTGTCACGTTGTTGCGCCGCTTTTCTCATTGATTTCCGTATGCCAGCTTTTCAAAATAAATCGCCAGCGCTTTTTCCGTATCGGTAGCCTTTCGGAAGGACTTGATCTGCGAAATATCAAACAGAATACAGCCGCAATGACCCTTGAAGGTGGGGAAACAAATCACCTCCAGATAGGTGTCGATCTCCGGGCTGTAGTCAATGATCTGCAGGGTTTCTCCAAACAGCGCGGCACGCTCGTAGCTTCGCAGCCATTTGGAATCCATATTGGGAAACAGACTTCCAAAGGAGTTGCCGATCATTTTCTCTAATGGCAGCTTTTCCAACTGCGCCAGGGCGGAATTGCCGTACCGAAACACCCAGTCGATGGCGTGGCATCTGCTGTCGAACACTATCTCGATGTCCGCAAACGCAAAAGGCATGGTATCAAACAGGCGGTAATGGGCATGGTACTGATCTTCTGTGGCGGGAATCCCATCCTCGTTGAAGCTGCGGATCATGTCCTGCTGTTTAGCATGGAGCTTTGCGAGAATCTCTTTTTTATTCCGCACCACATAATCCAGCGATTCGCCGTTGCATAGATTGATCTTATCCGTGACGCTGTGGATCGCCAATACGGATACCAAGCAGCCCCGTTTCACCTTGATGAAATTGTCGCCAAGGATCTCTTCCAGCTCGATGAGGGTGATTCTGGTTGGATAGACCAGCTCCCACGAGATGTGTATATCGGCAAAATTTCCCTTCATCTGTACATAAAGGATCTGGCTGATGTTCAGCACAACTTCCTGCTTGTTGGAAACAATCGTGATGGTTCCCGCTTCCTGCATATCAGGCACCTCCAAATCTTTTTTATGGGTTTATTCTATCAAATCGGTATGCAAAATTCAAACAGATTTGTTGTTCTGCCTTGCTCCGTCAAAAGAAACGATGGAAGTACCTTTACAGATTAAGCATATCTGCCAGATTGCCATTTTCTTTGCCCTGGTGGCGGGCATACTCCACCGTCTGATATGCGCCGCCGCTGTGATGCGCAATGCAGCAGACAACCAAATCGGAACGGTCAACCATCTGGCAGTTTCGTATCTGCATTGCACCCTTGAAATGCACCCTGGCAGAACTCTGGCAAATCTCCACCTCATCATAGTATTCATGTAGCCTTTTCTGAGGAATCATTCTGCTCTGCAATGTGAAGTTCGGTCTTGGTGGTGAAGCCCATCATCTGCAGTCCGGCAACCACACCCTTGACCGTTTCTGCATCGGTGTCCTCCGTCCAACTCAGAACACCGTCCTTGCTGATGGTGAAGGAGCCCATCTGATAAGCACAGGTGGGAACTCTCTTGTAAACAGCTTTCTCCTGGATGATCTCCGAAATGACCTGCGCCATCTGTTTCCGCTGTTCCCCTGCAAGTGTGTAATGTAATCCGTTCATGTTCATACCTCCGTGTAAATGTAGTTTTTGGGTATGTGTATGTTCGCTCTGCTGCCGGAATATAGCAAGTCATTTCTCTGGCATATACTGCACAAAAAAGAGCCGTGACCGGGCAGTTTTCACTGTCGATCATGGCTCTTTTACAGTATTTTATTGAAATCAAGTCATCCGTAGTCAAACGGTAGTAGGCTATGGCTCGGTTTGCACCGATTTGCCCCACACAATCCGACAACCTCGGACATGAACTGTCCTACTTACTCCTGCCGTGACAACGAATACGTCTGAATTGGAGGAAGCTGGAAAGACTCTGTCCTTCATCTGATGGAGTTCGTACCAGAAAGGAAATGAGAATCCCTCCTGCCGGACGCCGAAGCCTGACAGGAGGGATGAATCTTGTTATTTGGCTTTACTTCTTTGAGCGCCTCTTCTTCAAGACAACGCCCAGAATATTCAGCAGCACGCCACTGACAACGAGGGCTACAACCCACAATCCCAAGGGGCTATCGTCCCCCGTGGGAGGAACACTCAAAGGATTCTTGTTGGCCGAAGGGGTGTTTACAGAGGCACTGACATTTCCTTCCGGAGAAGCCTGCGAATTGTCAGACGCAGCCGACGCATGGATGGTAAAGGTAGTGGTTGCCGTGCCGTTCGTGGACACGATGCCGAGGGTGTGTTCCCCGGCTGATAGTGTCCGCACATAATCGGCTTTCAGACTCACAATGGTACTGCCTTCTTTGACGGTATACCGGCTGCTCTCTACAGTATGGCCGTCAAGCTCCACACGGACGAAGTCGGCAAACGCCGCGTTAGAACGGAAAGTAAGTTCCTTCCACTCCCCTGCCGTCAGGCTCTGGCCGGCGCCATCGATAATGGACGGCGGCAATTTCGAGATGACGGTATCGCTCAGTGCAACACTGTTCATGCCGTTCTCGTCGGAGAAGTATTTCCCGCAATCCTTGCAATGCCAGTATTCCTTGTTGCCGGTTGCGGTCACTGTTGCGCCCTCGGCCGGGATATACTCAAGGTTGTGTTTGTCCCTGTCGAGGGGGCCATACTGCGTTCCACAATGGATACAGGTAGCTTTCTTTACACAGGTGGCCGTGCCGCCCTTGTGCTCACTGTTGACGGTGACAATCATCTTTGCAGAGGTGTTGCCCGCCGCGTCCTTGGCAATGATTGCCTGCGGAGTCTCTTTCGGGCTCAGAACAAACTGATTGTTGCTATCAACAGTGACGGGAGTTCCGTCCACGGTAACTCTCACGACGCCCACATTGTCGGACACGGTCACGGTACGAGTCAGGCAATAGGTCTTGCCATTCTCGACGCCGGAGATGACGGGTGCCGCTACATCCTTCCACTGGGCTTTCAGCTGGACATACTGCACGGTATCTGCAACACCCAAATCGCTGTACTTGGTGTTCGCATTGACTGGGGCATCATTGTACTTCCAGCCAAGGAACTCCCAGCCGGTTTTGGTAGGTGTGGCGACACCTGTGAGTACGGTATCCTCCCACTGCATGGTCTTATCCGCGATGGCAGAACCGCCGTCCGTGTCGAATTTGACGGTGTAGGTGTTTGCTTTCCATTTTGCCCAGAAAGCCTTGTCGCCCGTTTCGGTTGGCCCGATGGTGGTGACCGGGTTTCCAGTGAGAGCGGAACTTGCATACCAGCCTTTGAAGGTGTACCCGGCTTTCTTGATGTTGGTCGGGAGGGTCGCGCCGGTTCCGTAGGTGTAGGTTCCAGAAGAGACGCTGTCGCCTCCGTTTGTGTTGTAAGTAATCTGATAGGTTTTCGGGGCGTATGTTGCTGTAATAGTCATCTTTTCGGCCGGCATAGAAAAACTGTCGCCCGCAAATGTCACGGTGGGTGTGGTATTCCATATTGCTTTGTTACCCACAGGAATATTGGTGCCAGTCAAAGTGATGGTTTCTCCCGCCTTGCCGTAGGTCTTGCCGCCATACGAATAGGCCTTGTCAGCTGCTATGTCACTGGTCAGCACCAGCGGATAATACAGGTTGCCTCCCAGCGGAGAGCCGCTCAGGGTTCCGGCCACATATATGCCGCCCTCATTCGTGGCGGAAATGCCGGAGATGTTTAGTACAGAACCTTCCGGGATACACAGATTTTTGCCGCTGTCAATGGTGAAATCCACAACGGGCGTGACGGAGGAGCCGTAAACCTTGCCTTCGTTTCCTTCAAAGATGATGCCGGACCAACTATCTTGATTGGCTTTGTTGCTAATGGAGGTTGCAAATACAACCGCTTTCCCATTAGCGATTGTGATTGAATTGTTTGAATCCTTTAGGTCGTTGCCACCAATGCCTGGAGCATTTGTGCTATTGGTTATAGCGGTGATGGTGCCGCCGGTAATGGTTATCTTTCCGCTATTGCCTAGCGTTGAAGGATGTTTTGTGCCGCCACCAATACCAGTGCTTTCATTACTTTCGGCTCTTACAATTCCGCCGGTGATAGTTATGATACCGCCGCTGCCAGCATTTACCGGGCCGCCGTTTCCGCCAATGCCAGCTCCTAAACCTCTGGAAGTTGCAGTGACAATTCCTCCGTTGATAGTGATATTGCCACCGGCGGCGCCGCCATCACGTCCACCTCCGCCAATGGCAGCAGAAGGATTTTCTGAAGTGGCCGATACATTACCGCCATTGATAGTGATGATGCCGCCAGCAGTATCGGCCTGTTCCCCCCTACCGCCGCCAATCGCCGCGTAACCATACGCCGCATTTTGAGCAATCAATTTGCCCATTTTGTTGCCTGTGGATTGAGCGTAGATTGTTAAAGCATTTACGCCACTGTATCTTGTATCACCCTCCACTTGAATTCCACCATTAACGGTAAGGGTACAGTCATCCGCCAGAATCAAGTGGACTTCGCCTTCGACAGTGACACGCTGCTCGGCCTCTGCGGTACCGATTGTCACATTGGAGTTTACCACATACCAACCGCTGGTCCATGTGGTATCGCTGCTGGTCACCACCGTGGCACTGGTACAGTTCTGCCGTGCTCCGGTTTCGTCCAGATAAGGTATTTCACCTTCCGCCAGTGCCACTGTCGGCAGCAGTCCTACCGACAGGAATAAGGCCAGCAGCAGGCCAAACAAATGTTTCTTCATGTGGTTTCCTCCGTTTCGTTCCTATTCTCACCAGAAACACCCGGTTTTGCCCCCGGGTTGTACTTTTGCAGACAGAATTTCAGCGTCTCTTTCAGCATGTCTGTCTGCGCCTTGAGATAAAACTCGTCCTCGAACAGTGCGTAATGCACACAGGCACGAATCAGTATGAAAATCAGGGAGGTCAGCTTTTCTCTGGGGATTCCCAGTTTTCCTTCCAGCGTCCGGGCATATTCGGCGTACCTCTTGTCCACTCCGGCAAAGAACTTCTTGCCGTATTCCCGGTATTCCGGGCTGGTATACACCTGATACATCAGGCGGTACTTCTTCCCGTGCTTCTCCGCCGTCCAGTAGGGTATCTCATCAATGAACCGCCACAGGCTCTCCACATCGGTGGGCGCTTTCTCCATGAACTCGTCCTCCACCTTGCTCATGCAGTATTCTGTGGACTGGATAATAAGCTCATCGAAGCTCTCGAAATACCAATACAGATTCGGGCCCCGGAAACCGCAGGCCTCTGCTATCGACCGTGTTCCCACATTGGCCAGGCCTTTTTCGGCACAGAAATCGAAGCACTGCTCCATTATCTGTTCCTTTTTGGCCTTGTATATCTCTTCTTTTGCCTTTCGCAAGGGCGTTTGCCCTCCTTGTTCGTTCTTTATCGTTCGCTAAACTATATATCCTATTATCCGCGAGTTGCGGTCGGATGTCAAGCGGCAAAGATGTGCTTTCTTTCCCGTTTTGTCCTTTTTTTGTCCGGAAGCGGAATTCCCCCGTTTTTTGGACTGTAGAAAGCATGGGCGCTCCCCCACCCGTTGCTGCTTGCTGCATGCTTCCACCTGTTCGGTGGTAGAGAGCTTTGCATATACAGGAATAAGAAAACAGCCTCCTCACAAAGAAATATCCCGATCCGAATATGCAGTACATGAGGGCAACTCTATGTTTGTGGCTCAGCTCACTCCGATATTTGTCTCCGAATTCGGGAAAAATGGCAGCATTTTTTTTCGCGTGAGAATGTCATTACAACGTTCCACTGTCAAATGGTGGGATTGTACCAACATCTGTCTGTACAGGTGGTGCTTATCCGTCCTTTTGAATCTCAGACCAGCATTTTCGATTATTTTCTCAGATACGAAATAGGGTAATTTCAGCGCAACGCATATTGCAACACACTGTTCCATGGAAGGCGAGTCGCTGTGGAGTATTTTGTAAACCATCCTACGATCAATACCGAGTTCCAATGCCAACGCCTCCTGCGTAACACCTTTTCGAGCCATAATCTCGGTTACCGCTCGGTCAAACTGGTCCGGCATCTCATAAACATACTCCCCCCACAGCCAGCTGTCATCCGAAAGAATATTGTTTTCGAGATCATATTCCAGAGTTCCCTGCTCCGCATCCAATTTGTATTGTGCACGGTATCTATCTGTAACAGGTTTCTTTTTATTTCTGTCCGCACAATTTCCGGAAAAAATGACGCCAACTGAATATCCTGCACGCCGGAACGGCAGACAGCAGGCATCGATTCGCTGCCTTGCATATTCTTTTAAGTGAATGCCGCCTTGCCGATCCAAAAAGAGGTATTTCTCACTGGCTTGACAGAGATGCCCCTCCACATAAACATACTTTCCGCTATTGACCAAATGCGCTATAGCAGGATTGCTGTCACAAAGGGAAATGACATCCGCTGCCGATATTGTGTAGGTGATTCCTTTTTTCCATCGGCCTGCACACATGTGGTCCGGCACTCTCTCGCCGTCCATGTAGCACAATACACCTTCAGCCTCCGGATAGCCCAACTCAATCATGCGATATTTGGCCATTGACGGCGACACCCCGAATTGCGATGACAAGTTGTTTATCGCCTTATGAATTGCAAGCGAGGTTCGTTTTCCGCCTTCTTCGTTTATCGTCTTTTGGATGACAGCCTCTGTTTTCCTTTTTTCCAAAACCAGATAGGCCGGCAGCTTGGAACACTGAAGTTCCATCCATGTCACCGGTGTGTTTCTTTGCTCCCACTTCTTTTCCATTCGGTTGGAAAACGCAGCGTATGTTCTCTGTGTCATCATCTGAAGGAAATAAAACCACTTGTCGAAATACACATGGCAGCACTCATGCAAAATTGTCGTATTTCGTATATACGGCGATGTGCAATGATCTTTGCCCACAAGAATTGTAAGCGGTCTGATTCGTTCCGTGTATTCTATTCCCTGTTCCGATACCAGCCTCGTTTCTGAAAAATCGAAATACACCTGTCCGATTAAATCCGGGTCAGCGAAACGTACATCTCGCACTTCAAGCCCCATCTGGCAGGCAAGTTTCTCCCCCGTTAACACAAAATCCGGCATATTCTCCGCCCAAGGGAAGTACTCGTCCAGAAGCATCTGTGCCGCCTTCTCGTAATCCTGTGCGTAAATAATCGGCAACAGGTACTCATTCATGTCGAGACGGCTGTCACTCTCCTGTTCTGGCCAATCCTCTTCAAGACCTATGCGCAGATGCTTACAGGCTCCGGTACATGGAGACAAATCAAAAACACACTGCATTCTAAACCAGACATCAGCCTCTTCCCCGTCCAGAGGCTGCAAGCCGTGTGTTGTGTGCTGCATCGAAGACAGGGTTCCCCGAAATAGAAAGTCAACCTTTGTTTCTCTTAACGGCTGTCCAAAGGCACATTCTGTTTTCGAGTAGGCGCAGTTGATCAGCCGAATTGCCTTTGCATCTTGAAGGATTCCTTTTCTCCGAATCCGTTCCTGCGAAGCCATGACGAAATCAGACAGAATAGAAAACGAGTCGAATCCCATCTTCGTAAAAACATCATAGGCTTTCATCGGTTGCTCACAGACCGGATTTGACTTATCACATGGCGGTTCCATGAGGGTTTTCTTCTCGTTGCATCTCAATCCGTGCGATAAAAGTCGTTCTCTTTCACTCATCGTCCTCATGGTTCCTTCCAGTTTTTTCCTAAATTATACCCCCTTCGATACCGAATTTCAATAGTTTTATAAATATTATTTCTTTAATTTGTTACTGTTATAAATAATATTTGTTTTCCTCTTGATTCTTGTTTCCCGGCTGTGATATACTGAACTAAATAGAACGTCATATCGGGGGCCTCAAAATGACAACGTATCAGAACGCCAATCAGACTGCCATCGGCAATCGAAGCAGCAGACCGTCCTTCGGTGAAACTCTTAGAAAATACAGGGAAAACAACAACTTGACACAGCGTGAACTCGGAGAGATGTTCCAGCTGACTCAAGCTGCCATTGCGAGTTGGGAGAAAAACAAATCCCGCCCGGATTTTGATACCCTGGGCGGGCTTTGTGAAGTATTAGGGATTCCTTTGTCTGAACTTTTTGGAATTCAGGACACCAATGCTCTTTCCGGAAAGGAAAAACAGTTGGTAAACCAATACCGGAAGCTCAGTGCCTCCGGCCAAAACATTGCAAGCAAAATGATTGCAACCTTGCTGGAAGAGGAAACAAACGCTCACGATACAGCTTTGCGTGCCGATTACATCCTCATTGAGCTGGAGCCAACTCCAGTAGCCGCCGGAGCTGGTTGTCCCTTTGGTGATGTAGAACCTGAGTATCGTTTTGTTCGCAAAACAAACAGAAACCGGCATGCGGACGCGATTGTTCGTGTATCTGGAGCCAGCATGGAACCCATGTATTACAATGGCGATCTCCTGTACATTCGGTACGCCACTTCGGCTGATGATGGAGATATTGTTGTTTGCTCTACAGCAGACGGTGCGGTTGTCAAGCGCATGATTCACCACAAGCTGCACTCAATCAACCCAAATCTGCCATATGGCGAAAAGAACGAGGATGACAACGTCAAGATCTTAGGAGTGGTTCTGGGTGTGGCCGATTCGGCCGACTTTGCCGACGATGAGGATATCCCTGCTTTGGAAGAACTACACGCAAGAGAGATACTGGCTTTTGACAGGAAGCACGGGACATAATGATTATTCTCCAATCAACACTAAGGCTACATATCGATGCTCAGTATCACTATTTTCCCGTCCCTGTGTCTCTGATGCCCTGTGAGATGTTCCTTTGAGGAATTTATATGTGAGACACTGCTATATTACACTTCCTTGCCGGAGATCCTATTCCCCCATCTCACAGCCAATAACTTAATATGGGAAACGCGAGAATCGCTGCCTTTTCCAGTCCGGTAAGCTGCCAGGAGAATTCACACTCAAAATACGACTCTGTTTCCGGTCTCGTGGTCGGTAAAATGTGGTAAAATACATTTGCCTTTTTCATTCTGGCCACCTGAAGTCGTTCTTTAGCAAAGACATATTTTCCCGGATGGCATCCCACCGAAATCACCTGTCCTCCAATCACAATTTCCCGGCTTTCAATGCCAAGATACCGATAAGAAAAGACCAACTGCTGACTCTCTTTTTCACGCACATCCACTCTCGCGCCCGGCACTAACGTAGTTTCCCGAATTTCTGACAGGAGTGTATATCCATATCCGTTCAGACTGGAGGTAATGAAATCAGGAGTCATGATGGATGCACAAGTCAAAACCGTATCGGTTCCCTGTGCAAAACGATACTCAACGATTCCTGTGTAATCTGTTCGGTATCCAATGATGGTTTCGTGCTTGATCGGTTCAGTGAGAATTGGATATTGCATTTTGTCCTCCCCTATGCATCTACACCATAAAAGGCGCCTCCGTTTGCGCGGAGGCGCCTTTCAACCGAAGATGCTACATCTGGTCATTCTCTAAGGCATCAATCATCTTCCGAAACAGTCATGCGACGCCGTTTTCTGATGAACACAAATGCAGCCGTACCAATGCCGCCTGCACCAACCGCAATGGAACCCACAAACAGCGGTGTGTTGGCAAACCAGCGAACAAAGAAATTCGTAGATACCGTCATCACCTTGTTGAAGGTGTAGGAAGGTACAAAGGAATCCTCATCGGTATCCAGTACATTGCCTGCCTTGTCGGTGATGACAAACCGAATCCTGTGCCGCAGACCTGTACCCACTTGGAACTCACTTTCGTAGGCCGTCGTCTCAAAATCGTCTGCCTGCTGTATCTGCTCGTCATCGATGTAAACCTGAATGCTGCTCAAGGCAATTGCATCGCTCGCCATGAAGGAAACCGTCTGGCTGTCCGCATTGACGATGCTGTTTTCGAGGCCAATGACGCTATCCAGAGAAGGTTTGGTAGCATCAATGTAGAACCAAATGGGGTTTTCCGCATTGGTCTTGGTATTGCCCGCCTCGTCCTTATCCGACAGTGTGATTTCGTATCGCCCATCTCCAGTCAAGTCGTTTCCGCTGATATCGAAGCGATACTCATACCAGCCACTGTTGCCGGCCTGAGCGCCTCCGGTCACAACAGCTTTGCTGTTCTGATTGCTCAAAGAAGCACCGTCGCAGGAGATTTGCAGCTTGGTGGAATCCTCAATCAACGGAGAAACATTGTATGCAGAGATGTACAGACCTTCATCAGCCTTCTGCTTGTATGCGCCAATCATATTGGTCAGCGCATCGCTGTACACATACACAGAGCCGAAGCGGTTGACCGAATAGGTCACTTCATCCTCCGTGGAGTTTCCGGCCAGGTCTGTCACAGAAGCCGTCAGAGTATAAATGCCGTCATTCTCCTGTACATGTTCCAAATCCTCATAGGAGATGGATCCGGTACCCAAGCCATCTGCTCCAGCGGTCACGCCGCCATTGGGGACAATCAACTCGGATACATCCACATTCTTTTGATCCAGTACGGTTCTGAGAAGCTGAATGGTGTTGCCTTCATAGTTCTGATCGCTGAACACAATGCGGGGCAGTACCTCGCCCGGATAAGCCACCAAATCCTCAACACCTTCAATGCTCAGCTCTGGCGCAGTCTGGTCGATCACAAATTCGTCTACGGTAAATTCCTGAGACACGTTACCGGCCATATCTGTCACTGTACCCCGGAAGGAATAGGTTCCGTCCGTGGTAAAGGGAAGGGTTGCCGTAAGTCCATTGAAGGAAACCGCCGGGGCAGCGCCGCCCACTGCGGCACTCACATCAATGGCATTGACGCCATTGAAGTTGACATCTGTGACAGAAACGGTAGCAGTGCGGCTCTGGTTATAGTATTTCCCGTTGCGCACATCGTTGTTGTCAAAGGTCACATCCACCACAGGTGCGGTTTTATCAATCACAAAACTCTGCGGTGCTACGCCATCGTAAGTCACAGAAGCAGCGTTGATACCAAGCTGGTCCGCGCCGGAGATGTTCAGTGTATAGACACCATCCACATTATAGCTGATGGTGCATGTCCACTTATCCTCATCGCCGTTCGCGGCCGCGCCAGCCGAATAGGACCACCCACTGATGGAATTCGATTCTGTAACGATGTCAATTTTGGATTCATCGAAATTGCGCTCTGTCACAACGACAGTCGCCGTCCGGTCAGCCTTGAAGTATTTCTCGTTTTCGGCGTCATTGTTATCATAGCTGATTTCAATGATTGGCGCGGTAACATCAACACCAAATTTGTAAATTGCTTTATTGGCATCGGCAATCTCATTGTTGGCGTTATCCACTGCCCAAACCGTGAGAACAATGCTGTTGTAGTTGAACACGCCATCGTTGGGATTGAACGTAAACGTCAGTTTATCCGATGCGGTAAGCGTTTCATTTCCGCCATTCACCGGGCCGGACTGTCCTGTGGTATTGTAATCGATGTAGTAAACGCCATCATCTGCTGCCACAGCAGACTTCCCGCTGCCGGTCTGAATGCCAACCTTTCCTGTCTGCGATTCTCCGTTCACGGTGACCTTATAATACACCCGGTACAAACCAGAGCCTCTCGCTTCCTGCGATGCATTGGTGTACGGATCCATCACATCTGCGGTTACAACAACGGTGTCCTTATACAGATTCACGCCGCTAATGTCACGGTGGCTCATCGTATTCTGGGTCACAGGACTGGGATAGCTCAAACGAACGACAGGCTGCAACTGGTCATCGGTCGGGGCAGACACATCCAGATAAATTTTGTTTTCGTTTTCCGTCTTGGAATAGGATACCTGGTTGCCGGCCAAATCTTCAATCAACAGGGAGTTGATTTGGAGGATCTGTTCCTTATCTGCCGTCTGCTGGGTGTAGGCAAGACCATCTACATAGGCCTCTGCTCCAGCAGCTCCGGCCTGTCCAATCATTCCCGCAGCACCATTGCGTTCGTAAGCGAAGTTGCTGTTTGCTGCGGTGGAGTCCACCTTGTACAAAACCGTAACAGGACTGTTGTCTTTTGTCGTGAAGGCAAAATCTGCAACCTTGCTGGAACGATACGGATAGTTCGTACTCAGCTGATACCCGACAGAGGTAAGAGTTGCTTCATAGAAGTTGCCCGTCTGCTGATTGAAACCATTGTTTTTGTTGTTGGCGTCTTTCATGGTCACATTCAGCACGGGAGCCGTCTTATCTTCCGCAAACGCATATGTGACATAACGCTCTGTAAGTTCATCACCGATTGTGTCATTTACTACCGTCTGTACAAAATTAGCAGCACGATCCCCACCATTCAGGACAATCTGATTGCCCGCACGGTCGACGCCTTTCAGATCAAAACAGTATACACCATCAGCGGTTACCTGTTGCGAATACATATACGGGCTGGCGGCCTCGTGTGTAGTCAGCACCGATGTTGCCGAGACCTCCTGTGTCTGAAGCGTTTTTCCGTTTTGTTCTACTGTGCTGCTGTTGACGCTGCCAACACGAGCCGTTACTTTCGCAGCATCATAGTTGGTTTCCGCAACAGAGATCGTCGTGGTAAAGCTGTCGTTGAAGTAATACCGGTTGTTGTAGTTGGTTTGCAGTTCCTTGCGCAGAGAGTTCCCCGCATCAACCGTAATGGTCGCAACCGGGTTGACTGTATCGAGCACCTTATGATAAATGCTGACAAACTTGTTGTCGGCATTTCTTCCGGTGGAATCGGGAGCCTGCACAGCCGGTCCGGAAGTATTCATTTCCTTCACGGTCAGTGCATTACCCGCCTTGTCGACACCGTAGGCACCGAACTGATAATGGCCGTTATTGTCCACAGAGGCCGGGATTTCAATTTTGTCCGAAACATCAATCGGATTTGTTCCTACAGCGCCGAATCCACTTCCCTCGCTGGCGGCCACCGTCTTGAAAACCTTGGTCAAATCAATGCCGTTTTCATCGGAGTAGGCATAAGTCGCAGCAAAAGAATTTTTGTAATAGGCGTTGTTGTCGTAGTAATGCGTTGCCTCCAGCGGAGTGTCATCCGCGAAAGCATAGCTCAAAACAACTTCCGGAGCTTTGGTATCCAATGTCTTCGGATATGTGCTATACTTATGCTCTACATCACCGCATCCAGGAGTTCCCTCATTATCCACATCCACATCACTGGTCTTTTTGTTTTCTTTGACCACGAGAGCGTTGCCGGCTTTGTCCGTACCGTAGATGAAGAAAAGGTAGTCTCCATCCCTGGTCACTTCTTCCACCATCGCCCGCTCCGAACCATTTACACCATAGTTCGTCTTATCTGCCCCAAGGGGTGCAAACGCACTCTCATTTGTGGCCGAGAATATTCTGGAGAAATCAACGCCGTTTGCATCAACGATTGCCGTCACCAACGGGATAATTGTCGTAACGGTATTGCCATAATACGCACGGTATTTTCCATTTTCAGGGTAGTAGTGGGTGCCTTTATCGGCCTCATAATAGGAGCCGGTGGTGTCAGTGTTATTGAAATCCAGCGTCAACACCGGGGCCACGGTATCCCGGACTACAGTGTAGACAGAGGCGTAGGAATCCAATGCGCTAACCAGAGGCGTTTCACTGCCTTGTTTTCCGTCAATGATTTCCTTCACCTGAAGGGTATTTCCTGCGCGATCCGTACCGAACACGGCAACCGTGTTCCGGCTGTCCTCCGTGACCGATACGCTGGCTGCCCCTGAATTAGAAACCGTCACTCCCGTGCTTCCATTCAGTTTAGCAGTCAGTTTGGCCAGATCAATGGGAACTGCTATAGTGCCATATGTGTCGGCTATCTGAATTTCAATAGTTGCATCGGAATTATAATAGATCGCCGTGCCGGTGTTTTCTCCTTCATCACTGGGATACAAAGGGTTAGCCGTAGCAGGATAGGTAATCACCGCCGTTGGCGCAGTGCGGTCAAGCACCTTGGCATAGGTCAGTACCGCTTTCCCGTTGCTGCAGGTGACCACATCCTCTGGATTCGGAGAAATGGCGTCCAATTCGAGCTTGTTCCCAGCCTTGTCCTGTCCAGCAACCGCAATACTGGAGTACGTTCCTTCTTCCGTCAGAATAACAGAAACATTTCCTTCGGCAGATGCCGCCATATCCGCAGGTTGAGTGGAGTTATCGGCTGTATAGCTCAAATCCCACTGTGCAGGCATATTGGCTTCCACGATGGTGAAGGTAGTTGTGACAGAATCCGCATTGTAGTAAGCTGCGTTGGTATCCGTATACAAGCCGCTGGTAGCCACACTGGTGGTTACCACAGTCAGGCGGGGCGGGGTAGTATCCAGCGAAAAGAAAGCCTGCATACCGCTACCAATCACACCGACACGGGTAGTTATTTCAGACGTTGTATTGCCCGCTTTATCCGTCAGTGAGAGCGTCAGGGTTTTGGAAACGCTGTCCCCGGAAGCTGCTACCTCTTCCTTACTGAATGCAATGACGTTTGCTCCGCCGCTCAATGTTCCGGTTCTATTATCCATTCCTTCCAGCGCCGCTGTATAGGAGACCCCCTGCGCCAGATAGTTATCGCCAACTGTGATGGTAATACCACAGTTGTTGGCGTTGTAGAAAAATGTTCCATCCATCTCAACGCCGCCGGACATGGCAACAGTTACCGTCGGAGGCGTATGATCGAATTGCAATGTCAGCGGATCACTGGTTTGGGAATTACCACAAAAATCCGTTGCGGTGACGGTCAGGGTGTATTCCCCGTCCAATTGCGCATTGTCTATAAGATAGTTCTCATCGCATGCGCGCACACTTGGCAGGCCAGACATCTCTGTGGGCGCGTCGTTCTCTTTCAGTTTGCCTGTCTGGACTACTGTCCCATCTTTTTTCAACTCATAAATAACCAACCGAATGCCGGAATAGGAATACGGATCACTGCCAGCTTCCTCAGCATCCGAGGCGGTCCACCGGATAGTGTGGGTCTTTGCGGCATCTCCTGCATCAGCACAGGTTGCTGTCACCGTCGGCATCTGCGTTTCCAGTACCAAAGCACGGATAGAGCTGGTTTCATAGGTGTTGCCAACGTTATCTGTAGCCTTTACATACACATAGCCAGTCTTGGGCGCGGTAACAGTAAAGGTGTAACCATTGTTGTCAACATCCCCATCCACAACAGCCCGCGTCCATTCAGCTCCATCGCTGGAAGAACTGCTGTTGCTGATGCAGTATTGCACTGTTTCCGGATTCACTCCGGAATCTTCATCGGTCACTTTGATGGTATAAGTAACACTGCCGTCCTGCCCAAAAGCAAGATTTCCTGCTGCTCCTTCCGTATCAATAGACGGGGCTGTATAATCCACCTTAATATTGTTTACTATTTCCTTAGAAAGCGTATTGTCGGCAGTGTTTTTCACAAACACTGTCACCGCGTCATTTTCAGACGGGGACACCGAAATGGAACTGGCGTAGGCTCCTCCTTCTTCACTGGCAATCGCATAGCCGCTCATTGCCGCAATACCAATTGTACGGTTTTCCGATTCAACTTTGTACCACCGGATACTTCCTTCGGTGGTATTCTGCGTATAGTCTGCATTCGGGAGGGCAAAACCTGTATCCTCCGGGTAGCTGTTCTTGGTAATATTCGCAGAGTCGATTGTAAACTTCGGGACGTAATTGGTAGTCTCAGTTCTATTCAACGAAATGCTGACCGTTGCATTTTCTTTCAGCTTCACGCCAACATTTTCCGTGTCATTATCAATGACGCCAGTGCCGATAAATTCCAGATTATCCTCTGTAAGCGAATTGGTAAAAGTGCCTGTTCCTGGTTGCGTACTTACGTCATCACCCACCGGAGCGTCCGTTGTGGTATTGTATAAGATGGCTTTCACTGCGGTTGTTCCATCATATCCCTTATTGTCGACTTTTACCCTGAATGCGATGGGTTTCGGGTTAACCTTTAGGTTCCCCTCAGTAGGCCAGGTATAGTTTGTGATATCGCGGTCATCATCCGGCCATGTAATGGTAACGGCTTTGTCGTTTCCCGCATCAATCTTACTCTGTGCGGAAGCTGTAACCTGATACTCTGTGGAAGCGTTCTCTTCAATCAATCCACCAACAGTAGCAACAACCCCGGAATATGTGCTCGTCCCGTTGTAAGTCTGGTCTGACAAGATGACATTGAGGGGCTTCGGGATAATCGTGATGGTCGGTTCCAAACCCTGATGCATGGTCACCTGATAATTGGGGTCATCTTTGATAGAAAGGCTACCGCAAGTCACCGAGACAATCTTATTTTCCCCTGCATCGGAAGATTCCACCGTGAAAGTCAACCCTTCCACAACGGCATTCTCTACTGCGGGATTCAAGGTGATGGTCGGCACATCCGACAGCCTTGTTTTTCCGTCGTATTGACGGGACGCGAACACAATGTTCGTGATCTCAACAGCTTTTTTCTTGGTCTCAATTGTGCAAGTGGCAAACTGTCCACCAATTTTAGCTGTAATGGTAACCTCGTCATCAACAACGTTGTTGACCGTCACCTTGCCAGTCTCATCAACAGAAACCGCCTCCGGATTGCTGCTGCTCCACTCTACATTACCAACAGCACCCTCAGGCTCCACCGCCGCTGTCAGTTGTACCGACTCACCATAGACAACCTCCAACGGGGTACTGACCACAGCATCTCCCTGCTTAATCGTGATCCCCGTGGCGGTCGTTTCCGTGACGGTAATTTCGCACTGGCCGCTTACACCATTGCTGTTTTTCGCTGTGATGGTTGTCTTACCAGCTTTAAGTGCGGTTACTGAACCATTTGCGACAGTTGCAACAGTGCTGTCGCTGCTTTCCCAAGTGGTCACACTTTTCTCGGCTTCATCTGCATCTTCAGGCCCATATGCTACGGCAATGGTCGTGGTAGGATTTGACACGGTATTCGTAATCGTCAGCACAGTCGTTGCCGGTGTAAGCGTGATGGTATCAACGTGCTTTTTGACAGAAACGGTGCAGGTTTCCGGCATGTCATCATCAGTGCTATCCGTGCCATTCGTTGCGGTGGCTGTAATCGTAGCAGTGCCGGCAGCAACCGCAGTCACAACACCATTGTTGTCAACGGTGGCAACCTCCAGATTGCCGCTTGTCCAGATCACATCTCCGACAGCTCCTTCCGGCTCCACGGTCGCAGTGAGCGTCAGGGTGTTGTTCGGTGCTGTGGTGTAAATCGTGATTGGCTCAGTAACAGGGGTTTCTCCATTTTTCAGGGTCACTCCTGTTACCGCTGTTTCCGTCAACGGCATAACCGCTTCCGCCAACGCTGCGGTGGGCATCAAGCCAATGGCCAATGCCAACGCGCACAGCAGGGCGAGAATCCTATGACCCAATGTGTAGGTACTTTGGTTCATATTTCATCAATCCTCCAGTTGAATTTCCTCTATTTTTATATTAAATCAGTTGGTACAATGCCTTTTCCCGATTGGTCAGTACAATGTCCTTCTGCAATACAAACCCGGTTTGTGTTTGGTCGGCTGCGGTGTCCGCTTCCTCCAACGAAGTCAATGCTTCTTCGGGTGTGTCCTCCAACGCCGTAGGAGCCTCTTCCTCTCCCATGACGGTGGGCATTTCGGTTTCCCCGATTTCGGCCGCCGTTGGCTGTTCCGCATCCAACGCGGTGGTTTCCTCCCCGAATTCCGTTCCCGGTTCATAGTAGGTCACCAGCGAATCCAAATCCAACTCGCCGTTGTCCAGCACCGTGACTGCCTCGTCCTGTACGAGTGTGGGCGTCTCCCGGTCGGTTTGGGTGGGCGTTTCCTTTTGCGGCTTTTCCTTCTTTCGCCGCTCCTTTTTGACAGGCGCACGCCCCTGTAATTCCTCATACACGCCGCGCACATCCAGCGCAAAGAATAGCACTACCGCTGCGATTGCCAGAATACCCGCCAGTGCAAAGCAGACAATCGACAGAATCGAAAAGATATTTGACATCATCAGTTACCTCTCTTCATACTGTCGTATTCGCGGGTGATGTTGTCCAGTACGTCCTCGCCCTGGTCCACAATGCTGGTTTGCAGTGCCACCGATGTGGGCTGCGTCACGCTTTCGTTTCTGACATGATTCAGCGTATTCTGGACAAGCTGGCGGACCTCCGTCTGCTCAATGCCGTTTTGCGCAAAGCCCCGGATATTGGTATTCACCGCGTCCATGATTTTCTGGTACAGGGTCAGTCGGGTATAAGCGGCATCACTGGAGGCATAGCCCTGCATGTCCTCCATACAGGTCTCAATGGCTGCCATCATGGCTCGATAATCTTCCTCTGTCGGCTCCAGAACACTGCTGTCATTCAGCACAAAGCTGGTAAAAAAGTCGCACAGCGTTTTATAGCTGCTGGCAATTTGATAATGTTCATCTGTGGCAGAGCCATATTCCACCACATAAGTAAAGTATCCCTGTGCCTTCTGAATCCGCGAGCGGAATGCATTGCCGTCCCCGGTATACATATTGAAGTACAAGTGACCGATCTGATAGTTCAGCTCCACCATGTCGGGATCGCTCATGGTAAATCCTGCCTTGTTGGCATTATAGGCATTTCCGAGCTGCTGGCTCTGTTCATCCCCGAACACGCCGTTGCTTTGGTACGCCTCCACCAGCTTGGTGTACGCTCTGGTATCCTGTCCATTCAGCGCAACTGCCTCAAGATAATTGCTGACCTGGCTTTCATACCCCAGCGCCGCCTCGGTTCCAATGAGACTTTCATAGGTTTGGCTGTCCTGAAAAGCTGCGCCCCGGTTGAATCCAATTCCCGCCACAAGCATCACCGCCGCTGCGGCCAGTGAACCAACACACAGATGGATTTTTCTTTTCTGCTTTGCCAGATAATCTTCGTCCCACAGCACGATGTTATCCAGCGCCTGCATCAGCTCCTCCGCAGACTGAAAGCGCCTGTCCGGGTCTTTCCGGGTACATTTGCGGATAATGTTATCCATGCCTTTGGAGATTTGCAGCTGTGGAAACCGCTCCCGGATCGAGCCGACCGGCTCCGGATAAGGTGGAACAAACTGCCCCGTCAGCAACCGGTACATCGTGGTGCCGAAACAGTAAATATCCGTGCGGGGATCCGTGTTGCCTCTTGTTTCCGTCTGCTGCTCCGGCGCGGCGTATTCCCTTGTTTTGCCACCGCCGGGGGCATTCCCGTTCACACATTTCCGGGCCTCGCCAAAGTCAATCAGCTTCAGATTTCGTTCGGGCATTTTCAGAATAATGTTGCCGGGTTTCAAATCGTGGTAGATGATGGGGGGATCCTGAGAGTGCAGATAAACCAGCACATTGCAAATCTGTTTTCCCCACTCCACCGCTGTTTCCTGAGAAACCGGCCCATGCTCTTTCAACTCATGGGCCAGCGATTGGCCCGAAACGTAATCCATGACAATGTAGGTATTGTCCAGAATGTCCACAATACGCGGAATCGCCGGGTGATCAAAGGTCATCATCAAACGGGCTTCCTGCAGCATACGGTTTTTGGCTGCTGCGTCCAGTTCACTGCGGATTTCCTTGATAACCCACTGCTGATTCAGCTTCTGATTCATCGCCAAATAGACCAACGAGGTGCCGCCCTTGCCAATCTGTTTGATAATTTCATATTTGTTATCCAGTACTGTCCCAACCGCCAGCACAGCATTCACCTCAATCTGCTTTGACTAATACAACCGAAATATTATCCTTCTCACCACGGCGCATCACGTCCTGAATGGCTTGGTCGCAAAGGAACTGCATCCGCTGTTCTCCCTGTAGCGCAGAAGGGCTGAACCTCATCTGCAATTCCTGTTCTGTCAGCCGGTGCCGGAATCCATCGCTGCAAATCAAAAACGTGGTGTTTGGCTTCACGGAATCAAAGAAAATCTCCGGCTCATATCGTTTGGACGCGCCAAAGCACTGGGTCAGCTTGCTGCGGTCCGCACTGACCGCAGCCTCTTCCATTGTCATTGTACCTTCCGCCACGGCACGGGCCACGACTGTGTGGTCTGTTGTCAGTTGACAGAGTGCCGTATCAATTCGATAAATCCGGCTGTCTCCAATATGAAATATGCCACAGGCATCGTCCAGTGCCAGCAGGCAGGACAATGTCGTTCCAATCAGCGTCCGTCTCTGCACTTCATATTCTTTGAGGTGCTCATTGAGCGTTCCCAGTGTATCTGCAAGGTCATTCATCAGAGAGTGAATATCCCGAACAGACTCCTCAGCACATTTCCGGTCAAACCATTGCTTCAGCGCAAGGGTCACCGTTGCGCTGGCAACCTCTCCATCTTCAAGGCCGCCCATGCCATCACAGACGGCCGCCAAAAGGAATGTGTGGGATTCCTTTACCGCATACTGAACAATTACACCGTCCTGATTGGTCGGTCTTGCCGAACCCACATTGGTTGCGGCACTCATTGTATAATTCATAGCTTCACCAGTCACAAAATCACAAACCGATACTCCAGCTTCCACAGCCGTATCACACTGCCGTTGGTCAGCGGAGCTCCTGCTCCATCCGGGTCAACCTTGACTCCATCCACATAAGTACTGTTTGTGGAATGGTTGTCCTTCAACGAGAACTGGTTTCCCGTCCGCAGAATGGTTGCATGAACGTTGCTGATGCTGTTGTTTTCGATGCAGTAATCTGCACGCTGCCGACTGCGGCCCAGCTTGAAGCTGTTGTTGGTGATTTCAACAGGGTTTCCGCCAGCCAAAGGAATCAGTCTTGCCCGCACCATATTGCTGGCACTCTCGCTCATGGATTCAAAAAATGTACCGTCAGACTTGTCCATCGCATCGAATTTCTGGTCGTCGGACAAACCCGTGGGGGCTTCATCGTCGTCCATGCCATCGCTGGCATAATCCGGGAAATCGGACAAAACACTTTCTCCATCGTTTGTAGTAGGCGGCTCCTCCGGCCAGAAGTTCCTCGTATCACTGCCCTGTGGAGCTCCCTGCCAGTCCTGAAACAACGGGTCTACCCCATCTTCCATAACCGTTTTGGGGTCATCTGGTATTGCAGAATTTCCCTGTACCGCAATAAGCGGCATAGACTGAACATACTTTGTATAATTCCCATCAGAATGTAATCGACTCGACCATGCATCCCATTTCATTCGAACAGGTCCGTCGAGTTTCGACTGCAAAATAATGTCCTTTACGAATAACAAGAGGTCATATCCTAATAATTGACCATTGACCGGAAGGTACAAAAACCTTAAGGATTTGGTTTTGCCATCCACATAAACATAATTCGGAGATAAAATGATTCTGTGTTCCGACAATCCCAGAACTCGAATATGATCGGCGACTTCCATCGTTTGCTTCACGATTTCCGCCATTCGAGATTCTGTGATTCCTACACGCAGTTCCGTCGAAAGCACACTCATTCCTGAAATCGTGTAACTGACCTCTCCAGCTTTGGACTGCTCCACCTCTATCAAATTGTTTGACGGCATAGATTTCAGCCTGTATAACTCAAACTGAGACAGCATGCAATCGTCTTCAACCTTATAGCGAAGATTTCCACCCAACGTCTGCTTAAAAAGTGTCATAAGAATCCCCGTTTTTAACCATTGTATTATGGATTCCGATCCATATATTGAATAGCGCCTTGAAATACTTCCTGGATTATTCCTTCAACACGCTCTTGTTGCCCATCTAAAATATAGAACAAATGACTGTTTCCATTTGAACTGCCACCAATCTTGTTTCTAAACCCGAATCGGAAACACTGTAACTGATCACTATATTCCACCGAAACGAGTTGCTCTTTTGGTATACGAATTGTCTTTGTCTGCCCGTTTCCCTGCTCTTGATAACATAAACAAATGGAATCATTCTCAATCCAGATATCGGCCAAACACGGTTCATAATGCGGATGACCCGTCATTTTCCGTGCAAATTCTGCAAGCATAAGGGCCACAATACCCCCTGTAAGCAATTGCGTAAAGTCTCTGTTTCCGAAAATAAAGTTTATTACAACCGTCAACCCCATCAGGATTGACAACAGGTTTATCATCACCGCGATGGTTTTATTTTTTCTCTCAGCCTGAACCAGTTGTTTACTTCGTACGGTTTGCTTTTCGTTTATCATAAACCTGTTCCTTTTGAAAAATGACCGGGGGCGTTCCCGCAAGGCGAAGCGCCCCCGGTTTTATTCATTTCAATACACGCACTGTGTTGTCTGATTAACCACGGAAGGCCTTCGCAACCTCTTCGTCAGCCTGCTCGATGGCATCCGCGCCGCCCTTGAGCTGCGCAGACAGCCCTTCCATCACCTGAGGAGCAGTCTCATTCAGAATCGGGTAAAGCTGCGATTCAAACGTTTCAATAAAGGAACTCTGCGCAGCGCCTTCCCAATTACCCGTCACTTCATCAATCTTTCCCTTCAAGGAAGCGACCTCCTGAGCAATCGCGTCCTTGCGCTCCATGATAAAATCCGCAGCAGCGCGAAGCTCATCCGGAGTCATTCTGATTTGCATAGCCATAATGATTTACCTCCAAAATATATTGTCTACACACCGAACAATTGCTTTTGTCCGGCGATAGCATCAATTTCCCCGGTTCCCGGGATTCTTTGCTGAGTTCTTTCACACCGAAATCAGAATTACAAACGTAGCCGGTATGCCTCATCAAAAATTTCCTGATACCTGTGATTTGCATCCACGACATTCTCTGACATATGGTTTATCACAGAAGTGTACTTGCTCATGTTTGTCTTCCATGTGTCATCGAATTCCTTGAAAAACTCCTGACTGCCTGTGCTTTTCCATTTCTGTCTCAGGTCCGCAAGCGCTTTCTCCAAATCAGTACATACTATTGTCATATCTGATGCCGCTGTATGATATGTACGACTTGCCTGCGCAAGCGCTTCCTGATTCACAATAAGACGGTTACCCATTTTCATTCCCTGCCTGTTTTTGGTTCAACTTTTCAGAGATTTCCTGACTGACTCCGCCTAATTGGGCTGCAATCTTTTCTTCTTCTGCTGCTTCTTCGTTTCGGCCCATTACCCGTAAGACAGTTGCTCTTGCCGTATGAACCTCTGCGATGTTTCCGGCAATTTTTCCCAGATAATCACACAAATCCAATGCCTTTTCGGTTTCACCAATATCTCGGTGGCAGAAGATGCGGTAAATCGTGTAGTCGATTTGTCCCGGATTCGCCATGGACAAAGCCCGAAGTGTCTTGATTGCTTCCCGATATTGTTTTACAGCCTCCTCTTGACTGCCCATTTGCTTAAGCACCAGCGGCTCCATATATAAAACAGCCGCACTGAATTCACTTTTGTAAGTATCACTTTTGACAAGCCTTAATTCCGCAAGCGCCTGTTCCCACTGGGATTTGGCCATATAGCAGTTTGCCAAAAGGAACTCCGCTTTTTGCGTCAGCTCCACATTTTCTTTACCGGAAAGTTGTTTTGCTTTCGTAAGCGATGCGATCGTTCCCTCCAAATCATTTTTTTCAGAGGCAATCTGCGCTTTCTCCAATTCCAATTCAGCTTTTTCCGGGTCGCTGAATTCCATCCTTTGCTGTACGTCCTCGATATAGGCAGTTGCCTCCTGGGACTTTCCCTGAGCAAGCAGCAGCTTTATATAGTCCGTTGCAAATCCCACATCGCTGGGAAACATCTCCATGGCACTTTTGATTGTTTTTTCCGCCTCTTCCAGATTCCCCATCTGCATAAGGACCATGAAACGAGCATGATATCCTTCAAATACATCCGGACAAAATACGATCATCTCGTCAATCGCCTGCAAGGCGGCTTCAAGCTGTCCAGTTCTCAGCAAAAGGGAAATACGGCGGATGCGTGCATCCGCACGGGTCGGCTCTGTCTGATAGGCTTTCGCATAATTGCGGAGTGCCATCTCCACATTATCTTCTTCTTCAAAGTAAAGTCCCAAGGTAAAGAAAATCTGTGGATCCTTGTAACCGCATCCGATGGCGTTGTTATACATTTCAAGGCCATCCTGGCTGCGTCCTGTCATCATATAGATGTTTCCAAGGTGGAACATCGCAAGGCCATTTTTCCGATTGAGTTTCAGCGCTTTCCGGAACTGCTCCTCTGCCTGCTGAATCTGATCCAGATTTGCATAACAAATACCCTTGCTCAGATAAACATCCTGTTCCATCCGGTTGCTTTGTTCCGCACCATCCAGCTGTTCCAGTGCCGCTTCATACTGGCCCTGCTGCATCAAAACCTGTGCCCGGGTAAGATATTCCTGACACTCTATCTGATCCATTGTCACACCTCACATTTCTTTGATCGGAATTCTATGTTCCTGTAACATTTGATAGAACGCCGCCTTTTCCTGAATCGCCATAAAGAATCGGAGACTGGACCATTTTTTGTATTTTCTGTCTGATTCTTCCATCCTCACCGATTGCCCTGCGACGGTTCTGTACAGGTCAAAGGTACACGAACCATTGATTGTAACCAGAGACGTATCTTTTTCTATTTCTACGGATTCAATTTTTGAGAAAGGGACCGTGTTAACACCAATACTGGTAAGGTCAGACCTGTCGAGATAGGGGTGATATGCCAGAATCAGATTTTCTTCATCGTAACACAACTGCATCTGCGACATATAATATGCCTGACCGCCCAAAACAGAGACTCCGCTTTTAGAAACAACCACCCCGACACATGCGACAACCAGAGCCGCAAGGAGGCCCATCACCACACTCATGACCACGATCATTGTGTCTTGCGTAGATGACGGAAAAAGGTACCACACCATCCAGAAGAACGCGGCAACCGCGCCGATGTAAAACATCCGGCTGATCCATTTCCACTTCTTCATTTCGGGGGAGCGTTTCAACCATTGCTTTGCCAGAGACTGATACTGCTTTTCATCCACCGTAAAGTATTTTCTCATGTCAAGCCTCCTGCCAGCATTTCTGCCGGGAAAGAAAAGTGTGATGCCGGGCGGAGCGGAGCAATTGGTTTCACATCAATGGATGGGATGTGCGGTATTGTTATGGCAGGAATCAGTCCTCTTCCAGGTTCAATAGGATTCAGTCTAAAGTTGTATCGGTGTTCCAGTTCCGGGAATTTTACTGCAATATTCGAATAGTCTGGCAGTTTGGGCAGTGTAACTCTTACTGCTTGTGGCATGACGGAATTCACGGCTGGTACTTTAATTGAGTTTTTTATTTCCGACACATTGACCATAGTCGAATACGAATTAGGATACTTTTTTAATTTTTCAAATTTACCAATCACGCTTTTTCCAAAAACTTCTTTGCTCCACTTGAACTTTATGAGGTCTTCGGATGTTGTTTGAATCAGACCCGTTTTATCAATCGTGCCTGTGAAACCGGCTCCATACTTTTTTGTTAATTCGTAAATTCCCTTTGCGGCGGTAATACCTGCACCGAAATCAAATAATGTCGTCAGATACGAATGGACCGACTTCGTACCATCTGTGACTTTTTTGATGTTTTTCCAGGTTTTCAGTTCATCCGTAAACTGGAATCCTTTCCGGATCTTGTCGGGCATATTTGCCGTTCCGTCTTTCCAGATATTCAGAATCCCCTTCAATCCGGTCGGAGCATTCCCATAGGTCCCATCCTTATTGACTACAATGGTATTAACTATTTGTCCGTCCTGCAGATGTTTTCCTTTCCAGATTCCCGAAAAACCTCCGTTGCTCTTTAAGTATTGATGAACATTTGCCAGTTTCGCGCTCAACTGTACAAAGCCGTCAATGATCTTTACGCATTCGCACACAAACCGCGTGACTTCTACAGCAAACGCCACTCGTCCCCAGCGTTGATTTTCTTCTGCCGACCCAAAATTGGTAAACTTAACCCAGTCGCTGAACTTGTCAAGCCCGCCATAAATACTAGCCCACGCTTTATCCCCATTTGCAAACGCTTCGTTTTGTCGAACCGTGTTAGCCAGATTCACTCCAGCGTCCACAGCCGCAATAACGGCAAGGACAACACCACAAACTGCCGCTATGGTTGCCCAGACTCCCGATGCCGCAAGCACGGCAAGAACTGCCACAACAGCGCCCACAACAGCGCCCACGGCCACGATTACTGCACCGATCGTATCGAGTACCTGACGGCCACCTGCGCAGTTGTACCAGTATCGGATCTCTTCCTTCAGGCTCGCAAAACCAGCCTGAATATTATTGATCACATCACCGATAGCCGCGAAAAAGGGATTGCTGTTCTCCAGATCAACCCACCAATTGATGATTCTTTCAAGCCAGGGCGACACATGCATGTCATGGGTATTCATGTAGTCATGCTGCCGGACCTCAATCGATTGTTTCACTTCACGGTCTACACGTTTGGCAACACCACAAAAGCTATCATTTTTTTGGGAAAACTGCTTGAAGTTTATTGACTTGTCATCCAGTTCCCGGATTTTCCGATCCACATAATAGCCTGCTTGGGAGAGGTTGAAGGAACTTCCCCCCGTAATCCGGTTTGCTTTATTTGAGTACTTCCTCGTCAGATCCTTTGCATAATTATCTGCTGTATTCGAGCAATTCCTGAAATAACGTTTTGTGGTTTCCAACTGGTTGTAATTGATCGTAATGGATCCCATTCTGGATCCCCCCTCTCTCTCAGAATCAAGCTTTTACCTGCTTTTGCATCGCAAGCTTTTCTTCCTGCTCCTTTTGCTCTGCACACTTGAGCGAACGTTGGAGATTCTCAATGTCCCGTTCCAAAGACACGATTTTCTGTTCAAGCTCATTGATTTTCCGCTGCACTTCATTGCGCTCCTGTCTCAGGCTGTCCTCCGCATTCTCCAGCAACGGATCGCTCCAGAGGTCTTTTTCCTTCTGTGTCGATTCGATTTCGAACGCTTTATTCCGAATTCCAGTCCATTCAATCAAAGAACACATTTGACCTGTACCCTGATACAGGTTGTTATTGAATATTGAACAATGACTGCTGGAGACATCCTGAATTCCATTCTCCAGTTCCTGAACTTCTTTCAGTCTCTGTTTCTGTTTTCGAAGTTCCTTCTCTGCCGCACTCTTTTCTCTTTTTACCGCATTAATTTTCGCTTTTATCGCTGCCGTTTGTTTGCTCATGGAACGGTCCTCCTTTATGCAGTATATTGTTTGGACAGTTCCTGATCAGTTTTCAGATAGGCGGCCTGAGCCTCAATCAATCCGTTATAAAGGTCATACATCAAATCCAAAATATCATCCAGTTGTTGATAAATCAGTCTGTAGTCTTTTTCAAACTGGGCTGCACCCTCACCTTCCCAAACGGAAAGAAGAGATGCCGTTTCTCTTTCTACCGACGATTTGATATCCTTGTACTTGTTGCAGGCCGTTTCAAAAGCTTTTATTGCTTCATCAAAGCCGGAACTGTCCAGATAATCCACATGTGCACCAGCACTGGCCGTAGAGTTGTCCGCCATAACATGCACCCTCATTCTTCTGCATGAATTACTTTCTGCTTGATAACATTCTTATCTGTAATCAGATACGCATCTCCCAACGAAACTGGTTTCTTGAACTTGCGGATATTCGCAGTCCCCGCATCCACAAGTTTGAGATTTGCCAAATCATCAAACAAAATGGTGAAGGCACTTTCTCTTGCCAGCTTGATTCCTTCCGGTGCGCTGTATCCGAAAGCCGCATTTTCCACCTCCGCAAAGATAAAGCATACTTTCAGTTTTCCATAATTTTTTACAATACGCCGAATGATGTCCGCCTGCGCTTTCTTAAGCCCATCCGCTGTAAGAATATCCTCATCCTGAAGCACACACAGAAGCAATGGCTCATCCTGAATGTCGAGTCCATCCCGAACCATTTTCTGGCGTTCTTTCAATTCAGCTTCTATCTGGTCCAGCACAATATCCAATTCGCTTCGATCCACCGTATATTTTTCAACCATGCCATATTTCGTGAAATCTGCAAGCTGACGGCGGTAATCGTCAAATATGAAAACTTCTGAAGGCTCATCAAACAGATTGTTCTGTAAGTGATTCATCACCAGTTTCAAGAAGTTGGTTTTCCCAAACCTTTCGCGTCCAGTGACACAAATTGTAGAAATCCTGCGCAGATCCAGCATAACCCATTCCACAGATTCATAATCCATGGCAATAGGAATACGATATGGTTCTCGTTGCTCATTGAAGTTCTGCTGCACATAGGCCATATCAAGAACGGTCGGAATTTCTGGAATAGGTTTTGCCTTCATCTCACCAAAACGACGGTTTGCACCGGCAATTTCCTCTCGGATTGCCTTGACTCTTTCAATTTCTCTGTCTGCTTCATAACACAAATATGACTGGAACTCATAAACTGTCTTATCCAATTCAATCAATCCGCGTCCCGGAACATTGCTTGGCTGCATACGGCATCTGTCGAAAACCGAGGAGTATTCCCCGCTGTCATTGCAGTACAAAACCACTTTCTGTGCGAAGTTGCTCATATACCGATAACCAACGCCTGAACTCTGCAATGTTGTCATAATAACGCTGATACCGTAAGATAGTCCATCCCGGCAAATCGGAAGTAAGACATCATCGTCGGACAGGTACAGTTCTCTCAGTCCTACAAAATTGTCGACCATGATTACAATCTGCGGCATATCCGTATAACCGGCTTCCAGATAAGAAGCGAAGGAACTGACTCCTACCTTAGACAGTTTCTCTTTACGTTCTGCAAGGCAGCGCATGATCAGTCTGAAGAGGTTTTTGACTTTCTCATCTTCAGAGGCACAGGCCACACCACCAACAAGCTGAGATCTCTCAAAATTTTTTAGAATCATGGAGCCAAAATCCAGGATGTAAACATTCACTTGCTGAGGTGTATACCGTTCCTGTAATCCCCGGAGAAGAACTTCCAGAAGATTGGTTTTTCCATATTGGGAAGAACCGATAATCATCGTATTGCTCGCAGTGAGATCAAGAACTACCTTGCCCTGATACTGGTTGTCCGGGTCATCATACAAGCCCACGCCCACCTCAATGTTTTGTTTCGCTTTTGTATCCGCCATTTGATAAGGCAGCACTTCCGGAAGAGGTGGCAGACAAATATTCGCCAGCTTTTGTATGTTGGAAGTTTCGCAATAGCTTTCTACATATCCAACAACCACGTCCAACTGCGTCTGACCCCGGCCTTCTTCGCCAGTCTTATTTTTTGTTTTCCGATAAATGACATCCCGTTTCCCCCACAGGTTGCATTCCTGAAGAGAAAACTCATGCTCCGCAACATTTTCATCAGCTTTCGATGGTCCCCCGCTATAAGCAGATTGGAAAAGCTCAAAAATCTCATTATTCCCTACCTGCAAATACGCACGGCCCGGCTCACGAATTTCTGCAGCCAGAGGTGATTTGATTACTTCTTTGCTGTCTTCCTGGTTCTGAACCTTTAAGCAAAGCTTAAACTTCGAGTTACTCCAAATCTGCTCATTTACCTGACCGGAGGGTTTCTGCGTTGCAAGTATCAGGTGAACGCCAAGACTGCGGCCAATACGGGCAGCGGAAATGAGTTCCTTCATAAACTCCGGCTGGTCTGCTTTGAGCTCCGCAAATTCGTCCACAATGATAATCAGATGCGGCAGCGCGATTTTTGTCTGCCCCTGCTTGAATTTTTCGATGTAATCATCAATCTTGTTTACATCGTATTCTGCAAACAGGCGCTGGCGTTTCTGTAACTCTGCCTTGATAGACTTCAAAGAACGGTCAATTTCTTTTCCATCAATGTTCGTGATCGCGCCCAGCATATGGGGAAGATTCCTGAACTGATTGGCCATACCGCCGCCCTTGAAATCAATAATCAGGAAACCCACTTCATAAGGATGATAGTGAATCGCCATCGACAGAATATAGCTTTGCAAAATTTCCGATTTTCCTGAACCTGTCGTGCCAGCCACCAAACCGTGGGGGCCATGCGCTTTTTCGTGCAGGTCCAGATATACAGTCTCTTTCTTTGCATTGATGCCCAGCGGCGCCCGCATGGTTTTTTTGATATTGGCCGAATCCCAGTTCTTTTGCAAATCCAAATCTTCCGGCCCAAAAATATTCATCATCTGGAAGAAGCTATAGTTTTTGGTCAGGCTTCCCTCCAGACTCACCTCATCGCAGTAGACCGGCGCCAATTTCAAGCAAGCCTGTTCCACCAGCGCATCCGGCAATACATCGTAAACAAATTTTTGCACATTCTGGCTGTCATCACTCTGGATCAGCTCCGCTTCTCCATTATTTTCACCCATGCGGATCAGCGCACCACAGTTTTGCGGAATGTACTCCGGGCAGGAGCTGAAAAAGACAAATGTCACTCCTTTTTCTTTACAATTCCTGATATACTGGGAGATGGGGTGCTGGTTGATGCCCATATCATCCAAGACGAAGAGAACACTTCTCTCCTGTACAGTATCATTTTTGCTATTTCGTTCTTTTTCGGCCGACAGTTGTACAAATAGCTGCTCAAAAATCAAATTTCTGCTGGCTGTATCACAGACGATATTGCGGATTCCCAGCGCAGCATTCTCGGTATGTGGTAGCCAACGCGCCCATCTAATTTCAGCAGCATGTTCCTCAGAACAGATATAATACAAATGAAGATCTGTGTAGTAATGTCTGGATGCCAGATCCATCGTCATATTCTTAAGCATCTGGAAGTTCTGACGATAGGATCCTACCACACCAACCGCATCATATTTGGAAAGTGCCAACGTGACCGGCGCACCTTCCAATTCCTTATAATCTTCTTTAATTTTTTCGGGTACTTGTGCCAGATCGTCCACGACCTCGATTTTTTCCTGCTCCTTATACTTGATTTGACGCAGGGATGTTCTGCTTCCTTTTCCCAGGTACACCTCCACAAAGTCATCATCGCTGGCGGTTCTGTCAAACAGCTTATCCGAAAACTCCATAATATGCTTTGCATCCTGCATATCAGAGTAATACATCTGTTCCAAGTCCCGCAATTCTTCCTGGCGGGCCGTGTCGATGAATTGCTTCTTCTGATCTATATATGATGTAAATTTTTTTCTTCGCTCCTCCACCTCTTTTTTATATTTTTTCTTATTGGAGATATAATTGGCGATGGAGGTCACAATTCCGATGCCCATCGTACAGACACTAAGCAACACAAAAGAGCTTGACGTGCTGCTCATCATACCGCGAATGACCACAGTAACTACCAGCATAGCCAATGCCGGCAGCAGCGTTGCCACCAAGCTTTCCTGCGGCTTTTGCGGCATTTCGGGAGGGTCAAGAACCGTGATTTCCTCTGTATTAGGTTTGGTTTTCATTCGGGTCGTTCGGTTGAACTTTGGATAGGCCAAACTGTTGGAAGATGGTTTTTCCAAACGCTGCGCCAAGCCATGCACCTGAATTTCAGGCGCTTCAGTAGTGTACAGTCTGCTCCCTCTGACGAAGAATTTGTACTTATCCAACGCAAAAAAGTCATGATTACGCAAGAGGGCTTTTCTTTGGATTCGGGTTCCATTCACATAGACGCCGTAATTTGAGCGGACTTCTTCCAACTGCCACCCTTGTCCCTGTGCCGTCAGGGCCACCAGATCATTGGCTACTTCTTTGTCAGTAATCCGAATATCACACTGATTGGCTCCGCCAATCATCACCTTTGTATGGTCCTTCAAATCGATTGCCCGGAAAAAATCCTGATCAACCTCATCAAAGTCGACCATAATACTCATGGATACCATTTCTACATCGGTGGAATGGTATTTGACCTGCAATTCATCTCCGTGAACAAGCTGCTTCTGCGGCAGTTTGCTGGAAGATCCCGCGCTGATATACACATTGGGCGAACAAGTGACTACCCAATCACTGCCTTCATTGGTAAACAAAAGTTCAAACTGTTCAAAAAACAGATTTTTGGACAGCCGAACATCGACCCCTGGCGCCGTTCCGACAGAAACCGTTGTCGCATTGGCAGGAAGAGGAATCTCTTTGTATATCGTTTTGTTTGCCAATATTGCTTTATACTGCATATCCATGGCATATCCCTCACTCGTTGCAGTGAATCAGCGTTCCGTTTCTGACGCCAAAACTTCTCAGACTTCTTTCCCCGCGAAGCAGCACAATAGGACGTTCACAACGAAGATAGCAGTTTCGGTAGTCCTCTGTATGGATTCCGAGATTGTAGGCACTGTTCAGCGCGTTGACAAGCTCATTCGCAGAGATGTTCAGCGGAACCTCCACATCTGAATCCATAATCCGGCCTTCCAGCTTTCTTCTCACCACGACTACTGCTGTATCTTTCATGTCATATTCCTCACATTAACGCATACGCTATTTTTTGCAGGTCAGAGTTCTTTGCAAGCTCTTTTACGCCAACCGTTTCCAGCTCTTTGAATTCAGAGATATACTCCTCAATTTTCACGCTTCCTGAGAAAGATCCATTTGTCAGCGCATTGGAACGGGCCATATCATACTGATTGCATACGAAATGAAAACGTTCGGAATCACTACAGTTAATATTATGTAAAAGCATTTCCAGCTTCGCAGCGGAAGACTCTGCCTGACGGGTAATAACCAACACCTTTGATGCCAAGTCGAGCAATTCTATGTTTCCAGGTGTCAGTTCATTGCCTATATCCACAATGATTGCATCATATTCACCGGATTTCTGAGCCGCCTGCAGAAAGGTTCCAAGAGATTTTTCTGTAATATTAAGCGAATAGCGCGAAGAGGGAAGTGCCGGCAAAAAAGAAAACCATTCTTTCTGGATTTCCTGTTTGAGATCGTAATAAACCTTCGGCGTTGCAGCTCTTAGTCCGGAACAGCCGCGAATCGAGAGCGGGGTTCGATTTTGCAGAACACTCTGGAAATCCTGAAGCGTTCTCGCGCTGACAAACAAAACTCGTTTAAGGCTTTGTTTTAAACAAGCGGCAATTCCCATGGCCACCGTCGTGCAGCCCGCTCCGCCTTCTGCGGCTGTCACGGCAATGATTTGCGTGACCGCCCCCTGTGTTTTTGTTCCAATCCATTCACGGGGGATAATGCTACTGATTAAAACTGGCAAATTCAGGTATTTGAATATGTATGCTACCTGCCGCCCATCCGTAATATGTGTATTGCAATCCTCCTGTGAATCCTCTGCCATTTCTTCTGACAGGACTACCGTCCTCTGGATACTATGACATTTCAAGTCCGCACGGTGGAAAGCTTCATCTGTAATCAGTAAGTCGATTTTTCTGGGGCAGGTAAAAAACTCCTCAAAATACGCAGTGTCGGAAATAACCTCAATATCCGCCGTTTCGTACAGCTTTACTGCAAGTCCCACCACCAGAGGAGACAGATAGCTTTCATCGGAAATCGCAATAACCAGTAATGGTTTTCCCATAGGTATTCCCTTACCTTATGTTGATTTTGAACTTAATTCCCGGCAACATCAAAACGTCACCGTTCTTTACCGGAATCTCTTTCATGGCCGGAATCTTCTTTCCATTTAATCCCGTACCAAAAGAACTTCCTTCGTCCTTGATATAAAAAGAATCATCCTTTTTCTTCAGAGTACAATGCAGACGACTGATCTGATTGGAAAAATCCAACGTCAAATCACAGCCTTTCCGTCTGCCAATGGTAGCGGCCTGACCTCTCATTGCAAAGGTGATCTGCAAATTGGGGTTCATGCTTATCAGCTGCAGACTCCTCTCCTGCACAGGGGAGCTTTGCTTGGTGTTCTGGAATATCTTCGCGATTCCTTCCAAGCCGCCCCCTGTTCCGTTCGTCAGCGCATCCACAATACAGCGCTCTTGTTCGGAAATAATCGTGGAGGACTGCTTTACAAACTGCAAGAGCAAATGACGCAATTCAGCTTCAAACAGCGGCCCATTTTCACCCTCTCCGGCGGATAACGGCAGATAAACCAAGTAGGCTTCATAGGTTTTCGGGTCAAAATATACTTTGTCCATGGAGATATCAAGATTCTCCACTGCAAGGAATCCTTGATTTTTTACCTTCAACACCGATTCCATCACTTTTGCGCAAAGCATATAGACACCATCTCTGGGAAGCGTTGGCATGATGGTAAGATAGTTTTGAAGTCCCTCCGTCAAATAGATCAGTTCAGTCTGTCCGTTGTAGCGAATCTTGGCGACATTCAACAAGCATGGGACCTTTCGCGAGAGAAGCACCTTATGTCCCAGCTGACTAAACATATCCTCGTCATCCAACAAATAGATACAGTTTTTGGAGTCCCTGATTTCCTCAACACTTTTCCGTTCGAGAAGGTCTGTCATGCAGCATAACCCCTTGGCGTTATGTATCGGTCTCCAATATTGCGACACTCTATCCACGACACCGTGAAGTCCACTCAGGCTGTCGTATCCTCCATTTGGATAATGGAGGATATTATATTTTTTTCTTTGTCTTATCGTTTATTTCCGAACGAACAGACTGATTTGTGACCCCCTAAGGTCGTGTGACATCGGCCATCATAAATGCGTGCGATTTCCCAGCGCATCCTGTCAAAGTCGGTGTGAACATACCGTTTCAGCGTAATGCCTGCGTCTGAGTGTCCCAAGAGTTGGCTCAATGTCTTTACATCACAACCAGCTTGAAGGCAGGTGGTGGCAAATGTGTGACGTAATGCATGGGGATGGATCTGGCGAACCTTCGCGGCCTTGAGATAGACATGAATGCTCTTCCGATAGCATCGAGGCTCCACCGGTTTATCGCGTCGCCCGGATAAAAACCACACATCATCCTCTTTTCCTGTTTGGAGGTTCTTCAACGTCGGGATCAGCCAAGCCGGAATGGGGATCATCCGCGTTGATGATTTGGTTTTTGGCGTCTGAATGACAACCTTGGAATGTCCCTCTCCGCAGGATATCCTCTGGACGGTACGGTTTACGGTCAGAATTCCGTTCTGAACATCGATATCGCCCCATTGAAGCCCACAGACCTCTCCTATGCGCAATCCCATTTGCATGGTCAATACCAAGCCGATTTTTCTCGATGTTACGTTGCTCATCACATACCTTTTCAGGAGGTTTTGTTCTTCCACGGAAAGCGGAACGGTTTTTGCCTCTATCGGTTTCGGCAGACACACCTCTATTTCCAAAGGCCGTATCAGTCTCAAGTGGCAAGCGTATTTACAGATTCTCCGTATAATCGTCAAGCATTCCTTGGCAAGAGAATGGCCTAAAGGCTTATGTTTCTGGTCGTTAGGGGTAACGATTTGCAAAAAGGCCTGCTCTATCCGATATTCAGTCAGCCTCTTTATTTTTTCAAATCCCAACACAGGTAATATATATCTCGTCAGTGTATACCGATAATGCGCCAGCGTAGATTCTTTTACACCATTCTGAATGGTACCAAGCCAGTTTTCTGACAGATCCATAAAAGTGGGGTCATCTGCATTAAGGCAATAGAAAGACTCTTCACTTTTTTTCTGTATCAGTTTCTTCTTTACCTCAGGATAGGTCTTTGCATACACATAGCCCCATACCGTTTTCCCTTTGGTGTCCTTGCCTTTCATATACCGGCCTTCCCACCGGCCATCCTGCCGTTTATGAATATTCTCTCCATGTCGCGCCATCTTGTCTACCTCCATTTTGACTGCAAATTGACTGCTTAACCTATTGGAAAAGGGTTGAGAACGATAACAAATTCGTGAATTTCAGGAAAACGAAAACACTGGATTTGTATATTGTGACAAATTGGGGCAAAACCTGCCCTCTTTCGCAACATTCCTTATTGAAAAGGCAACGCGGGTGTGATAAAATAGACTAAAAATAGTGTCAGTATCGGTTTTTGCGGGTATCCTCCATTATCCAAATGGGGGATACCCGCTTTGTCATAAGTTCCAGAAATAATCCCTGACTATTTCCAAGTAACTAAGAATTCCAATTACGCTCTTATTATAGTGATTTCCCTCGTGTTACGCAACTGCGTACACGCAGCTGCATGTTTTTGTGTACCATCATATTGAGGTGATTATTCGTATGATGGTAAAAGATGCCGTTACGATTCGTTTTCAACAATTATGCGACCAACGAGGGATCCGACCCAATGAACTGGCCAATCTGGCCGGTGTCACACCTTCCACCGTTTACAGTATGATGGATCCATCTCGCAGACAAATTTCCATCACCACGATTAAAAAGCTGTGTGATGGGTTGAACATTACACTTTGTGACTTCTTCTCTGACCCTGTCTTTGAATCATTAGATCAGGAAATTAAGTAACACGCTACTCTCTATTCTCTCTTTTCTGTATTAGTAATATATAAAATAACTCCATTCTTGGTGGTCCACCATGAACCCCTGGGGGTTCCTTCAGATGGGTACACCTATCCCCCGAATCTTGTTTTCATCCATTTCGCAACTTCACTGCTTGTGGAGAGTAAACAACATTGTTGTACTGGCACCATTCTTGCGCCAGCGTTGCTCGGTTGTCAGCCAGTGACTCGCCTCCAAATCGTCTATCGCCCGCTTCACCGTACTGCGGCTCATATGAAGCTCCCTTGCGATTCGATTGATGCCGGGCCAGCACTGGCCGTCTTTATTGGCCCGCCGGGACAAATACAGCCACAGCGCAATCGCTCTCTGCGGCAGGTCGTCCATGTAGATTCTCTCATACGCTGCCATCTTCTTCTCCCTTCTGGCGAATAGAAAGACGTTGCCGGGACAAGCCTGCATGATCCGGTTCCTCCATACGCGGATAATGCTCTGCCACGGCCTGTTTCAGCATCGTCTTGTTTGCATAGCACACCTGTCTGATCTGCTTTCTGGGCACCTCATACGCCTCCTCAAAGGTAATACCCCAGTCAAGGAACAGTTTCAGTCTGGTCCTCATAGGATGCTGGCCGGTCTTCATCACAATGAACTGTCCTTTCGGAAGACTGCGCAGTTCATCCGGGGTCATCAAGCGGCGTCCTGTCATCTGCAGGCTGCGTGAGGGATCATTTTTCCCTTTGCTGATACTTCCGGTCATCACGGTTTTTTCACCAAGCGCCTCGGACAGCTTGCCTGCACTGGAGGAGATGGGCGAAAACCCGCCGAAGATGGTATCCTGGCAGTTATCGAGGATGATTTCACTTCCTTCTTTTCCGTAGTTGCGCTCCAGCTGCGCAAAACTCTGGATGATTCCCACGATACTGACCCTGCGTGAACGGATCGCGGAAAATGCCATTTCCAGAGATTCAATTTTGGGGATCGTGCCGATCTCATCCAGAAAGAACATACACCGATTGGGCAGTTTACCGCCGTACTCATCGGCTACCGCAAGGATTTCACGGTACATCTGCTGCACGATCAGCGATACCATGAAATACTTGCTGTTGTCCTCCTCCGGGAGATTGATGAAGATCGCAGATTTGCCTTTGCAGAACTTCTCAGTATCAATTTTGGTATCGAAGCAGAGTATCTGCTCCATCTCACTGTCAAGGAACGCGTTCAGACGGGACATGGCGGTGGACACCACAGATGCCGCCGCCTGATCTCCCGCGCTGGCCGCAGAGCCGGCAAACCAGCGTGCCTTGTGATCCTCCGGTAGCATATCCAGCAGCATCTGAAAAGCGTTTTTGGATCCCGGTCTCGTTGGCGGACCGGACAAGTCCTGTATCAGCTTATACACGGAAACGATATGTCTGGTTTCCGCCGGGCACAGCTCAGAAATCAACAGGATCACAGACGCGATCAGTCCTTCTGCGCCGTCATAGAAATAGGAGTTCTGACCGAAATCGCCGGAGGTTCCCGCAAGAACAACGGTTTTCGCAATGATTTTGGCATACTTCTCCGCTTTGGCCTTTGCTGCCAGATTCTCATGGTCGGCCTTCCATTGATCCATGTATTTGTTGACCATATCGAGAATATTGATGTGATCACTCTGTGTCGGATTTCTCAGATCAATCACGGCCACATCGTAACCGTAGTATTTTTGCGCAATCCCACCATAGTTCCGCGCCAGATCTCCCTTGGTGTCGGTGCAAAGAAAGCTCATTCCGCAGGCACAGGCGTATTCCAGATTGGGATACAGAAAGAAGGCGGTTTTGCCGACACCGGCCGCACCGATCATCATGCAATGAACGTCATCGCCGTCCACCAGAGCAAAGACGTTTTTCCCATGACTGATGCTGCCCAGTACAAGCCCCTGATACTCCGGCTGCCTGTTTCCTCTGCGCCAGTCACGTGGTGTAAACCTGACCTGATGGTACATTCTCTGTATTTCTTCCGGTTTTGCGAACCGCGCCGTACCATGCTGACCGTCCCCAACCGTTTTCCCTTTGATGCTGTCCAACCCACTGGATTTTCCAGCTTTGGATACGAGGGCGAGCATCAGCAGTGCGCTCCCGCAAATCAGAATCATCCAATATTCCGGCTGCATTGTTATTTCCTCCGTTCCTAACCTTTTATATATGAAAGCGCCGGGATTCGTTCCCGGCGCCATTCACTCTACCTATTTCAATATAAGCCTATCCCCTGTTCCTGGGACAGAGTTTCCCTATTCTGCTCCTGTTCCTGCATCAGCTCCCAAAAGGGCTGTTCTCCCAGATAAACAAAGTACCCATGTTCCAAAAAAACGCCCTGTTCCTGACGGATCCTGTCCTCGCCGTATTTTCGGTAATCGTAATAGTCATCCAGATTCGGGTCATAATCGAAGTGTCCCGACTCCTGTATGATTCGCTTTCCATATTCTTCCGGGATCGATACGTCAAAGCAGTAATAGAACAGATCCAGATTCCGTCCAACTGCAAGGAACTCCTCCATCGACCGTACCCCCGCATAGTTCACAGCCGCCTGCCATGTTTCGATTTCAGGCCCATCCAGAGGACTTACCAGCTTGATGAATGCATTGATGCTCCTCATATCATTGTGCGAGAACTAAACCGCCGTCTTGAAAAGCGCAAAGTCGGTCACTTCATTAAAGCGCACCATGACTTTCTCATGGATGCTCATCCCGTTCCGTCTCATAGCACGTTCCAATTCTTTTTCCGCCATTGGGAGCATCATCAACGTTTCCCGATCAGTCTGCCCCGCAGGGGACACACCCACCACCATTTCCTGTGGATGATAGGAATACAGCGGAAATTCGGTGCCTTTGTAAACCTGCTTCAGTTCCATACCGTTGTCGTAAATCACACCATATGGCGTAATATGCCCCGTTCCCTTCCGGATCAGGTCCTCTGCCAGCTTCTGTCCATCCAGAGAGACAATCTCTGAACTCGGCGCACAGCCGCCACGAACTGTCAGATAGTGGCCTTTCCCCACAGATGACAGATTCCGGAAATCCGTAATCACGGTAACCTGATCGCAGCAGAACGTCAGATTGATTAAGTCCGAAACGCTGCGCAGATCCAGCACCTCAGCCATTCCCTGAAATTTTGCAATTTCCGCTCTCTGAAAGCTGTCCAATCGTTTCATAAGGTAATCCAGCTCATCCACATTGACATCGGTACCGACCAGCCTTTGCAAGACCGGCAATCCGTCCCCAATGGCGACCACCCGGCAGTCCGGGCTCAAAATGCTCCCGGTTTCTATCGCCTCCAGCATCTCGATGCAGCGGTCATATTGGTCAGCCGGAATCGGGAACGGTATCGTTACCGCCCCATACTCCGGGTGTTTTTCATTTCTCAAAATTGCTCTCATCATTTGCAACCTCCTACCATGACAGTTCCTCCTGATTTTCCTGCTCCATCTGTTCTTCCTGCAATTTCTGCACCATACATTGTCCCGCAAGCGTCATCCATTCCATCGCAAGCGTGTGGCACTGAGGTTTCGTGAAACACGGAAACCGTGCCTCATCTTCCCGTATCTGTTCCAGTTGTCGGACGGCCTTGTAGAACGGGTTGTCCAACGCTGCCTGGACACAGGTTCCGGTTTCAAATACATCCGCCGTGAAAGGCGCTCCGGTCATTTCCCAAAGCCTTCTGGCCTGAACGCCGGCGCAAACTGCGCAGCGGTGCAGCGCCGTCAGGTCATTGTTCACTTCGAATTGTGTCAATGCCAATTCCGCCCGTTCTGACGGCACCCTGTTCCTGTCTGCCGTCATCACTTCCACGTACAACTGTGCCGCGTATTCCTTCATTTCGGCCAACTGCCTATCGTCACTGGCCGGAAGAAAGGAGAACCCGGCCCTGTGGTACAGCATCTCATTCCAGTCCTTTTCCTGACCCGGCTGGCGGACAGAAACCCGGACAGGCCTGTCCAGCAGCGCCTTTCGCAGCCGCATCGTTGCCATCTGTCCGCCGGGGTCATGGTCAAGGCAGAGAATCACTTCCTGCAATCCGGGATGGCAATGGAGCATCGTCATCATGGCGTGCTCTGCAACCCCGCCCAGCGCCACGTAGCTGTGATCCTGCCAGCGATCCGGGTACAATGTCAGAAAACTGAGCAGATCCAACGCCGCTTCAAAAACATACAGTCTGTCACTTTTCCCGTAATGCCCGAATCCGTATCTTCCATCGCTGTTCTCCACATCAAATCGGAAACCGCTGCCACGCGCCATCCCCTTGCAGTGCGCCTGCCGTGGGACACCTTTTCGGTCTGTCCCTACAAACGCAATGTTGTGCAGCGTACAGGTCGGGTTCGTGGACAGGCATTCATAGATTTGGCCTGTATCCAGAAAATGCTGTGCGATGTCCGGCGCGATCAGCCGTACCTTCGTCAGGTAATGCAGCGCCCGTTCATGATCAGGCGCGGCGGCGGGCAATGCGAACGCTTTCTTTCTCTCCTGCTCTCTGACCGCGTGAGAATCACGGGGAATCGAAAGCGACAGGCCAAGCAATTCCTCAATCGCACCTTCTTCCGACATTCCTCCATAACGCTGCAGAAACTCCACCGGGCCGCCCCCGGTTCGTTCATAATGGGAGTACCACTTTGACCCGTTGACTGTAATGCCGCGATACCGCTGGTCCGTAAGATACATTTCCCGACCTTTCTGTTTCATGTGGATTCCACGGGCCTGCAACAAAGGTACAAGCGGCATTCCTCTTGCCCTTTGGATTTGTTCCCTTGAGAATCGGCTTTTTTGCCCCAACTGTCTTCACCTCTATCCTGATAGGTTCGTCTATTGGCATTTCTGCCTTTGTGTGATACAATAAGTAGCGTTGTGCGGCCTGCACAGCAGAATATATAGTAGGAAGTGCGATGCATCATGACTTTGCCTTTATTTCCCGGACAGGAGCGTCTGACTCCCATTGAGACTGGTGTCGAATACGAATACTGCTCTGAACACGGTCAGTATTATTGCTTTATCGCCCGGACTCCCGAACTTGCGTATGCCATGTGCGAAGATGCCATGATGCGGCAGGAACGCTACTAAAACCTGATTTCCAGATCGTCCCCGGCCTGGCCGAGGGCGATTTTCTTTTGGTGCAGCCACCGAAGCCGTTTCCGGTCCACTCTGGCGTTCAGAGCGGGGCTTTTCTTCGGCTCTCTGACCGAGAACAAGTCCGCCAGCCCCCACAGGATCCGTTGTGTGCAGACCCCGCTCCGCGCCATGGTACTGTTCTCCTCTCCTGCCATCTGATTCTCCTGTTCCTGCACCGTCTTCCAGATTTCCCGCACAACCATATTGCGGATCTTCTTGAATTCCGGCTGGGTGGACAGCGGCGGGATCTCGCCGGTATCATCCCGGTAAGTTTCAAGCACCCGTTTGCGCAGTTCCCACCATCTGGCGTAGGCATCTGCCACTTCCGGTGTCCCGGACAATATGTCAACCGCCTGATCCACCAACTGTTTCGTGCCTTTGGAAAGATACCCGTACACCTTTTTCCCCTTGTGTCGCTGCAGCGCTGCTGCAATCCGGGGAATCAATTCCATCATGCGTGGATCAGGGAGGGAGGCCCCCTTCAATTTTTCCACCGCATCATGAAATTCCCGCTGCGCCTTCTGATCCAGTTCTCCACGGGCCTGTGTCTGCAGAACGTAGATCTCATGCAGTTCTTCCTTGAAGATTTCGCGGGCCATCCGGGACCGGATATGCTGTACTCCTTTTTCCGAAAGGTATTCCCGTCCCGTTTTTTCTGCATAGGCCACAAAATGCACATGCGGGTGATTGCCTTCATCATGAAAGGCCGCATACCATCGGAACCCGGAAACCTCAATGTTCATCTCATTGGCAATGAAGGATGCATTGGCATTGAGCAGCGCCTGCCATGCGTCTGCGTTGTCATACCCAACTCTGGCCGCATCCTCCCGTTTCAATGAGAAGATTGCGTTCCAGACCGGACCCGAATGCTGCCCCGCTTCCTTCGCAATTCGATCCAGTGACAAATCAGATCCATACCAGGAAAACAGCCCGTGGGATCCCGGCCGCCCTGCCATATACCGCAGATATACCTCTGAGCCGGGTTTCTGTACCCCGTCCCTTGTGGCAATGTATCGGACATAGTTTCCCTCATGCCGGCTGCCCTGTTTTTGATATTTCCATTTGGTTACCAGTCTTGGAATTCGCCTTCACCTCCCTGCTCCGCATCAGGCAGTTCTTTTTGAATCACTTCCAGCGGCGGCGGCCCGCCATACTGCTTCATCTGCCCGATTGCCTTTCCCCGAATTCTGCGCAGTTCTTCGGGTGTGAATTGTGTAGCCAGCATCAGCGCCATGGCCTGTTCGGTTACGGATGCCGCCACCTTGAAATTGGAACGCTTGAGGTCAGCTTCAAATTTTTCAAATAATCCTGTCAACGTGCTGCGCATCGTCAGGGTCACATAGTCTTCATGCTCCTCTGCCATCAGGTAGCCGATGTAGAATCGCACCGCTTTTTCACAGAACTGCTGAAATGACTTGCTGCCATCCAGCTTTCTGGCCTGCTCAATTTGCCCGCTCAGTTCCTCACTGACCCGAAATCCTGTTGCGCGTTTCGGTTTTCTTTCTTTTCCTTTCTCGACATCATGGCCAGTCATCATCCACCTCCCAAAAATGAGGGCTTCTCCACTGCGGAGAAGCCCTTTGAATTTTGTCTCGCTGTTTTTCTTTTCGAACGCTGTTGTTTTGGGGGGTGCCCGGATACTGGTCATCGGTTCCTCCATATCTGAAACACAAAACAAGTCGTTACTTCGGCAGAAACTGCTCCACAACGTGGCAAATGACACACATGATTCCGGAAAAGGGTTCAAATCCTCCAAAATGAAACACTTCCAAAAGCCTGCCGGGCCGCATTGCGGCGCGGTGTGCGGGCAGCGTGGGGACGAAAATGACACGCTGCTTTCTCCTGCTTCATAATCGGACAGGGCAAACCCTGCAGATTTGTAGCTCCATTTTGGAGCCAAAGCTGGCCAAAACGGCTTTCCCCGTGAAATCTCCGCAAACATGGAGCCAAGTTGGAGCCTTATGACCCAACAAACGACCAGTCTATGTCGATTTCCGGGTCTTTCTTTGGAGCCAAAGTTGCTCCATTCGGCTGATTTCCTGTATTGCTTCTATTCAACAGGTCTTCAACGCCTTTCAGAATCCGTGCTACGCAGGCAGTGCTGCAATCCTTGTTTTGGAGCATCGCGTCTGTGATGACCTGCCCATATGAATGACCTGTTTGTTCTGCTTTGGCTTTCAGCAGCTCATACGCTTGCCTTTGGTCAATGAGATCCATGTCAAACCAAATGGACAGTCTCTTTCGCTCTCCCATTTCCAGTCTCCTCCTTCTCCAGCTTTTTCAACGCAAGGAACTCGTACCCTTTGGCGGCGGCACACAGGTCATCCACGATTTGGATATTGTGTTTCTGTTTTCCGAAATGCCTGACCAGACAGGCCCCGCCGCCTGCTACGACCAGCCGGATCAGGTCCGGGTCATACTCATGCCGGCGCAGCACAGTGAACAGCTGTGCCACATACTCTTTTGCCGTCAGGCGGATGCAGTCCAGATACTTTTTGTTGATGGGAGCCTTGTTGGTACGCAGTACCTGCTCAATGGTATGGTCCTGGATCACCACGCCGAATTCGTTCATGACCGCGCTGCGCACTGCAATGACGCACTGTTCCACGCCGAGTTTTTCGGTCCACACCTTGGCGGGATTCGGGCGGCCATCGTTCAGGTACAGAATATTCATGGTGCCGTTTCCCACATCAGCCAGCAGCACATCCCCCTGCAGCTCTCCCACAAGACCGAGCACCGCAGGATATCCTTGCAGGAAAACAGAGCAGCCGTCCATCTGGAGTTGATATTCCTCATCATTGAAAAGGAACGTCACCTCCTGATTCCGAAGCAGATACGCCCTGAGCTGTTCCCGTTGGCGGCCAACCCATGTCATGGGCAGACCAACCGCCAAATGAACCTTTGCCTTTGTCAACTCAGCGCAGCGCAGTTCCTTGGCGATGGACGCCAGCGTCAAAATGTAGAAATCATCATCTGCGGTCTTGTCCACCACGAATTCCTTATGCCCGACACCGATGCGGTAATGCTTTCCGCCAAAGACGAGCGTATCGCCGGTGAACACAGGTTCTTCGTCATAGGCCACCAGTCCGGTGGGCGTGATGGTATTGGCCGTCTTCATGTTGCCGTATCCCTGATCCACGCCAATAATTTTCAAGTCATTCCATTCTTTCATCGTGTCCCTCCTCGTTAAAATTGAGGCTCCCAAACGGGAGCCTCATCGTCCAAATCATCTTCCGGTTCCAGAAATGCAAACAGGGACAGCTGTTCATTCTCCGGAGGTTTCATCTGCCGGACCTGCTCAGCGCGTTCCGCAAAACATTTCACCATCCAGTCCACATCGCCTGCCCGGCGCAGCGTTACCAGATCGTCTTTCTCCAACGCGGTTCTGATACCCTGTACATACGCAACAAGGGAATGGATATTGGCCGCCTCAATCTGTTTTGGCGTCAAGGTCTTTTCTTTACGGGCCAGATAGCGGTAGTTCTCATCCTGCTCCAGCTTCTGCAGCGATGCTTTGGCTTTCTGCCGAATCTCTTCCGGATTTGCCATATACTCCGATTCCACAATCGGCGGGAGTTCCCGATGATACAAATCCCGCCTCGTTTCATCCGGGCTGAGTTCGTCGATCCGCTTACGATAATAAAGAATATGGTTTCTGACGAGATTGAGGTTCACGCCATCTGCCCAGAACGGGTCACTCCCACCTTGCGTATACAGAATGTGCCAGTGATCGAAACTCTGCTGCAGGTTCCGGTAAAGGTCTTCTACGGTTTCCTTTTTCACGGTGTCATGTTCACTCCCTGATTCTGCGTCAGCTCATGTCCTGCGATGGATTTGCTGAAAATGTCCCAACGGTCCAACGGGTCAAGGACACGTTTCCGATCCGCCCGGTATACCGCAGAAGAAATGTGCCTCAGCGAGTATTCCGCCCATGGGTTGTCCCGGTCCTCAAAGGAAAAGGTCCTGCCTTCCATGTCGATGGAAATCGTGCCCCGGACACATGGTTCCGTTTTCCACCCGGACAGTTGCCTTCCGTACTCGTCCGCATCCAGTACCGGGCCAAGAAATTCATCCTCCAACGGTTTGAGGCACTTCCCGGCTTTCAGATGCGTGCGTACAATCCGTGCCGCCTGCAGCGCGTTTTGGATATTCCTTGCCTTGATATAGGCAGTCATTCCGCGTTGTTTCACTTCCATCAGTGTGTATTTCGGCTGATACGCCGGGTCCAGATAATGGCGCAGAATCTCAGCATCGTAGGCGTATGCGTAAATGTGATAGCCGGTAAAGGAGAGCCTCAGCGCATAGGCAAACTGCTCTCCCTCTGCCATAAAACAATAGGCATCCCTGTCCCAGCTCTCCCCCATCTTCGCTTCGGGATGCGCGTAGCAGAACTTTTTCATCGTTGACAGGTTCTGCAGCGGGCCGCTTCGGTGTATGCCATCGATGACAAGATTCAGATCCTTGATGAATTCCGGCGTCACCATGCTCTCCTGATGAGACCACCAGGTATGCCACCACTCGTTGCCATTCCTACCGAAATCGATCCGGATATGGCCGATACAGCCTCGCTTTTCATCTTCCTTGTCATCCGAAAAGCAAAGGTCCCATTCCGGTTGTTTCGCTTCACGAAGTTGCATTGCTCACTCCTTTTCACAAAGTGTAAAACACCAGACCAAACTGCTCTCTGGGCGTGAACGTTTCCGATTCCTGGAACATCTGCTCATACTTCGCCATCTGATCTTCTCTCAGCGAGCAGAAGTGTTCCCCTTTCACACCGCAGACCAAAACCGGACCGACCAGAATGTCACCCCGGTAATGGCGATTGGCCGGAAGTCCCTTCAGCTTGCCTTCCTCATTGAGCAGGAACGTCACATCCGGTTCCACTGTGAGGGATTCCACATACCCGCCGACCGCTTTCTGCAGCGCTTTCAGCGTATTGTCAAGATCGATCCGGCGGGGCGGTTTTTCCGGCAGGATGAGAAGCGCCCGGATGGTCTCTTCTTCTTTCGCGTTTTCGCAGTAGTCCAGAAAGAAATCCATATCGAAGTTCCCCTCTTCAGAGGTATAGGAAACGCCGGAGACAGGCTCACAAAGTACGAGTTCGTCTGCGATCTCATCGCCATATTCCAAAATCGTATCCAGGCTCACATTGAGAGCCTCAGCCACTTCTTCCGCTTCGATCACCCAGTTTCCGGAACTGGTATTCTTCGTTCCCTCTTCCACCAGATACTCTACTGCCTTCTGAATCAATTCTGCTTTCTTCATTCTCTATTCCTCGTCTTTCTATGAAATAAAAGTTCTTGGGTTTACCAATGTTCCGTTTTGCTTAACTTCCAAATGCAGGTGGCTGCCGGTGGAGTTTCCGGTAGATCCCACTCTGGCAATGACCTGTCCTGCCGAAACTGTCTGGCCGGTTGCCACCGTCAAAGCGGAACAATGGGCGTATAATGTTGTCACCCCGCCGCCGTGATCTATGACCAGATAGTTTCCGTAGCTGTAATGGCCATACCGTGCCAGCACCACCGTACCGGATGCCACCGCACGAATCGGCGTTCCCGTGGGGAACGCGAGATCAATTCCCCGATGCCCATTGCCAAATTCACAGGTCACATGACCGCGCCAATCCTCCGCAAACGGGCTGCCCGCCGCACCGCCAATGTACTCGGATTCCCCGTCGATCAGGATATCGATCAGTTCATCCGTTGCACCGCCGCGTGAGGCTTCCCCGTAACGCACCATGTAATAGATTTCCAGACAGCCTGACTGGGTTTGCAGATCAATGCTGCGGTTCAGATGATTGGCGAGATTCTGAAAGATGTCCGGCAATTCCATCAGCGGGATTGCCGCCTGATACGTTTCCGTCACCGGTTCCGGTTCCTGCTCCGATTCCTCCTCCGGGGGCGGTGTCGGCTCCGGGTCTTCGGGCCGGTCTTCGCCGGGGTCCTCTGTGCGTTCCACTTCCCGTGTCCGTTCCTCAAAGCGGACAAAGCACGCCACGAAGGACGCTGCCTGCTCCTCACTGAGCCGGACAGATTCGTTCCCGTAGTTCAGCCAGTAGAACAGGGATTTGACCAATGTGGTATCCAGCGGGGGAACGTCCTCCGGCACCTCCAGCTCCCCGGCTGCACTGTCCAACACGGCAAAGCAGTCCCGCATCTGGAAAATGTGCTCCCGGAACGTGATGTCTGCCGATGCCGGGATTGCCACTGCAGTGTCAAAGCACGCTGTCACTGCACTCCGGTTATGCTCCGCTGCCGCATCAGCCATGCAGAGAATTGCTGTCATAATCAGCATCAGCGGCAAAAAGACTGCGCACAGCAATGCGGCAACCGTCTTTGCTGTGCGCGAATGATATTCAGTTTGTTCCATAGCTCACCACGCTCTGCGGGCATCCGCATATTTGGCGGTGTTCGCCACCTGACTGGCCACCACGATGCCGCAGTTCTTGCAGATCAGATGTTTGATTTTCTTCCCGGTGAATCCTCCGGGCGTGTAGGTCATCATGGCCTCATACCCCTGATATCCCACCACGAATTCGGTGCTGCCGCACCACGGGCATCTCTGTACAGGAATCTTCATGTTCGGTACCTCTCTTTCTATTCTAACGATACCAGAAACCACAGGGAATTGGTATCACCAAACCCAACAAAGAAACCTGACAATTATCGACCTCCTGCTGTGCCAAAGAGCTTATCCTTGTACTCCGGTGCCCGGACTTCCAGATGGTAGCGTTCCACGCCGCATTTATACAGGCAGGTTCCCCGTCTGCTTGTGGAGATCAGATCATACTCATTTTCCTCCAGCTGCAGGGCTTCTGTGTATTCCCTGCGGTTGATGCTTCCGGGGAAAAACAGGAACTGATGAGTCGGGATGGCAAACAGCGGTTTGGTCATTTCCGAGATGCCGGGCTGCAGGAAATCATTCACGTTCTGGCTGGCCAAAAGAAGCGCCGAATCCTTTTTGCGTACCCGTTTCATCATGTTTCGGATATACTCCACCGCCACCGGGTTGGACAGGAACAGATACAGCTCATCGATGCCGGCCACTGCGTTGCCCTTTGTGAGCAGTTCTCCGCTCATGTACGAAAGCACATTGAACAGCATGGCGTTGCGGATCTCCCGGCTGGCCTCCAGCAATCCCTTCACGCCAAATACGAGAAACCGCTCCGAGGAAATGTTCGTGTGACCATCGAAGAAGCTGCTGTCGGTGCCCTTGCACATGGAGTGCAGGCCCAGTGCCACCGATTGCAGCATCTCTGCGGTATACAGAGAACGATTGGCCGGGTCATATTCCTCCAGTTCTTCCAGAATCAGGTCATGCAGATCCGACAGAACCGGGTAATCCTCCGCTGTCAGCTGCTGGAAATCGGTTTCCTCTGTGATGCCAAACCGTTCATACAGCTTCTGGAGGATGATTTCAATGGTGTCGATCTCCGCATCGGTGAAGGACTTGTAGCTTCGGAAGAAATCACGCAGAAACGAGATATGCTGGCTGAGAATGGTTTTCTGCCGGAACGCATTGGGTGCGGCGGCATCGCTGTCCCCGGTTTCGGACCAACGGCGGGGCTGGAGGACGTTGATTCGATAAGCGCCGCTCATCAGATCCAGATAGCATCCGCCAAGCGCATCGGTCAGTTCCTCATATTCCGCTTCCGGGTCCAGGACAAGGACGGTTTTGCCGGATTCCAAAAGGCACGTCAGGAGCAGCTTGAGCAGATAGCTTTTTCCTTCGCCGCTGTTGCCCAGAATGATCATGCTGGAATTGGTTTTGTCCTGACCTCGCCGGTCGAAATCCACGATCACTGAGCTGCCGTATTTGTCCTTGCCGATGTAGAAACCATTGGGATCAGTCTTGCCGGAATACGCAAAGGGGTACAGGTTTGCCACACTGCCGGCAGGCAGCACGCGCTCGAACTGTTCCCGGAACACATTGTATCCGCTGGGCATGACGCAGAGAAAGCCTTCCCTTTGACGCAGCAGCAGCTTATCCACGGTAATTTTCGCGGCGTTGAGCGCCGCTTCCACCTCTGCCTGCAGCTGCCGCAGCCGGTCCACGTCCGGTGCGCACAATTCCAGAAATACGGCCGCATGGAAGAACGCTTCCTTGTCCCGGTTTGCCTTGGAGATCAGCGCGGCCACATCCTCCAGATTGTTCTGGGCCTCCACCATATCCTGTAGCTTCTCGGTATTGGCCCGGCGCAGCTTGTTGATTTTCTCGGCATTGGCCAGGATCCGCTGCTGCTCCAGCGGGGTGACCTCCCGCAGATACATGTGCAGGCTGACACCCGCCTTTGCTCCGATTTGCTGGAGCAAACCGGTATGGTTGGTCACTGCCGGGTATTCCCGCACAGCCCAGACACAGCGGACCATGTTTCCGCACACATAGCGTCCCTGCTCAAACCGGACCGCAGAAGGGGCGATCATGTCGAGAAACTCCTTATCCAGCAGCTGCTGTTCCTGTTCACTGCCGCCGCGCCAGTTCGCCAGCCGTTTCTTCTTTTTCTGTTTCTTCCCCGGAAGTGCCAGCCTGGGCACCGGATGCTCAACGGGTTTGCCATACAGCCACCGCTCCCCGTCAAAATCATCATAGTGCTCGGTGACGACACTCTGGGTAAAATAGACGGCCAGCAGCCGTTTCACATCCTCCCGGTCTGCTCTGCGCACGTCAAAGCCATGCTCCTCCATCAGCTTGGACAGTCGGTTCAGATACGGATACACCTCCTTCTCATTGTAGTTTTTCAGACGGACACAAACCAGAAATTCCCGTGTGGTTGCGGTCTGGATCTGGATCTGATCCAGATACGCCCGGTCCTTTTCCATAAGGGTGCGCAGGACCGGCACCGGTTCCTGCCTGATCCGCCGCTTCAGGTATTCCCGGTTGGTCTCAAAGTTTTCTCTGGAATCCAGCGCCATCCACTCCACTTCCTGCATGGCCTGTGTGGCCAACATCAGCTCCTGTACCTTCTGGCGGACCGCCGTTTCAGAGAGAACCGACAGATTGGTGGGCCGGATCAGATAATAGACCAGCGTGGTCCCCTGATAGGTTTTCAGGCCAAACCGGTCGATGGATTCGCTGTTGATCAGTCTTCTTGTATTTTTCTGTCTGGGCAAAGGACACATCCTCCCTTCATAAATCCTGTTCCCGGTTCATACGCTTTTCCTTTTTCCTTCCCACAGAAACTCCTGCTGCCCGAAAAAGAAGCAGAAACAGTACCGCAGGAAATCCAGAATGCTGGTATCGTCAAACCGGATGGTCAGAAACGCATAGGTGGCACCCGCCACCAGCACTGTGCAGGAGCTGAACTCTGCGAACAGAAAGAATCCTGCCAGCAGACAGCTCCCGCTGATGGAAAGGTCTTTCAGCGTCCAAAGCCACAGTGTCGCTTTGGCGCTCATGTTGTGCGGATAGGTATACATTCTGCCCTCCTCACATGCTCATGGCCGGTTCCTGTTTCGGGGCCTCCCTGCGGAAGGAATCCACACCCGGCACGAGACTCAGCGAGCGGCCATTGTCCCACTTCATCATGATCTGGCCTGCATCATCCACGGCCACCACCGTGCCCGCTGTCCCTTCCGGGATCGGGCAGGGGTCATCCATCCGTTCCAACACCAGCCGGGTCCCGGCAGGATACTGTTCCCGAATGCGCTCTACCTGATTTCTTGTCATCATATCGTCATCCTCCTGATAAAATGTCAGTTGCCGATCCATCCATTGAAACCGTTCGTCAATGGAGGTAAAGGTTTCCGTTCGGTTGAAATATTCTGTGGCCTTGTTGGGCAGGGCCTGCAGTTCCAGCATTTTCTGCCACAGATCCGGATGATGCTGATACAGATGCCTCAGCTCCCGGTCTTTGGCATTGGGGCAGAACCAGCACCCTCCCCGATTTGAGAATTCATAAACCGGAGACAACAGCCCTTCCCTGCGGCACATGGTTTTTGCGTCTTGTTCATCCAGCCCGTACCGGGCCAGCAGAGAAACCTGTTTTCCTTTCAGGCGGAGCAGACGTTCCTGCTCATCACGGGCGATTCCGATGTATTGGACGGCGTCTTCCGGCTGCCGGTTCAGGTAATTCCGAATCGGCGGGATCTTGCAGTCCCGCTGGATCCGGCATCTCCCGCACAAAGGAAACCCGTTGATTTTCCCTTTCGCCTTTCCTCTGCTGACGGTTCTTGTAAAGCTGCTCACATAGGTGTGAATGCTGCGCAGAACCTTCGTGGGAATCCCCCGTTTTTCAAAGTACGGGATGGCCTTATCATAGATGAAATCCCGATGTTCCGGCACCTCCCCCGAAATGGCATCATCAAACATCACCTCGCAATACACCAGCTCGTCCAGCGGTTCCCCTGTGCGGAGTGCCAGCAGCGCCGTTGCAATGGAATCCTTCCCGAAACTGCAGGAGCAGAAATACCTGCTCACATCCTCGGCGTGTCCAACTGGATATCGCGTCCCAATGCGGCCGCCAGTTTCTCATGGGCCGACACCAGCAGCCGTTCCTCCTCGCCGTTGGTGGGATTGCACAAATCCAGATCCACGCTGTTGTACACTGCGCCTGCTTCCTCCTCTGTCAACAGGACAGGAAGTTCTTTCATGGTGTACACCCTGCCGCCTCCGTTGAGCATCAGCGAACATTCTGCCGCAATGCGGTGCATCCACAGAAAGGCATCGGCATCTTCGCGCAGTGTTTTGCCGGTTGCGAACTGCACCGGTTTGTGGTCTGTCAGAAGACAAATGTCCAGATAGATCCCTTCACTTGCCCCAAACTCCACATTGCACAATACGCCGCGATGCCGGGGCAGCGTATCTTCTTTCCGGAACCGGGAGTCATTGAACAGAAAGTATTCGTCCGGCATCATCCCGACGTCCTTCAAATGTGCCTCCAGCCGGTCAAAGGCCACCTGTGCCTTTTCCATCCCGACCAGATGGACATGTCCTGTTTCATCCGGCTCACTCCATTTCTCCAGTTCCAGACTTTCAATTTTTCTCATGATCGTCGTTTTCCTTTCCTTTATCCCACACTGCCAATGAGAAGCCGTGCTGTGCTGATCGCGGTCTGTGCAGTGTGCATGGCACCTCCCACACTGACATGCGTGGAGGTATCCAGTCCGAAGGCACCACAGATGCGCGGCACCTCCGTGGAGGCCAGCATCAGCCCTGTTCCCATGAGCATGTTGTCCTTGTAAATCATCAGCCCGGCCACAAGCATGGTGGTCTGCAGGAATGTGGTCAGACACAGGCCAATGATCTGCTTACACCAGTTCACAAATCCATCCGTGTACCCTCGCGGGACGCTGAACTGATACAGGCTGCCCACCACGATGAGCACCAGCAGAATTCCGCCGCGTTTCAGATTGGAGAAAAACGTGCGGAACACGCTGTATCCCAAAAGAATCACCAGCGCAATGGAGCTGATGGGGTTTGGCCCGTTGATGAATTCCAGCGCATCGGTGGCGGCCGCTGCAATTCCCGTTGGCGTACCAAGCAGGCCGGTCAATCCGGAAGACAGGCTCACCTGCAGTGTGACGCACAGCCGGTACAGTTCCACCGGAACGGTAGTAAACAGGTTGACGGCCAGAAAACCTTTGATGGCTCCCAAAGCCACACCCTTGATATCCCCGCGTCCGTTCTGACTTTCGATGGCATATTCAAAGAGTCCCACAACCAGCCCTACCAGATAGAGCGCCCAGCCGAACCGGGAAAACAGCGTCACCACCGCCTGCGTCCATGGATAATCAAACAGCTGCGCACCCATCTCGTTGAGCATTCCGAAGAATTCGCCGAAGGTTTCCACCAGCCGTGCATACATCCAGTCCATGATCTGGCCAAGAATATTCTCGGCCACAAAATCCCAGATAAATATGATCATCACCTCCAAAAAAGCGCCCCGGCCGTTTCTGACCGGGGCATTGCCGTCACATTTTCTGTTCGCGCTGCCCGTATGCAGCGTTCAGTTCCGGATTTGTCGCTGCAACAGGGTCTTTCAGCCAAACGGTTTGGATTTGTGCCAACGTCATAATGGATTCCAGCATCGGCCAGAGGTTGGCTTCACAATCGACGACATCACTGCCCTGGCTTTCCAGAATGAAACAATCCATTGCATCCGTAATGACCGTATGCTCATCCTCTTTTCTTTGTAGGAGGAAAGACGCAAGGTTCTCCACGCTGTTCACAAGCCAGTATTCCTCACCGTTCACATACGCCCGGAGAGGGTCCCGGCACAGCATGACCGTTTGGATCCGGTCGTTGTCCGTCATGGTATCGCCTCCTCAGATGCCGAGAATCCGCCAGATGTACTGCGGTGCCGTCAGCGTGAAAATCAGGCAGACAAACAGGATGACCGGCGGGGTCCATTCCATCTGCCCGTGCTTGCGGTAATCAAAGTAGCAGGTACCCAGCTTCACAAAGAACGCAATGGCAAGGATCATGTCCATGGCCGGGAACACCACGGTATTCACCACGGTCTTGATCTGCGTGGCCGCCGCAGTCCAGGTATCCTGAATCACCGCCGATACGTCCGCACCTTCCGCAAACGCAGGGACAGCCAATGCAATCACCGCTGCGCAGGTCACCGTCATCATCCAGATCTTTTTGTATTTCATGCTGTTTCCTCCTTGTCACATGGACATGCTCATACCGGTATTCTGACGCTGGGAGATGTGCTGCTCATAGGCCGCCAGCACTGCGCCATGCAGTTCCTTTCGCGCCTCGGCCGTGACCGGGAAGGCCAGATCATGGTAGTTGCCCTTCGCATCCTTCTGCTGGGGCATCTGCACAAAGAGGCCGTTCTTCCCTTCCACCACCCGGATGCCGCGAATGGCAAACGTGCCATACAGCGTCGCGGAACAAACCGCTTTGGTGGCGCCCTGTTCCGGTTCATAGTTCACACGGACCTGCAGGTTCATTTCTGCGTTCTTATTGGTTTTCGCCATCGTATATTCCTCCTACAGAATCTGTTGTTCAAATTGTTCTTCCTGCTGCTGATTCAGCTTTTGCATGACGCCCTCCTCCCACGAGACCCGGAAGCCATGCTGCATCAGCCAGCGGTTCGCGTAACTGCCAAGCGCATCCGCGTCCACGATGGCCCCATCCTGCTGAATCAGATACCCGATTTTCCTGTCACGAAGATGGATGATCCCCTCCCCGTCAATGTTCAGCACTCCCAACGGCGGTTCCTCCTCTCCAGACATACTCCCCCGTTACGGCATCCACCGAATAGCCATACTGTTCCGGGTCTTCCTGCAGGATGTCAAAGGCCAACTGGTAAGCGCGCCCCGTTCCGGGTGTGGGAACATAAATCATGGTCACGTTCCCGTCCAGAAACTGCACTGCCGCAGCACCTCTGTCCACATCCTCGCCGGCCCAAAGATAATCCAGATACAGATCCGGTTCCATGCGGGACAGTTTCCGGATCAGTTCCTGCACAGGGACATCCTCCGTGAAAAAGCGGATACAGTCGCCGCCATCATACAGGCGGGCACTTTCCTGTGGGTCGAGCGCATTCCATTCACAGCCCCAGTTGTCTCTGCTCCACTGGAGCCAGCAGTTTTCGGGACTGTTCTTTTCTTCTGTGTCCCGGTCCAGAACACCGCGATCCACCCATTCCGGCATCGGGGTAATGGCGTTGAAATCCACGCTGCCAAGCCCTGCATGGGGGTCCTTGATGCGCTCCCATACCTCCATCACCCGTTCGGGCGGTCCCTGAATCCGTAATACGTTGATAATGCGGGCCATTCTTCCTCACTCCTTTCCGCTGCGGTCCATGTTTTCCAGAAACGCCGGTTTCTTCAAGGGCGTTGCCGCAGCCTGCGGTTTCTCCATCCTTTTTTCCGGCCGTACCGTCCGGTCGTCTCTCGGTTCAATCACCTTCATGGATTCCTCCACAGTTTCCTTCTTTCTGTTGATCCTGACGGCCCAGCCAACCATGCCTGCGGCCAGAAGGGCCAGCGCTGCTGCGGGCAGAAACCAGTATTTCTTTACCAGCTGCCCGGCCTCCATGGAGGAGGCATCCCTTTTCAGGGTTCGCATCCATGCCCCGGCATAGCGCAGAGGCGTTGCGGACTGGCGATATCTTGCCGTGATATGCAGATGCCCCGGCTCCGTTTTGGAAATCACGCCCTCATAGACCAGCGTTGCCGAATAGGACGGCTGGGGATCGGATTCCTCCTGTTCATCGCCCGGCCCCGACAGCATCACCATGGTCGATGCCTGGGTAACAGCACCCGGCGTATCATCCACCCAAACCTCCGCCAGCAGCAGCGTTCCTTCATAGCCGTCTTTGTCATACTGCACTTCCAGCGAGTGGTTTTGCAAAATCTCGTACCGGTCTGCGGTGGTAGTCTGAACCACAATGTTCTGACGGATTTCCCGGCTGTCCTGTGCGCCGGGTACCGTCTCGCTTTCCACAGAGAGAAAGTCATAGGGCAGGCCGTCGACTTCCATAGATTGCTGCACCAGCGTCTGCGGGTCCGTTTCCAGCGGCGCATCGTATTCCCGGCTGAAAACGGCACCCGTTCCGACTTTCACCGTTGCCGCGAGGATTCCCAATAAAAAAGCCGCCATCACGGCGGCAATTCTCCATACTTTGTTCATGCGGTCCTCCTCACAGCTGAAGCAGGAAATCCGGTACCGCCGTCAGCGTGATTTTGATTTTGTCTGCCTCAAAGGAATACCCTTCCACATCGCTGTTGGCATCGAGAGCGTCCAGAACGGTTTGCATCAGCCCGTTCTCCCAGCTGACGGGGAATCCCAGCTTTTCCTTCAGGCTGATAATGGGCATCCGGATGGCGTTCTCCTTGTCCATGTTCAGGCTCTCGATGCACCGTTCCAGTGCAATGCGGATATTCTGCTCCACGCTGGGCCGGATCTCCGGTGCATAAGCGCCATACCGGCAATAGGGATAGCCGGAGCTTTGCACCACGATGCCATCCTCCCCATCCTGATCCAGCAGAATCATGGCATACGCTTCCCCCGTATCGGGGTCAACGCCCAGCTCGTTTTTGTGGATTTCGATCTGTTCCAGATCCGTCAGGGGCGCTGCCATCACACGCCGGAACACATCGTGGGGCACCATCTCTACGGCCACAATGGTGAACGGGTCCGGCTGAAACTTCGTCGGCTTGTATTCCATCGAAATGTTCACAATCATATCCGTTCCTCCTGTTGCTCAAATTCCATTCAGCCTGTTCAGCAGTTCCCCGCCGAGAAAGCCGCACAGGTTTTCCAGTTCTGTCATATCCATATCCCGGATCATCTGGTGAACGCATTCCTGTTCCGCCGCTTTGGCGCTGGATATATAAATGCCGTCCTCCGTTCCGGAAAGGATCACCGGCCTCCCCGGCGCGATCCCGACCCGGTCACACAGTTCTTTGGGCAGATACAGACGCAGCTGACTGTCCGGTTTTTTCATCGTTACCATTTCTTTGTTCGTCATACGATCTCCTCCAATGACAATTGCGCAGGTTTCAAACTATCCGCTCCCGGATTATAGTTCATAATGAACAGTTCTTCAAAGATGGCGTCCTTGACGCCGGAATAGGTGTTTGGCCGCTTTTTCCCGACGATTCTCAGCCCCGGCCCTGAATACAGGTCCCGGATATAGGGAGAATCATTGTAACTGAGCAGATACCGGCCCTGTATGCTGCTCAGGACCTTTTGAAGCCGCTGATGGTCGCCTTCTCCGAAGGTCACATCGTACATCTTCTCGGTCTTGTAATAGGGCGGATCAAGGTAGAACACCGTGTCAGGGTGGTCATACTGCAGGATCAGTTTCTCGAAATCCATATTCTGGATCCTGACCTTTGCCAGACGCCGGCTGCACTTGAGCAGGACATCGACCATGCTGAACAGATCCCCGCCCTGGCCGCCATAGGATTTCCCGCTGCTGCGGAATGAGTAATAGATGAGCCGGAAGAATGCCGCTGCACGTTTCACATCGTACAGTTCTGACCGGCCTTTCAGAAGCTGCTTGATGTCCTGATAGTCCGTGTCATCAAACAGCTTTCTGCAAAACGCCAGTTCCCGGTTCACATATTTCCCCTGAAGGACATGATCCACATACGTCCGCGCATTTTTCCGTTCCCAGAGGTTCTGCATCGTGGACGGGTGGAACACATTCTTGATGATGTCATATTCTTCGTGGGAATTGTCGTTCCATTTCAGCAGTTCGTACAGGAATTCATAGGGCCTGTCCCGAATAACCATCATGAAGTTGACAAGGTTCCGGTCAAAATCGTTGTAAACCTCCAGTTCCCTGCCAATCTTCTGTTTTGAGAAAAGCACCGCGCCGCTGCCGCCAAACACCTCACAATACCGTTTGATCTTTGCAGGGAGCAGCGAGTGAATTTCATTCAGCAGGCAGGTCTTGTTCCCGACTCGCTTAATGGGAGTTCGATTTTTAATATGTCTCACCTTCTATTACAATATATTTGGACAAGGAAGCCGGGCTGCCAGTCCGGCTTCC
>CALZZE010000013.1 GCA_945830575.1 uncultured Subdoligranulum sp. | reverse complement strand
GCCCCCGGCCCGCGCTGGTCCGGGGGCTGCCGCCGTTTATTCTGCTGTATCGATGAAACCGCCGCCAAATACAAAGCCGCCCCGATAGAACACTGCGCTTTGTCCCGGAGCGGGGGCGCGAACAGGCTCCGGGAAGGTAACGGTGTGGTTTCCGTCAAATTGGCAGGGGACAGCCTTGGCCGCGCTGCGGATCTTCACACGGTAATCGCCCCCGGCCAGCGGTTTGCCATCCGGCGTGACGATGCCGGAAAGGGTCAGACGGGTGCTGTATTCCTCTCCGCTCTCCGCCAGCTGCACATCTCCGCCGGGAAGAATGGCCTTGACGAACAGCGGCCGTCCCGCCGCAAGGCCCAGCCCTTTGCGCTGTCCCACGGTGTAATGATCCACGCCCGCATGAGGGCCGAGATCCTCGCCATCCGGCCCGATGAACCGGCCCTCCTTGGGAGTCAGGCCCCGGGCACGGATGAACCCGGAATAATCCCCGTCCGGGATAAAGCAGATCTCCATGGAATCCGGCGCATTCGCGCAGGACAGGCCGATATCCCGTGCGATTTCCCGCACATCGTCCTTCTCAAACTCTCCCAGAGGCAGCACCAGACGGCGCAGAATGTCCTGCGGCAGACGGTACAGCATGTAGGTCTGATCCCGTGCGGCGCTCTCCGGCACGCACAGGCGGCAAAGGCCGTCCTCGCACAACTCTACGCGGGCATAGTGGCCGCTGGCAATGTACGGGCAGCCCAGCTCGTCCGCTTTTTCCGCCAGCAGGCGGAATTTCACGCCGGGATTGCACAGAATGCAGGGGTTGGGCGTGCGCCCTTCACAGTAGCTTTCGCAGAAGGGAGTGACCACCTGCTGTTCAAACAATTCCGAGGCGTCAATGACATGCAGTTCAACGCCCAGCGCATCGGCAGCCTGCCGGGCGGCCTCCACTGTGGCGTCATGGGCAGGGGAAAATCGGATGACCGCCCCCTGCACCGCAAAGCCCTGCTCCTGCAAAATGCGCACGGCCACGCTGGAATCCACGCCGCCGCTCATGCCCATCAAAACCTTGTCCTGCGTTTCAAAGGTGTTAAAACCCATTCCGTCCATCATGTTCCTCCTTATGCCTGACGACCGCCGTATTGCTTGCTCTGTTCCACTGCCAGCCGGTCACAGCGCTCGTTTTCCGGGTGCCCGGCATGGCCTTTCAGCCAGTGGTAATGAATGACGTGTTTTTCGCTCTCCGCCAGCAGCGGCGCCCACAGGTCCGGGTTGAGAGCGGGGGACTTGTCCGCCTTTTTCCAGCCTCTTGCCCGCCAGCCTTTGGCCCAGCCCTTTTCCAGCCCGTTGATGACATACTGGCTGTCGCTGTACAGGTCGATGTCGCAGGGCTCTTTCAGCTGGCGCAGCGCCTCCAGCAGGCCGGTCAGCTCCATTCGGTTGTTGGTGGTGTTGGCCTCGCCGCCTGAGATTTCCTTTTCGTACCGTTTTCCGCCCGCCTCAAACCGCAGAATGGCTCCCCAGCCGCCGGGACCGGGATTGCCGCTGCACGCGCCGTCCGTGTAAATTTCGATGTGTTTCATGGAATGCTCCTGTCATTTGGAATACATTCATTATACGCATTTTTCACGAATTACGCAACCTTTGTTTGACAATACTGCCAAAGAGTTCTATAATAGAACTAATTGCAGAAGTGTGTGTGTTTCACCGGGGCCCGGCCGCGCCTTCTCAGGCGGACTTTTCGTGCCCAAATAACTACATAACCCGCAACCCGGACATCCCGCCGCGCAGTCAGGCGCAGAGCGGCATGTTGTGTTTATTGCAGAATAATGGAGGTTTTCATGCAGGATTTTGATTCCAATCAGAAAAATAACGGAAAGCGTGCCGCGCAAAGCACCCGTGCGCCCCGCCGACGTGCGCCGCGCAAGCCCGCGGAGGAACAGGGCCAGCGCACCCAGAAACCCCGCAAGACGGCTGCGCAGCAGAAAAATACCACTCCCGCCGAGCCTCGCCGGCAGCAGAGCACCCGCAGCAAGGCGGCCATGCAGCGCCGCAGCGCCCGCAGCGGCATCATGCCGGAGGCTGCCGTTCCCATGCATATCTGCCCGCTGGGCGGCCTTGGCGAGGTCGGCAAAAACATCACCCTGTACGAATGTCAGGGTGATATGATCCTTGTGGACTGCGGCCTGGTGTTCCCGGATTCCGAAATGTTCGGCATCGATCTGGTGATTCCGGATTTCACCTATGTGCTGGAAAATAAAGACCGTATCAAGGGCCTGTTCATCACCCACGGCCATGAGGATCATATCGGCAGCCTGCCATATCTGCTCAAAAAATTCAATGTGCCCATCTATGCGGCCAAGCTCACCATCGGGCTGATCAAAAACAAGCTGGAGGAGCATGGTTTGGCCTCCAGCGCCATCTTCCACGAGATACGCCCCCGGCAGAAGGTCAAGCTGGGCTGTTTCACGGTGGAGCCGATCCACGTGAACCATTCCATCCCCGATGCGCTGGCCTTTGCCATTGAGTGCCCGGCCGGCATCGTCATCCACACCGGCGATTTCAAGATCGACTACACGCCGCTGTCCGGCGACGCGGTTACCGATCTGTCCACCATCGCGGAGTATGGCCGCAGAGGTGTTCTTGCGCTGCTGGCGGATTCCACCAACGCCGAGCGTCCCGGCTTCACTGCTACCGAACAGACGGTGGCGGAGGGGGTGCGCGGGCTGTTTGCCAGAGCCAAGAAAAAGCGCATCATTGTGGCAACCTTCGCCTCCAACATTTACCGCATCCAGCAGATCATGGATCTGGCCATCGAGTACGGACGCAAGGTGGCTGTCAGCGGGCGCAGTATGGTGTCCAATACCGAGATGGCAAAGGAGCTGGGCTATCTGCATGTGCCGGACAATGTGCTCATCGATATTTCCGAGATCAACAAATATCCGCCGGAAAAAATCGTGCTCATTACCACCGGCAGTCAGGGTGAGCCGCTGTCGGCGCTGTCCCGCATGGCGCAGGCCAGCCACCGCAACGTGAAGGTTGGCCCCAGTGATTTCATCATTATTTCCGCCCGCCCCATCCCCGGAAACGAAAAGACCGTCACCAAGGTGGTCAACGGCCTGCTGGCTCTGGGCGCGGAGGTCATCTACGAGAACATGTATGACACCCACGTGTCCGGCCACGCCTGTCAGGAGGAGCAAAAGCTCATGCTGACGCTGGCGCATCCGCAGTATTTCCTGCCGGTACACGGCGAGTTCAAACAGCTCAAACGCCACGCCGAGACCGCCGAGCATCTGGGCTATATCCCCAAGCAGAACATTTATATCGCTGAGAATGGTCAGAATCTGCGCCTGTCCACCGATGAACTGGTGCTGGAAAACACCGTTCCTGCTGATGCGGTGCTGGTGGATGGCTATGGTGTGGGCGATGTGGGCAATGTGGTGCTGCGGGACCGGCATCATCTGTCGGAGGACGGCATCATCATCGTCACGGCGGCCATTGACGGGCGCACCGGGCAGGTGCTGTCCGGCCCGGATCTGGTCTCCCGGGGCTTTGTGTATGTGCGGGAAAGCGAAGAACTGATGGACGGCGCCCGTATGCAGGTGGAAATGGCGCTGGACCGCTCTTTGAGCGACAATGTGCATGACTGGGCCAGTGTCAAGACCCGCGTGCGGGAGGCTCTGTCCGGTTATATCTACCGCAAGACCAAGCGCAGTCCCATGATTTTGCCCATCTTGCTGGAAGTGTAATGGTTCCGAAACAGGAGGTAGTCTGATGCTGGCAGTGCTTTTGCTGCTTGTGGTGGCGTGCTTTGCGCTGGCCGTGCCGGTGGCGCTGCTTGCGCCCCAGTGGCTGATCGCGCCGCTGCTGCTGGTCATAGTGGCGGTATTTCTGATGCTGTACCACCGGCAGCGTCTGGCTCGCTTTGTGGCAAAACAGCTGGGTGCGGGCAAGCTGGAGGGCAGCCGTGTGCAGGCATCGCTGGCTGAGTTGGCGCTGCCCACCTTTCTGGTTGCAGACGGACGGCTTTTATGGTATAATGAGGCTTTCCGGGAACAGGTTCTTGACGAGCGGGACCGGCTGACCGATCCCATCGAAAAGGTACTGCCGGAATTGGATCTTGCGGTGTGTTCCCGCGCCCATGGACAGGATCTGCCGGTGGGCAATTACCGCTTTACCGCCTATGCCAGCCCCAGCTCCGGCCCCAAAGGCGCTACAGTGGTCTATCTGGTGGATGACACGTTTTACAAGGATACGCTGGATGAATACACCGCCAGCCGCCCGGCGTATCTGATCATCGTGATTGACAGCTATGATGAGCTGTTCGATGATATGAAGGACAGCGAACAGGCGCGGGAGCTGGAGGCCATCAACAAACTGCTGGAGGAGTATATCGGACGCACCAACGGTTTCCTGCGCCGCGTTTCCAACAGCCGCTACATTGCGGTGGTGGAGGAACGCGACCTGCGGGTGATGCTGGAGGAACGCTTTGATATCCTCGACCGTGTCCGTGCGCTGCATCCGGGAGGGCTGACTACGCTGTCCATCGGTGTGGGCCACGGCGGGACGCTGGAACAGTGCCAGAAAATGGCCCGTGAAAGCATCGACATTGCCCTTGGCCGCGGCGGTGACCAGTGCGCCGTCAAGACGGTGGACGGTTTCGAGTTTTACGGCGGTGTGTCCCATGGCGTGGAGAAACGCAGCCATGTGCGCAGCCGCATCATCGCCAACGCGCTGCGGGATCTGATCCGCAAGAGTGATAGCGTCATCATCATGGGCCACCGCATGACCGATCTGGACGCAGTGGGCGCTTCCATTGGCGCGCTGCGCATGTGTAAGCTGTGTGATGTGCCTGCGGTCATTGCCGTCAACCGGAACGCTACGCTGGCTGCCCAGCTGATTGAGACCTTCGACAAGGCGGGGGAGAGCCACAATTTCATCGCACCGGAGGACACTCTGGACGTGATCACGCCCAAAACGCTGCTGATTGTGGTGGATACCTATCAGAAGAGCCTGCTGGAAAGCCAGAAGGTCTACGAAAAATGTCAGCGTGTGGTGGTCATTGACCATCACCGCATGGCGGTAGGGCACATTGATAACCCGCTGCTGATTTACCATGAACCGTTTGCCTCCAGCGCCAGCGAGCTGATTTGTGAGCTGCTGCAATTCATGCCGGAGGAAAACAACATCACACCGCTGGAGGCGCAGGCGCTTTTGGCCGGCATCATGCTGGATACCCGCAGCTTTTCCCTGCATGTGGGGGTGCGCACCTTTGAGGCTGCCGCGTGGCTGCGCAGCCGCGGCGCGCAGACCGCCGAAACAAAGCTGCTGTTCAACACCTCCAAGGAAGAATATGAGGCGCGTGCCCGCATTGTGGAGAGCGCCTACATATACAAAGGCTGTGCCATTGCGCTGTCTAAGGAACTGGCTCCCGGTATGAACGTGGTGCTGCCCATGGCCGCCAATGATCTGCTGACCATCACCGGCGTGGATGCCAGCTTTGTTGCGGTGGTACGCAGCGGCGGCGTTAACATCAGCGCCCGCAGCATGGGGGCACTGAACGTGCAGGTCATTCTGGAGCCTTTGGGCGGCGGCGGGCATCTGACCATGGCCGGTGCCCAGCTGAAAGACTGTACTCTGGAAGAGGCAGAACAGAAAATCAAGCGTGAGATCGACCATTACCGAGAGGAACAGGCCGGCGAAACGCAACGATAACCGATTTGATAGAGGGAGGTTTCCTTATGAAAGTGATTCTGAAACAGGATGTGAAATCCATCGGCAAAAAGGATGAGATCCATGAGGTCTCGGATGGCTACGCACGCAACTATCTGCTGCCCCGTGGCCTTGCAGCTGTGGCGGATGCCGGCGCTCTGAACCAGGCCCGCACCAAGAGCGAGGCGAAGGCTCACCACGAGGCGGAGGCCCGTGCCGCCGCGGAGGCTCTGGCCGCCAAGATCAAGGGTCAGACCGTGGCGGTGGCTGTCAAGGGCGGTGCCTCCGGCAAGCTGTACGGCAAAGTGACCGGCAAGGATGTGGCGGATGTGCTGAGCAAGCTCACCGGCACCGAGATCGACAAGAAAAAAGTGGAGATGCCCGCCTCCATCAAAGAGTTTGGCACCTACGATGCCAATGTGCGCCTTTACGCGGGCGTTGTGGCGCCCTTCAAGGTGAAGGTGGAAGAACTGGTCTGACAGTATGAACCTGCAAAGGAGGGAGATCTGCAATGCCCAAAGATGAGGTAAGCCTGTCCGCGCTGGGCATTCAGATGCCCTACAATATGCAGGCCGAGCAGAGCGTACTGGGCGCGGCGCTGATGGATGAGACGGTTCTCAACCGTCTCATCACCGAGATGGATCCGGAGATGTTCTACTCCGACCAGAACCGCGCCGTGTTTGAACAGATGCGTACGCTGTTCAGCGAGAGTGAGGCCGTGGACATCATCACTCTGGTGGATGCTTTGTCCAGCGGCGGCACTTTTGCCAGTGCGGATGATGCCAAAATCTATATTGCCCGCATTGCCGAGACGGTGCCTGCCATTTCCAATGTGGATTCCTATGTCAAAATCGTCAAGGAAAAGTACCAGAAACGCCGCATTTTGGAAGCGGCCCGCTCCATCCTTTCCGAGACAGCTGCCGGTGACGAAGACGCCGACATGCTGCTGGAAGTGGCAGAGCAGAAAATGTACGAGATCCGTTCCGGCAAGGAGAAAAACGGCGTCAAGACCATCCGGGAATCCATTCTGGAAGTCATTGACACCATGCAAAAGCTCGGCGGTGCGGATCGAGACAAATTCGCGGGGATCCCCACCGGATTCAATTATCTGGATTCGGTTTTGACCGGTCTGGGGCGTTCTGACCTCATTATTCTGGCAGCCCGTCCCGGTATGGGCAAGACCTCTTTTGCGCTGAATATCGCCACAAATGTGGCCCGTCAGCAAAAGGTGCCCACCATCATTTTTTCCTTGGAAATGACCTGCGAGCAGCTGACTGACCGTATCCTTTCCAGTACCGCCAACATTGACAGCCAGGCGTTCCGAACTGGCCGTCTGAACAGCTCGGACTGGAATGATTTTGCGCAGGCTACCTCGCTGCTCTATAACGCACCCATTTATATGGATGACTCCTCCGGCATTTCGGTGCCGGAAATCAAGGCGAAAATCCGCCAGATCAATCAGGATCCTAAAAAGGACAAAATCGGTCTGGTTATCATTGATTACCTGCAGCTGATGCAGTCCGCAAAACGCACCGAGAGCCGCGTGCAGGAAATCAGTGACATCACCCGAAACCTGAAAATCATGGCGAAGGAGCTGAATGTGCCGGTCATTGCGCTGTCTCAGCTGTCCCGTGCAGCGGAAAAGACGGCAGGACGTTCCGACCATCGCCCCCAGCTGTCTGACCTGCGTGATTCCGGCTCCATTGAGCAGGACGCCGACATTGTGCTGTTCCTGTATCGTGCAGCCTACTACAACCAGCAAAACGGCGAGGACGCGCAGGCCAACGAGAACGAGGCGGAGTGCATCGTGGCGAAAAACCGTCACGGTGAGACCAGCATCGTGCGCCTTGGCTGGGACGGCGCACACACCCGTTTCAGCAATTTGGACGAGATACATGACCGTTACTGAGCGAGAAAACCTCATAGAATCCACCGAACAGACACTGCTTTCCTATTGCCGACAGCAGGGTCTGTTCAAGTCCGGGGATAGGGTCATTGCGGCCTGTTCCGGCGGTGCGGATTCCATGGCGTTGCTGTTGTTTTTGCTGCGCCGCCGCCGAGATCTGGCCGTGGAAGTGTTGGCCGCCCATGTGGATCATGGCATCCGGGGGGATGCCTCTCGAAGAGATGCGGAGTTTGTTCAGGAATTCTGCCGCCAGAACGGTGTGGAGCTGTTTTTGTACGATGCCGTTCGGGAGGGCGTGTCCATCCCGGAACACCCCAGCGAGGACTGGGCACGGAGACTCCGCTACGGCTGGTTTGACGAACTGGCAGTGCGGGAGGAGGCTGTGATCGCCACAGCCCACACGCTGAACGATCAGGCGGAGACGCTGCTGTTCCGGCTGGCCCGTGGAACCGGCCTGCATGGCATGGCGGGAATTCCGCCCCGGCGCGGCGGCTATGTGCGGCCCTGCCTGTGCCTGACCCGCGCTGAAATAGAGGCATATTGTCACGCCCTTGGGCAAAGCTATGTGCAGGATGAGACAAACGCCCGGGACACCTACGTCCGCAACCGGCTGCGTCATCAGGCCATTCCTGCTTTGGAATACGCCAATCCGGCCGCAGTGCGTTCTATCGGGCGGTTTTGCAGTCAGATGCGGGAGCTTGACGAGTGGTTCTCCGCGGAGGCTGCCGCGTTGCTGCAGGCGGCCGATACCGGTCACGGATACGCCATCGACACGCTGCGTCAGGCGGATGGCCCCGTGCTGACCACGGCGCTGCATTCGCTTGTCAGCCCGGTGCGGGACGCAGAGGAGAAATACGTTAGTCTGCTCAGGTTCCTTATCATAAAAGGGGAGGGGGCCTTGCAGCTCACCCCGGAGGTGACCTATAAGGTCAAAAATGGAGAGCTTTTCCGGTTGACCCCGACAGGGATTTTGCCGCCTCCCGCGCCGCCGCAGCCCCTTACAGAGGGGATTTTCCGCCTTCCGGGAGGGTATTATCTGGAAATTCAGCTGGAAAAATGTGAACATTTTTTGAAAAATGAAACATTTTTCAAAAAAGACTTAACCTCTTGCGCAGATTATGCTAAAATAAAAAAGAATGCTGTATTGCGTACGCGCCAGCCGGGGGATTATTTCCGACCGCAGGGACGGCACGTTCGCAAGACGCTGAAAAAGCTCTACAATGAATTGGGCATCCCGGCTGAGCATCGGCCATTGCTGCCGTTGGTGGCAGAGGGCAGTGAAGTGCTTTGGCTGTGGGGGAGCGGTTTCGCTGAGGGACTTGCGCCCGATGAATTCACCCGGGAGATACTCCGGGTTCGTTGTGAAAGATTCAAGGAGGACTGACCGATGGCGACACTTGACCGTGACATCGACCATATTCTTGTAACGGAGGAGCAGCTGAAAGCCAAGGTCAATGAGCTTGGCGCCCAGATCACCCGGGATTACGCGGGGAGGGATCTGCTGCTGGTTTCCATCCTGAAAGGCTCCGTGGTGTTTATGGCGGATCTGATGCGGGCGATCCAGATGCCCTGCGGCATTGATTTCATGGTAGTCTCCAGCTACGGCGGCGCCAACACCACCTCCACCGGCCTTGTGAAGATCGTCAAGGATCTGGATCAGGATCTGTCCGGCAAGGATCTTCTCATTGTGGAGGATATTCTGGACACCGGCATTACGCTGTCCCATCTTGTGCCCATGCTCAAGCTGCGCAATCCGGCCAGCGTGCGCCTGTGTACCATTTTGAGCAAGCCCAGCCGCCGCAAGGCCGACATTGAGCCGGATTATCTTGGCTTTGAGGTTCCCGACGAGTTTGTGGTGGGCTATGGCCTCGACTATGACGAAAACTACCGCAATCTGCCCTATGTGGGCGTTCTGAAACCGGAAGTGTATTCCAAATAAACACCGGCTGCGTACCGGATAGGAGTTGATTTCTTGCAGCAAAAACCGCGTTTTAACGGCATGATCCTCGCCGCTGTGCTGATGGTCATTGCCCTGATTGCCATTAGTTCCATGTCCATGCTTGGCTCGGCCTCCTCGGGACAGTATTTCTATTCCGAGATTGAGGGCTATTTCCGGGCCAATCAGGTGACATCCTTTTTGCTGGACAGCAATACCGGCGTGCTGGAGCTTTGGCTGAAGGAAGGAGAACTGCCGCTGCCGGATTCTGACGGCAGCACTGCGCAGGAGGAAATGCAGCAGCTGCCGCAGGGTGGTCTGCTGAGCGGCATCGGAGGTTCCACCGAGAGCAAGCTGCTGCCTGCCAACGGCGGTACCTGCCATACCACCTACAAAATCCCCCAACCCAATTACTTTGCCAGCTTTATCCATGACTATGTGGAGCAGTACAATGAAGCCAACCCGGATGCTCCCATGGTGTATGACTTTACCGAGCCGAAGACCAGTATCCCCTGGCTGGAGATCATTTTCTATGTGATCATGATTGGCAGTGTGGGTATGCTGTTCATGTCCATGTACCGCGGCGGCGCCGGCGGCGGCATCATGAATGTGGGCCGTGCCAAGGTCAAGGATCAGCAGGAGAGCCAGCGCAAGGCCACCTTTGCCGATGTGGCCGGTGCGGATGAGGAAAAAAGTGAGCTGCAGGAGGTCGTGGAGTTCCTCAAGGCCCCCAACAAATTCAACTCTCTGGGTGCACGGATTCCCCACGGTGTTCTGCTGGTAGGCCCTCCGGGTACCGGTAAGACGCTTCTGGCCCGCGCCTGTGCAGGCGAGGCGGGCGTACCTTTCTATGCCATATCCGGTTCTGACTTCGTGGAAATGTACGTGGGCGTTGGTGCCTCCCGTGTGCGTGATTTGTTTGAAAAAGCAAAAAAGACCATGCCTGCCATCATCTTTATTGATGAGATCGATGCGGTAGGCCGGCAGCGCGGTGCAGGACTCGGCGGCGGTCACGATGAACGGGAACAGACGCTGAACCAGTTGCTTGTGGAGATGGACGGCTTTGACGCCAATGATGGCGTCATTGTGATGGCGGCCACCAACCGAGCGGATATTCTGGACAAGGCATTACTGCGTCCCGGCCGTTTCGACCGTCAGGTCTATGTGGGGCTGCCCGATGTAAAGGGCCGCGAGGAGATTCTGCGCGTTCACACCAAAAACAAGCCTCTCGGCCCAGATGTCTCCCTGAAAACCATTGCCCAGTCCACGGCGGGATTCTCCGGCGCGGATCTGGAAAACCTTGTGAACGAGGCCGCTCTGCTGGCCGCTCGCAAGGGCAAAAAGGCTATTACCCAGCCTGAGGTGGAGGAGGCCTCCATCAAGGTGGTGGCCGGTCCCGAGAAAAAGAGCCGTGTGGTCACCGAGAAAGAAAAGCGCCTGACCGCGTACCATGAGACAGGTCATGCCATCACAGGATATTTCTGCAAGACCCATGACCCGGTGCATCAGATCAGCATTATTCCCCGCGGCGCGGCGGGCGGCTATACCATGTACCTGCCGGAAAAGGACGCCAGCTATGTCACGCGTACCGCCATGAGTGAAAACATCGTTACGTTGCTGGGCGGCCGTGTGGCGGAACAGCTGGTGCTGGATGATATTTCCACCGGCGCCTCCAATGACCTGCAGCGCGCCACCGATACCGCCCGCGCCATGGTAACACGGTACGGTTTCAGCGAGCGTCTGGGACCTGTGGTCTACGGCGGAGATCCGGGAGAAACCTTCCTTGGCCGCGATTTTGGGCAGGGCAAGGGATATTCCGAGGCGGTTGCCGCTGAGATTGACCATGAGATCCGCGATATTGTGGATGAAGGCTATGAAACGGCACGCCGTATCCTGACCGAGCACATGGATGAACTTCACAAGGTTGCCGCTGTGCTGATGGAGAGGGAAAAAATCTCCGGCGAGGAGTTCGACACCCTGATGAAGGGCGGAACGCTGCCGCCGTTTGCGATTGGCGAGCAGACCCCTGCCGCCCCGCAGCCTCCTGTTTCTTCGGAACCGGCGTCTCCTGCGGCGGAACCCGTTTTGCCGGAGCAGCCCGAAACACAAGACCCCCAAGACTGAAAAAGTAGGTGAGTGAATCATGGAACAGAATTTTTCCCTGATGGCCCAGTCCCGTGCCAACTATTACACCGCTGGCAGCCCGGTGCAGTTTGTCCGTGTGGAGCTTTTGAAGGGCGATGTCACCGGTGAGGTTGCCGTTTGCCTGACCTTCAAAAACGTGGGCACGGAGCCTTTGACCGGTCTGGTGATCCACTTCAAATGTAAGGATGCTGCCGGACAGGTGCTCTGTGAGGATGACTTCTATTATGAGCAGCTCAACGCCATGCCGGGCGACTTGTTTGGCGCAGACGATGCTGTCTACGTGAGCGACACGCCGGTCTCCAGCGTGGAGATCGAGCAGGATCGGGCGTTCCTGAACGGCCGCGGCGTGGATCTGCGCGGCTACAAACGGGTTCGTTTGCAGATGCCCCGTGTGTTGCCCGGCTCTATCGCCAAGACTTTACAGACCCGGATGGGGAACACCGCGCTGACCTGTGTACCGCAGGATATCGAACAGGGCTGGTTCTGCGCCTGCGGTGCCTTCCATCCCAATGAGGAAAATACGACGCTGTGCAGCGAATGCGGCTCCGAGCGCACGCAGGTCAAGGTTCAGCTGACCAGTATTCTGGAGGAGGCGCGCCGCATTGCGGAGACCCAGCAGCGGGAGATCGGCGCTGTGGTCGATCCTGCTGCGGCAACGGCTGCCGCAGCACAGGCTGCCATCAACCAGCAGGCTGAGCAGCCGCAGCAGGCCACGACTCAGTATGATCCCAGTGCCGCCCGTGGCGCCGCTATGGATGCGGAGGAAGAGCGTGTACGACGTTATGCTCCCAAGGGCCGTCTGTTTGATGATGACGACGATGAAACAGATGGTACCCGGATGTATGACACGGAGGAGACCGACTCTTACAATGCCTATGAGGAGGACACGGAGAGTGGTTCCGGAAGGGGCCGTTACGTGGACGAGGATGAGGAGAGCGAGGACGACGTGATGGCGGAGAGGATTATCCGCTGGGCGCCCCCTATCACCGCAGTCATCTGCGCCCTGATTATTGCGGTTTCCCTGATTTACAATTTCCTGATTGCATAAGAGTTATTTTGGTATATGAAACCACGGCCACCTGCTGTTTTGCGGGCGGCCGTGATTCATTCTTTTGTAAGAGCGTCAAACCGATGGACGATTTGTGGGTCTTCCAGTTTAATGACTTTCCCCGAAAGATGGTGCAGCGAATTTTCCTCCGGGATGCGGCCAAAGGTCAGCCGCTGGGCGCATAGGGCCTGCGTGGTGAAACCGGTGCGCTCATTCATTTTGCGGTTCCCATACTTGATATCCCCCAAAACCGGGTGCCCCAGATAGGCGAGATGCGCCCGGATCTGATGTGTGCGTCCTGTAATCAGCCCAATACGGCACAGCGCAAAGGGGCCGTTCTGGCGGATGACCGTCACATCGGTGATGATTTTTTTGTACCCCTCCGATTCGTGGGCGTGGATGCGCACCTTGTTGTTTTTTTCGCTGTGCTGCAGCCATGCCACGTGCCGCCCGGCAGGGGGCGCGCCTACCGTGATCGTCAGGTACTCTTTTTTCATCAGGTCATCCCGGATGATGGTATTCAAGTCCCGCAGCGCCTGATAGGTCTTAGCGGCCAGCACCAGTCCCTCGGTACCTCGGTCCAGCCGATTGCACAGGGCAGGGGCAAAGCGGTTTTCGGCGTGGGGGTCGTACTGGCCCTGCGCCTCCAACTGGGCCGCAAAGACATCCACCAGATTGGTGTCTCCGGTTCGGTCGCTATGGCACAGGAGGTGCGCAGGCTTGTACAGCACCGCAAAACTCTCCTCCTCATAAATGACTTTGACCGGCGGTTGACGGCGAGGCGGTTTTGGTGCGCGGCCGGCCGGAATTTCCGGAAAAAATTCGTCATTGATATACAGTTCTATCACATCACCCTGCTGCAAACGGGTGTCTGGCTCGGCTTTTTTCCCGTTGACCTTGATGCGCTTGTTGCGAAACGCCTTGTACATCATGCTCCGGGGAAGTTCTTTTGTCACTGACTCCACAAACCGGCTCAGGCGTACCCCAGTCTCATTGGAGCCAGCCGTAAATTTTTTCATAAAGACCATCTCTCCCTTTGCAAAACACTTGATTTCATTATATAATAGAATCACGCAAAGGTAAAGGATGTGCAAGCGATGGAGCAAAATAAAAATCCACATGAGAATCACCGCGCCCGCATGAAAGCCCGCGTCAAACGGGACGGCCTTACCAGCCTTGCGGAGCATGAGGCACTGGAATATCTGCTGTTTTTTGCCATTCCCCGCAGAGATACCAACGAACTGGCCCACGCGCTCATTGAGGAATTCGGCAGCTTTACCAAGGTGCTGCAGGCGGACGAGGATGCCTTGCAGCGGGTGCCGGGAATCGGCAAACACAGCGCCGAAATCATCAAAATGGTTTATGATTTCCATCGCTATTACGAGGTGAAAAACCGCAAGGTTCCTGCATCCCTCAAGACAGTTGAGGCCTGCACCGACTACGCGTTGAATCTGGACTGGAGCGACCGGGATGAGCGGTGCTATCTTGTTCTGCTGGATGACCGGTTTCATGTGGAGCGTACCGTCCTGATCGGGGAAGGGGTTCCCAACACGGTGAGCTTTAACAAAGCCAAGCTCATGCGGGAGGCCGCCCGCAGCAACGCCACCATTGCATTTCTCACCCACAATCATCCCACCGGGCTGGCGATCCCTTCCACACAGGACATGATCGCCACCGACAATGTAAAACTGTTGTTGCTGGATCTGAACATCCGCTTGCTCGACCACATCATTGTGGCGAAGGATGGCACCTTCTCCTTTCGGTCCAAGGGTAAACTATGAATTTCGCCCCGTATTTGCAGGACGGGGCATCAGCGTGTCGAGAAACTCGACACGCTCAAAAGGGGCAACACTTGCGCACGGCGGTGCCTGACGCTCGTGTTTCCCCTCTTTGGAATCCCCTTCGACAAAATTTTACGGCAAATCGCGCACTCGCCGCAAAGCGACTCGCACACAATTTGCCGTAAAATTTCCCTGTCGGTGTCGCCATCGTCGGCACATGTCCGCCGACGGCGACGGATTTGGATTCGTTCGACAGGCTCTCGCCCCGTCTTTGCAGGACGGGGCGTTTCTATGGCCGGATAAAACCGGGGACTGTGTCACAAGCTGAAAAGAGACTTGTAAATTTTGCGGGACCTATTTACATTAAAAATTCCCTGTGGTATAATCGAGTTACAACCTATTGTTGTTAAGGAGGGCACAATGCAGGACGATGTGTTTCACTTACAGGCTCCGTTTTCTCCCACGGGAGATCAGCCGCAGGCCATTGACGCGTTGGTGCGGGGAATCCGGGCAGGGGATAAGGGCCAGATATTGCTGGGTGTTACCGGTTCCGGCAAAACCTTTACCATGGCCAACATCATCGCCCGCTGCAACCGTCCCACGCTGATTCTGGAACCCAACAAGACACTGGCCAGCCAGATCTGTACCGAGATGCGCAGCTTTTTCCCCGATGATGCGGTGGAATATTTCGTCTCATACTATGACTACTATCAGCCTGAGGCTTATATTCCGTCCACCGACACCTATATTGAAAAGGACAGTGCCATCAATGACGAGATCGACCGGCTGCGCCATTCCGCCACGGCGGCACTGTCCGAGCGGCGCAATGTCATCATTGTGGCATCGGTGTCCTGTATCTATTCTCTCGGTGACCCCATCGATTACCGCAGTATGGTCATCAGTCTGCGTCCCGGCATGCAGATGGAGCGGGATGAACTGTGCGCCCGTCTTGTCAAGCTGCAATATGAGCGCAATGATATGAACTTTGTCCGCAACAAGTTCCGCGTGAAAGGGGACATTGTGGACATTCATCTTGCCTACAACGATGAATACGCCATTCGTGTGGAGTTTTTCGGAGATGAGATCGACCGGATTTGCGAGTTTGACCCTTTGACAGGGGAACGCAGGAACGTGGTGCGCCATGTGGCCATCTTCCCGGCCAGCCATTACATTGTCGGCCCGGAAAAGATGCAGGAGGGATTGAAAAAAATCGCCGCTGAGATGGAAGAACAGGTGCGTCTGTTCACAACAGAAGGCAAACTGCTGGAGGCACAGCGCATCCAGCAGCGAACAAACTATGATATGGAAATGCTGCAGGAAGTGGGCATGTGCAAGGGCATTGAGAACTACTCCGCCGTGCTTTCCGGGCGTGCGCCCGGTTCCACGCCCACCACGCTGCTGGACTACTTCCCGGAGGATTACCTGCTGATGGTGGACGAGAGCCACGTCATGCTGCCTCAGGTGCGCGGCATGTTCGGCGGCGATTACAGCCGCAAAAAAACGCTGGTAGAATATGGATTCCGTCTGCCCTCCGCTTTTGACAACCGCCCTCTGCGCTTTGATGAATTTGAAAGCAAGATGGGGCAGACTGTCTTTGTGAGCGCCACGCCCGGTGAGTATGAGCGCCAGCATTCCTCCCGCGTAGCGGAGCAGGTCATCCGCCCCACCGGCCTATTGGATCCGGTGGTGCAGGTGCGTCCTGTGGAAGGTCAGATCGAAGATCTGCTGGGCGAAGTGCGCCTGCGGCTCGACCGGGGTGAGCGCGTTCTCGTGACCACGCTGACCGTTAAGATGGCGGAAGATCTGACAGACTATTTCGAGGAACACGGCGTCAAAACAAAGTATATGCACCATGAAGTGGACACCTTTGAACGCATGGAGATCATCAAAGACCTGCGTGTGGGCGCCATTGATGTGATCGTGGGCATCAACCTGCTGCGGGAGGGTCTGGATCTGCCGGAAGTCTCCCTTATCGCCATTCTGGATGCGGACAAGGAGGGTTTTCTGCGCAGCGAAACCAGCCTGATTCAGACCATCGGCCGTGCGGCCCGCAATGCCAACGGTATGGTCATCATGTATGCGGATGAGGTGACGCCCAGCATGGAGCGTGCCATCACCGAGACCCAGCGCCGCCGCGAGATCCAGAATGCCTACAACGAAGCCCATGGCATCACTCCCAGAACCATCGTCAAGGCCATTGGCGGCGGGCTGGAAATCAGTATGAGCGAGGAAAACAAGCGCCTGCGTCAGCACCGCATGAGCCGGGCCGAACGCCAGCAGGCCATCGAGAGAATGACCAGAGAAATGAAGGAGGCCGCAAGGCTGCTGCAATTTGAACACGCCGCCCAGCTGCGTGATGAGATCGCACGGCTGGAACGGGGTGAGGATCCCACTGAGGTGGACAATTCGGAGCGCCGCGCCGCGGACAAAAAACGAAAGGGCAGGAGGAAATTCAAAAATTGAGTGCGAATAAAATCCAGATCGATGCCAACAACCGCATAGTGATCAAAGGAGCCCGGGAACACAATCTGAAAAATGTTGACCTGACGCTGCCCCGCAACAAGCTGGTGGTCATGACGGGTTTGTCCGGCTCCGGCAAATCCAGTCTGGCCTTTGATACCATCTATGCGGATGGCCAGCGCCGGTATATGGAAAGCCTGTCCAGCTATGCCCGCCAGTTTCTTGGCCAGATGGAAAAGCCGGACGTGGACGAGATCACCGGCCTTTCCCCAGCCATTTCCATTGACCAGAAAACCACCAGCCACAACCCTCGCTCCACCGTGGGCACGGTGACGGAAATCTACGATTATCTGCGTCTGATGTACGCCCGCATCGGCGTGCCGCACTGTCCCGTCTGTGGTCGCACCATCAGCCAGCAGACGGTGGACGAGATGGTGGACGAGGTGATGAAACTGCCTGAACGCACCCGGTTTCAGGTGCTGGCGCCGGTCGTTCGGGGACGAAAAGGCACGCAGGCCAAGGAACTGGAGGCGGCCCGCCGCGCCGGATTCGCCCGTGTGCGGGTGGACGGCAGCTTGTATGACCTGTCCGAGGAAATCAAGCTGGACAAAAACAGCAAGCATACCGTGGAAATCGTTGTAGACCGCCTTGTCATCAGCGATACTGTGCGGGGGCGTCTGGCCGATTCCATCGAAACCGCCCTGTCCCAGACGGGCGGACTTGTGGTGGTGGACGTTATTGGAGGAGAGTCCATGATGTTCAGCCAGAGCTACGCCTGCCCGGAGCACGGCATTTCGGTGGAGGAACTGACTCCGCGGATGTTCAGCTTCAACAACCCCTTCGGTGCCTGCGAGAAATGCACCGGCCTTGGCACTTTCATGAAGGTGGATCCAGCGCGTGTCATCCCGGACAAGCGCAAATCCATCCGGGAGGGCGCCATCAAGGCAAGCGGCTGGTATTATGCGGAAGGCTCCATTTCGGAAATGACCTACAAAGCTCTTGGCAAGCGGTTCGGCTTTACACTGGATACGCCCATCAAAGAACTGAGCAAAGAGGCACTCAAAGCGCTGCTGTACGGCACCGGTGAGGAACGTATCGAGATGCAGCGGGAAAGTATGTTCGGTTCCGGCACCTACTACAACCAGTTTGAGGGCATTGTTCCCAATCTGGAACGGCGGTTCCGGGAGACCAGCAGCGAGTGGGTCAAGGAGGAGATCGCGCTGGTGATGTCCAGCGAGGAATGTCCTGACTGCCACGGCCGCCGTCTCAAACCCACCAGCCTTGCTGTGACGGTGGGCGGCATCAACATTACGGATTTCTGCGACAAGAGCGTCAATGAGGAACTGGAATTCATCAAGACTGCCCACGTGACTGAGCGGGAACAGATGATCGGCGCGGCCATTTTCAAGGAAGTTAAGGAGCGTCTGGGCTTTTTGCAGAGTGTGGGATTGGGATATCTGACGCTTTCCCGGGGGGCCGCCTCTCTGTCCGGCGGCGAGAGCCAGCGCATCCGGCTGGCCACCCAGATCGGCAGCGCACTCACCGGCGTGCTGTATGTGCTGGACGAGCCCAGCATCGGCCTGCATCAGCGGGATAACGACAAGCTCATTGCCACCATGAAACGTCTGCGCGATTTGGGCAATACCCTCATTGTGGTGGAGCATGACGAGGATACCATGCGGCAGGCGGACTATCTTGTGGATGTGGGGCCCGGTGCGGGTGTGCACGGCGGCGAGATCGTGGCGGCGGGCAGCGTGGAGGATATCTGCAAGGAAAAGCGCAGCATCACCGGCGCGTATCTGTCAGGCCGTAAATTCGTAGAGGTTCCCGAAGCCCGCCGCCCCGGCAATGGCAAGTTCCTCAAGGTGGTGGGAGCGCGGGAAAACAACCTGCAAAACATTGATGTGGAGTTCCCTCTGGGCAAAATGATCTGCGTCACCGGTGTGTCCGGCTCCGGAAAATCCACGCTGGTCAATGAAATTCTGTACAAGACACTGGCAGCGGCACTCAACGGAGCCCGCAGCCGGCCCGGCCAGTGTGAGGATGTGCTGGGTATGGAATGGGTGGACAAGGTCATCGGCATTGACCAGTCTCCCATTGGCCGAACGCCGCGCTCCAATCCGGCCACCTATACCGGCGTATTTGGGGATATCCGCACCCTTTTTGCCAACACGCAGGACGCCAAACAGCGGGGCTATGGCCCGGGACGATTCAGCTTCAATGTGAAGGGCGGCCGCTGCGAGGCCTGTGAAGGCGGCGGTATTCTGCAAATCGAGATGCATTTCCTGCCGGACATCTTTGTGCCCTGCGACGTATGCAAGGGCAAACGCTACAACCGGGAGACGCTGGAGGTGCATTACAAGGACAAAACCATCTCCGATGTTCTGGATATGACGGTGGAGGAAGCCTGTGCTTTCTTTGCCAACCAGCCTAAAATCGCCCGCAAGCTGCAAACCATCAACGAGGTGGGGCTTGGATATATCCAATTGGGGCAGGCGGCCACCACGCTTTCCGGCGGCGAGGCCCAGCGTGTCAAGCTGGCCAACGAGCTGGCCCGCCGCGGCACCGGACAGACCGTGTATATTCTGGATGAGCCGACCACCGGTCTGCATGTGGCGGATGTACACCGTCTGGTGCAGGTTCTTGACAAGCTGGTGGACGCAGGCAACACCGTCATTGTCATCGAGCACAATCTGGACGTCATCAAGCGTGCGGATCACATCATTGACCTTGGCCCCGAGGGCGGCAGCGGCGGCGGCATGGTCGTTGCCGCCGGAACGCCGGAGGAAATCGCGGAAAATCCCAACTCCTTTACCGGACAGTATCTGAAACCGGTGCTGGCCCGTGCAAAGAAATTGCAGGAAAAGAATCCATAAACACAAAAAAGTACCGGCCTTTCAAAAAGCCGGTACTTTACTTTTGTTCACATCAGGCCTTCCGGAGGGCGGTCTCCGTCGGTGCTGGGCATGGTGAGCTGATCCATCAGAAAGGTATAGATTTCACTGCCGTGGGCAATAAAATGGTTTTTTACCATTTCAGCGCTCAGCTTATCCGGCATGGCCAGTTCCAGCCGGAACACATCGCTGCCGAAATCGCCGATGGCGCAGCGAACGACGTAATCACCGTTCTGTTCCTCGATCACAGCCCGGTTGGTGGCCTCCTGATGCCGCCATGTCTGAATCTGACCCACCGCACGGATGGCGCTTTCCCGGACTGTGCGGGGCAGATCGAAAGCCAACGTGTCCGCCACGGTGTCACCCCGGGAGGTGGTGATGTAATGTTCCTGTTCGTCAATGGAGATCAGATCCTGTTTTTTCAGTTCCGCCAGTGCGTCACCGATCTCGAAATAATTGGCAAGCTCCTCCTGCAGCAAAGCACCTTCCAGTGTATTGCGGGACAGGGGACCAGCGGTTTTGATGAGGTAACAGAGCAAAATGCGGATTTGAATTCTATCTGTCAAGCCACCTGGCTTTACACCTGCGGTAAACGCCTCTGCCATGGGTCATCACTTCCTTTGCCTTTATTATACACGCTTTGCCGTGCAATGGCAAGGAGGTTTCCTCAAAACACCGTTTCAATTTGCTTGCGGCTTTGGGGCGTGGAGTAGATCCACCGACTCAGACGTCCCTTGGTGACAAAATAGTGGGGTTCAAAGCGCAGCGGCTGGCCAAGGTTCTTGTTGACGATGACCAGCTTGATCTTCATTTTGTCGGGCAGGATGTTTTTGATATACACGCTCACCGCCTGCCCGGGGCGCAGGGTCGGGTCAGCTTCGGCCAGTCCGGCCAGATTGGGCGCGATCTCCACAAACACGCCGTAGTCCTCCACGCTGCGGACGATGCCCACCACTGTTTCCCCGGCGGCAAAACAGGCGGCATTCTCACTCCAGGTGCCCAGCAGCTCCCGCAGCGTCAGCACGATGCGTCCCTGTGCGTCCCGGTTTTTGATGGCACAGAGCAGCTGCTGACCCACCTGCACCCGGTCAGCGGGACTGGAGATGCGGGAGACCGAAAGGCAATCGATGGGCAGGAGCGCCGCAACGCCGCACCCTACATCACAGAAGGCTCCGAAATTTTCAATGTGGGTCACGGTGCAGGGGATGACACTGCCACATTCCAGCTTGTCCAGATACTCTTCCCGGCACCGGCGCTGGGCCTGCGCACGGGACAGTAAAAATGCCTCGCTGCCATCCTCCTCCCGACAGGTCCCGGTGATGACAAAACAGGTGGGGCGTCCCACGCGGGTCAATACAGCGATGTCCTTTACCTCCTCGCCGGGGGCGGTGTCCACACATTCCTCATAGGGCATATACCCCCGTACACCGCCCAGCTCAAACCGCAGGCGGCGGTTGGTATCAAAGGCCAGCGCGGTGCTTTGCAGCACCTCCGCGGTGGCGATGCACCGGTTCAACTCCTCTCTGCGCATGTGGTTGGCGCTGCGGCAAAGACCTTCGGCACGATATTCCAGCATTTGGATTTCCTCATTTCTTATGAATTCCGCAAGTTGCGGTAGTAACAAATATGCAGGGGGTTTGCAAATCAACACAGTTCGTTGTATAATAATCAGATGAAAGGCGGTGCTGAACATGGATGTACAGGTGGGCGATGTGATTCAGACCAAAAAACCACATCCCTGCGGCAGTGATCGTTTTGATGTGCTGCGTGTGGGAATGGATTTCAAGATCCGTTGCCGGGGCTGCGGCCATGAGGTCATGCTGCCCCGCGTCAAAATCGAGAAAAACATCAAAAAGATTTTCCGCGGCGAGCAGTAGCGGGCAGCCACAGTCCGTTGGAACAGGGAAACAAAGGAGAGAACCCAATGTTTGATGATCTGCGTGATGTGGAACGCCGCTACGAGGAGATTGCCTTCCGGCTGTCTGATCCCGCCACAACGCCGGATGCCTATGCCGGCCTGATGAAGGATTACAAGGAACTGACCCCGCTGGTGGAAAGCTACCGTCAATACCGGCAGCTGGATTCCCAGATCCGGGAGGCCTGTGAGCTGTTGGAAACAGGCGGGGAAGACCCGGAGTTCCTTGCCATGATACAGCAGGAAAGCTGCGAGAATTGCCAAAAACTGGAAGAGCTGGAAGAAAATATAAAATTACTTCTGCTGCCCAAGGATGTCGATGACGAAAAAAGCGTGATTCTGGAGATTCGTGCCGGGGCGGGCGGCGAGGAGGCCGCTCTGTTTGCTCACAGCTTGTTTCGGATGTACTCCATGTATGCCGCCAGACAGGGCTGGCGCTGTGAGGTCATCAGTGAGAACGCCACCGAACTGGGCGGCGCCAAGGAACTGGTGGCCTCCATTGAGGGGGCCGGCGTGTACAGCCGCATGAAATTTGAGAGCGGCGTGCATCGTGTGCAGCGCGTCCCGGAGACCGAAACGCAGGGACGCATCCACACCTCCACTGTCACAGTGGCGGTCATGCCGGAGGCGGAGGAAGTGGAGCTGGAACTGGATCCAAAAGATCTGCGCATTGACACCTTCCGTTCCTCCGGCGCCGGAGGGCAGCACATTAACAAGACCTCCTCCGCCATTCGGGTGACGCATCTGCCCACCGGCATGGTGGTGGAATGTCAGGATCAGCGCAGCCAGCGGGAAAACAAGGTCCGGGCGCTGACGGTGCTGCGCAGCCGTCTTTTGCAGCAAAAGCAGGCGGAATACGACGAGGCTTACAATGCCCAGCGGCAAAGCCAGGTGGGAACCGGTGACCGCAGTGAAAAAATACGCACCTACAACTTTCCGCAGGATCGGGTGACCGATCACCGCATTGCGCTGACGCTTCGGAATTTGCAGGGCGTGCTGGACGGCGATCTGGACCGCGTGGTGGAGCCGCTGATACTCCATGACCGGGAAGAAAAATTAAAGAGGAATGAATCTGTATGAAAACACAGGTTTTGCCTGTCGATGAACAAAGCATCCAACAGGCCGCGGAACTGCTGCGTGCCGGAGAACTGGTGGCACTGCCTACTGAGACAGTGTACGGCATTGCCGCCGATGCCCGCAACGGGGAGGCGGTCAGGAAAATTTTTGAGGCCAAGGGCCGCCCGCAGGACAACCCGCTCATCGTACACATAGCCGATATGGAGATGCTGCAAGGGATTGTGTCGCAGGTGCCGGAACGAGCCAGAAAGCTGGCTGCCGCCTATTGGCCGGGGCCGCTGACCATGGTGCTGCCCAAGGGGAGCGAGGTCAGCGAGGTGACCTGTGCCGGACTGGATACAGTGGGTGTGCGGATGCCCTCCCATCCGGTGGTGCAGCAGGTCATCCGGGCCTCCGGCGTGGCTTTTGCTGCGCCCTCTGCCAATCTGTCCGGCAAGCCCAGCCCCACCAACGCGCAGGATACCCTGACGGACATGGATGGCCGTCTGCCCCTGATTTTGGATGGGGGAGAGTGCAGCGTGGGGGTGGAATCCACGGTGGTCACACTGGTGGGGGAGCATCCCATGCTGCTGCGACCCGGCTATATTACCAAAGAACAGCTGGAAACGGCGCTGGGGGAGGAAGTCCTCGTCAGTGCGGCAATTCTTGAAAAGCTGAAAGAAGGAGAAGTGGCCCGTTCCCCCGGCATGAAATACAAGCACTACGCACCCAAGGCGCAGATAACGATTCTGAAAGGCAGCCTTGCCCGGTATCAGGCGTTTGTACAGGAACATGCCGCGCCCGGCGTATGGGGGCTTTGCTTTGACGGGGAAAGACAAATTCTGCCGATTCCCTGCATAGAATATGGAAAGGAAGGGGACGGCGCCGCACAGGCCCGCCGCCTGTTCACCGCGCTGCGGGAACTGGACAAACAGGGGGCACAGGTGGTTTATGCCCGCTGCCCTGCCAGTGATGGGGTCTCCATGGCGGTGTACAACCGGCTGATCCGTGCCGCAGCTTTCCGGGTGGTGGTATTATGAAAGTCATTGGCATCACAGGACGTTCCGGCTGCGGAAAATCCACGGTTACCCGCTGGCTGTCAGAACAGGGCGTTCCCTGTATTGACGCTGATCTGATTGCACGGGAGGTGCTGTACCCCGGCTCTCCCTGCCTTGACCAGCTCCGGCAGCGCTTTGGAACGGATATTCTGGATGAGGACGGAAACCTGCGCCGTCGTCTGCTGGCGGACCGCGCTTTTGCCACGCCGGAAGGGACGGCTGCACTGACGGCCATCACGCAGCCGGAGATTCTCCATCGTATCGAACAGCGTCTGGATGCCGCCCGATCTCTGGGACATTCCTTGGCGTCGGTGGACGGCGCGGTCATTGTGGGCACACCATTTCAGGCCCGGTGCGATGCCATCGTGCTGGTGAGCGCGCCATATGAGGAAAGCTTGCGCCGCATCTGCGCCCGGGACGGCATCGCTCCCGAGATGGCGCGCCGCCGTCTGGACGCGCAGACTCCGGAGGAAACGCTGCGTGCCGCCGCCACCTATGAACTTCGCAACGACGGCACGCCGGAGCAGCTGCGCAGCGCTGCGGCAGCGCTGTTTCAAAAACTGCAAAAGGAGGATTATGGAGCACAAGGTTAATTGCATTCGACGATTTCTGGTACTGTTGGCCGTGCTTGCGGCTGTCTGCACACTGTCGTTTGTGCTGGCTCACAAGCAGGTCGAGAAGCTGGCGTATCCTCAGAAATATCAGGAATATGTAACCTACTACGCAGATAAATACGACCTTGACCCGTTGATTTTATATACATTTATCAGAACAGAGAGCAACTTTGATCCCAAGGCACAGTCTGATGTGGATGCCCGGGGCCTTATGCAGATCACGGAGGTGACGTTTGACTGGATCAAGTCGAACATCGCTCCCACAGAAGCGCTGACCTTTGAGGATATGTACGTTCCGGAAACCAACATCCGTTTTGGAGCGTATTTTATCAAATACTGCCTGCTGCGATATCAGGGGGATTTGTCCACCGCGGCCGCGGCCTATCACAGCGGATGGGGAACGGTCGATGCATTGCTGGAGGACAGCCGCTATTCCGAAAACGGAAAAACTTTGACGGTCTACCCGTATCCTCAGATGCGGCACTACGTCCGAAAAATCACACAGGGTTATCAGCGTTATCAAAAAATTTATTCACAGATATAAGAAATAGAAAGGGAATGAAAAATGACTACCGAAGAATTGAAGGCATTGACTTACCGCAACGAAACCGTGGCAGATACCGACCGCGCCGCATTGGCTGCTGCGCAGGAATTCTGCGAGGGATACAAGACCTTTTTGAATAAGGGCAAAACCGAGCGGGAGGCTGCGGCATACAGCGAGGAATTGCTGCTGGCAGCAGGGTATCGCCCCTTTGTGCCAGGGGAAGCGCTGCACGCAGGAGACAAGATTTATCACATCAATCGCGGCAAGTGCGTGCTGGCAGCGACCATTGGAACCAAGGGCATGGAGGATGGCTTTCATCTGAACATCGCCCACATTGACTGCCCCCGGCTGGATCTGCGCCCCCGCCCTCTGTATGAGCAGACCGGGCTGGCCTATTTCCGTACCCATTACTACGGCGGCGTGCGCAAGTACCAGTGGCCCACCATTCCGCTGGCACTGCACGGCGTGATCTACCGTGCGGACGGCAGCTGCGCCACTGTAAACATCGGAGAAGGGGAGAATGACCCGGTTTTCTGTATCACCGATTTGCTGCCGCATCTGTCCGCAAAGCAGAACGAGAAAAAGCTGACCGAAGGAATCACAGGAGAGAATCTGAATGTGCTCATTGGCTCCGAGCCGATTGAGGACAAAGAGGTCGAGCAGAGAGTCAAGCTGAACGTGCTGGGACTGCTGCATGAGGCCTACGGCATCACGGAGGCGGATTTTGCCCGCGCTGAGGTGGAAGTGGTTCCCGCGTTCAAGGCCCGCGATATCGGCTTTGACCGGGCAATGGTGGGCGCTTACGGCCATGACGACCGTGTGGACGCTTACCCCGCGCTGATGGCGGAGATTGAGACAAAGTCTCCCGCATACACCACGGTCTGTGTGTTGACTGACAAGGAAGAAACCGGCTCCGACGGCGTGACCGGCCTGCAGAGCATGTACACCTTCCATTTCCTGCAACAGCTTTGCAAAACACAGGGGGCAGATGCCATCAAAGCGTTCCAGGCGTCCAAGTGCCTGTCCGCAGATGTGACCGCCGCCTACGATCCCGGCTTTGCTGATGCCTTCGAGCCGGATAACGGCACTTACGCAGGCCGCGGCGTTGCCATCTATAAGTATACCGGTGCAAGAGGAAAATCCGGCACCAGCGATGCCAGCGCCGAGATGGTGAGCTACCTCACCCGTTTGATGGATCAAAACGGTGTGTCCTGGCAGATCGGCGAGATGGGCAAAATCGATTTGGGTGGCGGCGGCACGGTTGCGAAATATGTTGCCAATCAGGATATCGACACCATCGACATCGGCGTACCAGTGCTGGCCATGCACTCTCCCTTTGAGGTAGTCAGCAAGGTGGATGTGTACATGGCCTACCGCACTTTCAAGGCCTTCTGCGAGGATGCGGAATAATTGATGGATTTTTGATTGATTTTTTTGGAAAAACCTGTTGACAACTGGAAAGCTCTATGCTATAATCTATACCGTTGCCGCAGTTATTGTGACAACGGTTCCCATGGGGGGTTAGCTCAGCTGGGAGAGCGCCTGCATGGCATGCAGGAGGTCAGGGGTTCGATCCCCCTACTCTCCACCACAGAAAAGCACGCAGAAATGTTGATTTCTGCGTGCTTTTTCTTTCTATAGCGTATGTTTTACCGCATTGGTCATTTTTGTTTTACCCTTCCTATTAAGAAGTGGCTCTATCGGGCGGTTATGATGTACGGCGTATGACTTTGCACGAAGTCTTGCCCTGTATCATAGCATGGGCAGGGGGTGGAATTATGCGGCGCAGGAGCAGCAGTCCGGTCCATCGGAGGCCCATAAAGGTCTGGTGCGCAGGTTTTTTATGCTGTACTGCGCTGGGATGTGGGCTGTTCAGCTATTATGTCAACACCGAAATCAAGCCAACCTTGCATGAGTTGGCGGAGTATCAGGCCAGCAGCACCACTGTGGAGACCTTGAACCGGGCTGTCAATGAGACCATGCAGCAGGCCCCTGAATGGGCAACGCACGTCTATACAATGGAAAACGGCATGGTTGCATTGAACGCTGTCGCGGTAACAGCTGCACAGACTGACCTTGTAGCCGCTGCGGAGCGTGCTATGGAGCAGCTGCCGGAACACAGCGAAACTATTCCCTTTGGCAGTTTGACAAATAATTCTCTGCTTGGCGGCCTTGGGCCCGGCTGGTGCATGACGATACGGCCGCAGGGATACGTGCAGAGCCGCCTGTGCCAGACGGCCCGCTCGCTTGCCATCAATTCGGTGCAATATTCCGCGGAGCTGGTGCTGACGGTCACTGTCAACATGATTTTGGATGGCCGCAGTTCCACCATCACAGTGGAACATGAGGTACTGCTTGCCAGCGTCATCATCACCGGGCAAACGCCGAATTACTATGCGGCGGATTGAACTTTACCACCGTTTTGTGGTATAATAGCAGCAATGTGAAAATGGGGGAGAGTACCATGGAACTGGAACAGGCCCGTCAGCGTGCCGAAGAACTGCGCGTTATCATTGAGAAAAACAACCGTTTGTATTACGATCAGGATGCACCCGAACTGGAGGATTTCGAGTATGACCAGCTGACGCGGGAATTGAAAGCGATAGAAAAAGAATTCCCGCAGCTTGTCACGGCAGCCTCTCCCACCCAGCACGTGGGCGGCACAGCCAGCAGCAAATTCAGCAAGGTGACGCACGCCGTCAAGATGGAAAGCCTGCAGGATGCGTTCTCCTTTGAGGAGCTGCGGGAATTTGATGCCCGCGTGCGGGAGGCCGGTGTGGAACCGGTGTACACCGTGGAGCCCAAAATCGATGGATTATCGGTGAGTCTGGAATATCGGAACGGCGTTTTCGTGCGCGGTTCCACCCGCGGCGATGGCGTGGTGGGGGAGGATGTGACGGAAAATCTTGCCACCATCAAAGATATTCCCCACACGCTGCCGGATGCGCCGGACTTTCTGGAGGTTCGGGGCGAAGTGTATATGCCCCATTCCGCCTTTTTCCTCCTGAAGGAACAGCAGGAGCTGGAGGACAAAACGCCTTTCAAAAATCCGCGCAATGCGGCGGCCGGGTCTCTGCGCCAAAAGGATGCAAAGGTGACGGCCTCCCGCGGTCTGTCCATTTTCGTATTCAATTTGCAGCAGGTGGAGGGGCGCAGCTTCGCCAGCCACCATGAAACGCTGGATTATATCCAATCGCTGGGATTCCCGGTACTGCAGCGGTACAGCGTGTTCCACGGCATCGAGGATGCCATTCAGGAAATCGAGACCATCGGACAGCTGCGTGGTACGCTGGAATATGACATCGATGGCGCGGTCATCAAAGTGAATAACCTGAGTGACCGTCGCACGCTGGGCAGCACCAACAAATTTCCCCGCTGGGCCATCGCGTTCAAGTATCCGCCGGAGGTCAAGGAAAGTGTTGTGCGGGATATCGAGGTGACCGTGGGGCGCACTGGTGTGCTGACTCCCACCGCGGTATTCGATCCCATCTTTCTGGCGGGAACCAGTGTGTCCCGTGCCAGCCTGCACAACGGGGACATCATCGCCCAGCTGGATGTGCGTTTGGGGGATACCGTTCAAGTGCGTAAAGCAGGCGATATCATTCCGGAGGTTATCGGGGTGAGCCGCCACGGGGATGGCAGTGTTGCCTATCGTATGCCAGAGGTCTGCCCCTCCTGCGGGGCTCCCGTAGTGCATTTGCAGGATGAGACCGCCCTCCGCTGCGTCAACCCGGAGTGTCCTGCACAGGCTTTGCGTAACCTGATCCATTTTGCTTCCCGCGCCGCCATGGCCATTGACGGGCTGGGAGAGGCAGTCGCCTGCCAGCTCATTGACAAAGGCTTGGTGCATACAGTGGCCGACCTATATACCCTCACCCGGGAGCAGGTGCTGGCACTGGATAAATTCAAGGCCAAAAGCGCCGATAATTTGCTGGCGGCCATAGCTCACTCAAAAGGAAACAATCTGGATAAGCTGGTGTTTGGTCTTGGCATCCGCAACATTGGTGACAAGGCCGCGGCGCTGCTGGCAGAACATTTTGGTTCCATGGACGCCCTGCGCACCGCCACGCAGGAGGAAATCAGCGCCATCGACGGCTTTGGCTCGGTGATGGCCCAGAGCCTGGTGGAATTCTTTGCCAAAGACGGCACAGCCGACCTGCTGGAACGCCTTTCCGCTGCCGGAGTCAACATGCAGTGGACCGGAGAGAAGAAGGGAACCGCACTGGCAGGGCTGACCATTGTCGTCACCGGTACACTGCCCACCCTGTCCCGGCAGGAGGCGGAGGCACTCATCACGCAAAACGGCGGCAAGGCAAGCGGCTCTGTCTCCAAAAAAACCAGCTATGTGCTGGCAGGTGAAGCCGCCGGTTCCAAGCTTACCAAGGCGCAGGCACTGGGTATCCCCGTCCTTGACGAATCCGCCTTCCGGGCCATGCTCGGACAGTGATCCATCGTTTCAGACTGCATCCAAAAGGATGCGGTCTTTTTTTGTGCTGCCGGGCATACAGTGGGAGTGTGGAGGTGACACAACATGATGGACGAGTATTACCGTGTGGCCGGCTGCCTTCCGGAGCCGCTGCGAAATGAATTGACGGCACTGAATCCCGCGCTGGCGTCCCATATTCAGGAGATCCGTCTGCGGGCAGGGCAGCCTGTACAGTTCACAGTCAAAGGCCGGTTGACGCCCGCAGCAAAATTTCTGCCCAAGGCGGAGCACCTGCAGCTTTTGGAGGAATCCACACTGCGGGAATGCTTTCTGACGCTGTGCCGTCATTCCGCTTACGCCTATGAAGAGGAGTTAGAACAGGGATTCCTGACGCTGCCGGATGGCAGCCGTGTGGGAGTGGCGGGCGTTCGGGGAGCCTCCGGTTTTGCCAAAGTAACTTCTCTGTCGATGCGGGTGTCCCGGTGGGTGATTTGTTCGCTGCCCGGGGAAGTGGTTGCACGGCTGGCGGCGTTGGATGGAGGAATCCTTGTGGCAGGAGCGCCGGGCAGCGGCAAAACCACCTTTCTGCGCAGCATGGTGGAGCATCTTGCCCGCACCGACCGCGTTTTTTCCGTGGTGGACGAGCGAGGAGAACTGGTGGGGGATTCCCGTCAGCTTTCCTGCGATGTATACACCCGCTGCCCGCGGGCACAGGGCATTCAGATGGCGCTTCGCTGCATGAATCCGCAGGCCATTGTGTGTGATGAGCTGGGCACTGTACAGGACGCCGCCGCGCTGGAAGAAGGTGTGGCCAGCGGTGCGGTGTTTCTCGCATCGGTCCACTGTGATTCGCTCGAAAATCTGGGCAAAAAACCGCAGCTGGCTCGACTGCTTGCCACGGGGGCCTTTTGCCTGGCGGTGCTGTTGGACGGACGGGAACGCCCGGGCAGCGTAGCGGAGCTGCGAAGCCTGTGATGGCCTTTCTGGGGGCGGCACTGCTGGTGCTCACGGGCTGGGGCTGCGGCATGGCTGCGGCTCTGCGTCAGCAGGAGCGTTGGTTGCAGATACATACCTTCGTGCGGCTGCTGACACGGCTGCGTGCCGAGATATCCTACCGGGCCTTGCCTGCCGGAGAACTGCTGCGGGAACTAGAAAAGGATCCGTCCTTTTCCGGTTTGGGCTTTGCGGGCTGTGTAAGACTGGAGGAACTGCCGGTTCCCGACGCGTTGGCGCCTTCTTTGCAAGCGGAGGTGCACACCGGGCTTGCGGCGCTGAGCCTCCTTCCGCGGGAGGAGGTCTGCCGCGGTCTGGAGCGTCTGTCGGCGTTGTGTGAGGAAGCCGCCGCGGAATGTCTTGCCAAAGCAAACGCCTGCAAAACCCTGTATCCCCGCCTGGGAGCCTGCCTCGGCGCAGCGGCCGCCGTGCTGCTTTTATAATGGAAGGAGCCGGGAATGGATATTGATCTGGTTTTCAAAATTGCAGCCACCGGCATCATTGTGGCTGTTTTGAATCAACTGCTGATCCGATCCGGGCGGGAGGATCAGGCCATGATGACCACACTTGCGGGACTGATCGTGGTACTGACCATGCTTGTACAGCAGATCAGCAATCTCTTTGTGCTCATCAAGGCACTGTTTGATCTATGATGTATGATAATGGCAAAAATCGCGGTGCTGTGTTTTATGGCGGGGGCGCTGAGCCTGACGCTGAAAAAAGACCAGCCCACCTTTGCGTTTCTTGTTTCCACCGCCGGCGCGCTGATTTTGCTGCTTTCAGCAGCCGAACAGCTGCGCCCGGTACTGGCATTTCTGAACACGTTGAAAAATTATGCCTCGTCGCAAAGCTTCGACTGTCTGCTCCGGGTACTGGGCATTGCGTTGTGCGCACAGCTGGCGTCGGATTTCTGCAAGGATGCCGGGATGGCGGCCGCCGCCGGAGCCGCCGAACTGTGCGGCAGACTGCTGGCACTGCTGGAGGCGCTGCCCTTGCTGCAAGGCTTGGTGGATTCCTTTTTGTCCTTTTTGTCCTGACAGCCCCGCCCTGCCATGCGCAGGAACTGCCCGAGGATGTACAGGCACTCCTGCCATCGGATACACAAAGCGGGGATGCAGGGGCCTGGACGCTGGACGGCGTGCTGGATACTCTTGGGGAATGGGCGCTACAGGGCGTGAAAGATCCGCTGCGTTTTGCCGCACAGGCTGTGCTGACGCTGAGCATCGGCTGTGCAGCGGGGCTGGCGGTCAGCGGCGGGTGGCGCATCTGCGTGGAGGCAACTGCGGTGCTGGCTTTTGGAACCCTCAGCCTTTCCGCCATGATGGACCTGACCCGTCTGGTGGGGGAGACCGCCTCGGAATGTCAGACCTATCTGGCGGCCTTTGTTCCGGTGTACAGCGGGATCGCGCTTCTGGGCGGACAAACGACCGGAGCCGCCGCCTACAGCGGTTTGTTTTACGCCATGTCCGGGCTGATGTGTACCGTCATTCAATCGGTTCTCCTGCCGGTTTTGCAGATTTATTTCTGTCTTTCCGCCAGCGCGGTTCTGTGGGGCGGGCAGGGGCTTGGCCGGGCGGCGGCGCTGTTTGGCGACTGTCTGAAATGGGGCTTGCGATGCTGCGGTACGGTGTTTACTGTGGTTTTGGGGCTGCAAAGCGCCTTGGCCGGAGTGAGCGATTCCGCTGCGCTGCGCATGGGAAAAAGCGTGTTGTCCGGCTTTGCGCCGGTGGTGGGGGACGCTGCCGCAGCGGCGCTGTCAGCCTCCGCAGCCTCTTTCCATCTATTGAAGGGAACGCTGGCCGCGGCGGGCGTGGCGGCCCTCGCCGCATGCTTTGCACCGGTTCTGATTCGCTGCGCACTGTACGGACTCGCTTTCCGGCTGGCGGGAATCCTTGCCGAGGGCTGTGGGCAGTCCCGCAGCGGACAAATTTGTGCCTTGTATGCGGATGGGGCGCAGCTTTGCGGGTCGGTGCTGGTTCTGTATGCGTTTATGGTGGTACTGTCCACAGCGCTGCTGCTCATCAGCGGGAACGGAGGGTGACCATGGATTCCCTGCGTCATGCGGCCCTTGGCTGCTGTGTTCTCTGCGCATTTGCGGGGATGCTGCGGGTCTTTTGGCCGGAAAACGGCATGAAGAGCGTCATAAATCTGGTGCTCACCCTGTATATTATAACATCAGTGGTACAGTGTGCCGCCGGGTTTGACTGGGCGGGGCTTTCCGCAGAGCTGCGCGGCTGGACCCGCCAGCAGGCGGAGATACGGGACTACACCGACTTCGGCCTTGTCCGGACGGTACAGACCGGGTTGGAACAGGCAGGCATCTGTGCCACCGTCACCATGAAAAACGGTGTCTGCCATGTCTTGGTGACATACCCCCGGGATACAGAGGCAGCGCGGACTCTGCTCCCGGAACTGTGCGGGGAGGTGCCTTTTGAAGTGAAAACAGGAGGTGACGCACCATGAAAACGCTGACTGAACAGTTCAAACGTCTCTGGAGCGATGAAAAGCGCCGGGTCAATCTTCTGGCCGCCATGGGAACGCTTGGCATCGCGCTGCTGGCGCTTTCCTCCCTCTTTCCGAAAGAAAAGACAGTGCAGGCCGACCGTTCTCTGCCGGAACAAAGCTCCTATGCGGAAGAGCTGGAACAGCGGCTGGAATCGCTGATCTCCCAGGTGGACGGCGCCGGCAAAACCAGCGTTCTGGTGACGGCTGCCGGCGGAGAGGAGACCGTCTACGCCGCCGACGAAACGCAGGAGGCGGACGGCAGCCGCCAGCTGCAGCATGTTCTTTTGGGCGGCGGCGGTGCGCAGGGGCTTGTGGAGACCGTCAGAACGCCCCAGATTTTAGGTGTGGCCGTGGTCTGTGAGGGAGGCGGCAGCGTCATCGTCCAGAAACGCATCATCGACATTGTGCAGGCGCTGACCGACGTGGGCGCAAGCCATATCACTGTGACAAAAATGACAAGCTGACAAGGAGGGGTATTCCATGAAACAAACCGGCAAACCATCCGCGGGCCGTTCCAGGCTGGGCAACCGGCTCACCGCCGCCGCGCTGGCGTTGGCGCTGGGCGGCGCGGTGTATCTGAATTACAGTTTTTCTCAGGCTGTTCCGGAGACGGTCTCCACCGCAGCCAGTGCCCAGACCACCGCTTTGGAGGAGGAGGCCGTGGCGGTGCTGGATCCTCTCACCGGGCAGGAGGTCACCGAAACCGGCAAAAACTACGGCGAGGCCCAGCTGGTCAGTGTGAGCAAGGACAGCGGAACGGAATTTTTTGAGGCCGCGCGGCTGGCCCGTACCAAAGCCCGGGACGAAGCACTGGATGCCCTGAAGAAATCCCTGAAAAACGCACAGCTCACCGATGATGAAAAGACCGCTCTCACAGAACAGCTTAACGCGCAGGTGAACAACATCACGGTGGAAAGCGCGCTGGAGACCCTCATCAAGGCCAAGGGCTTTGCGGATTGTGTTGTCATGCTGGACGGCGACAAAGTCAATGTGACGGTCATGACGGAAAACGACGCTCTCACCGCCGATGAGGTAACACGCATCCGGGATGTGGTGCTTTCCCAATTAAAAGGATGCAAGGCGCAGGATATTACTGTGGTAGAAGTCAAATAAAAGCATTGCAAACGCCGCCGTTTTGTGGTAAACTACTACTGTAATATTCTGTTCAAACAGGAGGAGCCACATCATGGACGTGCGCAATACGGCGGGCGGCAGCCTGCAAATTTCGACTGATGTACTGGCAAAGATCGCCCGGCTGGCAGCTCTGGAGATCGAAGGCGTTGCCGATGTGTCTGCGGGCAGCAACCAGAATGTGCGCGGCCTTTTGGGCCGCACCGGCCTGCAGCGGGCCGTCACCGTGGAGATGGAAGATGGCGTTGCCAGTGTGGTGGTGCGCATTTTTGCGGTGTACGGCGTGAAGATCATGCCGGTATGTGAAAAAGTGCAGGAGAATGTGAAGCAGACCATCCAGAACATGACGGGCATCACGGTGTCCCGCGTGGATGTGCTGGTGACGGGTCTGTCCGAGCAGCCTGCGGAAGAGTAAGCTTGAGGAGAGTTGGTTAGTGAGCGAACCGAAACTGACCCGCCGCGAGGCGCGGGAAAACGCTTTTCTGGCGGCCTTTGCTGCCACCTTTGAGCCGGATCAGGGCGAGAGCGAGCTGGTATTGGACACTTTCGCGCTGCGCCTGCTGAAGGACATGCAGACCCACCAAACGGAACTGGACGCCGTCATTGAGGCCCATCTCAAGGGCTGGACACTGGCGCGGGTTCCCCGTGTTTGTCTGGTGGCGCTGCGTCTGGCACTGGCCGAGAGCCTGTACGGCGAGGAAAAAAAGACCGCTGTTGCCATCAACGAGGCGGTGGAACTGGTGAAGAAGTACGGCGCCGAAAGCGATTACCAGTTTGTCAACGGACTGCTTGGTACTGTCGCCCGTGAGCAGGGCGAAACACCGTCATGCTGACGCTGGGGCTGGATACCAGCAACTATGCAACCTCTCTGGCCGTGTTTGACACGGACGCCGGAGAGGTTGTTTGTGATTGCAAGCGGTTCCTGCCGGTCAGGCAGGGCCAGCTTGGTCTGCGCCAGAGCGATGCACTGTTCCACCACACTTCCGCGCTGCCTGAGCTGCTCAGGGAACTGGGCAGCCATGCGGACCTGACCAAAATCGGCGCGGTGGGGGTGTCGGCCAGACCCCGTCCGGTGGAAGGCTCCTATATGCCCTGCTTTCTGGCAGGCGTCAGCGCCGCAGCCGCTTTTGCGGCGGCGCGGGGACTGCCGCTGATTTCCACCACCCATCAGCAGGGACATCTTGCAGCGGCACTTTTTGCCGCGGATGCGCGGCTTTTGGAGCAGGAAGCACTGGTTTTCCATGTGTCCGGCGGCACCACCGATTTGTTGTTGTATCAGGGCATGGAGCGCATCACGCCGCTGGGAACCAGCAGCGATCTGTACGCCGGGCAGGCCGTGGACAGGCTGGGTGTGCGGCTGGGATATGCGTTTCCGGCGGGCGTTTCTGTGAGCGCGCAGGCCGCGTTGTGCCATGAAGCGGTCAAGCCACGCGCCACGGTGCGCGGCATGGATTGCAGCCTGTCCGGGCTGGAAAATCAGTGTATCAAACTGCTGGAACAGGGGAAAGATGCCCCCTATGTGTGCAAATATTGTCTGCTGTGTGTGGCAGAAACGCTGCTGCGCATGGCCCGCGCCGCATTGGAGCAGCATCCGGGACTGCCGGTGGTGTTTGCGGGCGGCGTAATGAGCAGCGAAATTGTGCGCGGTTACGTGACGGCCCGCCTGCCGGGGGCGCGGTTTGTGCCGGGAAAATATGCCAGCGACAACGCCATCGGCGTATCCATTCTGGCGGCAAGGGAGGCGGCGCAATGGACTTCATCAGCATCCGCGATTTGAATCATCTGGCTTCTCAGGTGCTGTCCGCCTGCGAGCCACTGAACAATCTGATCGTTTGCGGAGAAATTTCCAACTTCACCCGCCATTATAAAAGCGGCCATCTGTATTTCACCCTCAAGGATTCCGATGCCGCCGTCAAAAGTGTTATGTTTCGCGGCGATGCCCAATTGCTGGGCTTTGAGCCGCAAAATGGAATGCAGGTGTTGGCATGGGGACGTGCGGCGCTGTATGAGCGGGACGGCGCATTCCAGCTGTATGTGAACTATCTGCGCCCCTTTGGCGCGGGAGCAGCGCAGATGGCCTTTGACGCGCTGAAACGCAAGCTGGAAGGGGAAGGACTGATGGACCCTGCCCGCAAGCGCCCTCTGCCGCCGAGGCCGGGCTGTATTGGCATTGTCACTTCCAAAACCGGGGCGGCGCTGCAGGACGTGCGCAATGTGCTTTCCCGCCGCTGGCCCATGGTCAGACTGCTGCTTGCGCCTGTGAACGTGCAGGGGCTGGAGGCGGAAAGTTCCATTGTGGCGGGCATCCGCGCACTGGACAAAGACCCCCGTCCCGAGTTGATCCTTATCACCCGCGGCGGCGGCAGCAAGGAGGACCTGTGGGTCTTCAACTCGGAGCGCATTGCCCGGGCGGCGGCAGCCTGCCGAAAACCGGTGGTTTCTGCGGTAGGACATGAGATCGACACCACCATTCTGGATTATGTGGCAGACCTTCGTGCCCCCACGCCCAGCGCCGCGGCGGAGCTTTGCGTGCCCGATCAGGCTGAAATGCGGCAAAAAATATTCATTTTGGAACAAAATATTCAAAAAAATATACAGTCTTGCCGGGAAATATGCTATAATAGATTACAGAACCTATCTGCACAGCAGGTTTTGCACAGCCAGCAGCAGGCCATGCAGGGGCGCAGAAAGCAGCTTGATGACCTGACGGCGGAAGTGCAGAGCGCCGCCAAAGACAAGCGGCGGTCGTCGCAGGCAGTTTTGCAGCATGCCGCAGCGCTGGCCGCAAGCCTGAACCCCTACGGCGTGCTGGCCCGGGGGTATGCCATTCCAATGGGGGAGGACGGTGTCCCCCGCACGGTGGAGCAGCTGTCCCCCGGAGATGCCTTTCTCTTACAGGGTGCCGGCGCCAGCGCGCTGTGTACCGTCAATGCCGTGAACAGGGAGAAACAACATGAGAGCACCGAAATCCTTTGAGGATGGGCTGGCCCGGCTGCAGGGCATTCTGGACAAGATGCAAAGCGAGGAAACACCTTTGGCGGAGAGTGTCAAGCTGTACGCCGAGGCGGCGGAACTGATCCGTTACTGCAATGAAACGCTGAACAGCGCCAAACTGCAAATGGAAGAGATCGATGCTGCGCTGATGGCGCAGGAGGAGGCAGCAAAATGACCTTTGCGAAACAGCAGGAGGCCTGGGCCGCGCTGACCGAACAGCGTCTGGTCCGGCTGTGTGACGCCTATCTGCCCGCCGACAGCGAGATCGGCGCGGCGGCGCGGTACAGCCTTTTGGGCGGCGGCAAACGGGTGCGGGCGGTGCTGACACTGGCAGCCTGTCAGGTGGCCGGATGTGCGCCGGAGGCCGCGCTGGATTATGCCTGTGCGCTGGAAATGCTGCACTGTTATTCCCTCATTCACGATGATCTGCCCAGCATGGACAACGATGATTTTCGCCGCGGCCGCCCCAGCTGTCACCGGCAGTTCGGGGAAGCCACCGCTTTGCTGGCGGGAGATGCGCTGCTGACCGCCGCCTTTGAAGTCATCGCCCATGCGGATCTTTCGGCAGACAGCCGTATTGAGGCTGCGTCGCTGTTGGCGGCCGGTGGCGGCGCGCGGGGGATGCTGTATGGCCAGGAACTGGACAAGCATTTTGAGACCGTCCGAGCCAGCGAGCAGGAGCTGTTCCGCCTGCACGCCCATAAAACGGGCGCGCTCATCATCACGGCAGTGCAGCTTGGCTGCTGCGCGGGCGGCGCTGCGCCTCAGACCCGCACCCTGCTGGAACGCTATGCTGCCGAACTGGGGCTGGTATTCCAGATCGTGGATGACATTCTGGATGTGACCTCTACCACCGAAGCGCTGGGCAAACCGGTGGGCAGCGATGCTGCCAACGATAAAACCACGTTCATTACACTGTATGGGCTGGCAGGGGCTCGCCGTCTGGCCGCGGCCCACAATGACGCCGCGCTGGATGCGCTTTCTCCTCTGGGAGAACGGGCAGAATTCCTGCGCATGATGGCAAGACGGCTGCTGGAACGCAAAAATTAACACCGCAAGGATGTGTATGCCATGAACCTGCTTTTGACCGCACTGGACTGGAATTTTGTGCTGGTCACCTCGATGCTTGCGTCCATCACGGCGCAGATCATCAAGGTCATCATCAATCTTGTGATTTTCGGCCGGTTTATCCCGGAGCGGATGTGGGGTGCGGGGGGGATGCCCAGTTCCCATTCCGCCACGGTCTGCGCCATGGTGGTGGCAACCGCCCGGTTCTGCGGCGTGCATTCCACGCTGTTTGCTCTGGCGGTGGTCATTGCTGTGATCGTCATGTACGACGCCATGGGCGTGCGGTATGAGACCGGCGAACAGGCCAAAATTCTCAACCATATGCTACGGGAATGGATGGACCAGAACAGCGAATCCATGCCGTTTTTGCGGGATACCAAATTGAAGGAAATGGTGGGGCATACCCCCATTGAGGTTGTCTCCGGCGCAGCGCTGGGCATTCTGCTGGGCTATGTGATGCCCCTGCCTTAAGGCAACACCGCATATTTACGGCTGACGCCTTACGCACCTCGCTCGCCGTATCGGCACGTAGAATTATGCGGTATTGCCTTAACGGTTCCCGTACAAACTGATCTGTGAGGTATTGACCATGAGTTATCCGTTGCTGGATACGCTCCACGCACCGGGGGATGTGAAAAGGCTGCCGGAATCGCAGCTGCCTGCCCTGTGCGAAGAAATACGAGATTTTTTGATTCAAAGCGTTTCCTCCACCGGCGGCCACCTTTCTTCCAACCTTGGCGTTGTGGAACTGACGGTGGCACTGCACCGGGCGTTGAATCTGCCGCAGGACAAGCTGCTTTTTGACGTTGGGCACCAGTGCTACACCCATAAGCTTCTGACGGGACGCCGGGAAGGCTTTGCGGAGCTGCGCAAAAAAGACGGGATTTCTGGTTTTCCCAGCCCGAAAGAAAGTGCCTGCGACGCTTTTGTGGCGGGACACGGCAGCAGTGCGCTGTCCACGGCCATCGGCATCGCCAGAGCCAAAAAAATCAAGGGAGAGCCGGGCCGTGTGGTGGTCATTGTGGGCGACGGCGCTTTCACCGGCGGTATGGTGTATGAGGGCATGAACAACATCGGTTCCCTCAACAACCTCGTTGTGATCCTCAATGACAACAAAATGTCCATCTCCAAAAACGTGGGTGCGATGGCGCGGTATCTGACCCAACTGCGTACCGACCCCAAATATTTCCACGTGAAAGCCCACATGGAAACAGTGCTGGAGCGCATCCCGGTGGTGGGCAGCGATGTGGTCAAACTGCTGCAGGCCGGAAAAAAGGCCATCCGGCAGGGAATCTACCACTCCACCATGTTTGAGGAAATGGGATTCCAGTATATCGGCCCGGTGGACGGCCATGACGTAAATGCGCTGAGCCAGATGTTCACCAATCTGGAGGAGCAGTATTCTCCGCTGTTCATCCATGCCGTCACCCAAAAGGGCAAAGGTCTGAAACCGGCGGAGGAAAACCCGGGAGAGTTTCATGCCGTCAGTGCCTTTGATCTGGATCACCTGACCGACCCGGAAATTTCTCCCAAGGATTCCTTCTCCACAAAATTTGGCACCCGCCTTGCGGAGCTGGCCGCTGTGGAGCCGCGCCTGTGCGCCGTGACGGCCGCCATGAAATACGGCACCGGTCTACAATTCTTCAAGGCAAGGTATCCCATCCGATTCTTTGATGTGGGTATGGCGGAGGAACATGCCGTGACGTTCTGCGGCGGCCTTGCCAGTCAGGGATTGCTGCCCGTAGCCGCCATTTACTCCACCTTTTTCCAGCGTGCCTACGATCAGATCATCCATGACGTCAACTTGATGCAGCTGGACGTGCTGTTTGCGGTGGATCGCGCCGGGCTGGTTCCCGGCGACGGAGAGACCCATCAGGGAATTTATGACACCGCGTTTTTCAGCCATGTGGGCATCCCGCTGTACGCGCCTTCCAACTACGCGGAGCTGGAGCACTGGCTGGAAGTTCTTGTCACCGGCCGGCGCGGCCCGCGGGCCATTCGGTATCCCAGAGGGCAGGAGTCTGCCTCTCTGGCGGCACTGGGCTGTTCCGGAAATCCCTTTGACCTGATCCGTCAGGAGGACGGTTCCCGCACGGTGCTGGTCAGCTACGGTGCGGAGGCGGAGGAAACTCTCGCTGCCTGTGAGCTGCTGGCACAGCAGGGAATCCAGGCGGACTGCTGCAAGCTGGTGCAGATTTACCCGCTGCCGCAGGAGTGCATTGAGCTGCTGCAGCGGTATGACACCATTCTGTTTGCGGAGGATGCCATCGGCACCGGCGGCATCGGGGAGCAGCTGGGCTTTGCCCTGCTGCAGGCCGGCTGGAAGGGAACCTATCTGTCGGCAGCTGTGGACAACCGCAGGCTGCTGCATGCCAATGTGCCGGAGCTTCGCCGCGCACAGGGGCTGGATGCCGCCGCGCTGGCACAACGTATCATAAAGGAGCAGAAATGAAACTGCGTTTGGATCAATACCTTTGCCAGAACGGGCTGGCACAAAGCCGGGAACGCGCAAAGGCGCTCATCATGTCCGGCGTAGTCTTTGTGGACGAGCAAAAAGTGGACAAGGCCGGGGAAATGATCCCGGAGGATGCCCGAGTGGAGGTTCGCGGCCATGACATCGGGTATGTAAGCCGGGGCGGACTCAAGCTGGAAAAAGCCATGTCCGCGTTCCCACTGACCCCCTCCGGCAAAGTCTGCATGGATATCGGGGCCTCCACCGGCGGCTTTACCGACTGTATGCTGCAAAACGGCGCTGTCAAGGTCTACGCGGTGGATGTGGGCTACGGACAGCTGGCGTGGAAACTGCGCACCGATGCACGCGTCGTCAATATGGAGCGCACCAACATCCGTCACGTTACTCCGGAGCATCTGCAGGAGCCGGTGGAGTTTTTCAGCGTGGACGTATCCTTTATATCCCTCAAGCACATTTTCCCGGTGGCGGATGCGGTGTGTACTGCTGACGCCCAGGGCGTTTGTCTTGTCAAGCCCCAGTTTGAGGCGGGCCGTGAAAAGGTTGGCAAAAAAGGGGTCGTCCGGGAACCCGCCACGCACCGGGAAGTCCTGCACGCGGCTGTGGAGTATGCCAACGCCAGCCATTTCACGGCGGAAGGCCTGGACTTTTCGCCCATCAAAGGACCGGAAGGAAACATTGAATTCCTTTTGTATGTCCGTCACTGTGAGGAACCGGCTCCTCTTCCGGAAGGGCTGATCGAGCAAACCGTTGCCGCGGCCCATGCGGCTCTGGACAAGTAGGGGGGAAGGTATGTCGGTTCTATTGATTCCCAATCGGGGAAAAGATGCCGGTCTTTCGGTGACGCGCCACACCGCTGCGCTGCTTCGGCGGCAGGGAATCTCCGTTTTGATGCCGGACGAATTTGCCGGGGATTTTACATCGCGGGATGGCATTATATTTTTATCGCTCGACCGTGCAGTCGGTGTTGCTGAGCAGGTTCTTACCATCGGCGGGGACGGCACGCTGCTGCGGGCCGGCATTTTCTGTGCCGAGCACGACCGGCCGGTACTTGGCATCAATCTGGGGCGAACAGGCTTTCTGGCCACCTGTGAAGTAGCAGAGCTTGACACCAAGCTGGCGAGGCTGGCGGCGGGGGACTACACCCTCACGACCCGCTCTCTGCTGGAGGCGAGCGTCCCCTCCCGCAACTGGCGGGCCATCGCTATGAATGATGTGGTTCTGTTCGGCCGTACCCGCATTCACCCGATGGATTATAAGCTCATTTGTGACGGCACGTTTGTCAGCCGTTACCGCAGCGATGGGCTGATTGCCGCAACCCCCACAGGCTCTACCGCCTATTCCTTCTCGGCAGGCGGCCCGGTGCTGGACGCCTCCGCCCCTGTGATGGTGCTGACGCCGGTCTGCGCCCACAGCGTCCATGCGGTTCCGGTGGTGTTTGGGGCAGACCGTCACATCACCATCGTGGCCGAACAGGAAAACCGGGACACCGTTTGCGCCTGCGCCGACAGCGGGCCGCAGTGTGAGCTGGCTCCCGGAGAATCTTTGCATATCACCACCTCACCCAAAAAGCTGCGTTTGATCACCTTCGACCCGGCAGAGCAGCTCAGTGCCATAGAAAGCAAACTGATAAGGAGATGAACCATGAAAAGCGCACGTCACCAGGCAATTTTGGATCTGATCGAGCAGCATCCCATTGACAAACAGGAGGAATTGCTGACCTATTTGCGTCAGGCAGGATATGAGGTAACACAGGCTACCGTCTCCCGGGATATTCGGGAGTTACAGCTTGTCAAAACCGCCATGGGAGACGGGCGCTATCGTTACATGGCAGCTTCCGGTGCCGGAAAAGTGGCTCACAGCCCCAACCGGTTTGAAATGATTTTCCGCGAATCTGTGCTGAAAGTGGATTACGCCGGCCATATGGTGCTGGTAAAATGTTTTTCCGGCATGGCCAACGCCGCCTGTGAGGTGTTTGACGCCAAACAATGGGAAGATGTGGTGGGCACGCTTTCCGGTGACGACACTTTCTTTATTCTGATGCGCACCGAACAGGCCGCGGCGGATATCAGCCACAAGCTTCAGCAGTACACCCAGCGGCGGGGATAACAACATAGCAAGGGAGGGTCAGCCATGCTGGCAAGCCTGAAAATTGAAAATGTGGCGGTCATTGAAAAGGCCGAGGTGACCTTCACCCCCGGTTTCAACGTCCTCACCGGCGAGACCGGCGCGGGCAAATCCATTCTCATTGACTCCATCAACGCCATTCTGGGCAACCGTACCAGCCGCGAGCTGGTGCGCAGCGGAGCCGCCAAAGCCTGTATCTGGGCCACCTTTGAGGGAATCCCCGTTTCGGTGCAAAAACAGCTGGAAAAGTGCGGTTACGAGCCGGGCGAGGATCTTTTGCTGTATCGGGAGATCAGTGCCGAGGGCAAGGGCAGCTGCCGGGTCAACGGGATGCCCGCCACCGCTGCTGTGGTGCGGGATATCTCCGCCGGTCTCCTTTCCATCCATGGCCAGCATGACAGCCAGAGCCTGACCAACCCGGCGCTGCATCTGGGCTTGCTTGACCAGTACGCTCAGAACCGGGATATCCACGCTGCCTACCACAAGCTGCACCGGGAACTGGTGACGGTCAAGCGTCAGCTGGATGCCCTCAATGCCAGCGAAGCGGACAAACAGCGCCGCATTGCGGCCCTCACCGAGGAAATTGATGCCATCGATGCGGCAGCACTGACCCCCGGAGAAGAAAAAACCTTGCAGGAACGTAAAATGGTCATCACCCACGCCCAGACCATTCTGGACGGGCTGAACGCGGCGCATCTGGCGCTTTCCGGCGACGAGGACGGAGAACAGGCCGGTGCCGCCGACCTTCTGGGCGGCGCCGTGGACGGCCTTGTCAACAGCGCCCGTCTTGACGAAACGCTTTCTTCCGTGGCTGACCGTCTCAGCGAACTGTACTACGGCGCCCGAGAGCTTGCCACCGATCTGGCAGACCGTCTGGACGCTTACGGCTTTGACCCCGGCGAACTGGACATGATCGAAAGCCGGCTGGACACCATTTACCGCATCAAAAACAAATTCGGTATGGAGGTGGAGGAGCTTTTGGCCCGCCGTGAGGCGGCGGCAGCCGAGCTGGAGACCTTCCAGTCCAGCGGCAAGCGGATCGCAGAACTGAAAGCCCAGATGCAGGATCTCTACAAGCGTGCCCGCGCCGCCGCCGAAACGCTGACCCAGAGCCGTCTCAAGGCATTCACCGCCATGAACCGGGAGATGAGAGCGGCGCTGGAATTTCTCAACATGCCGGGTATCCGCTTTGCCCTCAAGCACAGCAGGGGAGCACTGGCCAGTTCCGGGCAGGACACGGTGGAATTCCTCATCTCCACCAACCCGGGCGAGGAACCCAAGCCGCTGGCCAAAATTGCCTCCGGCGGCGAGCTTTCCCGCATTATGCTTGCTTTCAAGAGCGCACTGGCCGACCGGGACGCGCTGCCCACCGTCATTTACGATGAGATCGACACCGGCGTATCCGGCTTGGCGGCAGGACGCATCGGCCAGCTGCTGCACCAGACGGCGGCGGGGCATCAGGTGCTTTGCATCACTCATACACCGCAAGTGGCCGCCTTTGCGGACAATCAGCTGCTCATCCAGAAAAACGTCCGGCAGGACAGAACCTTTACCGAGATTCACACGCTGGACATGGATGGCCGTGTGCAGGTGCTGGCCCGCATGATCTCCGGCGACAAGGTCACCGACCTGAGCCTTGCCAATGCCCGCGAACTGATTGAAAAATCCAAATAAGGTTGACATTTCCCATCAATCGTGCTATTCTGTTATCAAATGCGTTGATGGGAACCAGTACCCGGTCAGCGTCGCAGACAGAGAGGCCCCGGTTGGTGCAAGGGGCTGTGCGACAGGCAGGGGAATACATTCCGGAGCAGCAGGCTGAACACGGAAACGTCAGTAGGCCGGGCCGTGTGCGCACGTTACAGCGCTTGGGTGTACGGTGTTCCATCAAGCCGGCTGCACCCGCGAAGGCTTGCTCTGTGAGGGGCAGGCGAACAGAGGTGGTACCGCGATTTTCGCCCTCTGCCAAATGCACATTTGGCGGGGGCTTTTCTTATGCCCTTGCCGCAACACACAGGAGGAAACGATGACCATTTATGACGAACTGAAAGCCCGCGGCCTCATTGCGCAGGTCACGGACGAGGAGGAGATCAAGGAACTCATCAACAACGGCAAAGCTACCTTTTATATTGGCTTTGACTGCACGGCGGACAGCCTGACTGCCGGCCATTTTATGGCTCTGACGCTGATGAAGCGCCTGCAGATGGCCGGAAACAAGCCCATTGCCCTCATCGGCGGCGGCACCACCATGATTGGCGACCCCAGCGGCCGCACCGACATGCGCAAGATGCTCACCAAGGAGGACATCGCCCACAATGCCGAGTGCTTTAAGCGTCAGATGGAGCGCTTTATTGACTTCGGCGAGGGAAAGGCCTTGATGCTGAACAATGCCGACTGGCTGCTGGATCTGAACTACGTGGAACTTCTGCGGGAAGTGGGTGCCTGTTTCAGTGTGAACAACATGTTGCGCGCCGAGTGCTACAAGCAGCGCATGGAAAAGGGCCTGTCCTTCCTGGAATTCAACTACATGATCATGCAGTCCTACGACTTCTACCACATGTTCCAGCATTACGGCTGCAACATGCAGTTCGGCGGCGATGACCAGTGGAGCAACATGCTGGGCGGCACCGAGCTGATTCGCCGTAAGCTGGGCAAGGACGCCTACGCCATGACCATCACACTGCTGACGGATTCTCAGGGCAAAAAGATGGGCAAAACCGCCGGCAACGCTGTCTGGCTGGACGCCAACAAGACCACTCCCTTTGAGTTTTACCAGTACTGGCGCAACGTGGGCGATGCAGATGTCCTCAAATGCATCCGGATGCTCACCTTCCTGCCGCTGGAGCAGATCGACGAAATGGATCACTGGCAGGGAGAACAGCTCAACAAGGCCAAGGAGATCCTCGCCTACGAGCTGACCCAGATGGTTCACGGCACGGAAGAGGCGGACAAGGCACAGGCTGCTGCCCGTCAGCTGTTCAGCGGCGGCGCGGACCACGAAAACATGCCCACCACCCAGCTGCCTGCCGATCTGGTGAAGGACGGCCAGGTGGGTCTGCTGGCCGCCATGGTGGCTGCGGGTCTGTGTGCTTCCAACCGGGAAGCCCGCCAGCTGGTGCAGCAGGGCGGCGTTCTGGTGGACGGCGAGAAGGTCAGCGACCCCAAGGCGTCCCTCAGCGCTGAGGCTCTTGCTGGCGGTGTCGTTATCAAGAAAGGCAAAAAAGTCTACCATAAAGTCACTCTGTAAAGAAATCTCAAAGGCGGCAGCTCTCGTGCGGGGGCTGCCGCTTTTTGGGGCGGCGTAACTACACAATTTTTTCTTGCTCAAACGCCTGTGATGGGATATAATAGAAAAGAATGGGGGAAAAGGCATGGCCAAAGACAAACTGAAAAGCATATACGTCTGCACCCAATGCGGTGAGACCAGCCCGCGCTGGCTTGGCCGCTGCCCAAGCTGCGGCGCGTGGAATACCATGACCGAAGATGTGGTGGCGGAACCGACAAAAGCCAGCGGCAGCAAGAGTTCCGCGCCTTCCCGTACACCGGGGCAGACCAGCCTGACGCCGCTCAAGCTGCAAAGCGTCTCCACCACCGAGGAAAAAAGCCGCATCATCACCGGCATCCATGAACTGGACCGGGTGCTGGGCGGCGGTATCGTGGTGGGCAGCGTCATTTTGATTGGCGGCGAACCGGGCATCGGCAAGTCCACCATCCTGCTGCAGCTGTGCGGCGAGGTTTCCAGAACCCGCAATGTGTTGTACGTGACAGGCGAGGAATCCGTCCGGCAAATCAAGCTGCGGGCCGTGCGTCTGGACGTGCCGCAGGAAAACATTTCGCTGGTTTCCGAAAGCGATGTGGATGAGATCTGCGGCTTGATCGAATCCATGAAACCGGATCTGGTGGTCATTGATTCCATCCAGACCATGCGCTGCACCGACATTTCTTCCTCCTCCGGCACGGTCAGTCAGGTCAAGGAAAGCACAGCCCGGTTCTTAAACGTTGCCAAAACGCTGGAAATTCCCACCTTTATCGTAGGGCATGTCAACAAGGACGGCGCCATTGCGGGACCCAAGGTCATGGAACATATCGTGGACACCGTGCTGTATTTTGAGGGCGACAAAACGCTGCCGTACCGGGTGCTGCGGGCCGTGAAAAACCGCTACGGCTCCACCAACGAGATCGGTATGTTTGATATGACCGGCAGGGGATTGGCCCAGATCGAAAACCCGTCACAGGTCATGCTGGAAGGGCGCCCGCTGGGCATCAGCGGTACCTGTGTGGCCTGTGTGATGGAGGGGACCCGTCCGGTACTCAGTGAGATCCAGGCTCTTGTGACCAAAACCAGCTTTCCCAGCCCGCGCCGTACCGCCAGCGGCTTTGACTATAACCGTATGTATCTGCTGCTTGCGGTGCTGGAAAAACGCGCCAACTACGCATTCCACGATCAGGACGTCTATGTGAACGTCATCGGCGGCCTGCGTCTGGACGAGACCGCCTGCGATCTGCCGGTCTGCATTGCGATGGCATCCAGTTTACTGGATCTGCCGGTCAATGAAAAGACCGTTGCCATCGGGGAAGTCGGCCTTGGCGGAGAGATTCGCAGTGTCAGCCATCTGGAGACCCGTCTGCGGGAGGCGCAGCGCGTTGGCTTTGATACCGCCATCGTTCCCAAACACAACTTGAAAATGATTGACCCGGCAGATTTTCCGGGACTTCGGTTGGTGGGCGTCTCGTATCTGCGGGAGGCCATCAACACCATCAAACTGAAATGAGGTCTGAACCTATGGCAAATCAACCTGTACCCAGCAAAAACGCCCCGCAGATGCCTTCCAACCCGGTACTGCGGGAAGCTGTCAAGTCTTTCCGGGCCGACAAAACGCAGCAGAACCTGAATGCCGTTGCCACCGCGCTGGTGGGAGCCACGCTACTGGTTCCAGCCACCATCAAGGTGAACAAAAAGCCTACGCCGCAGGAACTGGCGGCGATTCTGAAAAGCAGCAAGGTGCAGTTTCCGCTGCTGACGACACCGGAAAAGAAAAAATATCTGGTCGGTTTTACCGATGGGGAAACCTGGAAAGGCGTCCAGAATATGAAATTTGCCGCCAATACGCTGGTTTTGATGCAGGCGCTGAATTTTGACCGTCTGGCTGCCATGATGGGAACCGGCAGTGAGATCGACGGCCTGATCCTGAACCCGGATACCCCGGAAACCATGCGCTTTGAAAAGGCCATGTTTTTGGATCTGGCGGCCCAGAAAAAGCGCCGTACCGAGGCGGCCGCCCAAATCAGGCTCCAGCCGGGTGATAACATCACCATTGTAGAACCGACGGTACTGCCTGATGCGCTGCTGGATCCCATCTGCAAGGTTTTGGCTGAGAAGGAGTCCATCGCCGCAGCCTACTTGCAGGTGATGATCGTCAACGAAACAGACAAAAGTTATCTGCTGGTGCTGGACGGCGCCAGAGACGATGCACTGTTCGCAGCCTGTGCGCAGGCCGCAAGGCCATACCTGGCCTCCAGCGGCAAAAAGATGAACATGAATATTACCACCTCTGAAACGGCTTTGGGCCAGCAGGGAATGCGCGGAAGTGAACCGTTTTACCGCAAGGGCGAAGGCCGTATTTATGATGAGGATGACGAGTAAGCTTTTATGCCGGTGTGGCGATTGAACCATACCACTCCATTTTATTACATACAGGAACTGAAACAAAAAATACCAGCTTGTTTCTGACAATAAAGGCGTCAGAAATGAGCTGGTATTTTTTCGTGTCCGCTTGACGGGGGAGGGCTGTACGTGCTATAATTTCGATAGGGGCACATTTCGCTAAATTGAAGTTTAGCGAAATATAGGGGAGTGGAAAATGCCAAAACGGCCGGTTTTTCGCCATAAAACGCTTTGAGACTTTTTGAGAGATTGGAGCGATACTGTATGAGCAGTTACATTGATGTTGCACATCCGGAGCGGCATGCGCCGTATCTGGACGTTCCCGATGATGTAGTCGACTATCTCCATTATCTGGATTTTGTCAAGCTGCGTTCTCCGCGGACTGTGAATGGCTACTATTTGGATTTGCGCGGCTTTTTCCGTTTTATGATGATTTCCTGGGATCGTGCGGCTCCATCCATACCACCTGAGAAAATTGATCTGACCCATATCACCACAGCGGACATTGCCACCATCCAAAAGCGAGACATCTTCAATTATCTGGATTATGCCCGGAGCGCCGAAAACGGTTCCAAAGCCCGCGCCCGTAAGCTGAGCGCTTTGCGCGGGTTCTTTGGGTATCTCTGCAAACAGGTTGGCAAATTGCAGAGCAATCCCACTGAAAACATCAGTCTGGGCAGTCCCAAACAGGCGCTGCCCAAATACCTGACGCTGGAAGAATCCAGAGATTTGTTAAAAAATATACAAAGTGATTTCTATGAGCGGGATTTCTGTATTCTGGTTCTTTTTTTGAACTGCGGCATGCGTCTTGCGGAGCTGATCACCATGAACATGGGTGATTTCCGGGACGATACCATCCGCATCACTGGCAAAGGCAACAAACAGCGGTTGGTTTACCTGAATAACGCCTGTCAGGACGCACTGAACCACTATTTTAAGGTCAGGGCCTCCCTGCCCAATCTGGTGGATAAAAATGCGGTGTTCGTGTCCAAAAGAACCGGTAAACGGCTGTCTGCCCGCCGCGTGGAACAGATTGTAGCTCGCTGCTTGCAGAGCGCGGGACTTTCCGGACGCGGGTATTCGCCCCACAAACTGCGTCACACTGCGGCCACCTTACTGTACCAGTACGGCAACGCGGACATGCTGGCATTGAAGGAAATTCTCGGGCATGAGAATGTCTCCACAACGCAAATCTATACGCACATCAATCAGAAGCAACTGCGTGAAACGGTGGCCAAGTCTCCCCTTGCGGATACACGCTATACACCGCCGTCACAGCAGGATGGCGGCCAGCAGGATGTCCAGCCCGGCGCCGAGGACGCAGAACAGCAGGACGAGTAAAAAAGAAACAATGTATCGTATAAAAAGTCTGCGCATGCCGCCGGAGATCATGCCTCTGGGAGCACCGCTGCCGAACACTTCCTGAAACAATCCCCCCGACAGCGTTGTGGCATACAGCGCCATCCACATCTCTGCCGCCAATACTCCGAGATCCGGAAGGCAGTGCATCAGCCAGTAAACCACCAACGACTTTGCGCCGCCGAGGGCAAAAACCGAACCTGCGCACAGTCCCATAAAACAGCCCCGCCCAGTGAAAAACAAGGCAAGCAACGGCACGCCCGCCGCAGACAGGCCGCACAGGAAAATCAAAGTCACCTGCAAAATGGCGTTGGCGGCCAGATTGGCCAGCACCGGGCCAAAGGCCGGATAGCTCTGCTTGTCCAGATACCAGCCAGCCAGTTGAGCGCCAATCTCCAGGACTTCCCCTCTGCCCAGCCAGATTCCCGGCAGGTAGCCCAGAAAAAACGCTGCGGCAAAGCCCGGTGCAGCCCGCACACAGCAGGCGGCATTCCGAGTGATGGCTGCCGGCCCCGGGGCAGCCGGACGCCGGAGCGGCGATGATGCGGCCCGCATCACGTCCCCCTCACAGCGCTGAGTGCGCCGCCCAACAGTCCGCCCAGCACCAGCGCCGCAGGTACCATTGCCCCGGAGGCATCAGATACGATTTCTCCGCCGCACAATGCGCTTGCCGCCAACAGACAAGCCCCGTAAAACATTCCGCAGCCGAAACCGCAGAGCAGCCTCTGCCGCCCCGTGCTCTGCGCCAGTACAAAGCCAGACACCATAGCGCCCGCTCCGGCCGCGGCGCAAGACAAAGGCTGTACAAAGGTCAGCGGCACGGGAAATTTCCACAGCAGTACCGCAAACAGGCACAACAGCATTGCGGCTGCGCCAATACCCGCGCCCAAGCTCACCACCAGCAGCAGCGCGATTTTCTGTTTGCCGTTCGTTGGATGCTGCCTTGTCGGCCGCTTGCCCATCTGCTTCATACAAAACGCCCCCTTGCACAGTACATCACTATGCAAGGGGGCGCGGCATTTATGCGATTATTTCTTGACAGGAGTTTCTTTTTCCTTCTCCTTGTTGATCTCCAGCTTTTCAACAGAGGAAATGGCGGTGCGGCGGAAACGAATCTTGGTGCGGTCGCTGCCGGTTTCCAGCACGAAGGTGTCGTCCTTATCCGTGATGGCGACCACACGGCCCACAATGCCGCCGATGGTGGTGACCTTGTCTCCCACTTCAATGGAAGAACGCATGGCAGCATCCTTTTTGTCCTGCTTTTTCTGGGGCAGATAAATCAGGATATACATCAAGGCGATGATAAGAACCATCGGCAGAACGAGAGAAATCAGGCTCCCTGCGGTGCTTTCAGTGGCGGTTTCCAAAAACTGGATCATAGTTCATACTCCTTATACAAAAACATATTTGTTTTATTATACAAAATTTACAGTCATTGTGCAAGAGGGCGGACAAGAATTTCGTCAAATTCTGGTATCCAAACGATGCACATAGGTGTCGTGGAACTGCTGGAAGGTGCCGTTGTCCAGTGCCTCCCGGATCTTTTCCATCAGATGATTGTAGAAATACAGATTGTGCATGACCGCCAGACGCATTCCCAGCATTTCGTCCGCCTTTTGCAGATGCCGGAGATAGGCCCGGGAGAAGTTGCGGCAAACCGGGCAGTCACAGTGCGGATCGATGGGACGTTCATCTTTTTCATATTTCAGGTTTTTGATGTTGATGATGCCGTCCCATGTGAACAGGTGTCCGTGGCGGGCGTTGCGGCTGGGCATCACGCAGTCAAACAGATCGACGCCCCGATAGACGCCCTCAATGATGTTTCCGGGGGTTCCCACACCCATCAGATACCGAATCTTGTCCTTGGGTGCAAACGGCTCCACAGCCGAAATGATTTCGTACATCACTTCGGCCGGCTCCCCCACTGCCAGACCGCCGATGGCATAGCCGTCCAAGTCATAATCCGCAATGCGTTTCATGTGCTCCACGCGAAGATCCTTGTAGGTGCAGCCCTGATTGATGCCGAACAGCAGCTGGTCGGGGTTTACCGCTTTGCCCTCATGCTTGAGCCGGGCCATCTCATCCTTGCACCGCAGCAGCCAGCGGGCCGTGCGGGCACAGGAGGCTTCGGCGTAATCGTGCTCTGCGGGGTTTTCCACACATTCGTCAAAGGCCATGGCGATGGTGGAGCCAAGGTTGGCCTGGATCTGCATGCTCTGCTCCGGCCCCATGAAAATTTTGTGGCCGTCCAGATGGGAATGGAAGGTCACGCCCTCCTCGGTAATATGACGCAGCTTGGCAAGGCTGAACACCTGAAATCCCCCGCTGTCCGTCAGAATCGGGCCATCCCAGCGGGTGAATTTGTGCAGTCCGCCCAGTTCGGCAACGGTCTTGTCACCGGGACGAAGATGCAGATGATAGGTGTTGCACAGCATGACCTGCGCACGGATGTCCTTCAGATCCAGCGCGGACAGGCCGCCCTTGATGGCGGCGGCGGTGGCAACATTCTGGAACGCGGGAGTCTGGACTGTGCCGTGAACGGTGGTGAACTCGCCGCGGCGGGCAGCGCCCTCCTGCTTGATAAGACGGTATGGCATGGGAAAACTCCTTCCTGTGTCACAAAATCAGCATGGCATCGCCAAAACTGAAAAACCGGTATTTCTCTTTTACCGCCGTTTTGTAGGCGGCCATGGTTCTGTCGTAGCCGTAGAATGCCGCAATCAGCATGATGAGGGTGCTTTCTGGCAAATGGAAATTGGTAACAAGTCCGTCAATGGCGTGCAGTTCCACACCGGGATAAATAAAAATGCTGGTGTTGCCGCTGCAGGGCACGATGCCGCCGTGGGCCGCCCAGACAGATTCCAGCGTGCGGCAGCTGGTGGTGCCCACCGCAATGACCCGGTGCCCCGAAGCCCTGGCCTCATTGATGGCAGCGGCGGCTTCCTCGCTGACGCTGTACCATTCGCTGTGCATGGCGTGATCTTCAATGTTGTCCTCGCTCACCGGGCGGAAGGTGCCAAGGCCCACATGCAGTGTTACCTCCGCAATGTGTACACCCATGCTGCGCAATGTTTCCAGCAGTTCCGGCGTAAAATGCAGGCCCGCTGTGGGGGCCGCCGCGCTGCCCAGTTCTCTGGCATACACCGTCTGATACTGGCTCTGATCCTCCAGCTGCTTGGTGATATAGGGCGGCAGCGGCATTTTGCCGAACTCGTCCAGCTTCTCATACAGCGTTTCGGTGTCATAGGTGAAGGTCACGTGTTTGTTGCCGTCCGGCAGTGTCTCATCCACCACAGCGGTGAGCGTTCCGTCACCAAAACTGATTTTGGTGCCCGGCTGCATCCGTTTGCCGGGGCGGGCCAGGCACTCCCATGTGTCCCCCCTAACCTGCCGGAGCAGCAGCAATTCACACACCGCGCCGGTGGGAACCTTAGTGCCCATCAGCCGGGCGGGCAGCACCTTGGAGTTGTTCACCACCAGCACATCCCCCGGCTGCAGATAGCCGGGCAGGTCGTGAAACACCGCATGGCCGATGGTAGCATCGTTCCGATGCAGCACCATCAGCCGGGCGGAATCCCGCGGGTCAGCCGGTTCCTGCGCGATCAGTTCTTTGGGCAGGTCATACCAAAATTCTTTTTTTTGCATGGTTTTCGTCCTTTTTCATTGACAATCGCTTGCCGTAATACTATAATAAAGCCAGCACAGAGGCGCGGTTTCCATCAGTACGCTTGTTTCCATGCCTGCCACGGCGAACCGAACAGGCTGAAAGGGGCAACCGCCGAAGAAAAAGCACGGCACGCTTTTTCTGGGCCCGTATCGAACAGGTGCGGGACTGTCACGCGGCGCTGGCCGTGTGTTGCGCTGTGACTGCAATATCTTATTATATTGCATTTCGTGCCGGTTTTCAAGCCGGTTTTTTTATTGTTTGGCAATAGTTTCCGGCAAATCTGCATATTTTAAGTAAGAGGGAATGGGAAAGGACGGTATTTCAGGATGAAACAGTTCAAAGTTGGTGTGGTAGGAGCCACCGGCATGGTCGGTCAGCGGTTTGTGACGCTGCTGGAAAATCACCCCTGGTTCCATGTGGAAGCGCTGGCCGCCAGCGCCCGCAGTGCCGGCAAGACCTACGAGGAGGCCGTGGGCGGTCACTGGATGATGAGTACCCCCATGCCGGAGAGTGTCAAAAAGATGGTCGTGCTGGACGCCTCCCACGTGGAGGAGGTTGCCGCGCAGGTGGATTTTGTATTCTGTGCAGTCAACATGAAAAAGGACGAGATCAAGGCGCTGGAGGAGGCCTATGCGAAAGCGGAGTGCCCCGTGGTGTCCAACAACTCCGCACACCGCATGACCCCGGACGTGCCCATGGTGGTGCCCGAGATCAACGCGGAACACGTGGACATCATCCCGGCCCAGCGCAAGCGCCTTGGCACAAAGCGCGGTTTTATCGCCGTGAAGTCCAATTGCAGCCTGCAAAGCTATGTGCCCGCCCTGCATCCCCTGCGGGAGTTTGGCATTGAGGATGTGCTGGTCTGCACCTATCAGGCCATTTCCGGCGCAGGCAAGAATTTCGATACCTTCCCGGAAATTCTGGACAATGTGATCCCCTATATCGGCGGTGAGGAGGAAAAGAGCGAGCAGGAGCCTCTCAAGCTGTGGGGCACCATTCAGGGCGACCGCATCGTACCTGCCGCGGCTCCCCGCTTCACGGCCCAGTGCCTGCGTGTGCCGGTGTCCGACGGACACATGGGCGCGGTGTTTGTGCGGTTCGCCAACAAGCCCGCCAAGGAGCAAATGCTGCAGAAATGGGCGGAATTCCGGGGCCCTGCGCAGGAGCTTGCGCTGCCCAGCGCTCCCAAGCAATTCCTGCACTATTTTGAGGAAAACGACCGTCCCCAGCCCAAGCTGGATCGGATGCTGGAAAACGGCATGGCGGTGAGCATCGGCCGCCTGCGTGAGGACACTCAGTATGATTACAAGTTTGTCTGCCTGTCCCACAACACGCTGCGCGGCGCCGCCGGCGGCGCGGTGCTGCTGGCAGAACTGCTGGCCGCCAAAGGGTATCTTGACTAAGGAGAACAATTCATGAAACGTCCTGTTTTTACCGGTGCCGCCATCGCCATCATCACGCCGATGAACGCGGACGGGAGCATCAATTTTGACGAGCTTGGCCGTATCATTGACGACCAGATCGCCAACGGCACAGACGCTATCGTCATCTGCGGTACCACCGGTGAGTCCCCCGCGCTGGATCACAAGGAACACACCGACTGCATCCGTTACGCAGTGGAAAAGACGGCGCACCGGGTTCCTGTCATTGCCGGTTCCGGCTCCAATGATACCGCCTATGCCATCCGTCTGTCCCGGGAGGCTCAGGCCGCAGGTGCGGACGGCCTTCTGCTGGTGACGCCTTACTACAACAAGACCAGCCAGGCGGGTCTGATCGCCCACTATACCGCCATCGCGGATGCGGTGGATATTCCCTGCATTTTGTACAATGTTCCCTCCCGCACCGGCGTGAACATTCAGCCCGCCACGCTGGCGGTGCTGTGCAGGCATCCCAACATCAACGCTGTCAAGGAGGCCAGCGGCAATCTTGCCCAGATCTCCGAGATCGCCGCTTTGTGCGGGGATGATCTCATCATCTATTCCGGCGAGGACGGCATCATCGTCCCCATGCTGGCCGTGGGAGCCAAGGGCGTGATCAGCGTGTTGTCCAACGTAGCGCCCCGGCAGGCCCATGACATCTGCCAGCTGTGGTTTGACGGCAAAACGCAGGAGAGCCTTGCGCTGCAGCTGAAAGCACTGCCGCTGTGCAACGCGCTGTTTGCTGACGTGAATCCCATTCCCGTGAAGTGGGCCATGAACCGCCTTGGCTGGAATGCCGGGCCCTGCCGACTGCCGCTTGTGGAGCCAAACGAAACCGTCCGGCAGCGGTTGGAAACCTCCATGCGGGACTTTGGAATTCTGGACTGACACATCAGGCCCGCCGCGTTTTGCAGCGGGCCGTTTTTGAAATGAGAGGAACCGAAACATGACGGATTTGATCCTGCAAGGCATCTGCGGCCGCATGGGCCGCACCCTCCTTGAAAAAATTGCCGCACGAACCGACTGCCGCGTTGTGGCGGGTATTGACCAGCAGGCGGGTGAGGTGAACGGCATCACCGTTTACGCCAGCTTTGACGAACTGCCTGTGAAGGGCGTTGTCATCGACTTTTCCTCCCCGGCCGGCGCTGTGGCTGCCGCCAACTGGTGTGCCGCACAGGGCTGTCCCTGCGTCATCTGCTCCACTGGTCTTGACAGGACACAGGAGGCCGCACTGGAACAGGCCGCCGCCTGTGTTCCGGTGTTCCGCAGCGCCAACATGTCGCTGGGTATGAATGCGCTGATTGAGCTGGCCCGCCGCGCCACGGCACTGCTGGGCGCGGAATTTGATGTGGAGATTGTGGAGCAGCACCACCGTAACAAGCTGGACGCTCCCAGCGGCACCGCGCTGATGCTGGCGGACGCCATCAACGATGCCGCCGGCGGCAAATATGAATACGTGTATGACCGTACCCAGCACCGCCAGAAGCGGGGCGATGCCGAGCTGGGCATCAGCGCAGTGCGCGGCGGCGGCATCGTGGGCGAGCATGAAGTGCTGTTCTGCGGCCCCGAGGAGGTCGTCCGTCTGAGCCACAGCGCGGGCAGCCGGGGCGTGTTCGCGGACGGAGCCATTCAGGCAGCGCTCTATTTGCAGGGCCGCGAGCCGGGCTATTACAACATGAATGACTTGATAAAGGAAAAATTATCATGCGAATGAAGGGAAACGAAATTGCCGCCTGTCTGGTGATCGCGCTGGGCGTGGGCGGTGTTCTGGCAGGTAGCCTGCTGGGATTGGATCTTACGGGTAAACCCGCCGTGCAGGCGGCTGCGGTCGTGGAGCCGCAGCCCGCAGCACCGGAGCCAACGCCGGAACCCACTCCGGAGCCTCAGCCGGTGGTGGAGACTGTGCGGTTTTCTGCCAGCGGCGACAACCTCATTCACGAAGGGCTGTACAATCAGGCGTTGTCCCGGGGCGGCGGAGATTACTACGACTTCTCCTACGCCTACGCCAATCTGAAGGATTTTTACACCGGATTCGATTTGAACTGGCTGAATCAGGAAACGCTGGTCAACGATGTGTATGACCCCAGCGGTTATCCCTGCTTCTCCACTCCCGGCGACATCACCGACGCGCTGTACGATGTGGGATTCCGGGTGTTCAGCCTATCCAACAACCACAGCTATGATAAGGGGGCCGGCGGCATCACGGCTTCTCTGGAGCATTGGGCGCAGATGCCGGAGGATGCGGTGTCCATGGGATTTTACAACCTCGACACCTATGATGAATACGTGTACAAGACAGTAAACGGCATCACCTTCGGCTTTTTGTCCTACACCGAATTGACCAACGGAATCCCCACACCCTCCGGCAGTCAGTATGGCGTTGTTACGCTGGCTGAGCGGGACATTATTGCCCGTCAGATGGCAGATATGCGGCCCAACTGCGATGTTTTGATCGTCAGCTGCCACTGGGGCACCGAAGGCAGCCACGTCATCAATGATTTCCAGCGGCAGACTGCCCAGTGGCTGGCCGATCAGGGCGCCGACCTCATCATTGGCACCCATCCCCATGTGACCCAGAGTGCCCAATGGCTGACCGCCGCGGATGGTCACACCGCCTTTGTGACCTATTCGCTGGGCAATTTTATCAGCGCACAGTCCACCGAGGACACCATGATCGGCGCACTGCTGGACATTACGTTTGAAAAAACCACTCAGCCGGACGGCACCGTTTCCATTGCGCTGCAAAATCCCCGTCTGGTGCCGGTAGTGACCCAATATGAGGCCGCCTACCGCAACATCCGGGTCTATCTTTACCGGGATTACACCGATGAATTGGGCGCCGCGCATGGCAATTTCCAGCTCAGCCGCGCTTACATTGAACAGGTTTTGACCTCCTCCATTGATGAAGAATTTTTGGTTTTGGATTGAAAGGGTGACGAGTATGTACGGAGTCAGCAAAATTTCCAGTGAGCAGGACATCCTGCTCACGACCTTTCCCGGCGCGCAGTACAGCGCCCAGAGCCTTGCAGAGCATTTGAATGTATTTGCCAAGGCGGGCATTGTGGTGGATATGATCTGCCAGAGTGCGCCCCGTGGTGACAGTGTGGATTTCAGCTTTACCACCAGCTATGACAACTTCGCTGCGGTGATGAAAGCCATTCCCGCCGCCGCCAAGGCGAATCCCCCGCTGATTTCCGGCGGGTACAGCAAAATCAACCTGTTTGGTGAGGAAATGGTCACCAGCTGCGGTGTGGCTGCCCGGGCTTTGGCCGCGCTGGCGGAGGCGGGTGTGGAGATCGCGCTCATCACCACCAGCGACCTGGATATCTCCCTGCTGGTGCGCCAGCAGGATGAGGATGCCGCGCTGAACGCGCTCACAGCAGCGTTTGAACTGTAAACGGAAGGCCGCCCGATGCCGGGCGGCCTTTTTGATTACGTTATTGTTTTTCTTCCTTGTCCAGTTCCTTGCGGCGGAGGCTGACTACCCACACGCCCAGCTGGAGCCCGCCAAAGACCAGCAGAGCAGTGACGACGCCGGTGAGCAGCGCCGAGACCCAGTTCCAGTAATCAAACGCGAACAGACCGAACACCGCCATGGCCACTCCCGTCAGCAGGCTGAGCAGCAGGTTGGTGCCCAAATTGGGTTTCAGGTGCCGGTCCCAAAGTCCGCTGCGAGTCTCCCGCACCAGCATATACACGCACAGCACCATAAAGACCACCCATTCCCCGGCCATGGAGGCCGGCGGGCAATGCAGAATCCCTTGCACGGCCATTGCCGCAAGCAGTCCCCAGAAGGCCAGCCAGCAGCCGCCGGATTCAATGTGCAGCTGGGTTTGCTCCTGCATTTCGTCCATCATATTTCTTTTTGAATAAAATCGTTCCCAAAGCTTCATGGTTCCTCCTCCCAAAACAGTTCGTCCAGCGTCTTGCCCAGCGTTTTGCAGATGGCGCGGCAAAGACGGATGGTGGGGTTGTACTCCCCTTTTTCGATCATGTTGATGGTCTGGCGGGACACACCCACAGCAGCCGCCAGATCGCCCTGCGTCATATCCTTTTCGGCGCGGGCAGCTTTCAGTTTCAGATTTTTGGCCATAAGGTCACCTTTCTTTCCCGGGATGGTTTCAGTATAGCATGCGCCTGTCATTATGTCAAGTATATTATACTTATTTTTCTTTATACTTGACATTTCTTTCATCCACTTGCGGCTTTGCCGCCGCTGTGGTATGATAAGAGAAACCATGAAAAAGGATGGCGTAAAGATGAAAGACGGATTTATCAAAGCAGCCACGATCTCCCCTTCCCTGCGCGTGGCGGATTGTCCTTACAATACAGAGCAGATTCTTTCTGCCATGCAGGCCTGTGCAGATGAGGGCGTACAGCTGCTGGTTTTACCGGAACTGTGCCTGACGGGATACACCTGCTCCGACCTGTTTTTACAGCAGACGCTCTGCCGGGGTGCCGAGGAAGGTCTGCGCCGTCTGGTTGCCGCCAGCAAGGGACAGAACATGGTCACGCTGGCCGGTCTTCCGGTGCCCTTGGGCGGCAAACTGTACAACTGTGCGGCCGTTCTGTGCGGCGGCCGCCTGCTGGGGCTTGTGCCCAAGAGCTTTTTGCCCAACTACGGCGAGTTTTACGAGAAACGCCACTTTATCCCCGGCCCCACCAAGCCTGTGACTGTGGAGTTTGCCGGACAGGAGACCTTGTTTGGCACCAATCTTCTGTTTGCCTGCCGCCAAATGCCGGAGTTCGTGTTGGCTGCGGAGGTCTGTGAGGACCTTTGGGCGCCTGTGCCGCCCAGTTGTGCCCACGCCCTTGCGGGGGCCACTGTGGTGGCGAATCTTTCCGCCAGTGATGAGACGGTCGGAAAAGCGGCATACCGGCGCGAGCTGGTATGTGGACAAAGCGCCCGCCTGCTCTGTGCCTACCTGTATGCGGACGCGGGGCACGGTGAGAGCACCACCGACATGACCTTTGCCGCTCATGATCTGATCGCAGAAAATGGCGTGCTGCTGGCGCAGTCTGCGCCTTTCGGTAGCAGCAGCGCATCCACCGAGCTGGACCTTGGCCGCATGGTGCAGGAGCGCATCCGCAACACGACCTTCCAGACGGCTCCGCAGGATCACACGGTGGTTCCCTTCGATCTTCAGATGACAGAAGTCACTTTGACCCGTGCCATTTCTCCTGCCCCCTTTGTGCCGCAGGATGCCGGCGCCCGCGCCGAGCGTTGTGAACTGATTTTGCGCATTCAGGCGGAAGGCCTTGCCAAGCGGATGGAGCATACCCATTCCCGCTGCGCTGTGGTGGGAATTTCCGGCGGTCTGGATTCCTGTCTGGCGCTTCTGGTGGCAGTCCGCGCCTGTCGGGTGCTTGGCCGCAACCCCAAAGAAATCACCGCCATTACCATGCCCTGTTTCGGCACCACAAAGCGAACCCGCTCCAACGCGGAAATTCTCTGCGAGGTTCTGGGAGTGACCTTCCGTGAAATCAACATCACCCAAACGGTGACAAGCCACTTTGCGGACATCGGGCAGGCGGCTGACTGTTACGATGTGACCTTTGAGAACTGTCAGGCGCGGGTGCGCACACTGGAACTGATGGACTACGCCAACAAACACGGCGGGTTTGTCATCGGTACCGGAGATTTGAGCGAACTGGCGCTGGGCTGGGCCACCTATAACGGCGACCACATGAGCATGTACGGCGTCAATGCAGGTGTGCCCAAAACGCTTGTCCGGCATATTGTGCGGTATGTGGCGGATACAGCACAGACGGAGGAACTGCGCCGGGTTCTGCTGGATATTCTGGACACGCCCGTCAGCCCTGAGCTGCTGCCGGCCTCCGAGAACGGCGAAATCGCCCAGCAGACCGAACAGCTGGTCGGCCCTTACGAGCTGCATGATTTTTATTTGTATTACGTTCTCCGTTTCGGATTCGGCCCCGCAAAAATCTACCGGTTGGCGAAGTCTGCGTTTGCCGGGCGTTACGAGGACGCTGTACTTCTCCGCTGGCTGAACAACTTCTACCGCCGGTTCTTTGCCCAGCAGTTCAAGCGCAGCTGCCTGCCGGACGGCCCTAAAGTCGGTTCGGTGACGCTGTCCCCCCGGGGAGATTGGCGGATGCCCAGCGATGCCTGCAACACCCTCTGGATGGCTGAGCTGGAAACGCTGCAATAAGGAGCAGCAACAAACTGCCGTACAATTCATTCCTGTACGGCAGTTTGTTTTGGTTTATGAATACACAAAAACGCCGCAAATCTTTCGATTCGCGGCGTTCCGGCTGACATTCAGCCCAATTCTGGTCCGAGTGGCGAGAGTCGAACTCACGGCCTCTTGAACCCCATTCAAGCGCGCTACCAAACTGCGCTACACCCGGAAACTGGGGCTGTGTCCTGTCAGCGTTATTTATTATACCAGCTTTTTGAAAAAAGTCAAGGCTTTTTGCGAAAAAAATCCCCAAAAAACCACTGTTTTTCCAGAATATCCATTTATTGATGATGGTATGATGTTTTTATGCATGGCGCTTTTTATCAAGCCTCATTTTATCCGAGATCATCGCAATAAACTCGCTGTTGGTGGGCTTGCCACGCAGATTGTGGATGGTATAGCCAAAATAGCTGTTGAGGGTGTCCACATCTCCCCGATCCCACGCCACCTCGATGGCGTGGCGGATGGCGCGCTCCACACGGCTGGCCGTGGTTCCGTTGCGCTTGGCGATTTCCGGATAAAGCCGCTTGGTGACGGCGTTGATGTAGCTGTGGTCCTGTGTGGTGAGCAAAATGGCATCACGCAGGAACTGGTACCCCTTGATATGGGCCGGCACACCGATTTGATGCAGGATCTCGGTGACGGTCAGCTCATCGCTGTCCTGAGAGAGCGGCTGCGGACGGGAGGTGTTTCTGGCCGCCTTCATCACACGGGAAACCAGCACACTCTCGTCAAACGGTTTCACAAAGAAAAAGGAAAAGCCGCTATCCAGAAGCTCCTGCTCGATCTCCTCGCTTTGGAAGGCCCCGGTGACAAAGAATGCCGTATGCTGACCTGAGGTGTCCTGTGCCTCGTAGCGCTGTTTCACGGTGATCGCATCCAGATCAGGCATGAACGCATCCAAAAGCACCGCCTGCGGGTGCACATTGAGCAGCGTTTCCAGCGCACGGGCACCATTCTTTTCGCATACGGTCACCGACACGCCTTTGGCTTCCAGTGCCTTTTTGCACAGAGCCGTTACCTGTTCACCGGTGTCTGTCATCACAAATTTGATCGTTCCCATCGTCAGCGTCTCCTCTTCATCTTGTAAAATATGGTCATTGCAACAATTCCATCGGAATCGTATTGTCCTTTGACATTGGAAATTTTACCATATTTTTCCAGTTTTTGCAAGTCCTTCCAGATTGGTTTTGCAAAGAATCGTTCGACAGGATTTTCTGTTCTTCGACAGGATAACAGGCAATCGGCCAGTCTTCCCTCTGTTTCGCAGCTCCACATCGGGATGACCGGTTCAGGCAATGGAATCTGCTTTTTCCAGCATGGTTCTGGCAAAGATGCCATAGCCGCGTGTGGGGTCGTTGACAAGCACATGCGTCAGGGCCCCCACCAGCCGTCCGTTCTGGAGGATGGGGCTGCCGCTCATCCCCTGAACAATGCCGCCGGTATCCGCCAGCAGCGACGGATCATTCACGCGCACCAGCAGATTGCGGTTGGGGTCCGAGGCCGTCATGTTGATCCGTTCAATGACGACCTTGTATCGTTTTGGTGCGGAGCCGGAAACGGTGGTTAGAATCTCCGCCTCCCCTGTTGTCACCTCCTGTATTTCCGCTACCGGGAACGTCTGTCCTTTGTCCTGCCCTGTCCAACGGCCGTAAATGCCGGTACTGTCATTGGCAAGGACAGTACCCAGTGCGGCAGCATCGGGAAATTCTCCGCGCAGTTCTCCCGGCGCACCAGCTGTCCCCTTCACATGTCCGGTAATGATGACCGGGACGATCTCCCCGGACAGCAGAGTGATGTTCTTGCCGGTGTCCGTGTCGCTGATGGCGTGGCCCAGTCCCGCAAAAGTTCCCTTTGAAGAGTCAACAAAGGTCAATGTGCCGATGCCCGCAGAGGAATCCCTCACCCACACACCGGCCCGGTATACGCCGGTGGTTCGGTCTGCCACGGGGGTCAGCGTGCAGGTGTGCTGCTGTCCGTCCCGAAGATAGACAATTTCCAGTGAACCTCCCGCCGCCTGTTCCACAGCGGCAGCCAGCTCATCATTGTTGCGCACTGCTTGACCGCCGGCGGAAACGATCAGGTCTCCCAGCCGCAGTCCTGCTTCTTTGGCCGGGTTCTCACTTCCAAGCACCGTGACCCGGTCGGAAAAAGCAACGATCAGCGCGCCGGCCGAAAACATTTTAATGCCAAAGGGCTCACCGCTCACCTGCACTGTGCGGCGCTCCGCTGCCACTGCGCGCACCGTTTTGACCGGCACTACACCCCAGAGCGCCAGCGTCACATTGCGGCTCGTATCCTTTTGCGTGCTGCCTGCCGGCGCGGCATTGGCACCCCGTTCCTGCACGGTGAGCCACGGCATGGAGACCAGTTCCAGTTCTCCTGCGGTATAAAAGGTATCCGGCAGAGATGCCGATACCGCCGCCAGCGTTCCGCCCGCCAGCAGCGCCGAGCCAAGCAAAGCCGCCACCAGGCGGCGCAGTGGTTTGGGCATAAAAATCCCCTCCTGCTTTACAGTATGCGCAGGAGGGAAAATGTTTATTTGCAAATGGAGAGAAGTTCCGGCAGAATACGGTTCCAGTCTGTCTCATCCAGTCGCCATGTGGCCGGATTTCCTTCACAGGCCGGGCTTAAATTGGTGTGCAGATACAGCGTATCAATGCCCAGAGCACGTGCTCCGGCAATATCGGTGGTGGCATCGTTGCCAATCATCAGGCAGACTTCAGGGTCAAGGCTTTGTCCGTCCAACATCGCCTTGAAAAATCGTGCGTCCGGTTTGCGGCAGGCATAATCCGAAGAAAGATAGATTGCATCAAAGCAGGGCACAAGCTCCAGCAGACAAAGCTCCTGCGCCGTGTAGGCAGCCTGCGCATTGGAGAGCAGATACAGCTTGTATCCGGCCTTCCGCAGCGCCTCCAGAGCCTCCCTGACGCCGGGATAAAGACGGATGTAGTCTGTGCTTAGAGCGCGGAAAAACCGGGCTGCCATGGCCCCCAGCGAGGCTGCCTCAGCATCCTCCAGGCCTGTGAAAAGGCCCGCAAAAATGGGTTCAATGGGCAAATCCGGGTATCCCTCATAGCTTTGCCCCGCAGCGGCATTCTGCGCCTGCAACGCCTTCAGATACGCGTCATGCAGGCTTTCCGGTGTGTAACGAGCGCCATAATACCCGTACAGCAGCGCCATTTTCTGCCACACAAGCGGGGCATCCTCGTCGGTGTGAATGTCCACCAGTGTGCCGTAGAGGTCGAAAATTAAATTCCTGTACCGCATAGTATCCCTCTTTTTGCATTGTAATGAAAAAGCGCGAAGACCGTTCTCTCCGCGCTGTGTGGTGCGGATAACAGGACTTGAACCTGCACGTCATGGACACTGGACCCTAAAACCAGCGCGTCTGCCAATTCCGCCATATCCGCATATACGAGTTGATTTTAGCAGAATTTGCGGCGTTTGTCAACAAAGAGCCTGAGAGCAATCAAAAAATCTGCCAAGGAACCATCCCTGGCAGATTCAGTCCATTTTCGCTTATTGTGCGCCCAGATAGGCTTTGCGCACCTCAATGTTGTTGGCGAGCTCGGTGGCCTCACCCTCCATCTTGATGGTGCCGGTCTCCAAGACATAAGCGCGGTTGGCGATCTCCAACGCCATTTTGGCGTTCTGCTCCACCAGCAGTACCGTCACACCGTTGCGGTTGACATCGCGGATGATTTTGAAGATCTCCTTCACCAGCAGCGGAGACAGACCCATGGAAGGCTCGTCCAACAGCAGCATCTTCGGCTTGCACATCAGTGCACGGCCAATGGCCAGCATCTGCTGCTCGCCGCCAGACAGCGTTCCGGCAGGCTGATTGCGGCGCTCCTTCAAACGGGGCAGAAGGTCAAACACCATGTCGAAATCGTTCTGAACGGCCTCTTTGCCGTCCTTACGGGTATATGCTCCCATTTGCAGGTTCTGCTGCACTGTCAGTCCGCTGAACACGCGACGTCCTTCGGGAACCTGCGCCAGACCAAGGCGGATGATCTTATGGGCCTCCATCTTGCTGATGACATGGCCGCAGTAGTCGATCTCGCCTCTCTCCAGCTTGAGAAGGCCGGAGATGGCGTGCATGGTAGTGGTCTTTCCGGCGCCGTTGGCGCCGATCAGCGTGACGATCTCTCCCTCATTCACGTAGAAGGAGACATCCCGGATGGCGTGAATGGAGCCGTAAAACACGTTGATATTTTTAACGCTGAGCATTTCCCCCATCAGTCGTCACCTCCCAGATAAGCCGCAATGACCTTGGGGTTGTTGCGGATGGTCATGCCGTCGCCGCGGGCGATCACACGGCCGTAGTCCAGCACGGTGATCTCCTCGCAGATACCCATAACAAAGTTCATGTCGTGCTCAATGAGCAGGATCGCGATGCCGAACTGGTCCCGCACACTGCGCACCGTCTGCATCAATTCTTCCGTCTCGTTGGGGTTCATGCCGGCGGCAGGCTCGTCCAGCAGCAGCAGTTTCGGGTTGGTGGCGAGAGCGCGGGCGATTTCCAGCTTGCGCTGCTTGCCGTAGGGCAGTTGGCTGGCTTTCAGGTTGGCCTCGCCGTCCAGATCAAAAATCTCGAGCAGCTTTTTGGCCTCCCGGTTCATCTCGTGTTCTTTTTCCTTGTAAGCAGGCAGACGCAGGATACCGGTCCACATATTGTACGTGACCTGATTGTGCATGCCCACCTTGACGTTGTCAAGCACCGTCATGTCACTGAACAGACGGATATTCTGGAACGTACGGGCGATGCCCGCCTTGCTGATAAGCTCCGGGCTTTTGCCGGTGATGTCCTTGCCATCCAGCACGATGTTGCCCTCGGTGGGCTTGTACACACCGGTGAGCATATTGAAAACCGTAGTTTTGCCTGCGCCGTTCGGGCCAATCAGGCCATACAGATGGCCTTTTTCAACCGAGAGGTCCAGCTGTGCCACGGCCTGCAGACCGCCAAACGCAATTCCCAGGTTGCTGACTTCCAACAATGCCATTTATGCCGCCTCCTTTTTCTCTTTTTTTGCGGCTCGTTTTGCCTTGAAACCGGCCGTAATCTTTTTGCGCCAAGAGACGATTTGGGGGCTTTGATTGAAAATCATCATCACAATCAGCACGATGGCGTAGATGAGCATGCGGTAATCCTTCATGGAACGCAGAAGTTCCGGCAAAACCGTGAGCAGCGCGGCCGCGATAACGGAACCGCGGATATTGCCCATACCGCCCAAAACCACGAACACGAGGATCAGAATGGAGGTGTTATAATCAAATTTCTTCGCAACCAGCGAGGAGAAGTTCAGAGCATACAGCACACCCGCCATGCCCGCAAATACCGCGGACACGATAAAAGCCATCAGCTTGTAGTTGGTGATGTTGATGCCAACGCTCTGCGCCGCGATCTCGTTATCACGGATAGCTGTGATGGCACGGCCCGCACGGGAGTTGACAAGGTTGAGGATGACCACCAGCGTCAGCAGAATGAGAATGATGCCCATCGTGAAGGTGGAGGCCTTTTTGATGCCGGTGATGCCCATGGCGCCGTTGATCAGCACCACGCCATCGGGGGCCAGACCCATGGAGGCGGAATCCTTCAGAGAGAAATGCACGCCGGTGGAATCATAGCCGAGGTAGAGGGCGTTCATAAAGTTTTTGATGATTTCACCAAATGCCAGCGTCACAATGGCCAGATAGTCGCCCTGCAGGCGAAGAACCGGAATGCCGATGAGCAGACCGAAGATGCCGGCCACCGCGCCGCCCACAAGAAAAGACAGCAGAATGGACACCGGCAGCGGCGTATTTTCAAAGGTCAGGGTGTATACCAGCGTGCCCGCAAAAGCGCCCACGCTCATGAATCCTGCGTGGCCAAGGCTCAGCTCGCCAAGGATACCAACGGTCAGGTTGAGGCTCACCGCAAGCACCACATAGGCACAGATGGGCACCAGCTGGCCCGCAAAGGAACTGGTCATCATGCCCATCACACTCATGAGCGAAACGATCAGATAGAAAGCAATCACGATGCCGAAGGTGATGAGGTTGCTCCGGGTGGATTTTTTCATTGTTTTCAAAGACATCTGACTCGCCCCCTTACACCTTCACGTTGATTTTTTTGCCGAGCAAGCCGGTGGGCTTGACCAGCAGCACCACGATCAGCACCATAAACACGATAGCATCAGAGAGCTGCGTGGAAATGTACGCCTTGCTCAGGTTTTCAATGACGCCCAGCAGGATGCCGCCAATGAAAGCGCCGGGAATGGAACCGATACCGCCGAACACGGCCGCCACAAAGGCTTTGATGCCGGGCATAGCGCCGGTGGTGGGCTGCAGCGTGGGATAGGAGGAGCAGAGCAGAGCACCCGCGACCGCAGCCAGTGCGGAACCAATGGCAAAGGTCAGAGAAATGGTGGCGTTCACGTTGACGCCCATCAGCTGCGCCGCGCCCCGGTCCTCGCTGACAGCCAGCATGGCGTGTCCGGTGGAGGTGTGATTGATGAACAGAGTCAGCGCAATCATAATGACAATGCAGGCCGCAATGGTGACGATGGTTTCGCCGGAGATCACCAGCTGACCGCCAAACATGGAGACAGGCTGCAGTCCGACCACAGATTTGAAACTCTTGGGGTCAGATTTCCAGAGCAGCTGCGCCACCTGCTGGAGCAGATAGCTGACGCCGATGGCGGTGATCAAAACAGCCAGCGAGGGAGCGCCGCGCAGAGGGCGGTACGCCACCCGTTCAATGGTAATGCCCAGAATCGTGCAAACCACCATGGACAGCAGCACAGAGACGATCGGGTTCAACCCAAAGGAGCCAAACGCAAAAAACACCACATAGCTGCCAATCATAATGACATCGCCATGGGCGAAATTCAGCATTTTGGCAATGCCATAGACCATGGTATAGCCCAACGCGATCAGCGCGTACACGCTGCCAAGGCTGATACCATTGATCAGGTAGGTCAAGAATTGCATTGTGTATTCCACCTCACAAACTTTTTCCACTCCCCTGCTGCCGCAAGCGGACAGTTTTCAAAGGAATATCTTTTATTGTATCACAGGCTGGCATCAAACACAAGATTTTTTGCCGAAAATTGACGCCTTGTATCGCAAAAAGAAAAAGGTGGCTGCCGAGCCATGCTCGAACAGCCACCTTTGGCTCGAACTATGCGGCTAAGCCGAAATTACTCGGCCAGAACGTAAACGCCGTCCTTGATGACAACGGCCTTGGGAGCCTTGGAAACAGCGCCGGTCTCGTCCCAGGTCATGCCAGTGCCGGTCAGGCCGTCAAAGGTCATGCTGGTGAACGCGCCCTTCAGGGCATCGCACATCTCAGAGGCGGTCATGTCGCCGTTGATGACGCCGGCAACATAGGCATCGTAGATGGCGTAGACGCAGTCGTAAGCGTCAGCAGCGAACTGGTTGGGGGTGTCGCCGTAGGCGGCCTTGTAGGCCTCCACGAAATGCTGGGTCTTCTCGTCGGAAGCGTCCGCAGAGAAGGGAGTCAGCAGCATCAGGCCCTCAGCCAGAGAGGTGTCAAAGCCCTCGATGGACAGGATGCCGTCCATGCCGTCGCAGCCGAAAAACACAGGAGCATAGCCGGTCTTGTTGGCGGCGATCAGGATCTGGGAAGCCTCCTGATAGTAAATGGGCAGGAACACCAGCTCAGCGCCGGCGGCCTGGCACTTGCCGACCTGAGTGGACAGGTCGCTCTTGTTGTCGGCGGTGAAAGCCTCAGCAGCAACGATCTCAAGACCCTTCACATCAGCCTCGGCCTTGAACTTGTCGTAGATGCCGGAGGAGTAAGCGTCGGAAGAATCGTAGATCACGCCGATTTTGGTGGCCAGACCGTTGTCCGCAATGTAGTCAGCGGAGGCGACGCCCTGGTTGGGGTCGGTGAAGCAGATCTGGAACACGTTGTCACCGGTCTCGATGACAGCCTGCGCGGAGGCAGAGGGGGTCAGAACGAACAGATTGTCGTTGGCAGCCTCAGCAGCAACAGCCAGAGTGGGGGTGGTGGTGGTAGGGCCGACCAGCGCCTGCACGCCCCAGTCCTTCAGGGTGTTGTAGGCGTTGACGCTCTTCTCGGCGTCATGCTCGTCATCCTGGAACTGCCACTCAAAGACGGTCTCGCCGGCAGACTCGTTGATCTCCTTGACAGCCAGCTCCTCAGCATTCTTGACGGCGTTGCCGTACACAGCGGCGCCGCCGGTGGTGGGGCCGATGCCGCCCAGCTTGATGGGAGTGCCGACAGCGGCATCGCCGCCCTCGGTGGTGGCAGTAGAGGCAGCCTCGGAAGTGGTGCTGCTGGCAGTAGCGGTTGCACCGCAGGCCGCCAGGCTCAGCACCATGCTGGCAGCCAGCGCAGCGCTAACAAACTTTTTCATATTGTATTTCCCTCCTGTTTTTTCTCTACAGCGCCGGGGAACCGCGTTCCACGGGGAAACGGGACTCCTATTTGCACATTCCAGCGATGTATTGATAGGTTTTATTATATTCTTTTGGCACAAAAACTTCAATGCGTTAAATCGCCAGTGTTTATTTTTATTTTATTCATAATTATGGTCAAATCTACCAAAATTTGATTACAAATTATTATCAAGCCGTCACATTGTCCCTTTTTCCCCGTATTTTTTTGGCAGATACTTGCAAAATGAAGTCGGATTTGTCATAATATAAGGAATCAACAATGAAGGGGCTGTTTGGTATGAAATTATTGGAAGAGCGCATCCTGCAGGAAGGGCAGGTCCGTCCCGGCCATGTGCTGAAAGTGGATTGTTTTTTGAATCATCAGCTGGATGTGGAACTGCTTGACAAGATCGGCGAGGAATTCTACCGCATCTTCCAGAACGATGGGATCAACAAGATTCTGACCATCGAGGCCTCCGGAATCGCCATCGCCTGCCTTGCGGCGCGGCACTTCAAGGTTCCTGTGGTGTTTGCCAAAAAGGCGAAAAGCAAAAATATTGACGGCGAAGTGTTTACTTCCACGGTCCATTCTTATACTTACGGCAAGGATTACGATATTACCCTTTCCAAAAAGTTTCTCGGCCCTCAGGACAAGGTATTGATTGTGGATGATTTTCTGGCAAACGGAAAAGCCATGAGAGGTCTTTTGGACGTCTGCCAGCAGGCGGGCGCACAGGTGGGCGGTATCGGCATCTGCATCGAGAAGGGATTCCAGCCGGGGGGCGCACAGCTGCGCGAGGAGGGGTACAAGGTAGCCAGCCTCGCCATCGTGGACAGCATGAGTGATGACGGCCTGACCTTCCGGGCACAGTAAAACAGAACATAGCAGCGCGGCGGCAGGTTTCTTCCCTGCCGCCGCGGTTTTGTATGTGTATTTTACAGCCAGAACTGAATCAGATGGCTGACATTCTGGAACAGCGCCGGGCTGCGTGCGAACAGAAGCGGCTCCGCGCCAAAGACCACGCAAAAGCTGTAAATCGCCCCCGCTGCCACCGACAGCGTCATCGTAAGACGAACCGGCCTGATCAGGCAGCACAGCGCATCCTGCCGGTGCGACTGAAGGGTCTCCTCTGCCTGCAGCCAGCAAAGTCCCGCGGCAAACAACAGCGGCAGAGAAAAATCCATCAGATAGCGGTACAGAACACCTGCCATCTCACAGTCCACGGCGGCCAGCATCACAGAGGCAGCCGTCGTCCACAAAAGCACTCCGTACAGGCCCGGTTTTGCCGCTGCGCGCCGTTTCTGGCATGGCAATACAAACAAACTCCACAGCATGGGCAGGCAGGTCAGTATGCCGCCGTAGTACAGTTCCGTGATGGTGATTCCGGCATAATTCGTCACCATTTTGCTGCCCTGTAAATACGGGAACACCGCCTGCACCACCGGCAGCTGCAAAAAGTAGGTGAACAGCGCCGGCGCAATGCGGCCCAGCTTGAATCCACGGCTGGTCATGTCATTGCTGGTGAGGTTATAGTTGGCGCCAAAATCGAAGGGAGAGCCAAACCGCGCAGCGTTATACCACATCAGCCCCGCAGCCACGATCAGTACCGGCAGCAGGAAAGCTGCCAGTTCTCCCCTGCCCGCCCGGCTGTTCAGACGCCTTTCCTGCACATACCGCTGCCAAAAGATGGGCAGCGCCAGAAACGCAAACAGTTCCATCTGGGGGCGGCAGCCCGCCACCAGCGCCATACACAGGCTGCCAAGCAGCAAATGCCCCACCACGGCGCCGTGATGCTCCGCAGGCGTGTTGGCCGCACAAAGCCACTGCCACAGTGCCAGTACCACAAAGGACGCACCGCAGAGAATGGCGTACTCATACACCGCACTCTGCAGCAACAGAAAATACAGCTGACTGCCGCTGACGATTCCAACACACACCAGCAGATAAGCCGCGGCCGATGCGCCGGGGAACCAGCGGATCAGCGCCTGCCGCACCATACCGAACACCGCTGCGATCAGCAGCAGTCCCATGACGATCATGCCCGCACAGTTGGGAAGATCCTGAATCCCTGTAAGCAGCTCAAAGGGCAGCTGGAACAGCAGACAGGGAACCACGCCAAAATAGACATAGTACCGCCCGTTGTAGTAAGTGGCATCCCACAAGGCATCGGGAGCCTGCTGGCTGCGCAGCCCGGTGTCGTAGGGGTTCTCCATTTCGACCAGCGCCTCGGGCGGATCGAGCATCAGATCCAGCCGGCCATTCAAAAGAGAGTGCGCCAGACTGCCGTACTGTGCCCGGTGGGCGTCATGCTGCCAGTCGTTGATATGGTAGGTAAAGGACGCCCGGCTGCCTTCATCCCAGTTGTTTACGTTGTAATGGCGGGTGGCTACGCCGGATCCCAACGGGTCCGCAAAGGGCGTCAATACCGTCAGAAGGCCCAGCACAGCGGCGCAGACCAGAACAGCGGGGCGGTATTGCTTTTGGTGGGTCAGATAGTCCCCCTGCCATGCCGCGGAGGCCGGGCAGAGTCCCCACGCCGCCAGCAGCAGCCCGTACAATACAAGGCAGCGCAGTAGAGAGAACCGGAACGCACGCGGCACATTGGCACGCAGGGATTCCATGGTGTAGTCCAGCTCATACCAGATGGATTCCCCGTCATAGGCGTAAGCATCCAGTGTGAGGGTGGACACCTTTCCCGCCAAATCCAGCGTGCGGGTGTAGCTTCGCGGGGCCTGCCACGCCACATCCCAGTTCCAGCCCTGCCGGGAGACCTTCGCCCCCTCATCGGTGGCGATAATCCAAAAGGTGAACAACGGATCCTGTGCATCCGTGTAAGGCTCGCCATGATTGAATTGCAGAGTATCGATTTGAAGATTGTATAACGGCTGCTCTATCCCGCTGAACAGGATGGTGTGATGTTCGCCATCCAGCGTGATGGCACCGTCATCGCCTCGCAGCGCGGTGGATTGTTCGTCCCAGTAAGCGCCTAAATCCACCGGCTGGTACTCATGGGTGGCAAAATACGGAAAATTGAACAGAAATATCTCACATCCCAGCGCAATCGCAAAAAGCGCTGCCGCCATTCCCCTCTTTTGGCACATCCGGAATGCCGCCGTGCCTCCTGCCACCCACAGAGTCAAGCCAAGGATCGCCAGCAGGCGGAATCCGGAGAACGCCACGTGCAGGCCGGGGCTTTGATAGATGCAAAAAGCGAGAATCCAGACAGCGGTGAAAGTTCCCATCGCAACAGCGGCATCCCTGCGGCCGAAGGTGTGCCCGTTCAGGCGGGAAGGCAGCAAAGCCGCGCACGCGCAGAGCAGCGCCGTGAGTAAAACAGTCAATATCAGCATAGGAATCCTCTTACAACAAACTTGATACGCCCAGTATATCATAATTGGACGGGAATGAAAAGAAAAAAGTCACATCCTTTGCAGAATGTGACTTTTCTGGAGGTGACGACCAGATTTGAACTGGTGAATGAGGGTTTTGCAGACCCTTGCCT
>CALZZE010000012.1 GCA_945830575.1 uncultured Subdoligranulum sp. | reverse complement strand
GGTTCCACTAGAGGGTAGCAGGTTCGGGATTGTCCCGAAAACTCAAAATCCGTTGCTGGCGACAGCGTGTGGGTTCGACCCCCACCACCGGCACTTACAAAAAGAGCGATGAAACGTTGGTTTCATCGCTCTTTTTGTATGGCTCCGATGGGGGCGCGCCTTATTTCTGCTCCAGATAAGCATGGATGGCTTGTGTGGTGGTTTCATAGTCCCGCTGTACCGCCTCAAAGAGGGGGCGTGCCTGCTCCGGCATGACGTCCGCCGCGGGGCGCAGCGCCTCGGTCAGCTGGGATGCCGAGTCCAGCAGCCGGTCAAGGCACAGATTGGCACAAACGCCCTTCAAGGTATGGGCGGCATGAAACGCCTGCTCCCGGCTGCACTCCTCCATGGCGCGGCACAGTGCAGCAAAGCTGTCATCCTGCAAAAATTTTGCGATAAATCGTTCTACGAGACTCACACTGGGCAGGCGGGACTGCACCTTGGCAAAATCGCCGCCCAATTGGCGGTAACAATCCTGAATCGTCATGGCGGTTCTCCTTTTTTGACTTCTTTGGACTGATTTCAGTATACCATACCCCCGCGCCATATGCAAACAAAACCTGCGTGAAACGGCGAAAAAATCCGCAATGGACGCTGCTAACCATCGTGGTGTAAATTGTCTCACAAATCAGACAAAATCTCACCGGAAAAGCGGATTTTTGCCTTGTGTGAAAAGGTGGAATATGGTATAATATACATTACGCACGTTGTTGGAATTTGTAATAAAATAACGATACAGCAACCACTAAAATGGATGAAAAAAGGAAAACAAAGGGGAAAAGGCAATGATGCCACAAAAAAAGATTCTGGTGGTGGAGGACAATCCGCTGAATCGGGAAATCTTGTGCGCCATCTTATCGGAAACCTACCAGACGCTGGAGGCCGAAAACGGTCAGGAGGCGCTGGCGGTGCTGGAGCAGTGCGGCGGGGAGGTCGCGCTCATCCTGCTGGATGTGATGATGCCGGTGATGGACGGGTACACCTTCCTGCATCATGTGAAGGAGAACCCGGAATGGGCGCTCATCCCGGTCATTGTGACCACACAGGGGGACAGCGAGGAAGACGAAGTGGCTGCGCTGGCCCACGGCGCCACCGACTTTGTGCCCAAGCCGTACCGGGCGCAGGTCATTCTGCACCGGGTGGCCAGCCTCATCAAGCTGCGGGAGACCGCCGCCATGGTGAACCAGTTCCAGTTTGACCGTCTCACCGGGCTGTACAGCCGGGAATTTTTCTACCGCAAGGTGCGGGAACGGCTGGAAGAAAACCCGAACCGGGACTACGCCATCATCTGTTCCAACATCGAGAACTTCAAGCTGTACAACGATGTGTACGGCGCCCAGAACGGCGACCGTCTGCTGCAGGAGGTTTCCCGAAAGCTGCGGGAGAGCGTTGGCCCGCAGGGGATCTGCGGGCGGTATGGTGCGGACCGGTTTCTCTGCCTGCAGGAGCGCGAGCAGGAGGAGAAGGACCGGGAGCGGTTCTTTGGAACTGACAGCGCCCGGAGCGTGGAAATGGCCAGCAACGTGACCACCAAGTGGGGCATCTATGCCATCGTGGACCGTTCCCTGCCGGTGGAGCAGATGTGCGACCGGGCGGTGCTGGCGGTGGACAGCATCAAGGGGCAGTACAATCGCGGATACGCCGTTTATGACGACACCATGCGCAGCCGCCTTCTGCGGGAACAGGCGGTCACCGCCGCCATGGAGACCGCGCTGGAGCAGCGCCAGTTCATCGTGTATCTCCAGCCCAAGTACAGCCTGCGGGGCGACCGCATGGCCGGCGCGGAAGCGCTGGTGCGGTGGATCCACCCGGAGTGGGGCTTCATGAACCCCGGCGAATTTATCCCTCTGTTTGAACGCAACGGGTTCATCACCAAGCTGGACCTGTACGTCTGGGAGCGCGTCTGCATGCTGCTGCGGGACTGGAGGGCCGCGGGTCTGCCGGTGGTGCCGGTATCGGTGAATGTATCCCGTGCGGACGTATATCAGGCGGACCTGATTGGAACGCTCACCGGCCTGACGGAAAAATACGGCGTAAAACCGTCTCTTTTACATCTGGAAATCACAGAGAGCGCCTACACGGAGCATCCGGAGCAGCTCATCAGCACGGTGACAGCCTTGCGGGAAAAAGGGTTTGTGATCGAGATGGATGACTTTGGCAGCGGCTATTCCAGCCTGAACATGCTCACCGAGATGTCGCTGGACATTCTCAAGCTGGACATGAAGTTTGTGCGCAACGAGACCTCCAAGCCAGAGACCGAGAGTATTCTGCGCCATATCGTGGAGCTGGCCCACTGGAAAAAGCTCAGCGTGGTGGCCGAGGGCACCGAAACGCGGGAACAGATCGACCGTCTGCGGGCGGTGGGCTGCGATTACGCTCAGGGCTACTTTTTCGCCAAGCCGATGCCGGATACCGAGTTTGCCTCGCTGCTGAAGGCGCTGCCCGCGCCCGCGAAGGAGGAGGCCGGCACCCGCCAGGAGCGGCGGCGGTCTGCCCCCGTCATGCTGGTGGCGGAGGAGAACGACGCTTACCGTGCCACCGTGCGGGACTGCCTGCAGACCGGCTATGAGGTGCTGGAGGCGGAGGACGCTGCCTCCGCCGTGGAGCAGCTGCACCGGCAGCCCAGCGTGGTGGTGCTGAGCATGTCTCTGCCCGGCCACGGGGCACTGGAGGTGCTCAAGGTGATGCGGCAGAATCCGTCCTACTGGAAGATTCCGGTGCTGTCCACCATTCCCCAGTGCGATGTGGGGGACGACCTGCCGCTTGCGGTGGACACCGACGACTTTTTGTGCAAATGCCATCCCATCAGCGACCTGCGCCGCCGGGTGGACAATCTGGTGCAGATGGCCTCGCTGCGCCGTCACGAGGACGCTTTGCAGGACGAGGCCAGCCGGGATTACCTGACCGGGCTGCTGAACCGGCGGGGTCTGGCGGCGGCACAGGAACACCTGCGCCGGGAAGACCTGCCGCTGGCTGTGTTCCTGTTCGATCTGGACGATCTGAAGATGGCCAACGATACCGCCGGCCATGAGGCGGGGGACCGGATGATCCGCACCTTTGCCGAGCTTTTGCGCCGCAAGACCCGCGCCGGGGACATTCTGTGCCGTTACGGCGGCGATGAATTTGTGGCGATGCTGCGCCTGATGGGCAAAGAGGAGGACGCCATCCGGCGTGCCGAGAACATTTGCCGGGAATTCAGGGACCAGCTGACAGCAGAGGGGCTGACCGCCTCCTGCTCGGTGGGTATCGCCCTGTGCGGCGTGGAGGATAAGCCCGACGACTCCCTCATTGACCGGGCCGATCAGGCCATGTACCGTGCCAAGCAGCAGAGGAAGGGCACCTGCTGTGTCTGGCACGAGGAACCATCGACAACAAACGACTGACCGGGAAAGGAACCCATCCATGCGTAAACATCTGCTTTCCGTTGCCGTCATTTTGGCGCTGGCCGCGGCGATTCTGACCGCGGGCATGCGGTACTACAATTATGTATCCGAAATGATTTTTGAGGAAAGCGCCGCCCACCTGACGGAGATTTATCATCAGGCAAACCAGTCCCTGAACAATCTGGTGGCCCATAACTGGAGCACCATGCAGATGTGGGTGCCCTACCTGCGGGATATGCAGGACGATGCGCGGATTCAGGAATATGTGGAGATTCTGAAAGAGGAACGCGGGTTCACGGATTTCTACTTCATCTCCCGCGAGGGCGAGTACCGCACCGCCGAGGGCAAGGAGGGCTATCTGGATCTGAAAGACCATCTGCCGCAGGTCATGCTGAACCGGCAGAACGCGGTGGTCACCTCGGTCATTCCCAACCAGCCGGAAATTATGGTGTTTGTGGTGCCCGCCGACCCCGGCGTTTATCAGGGGTTCTCCTACGAGGCCATCGCCATCAGCTTTAACAACGGCGACCTTGTGAACGCGCTGGAAATTTCCGCCTTCGACGGGCAGTCCAGCAGCTATGTGGTGTACCCGGACGGCCGCGTCATGGTGGACAATTCCAGCGGTCAGATCGGCAGCGTACACAACTTCCTTGGAACGCTGCGGAACCGCACCGACATGCCGGAGGAGGAAATTCAAGCGCTGCAGCGCGCTTTCCAGCAGAACATGCAGGGGGTCACCTCCTTCCAGCTGGACGGCGTGTGGTACTATCTGGTGTACCAGTCCGCGGGATTTGAGGACTGGACGGTGCTGGGCGTGGTGCCCACCGCCGCGGTGAACGCCAACATGAACGACCTGCAAACCACCACTGTGGCGGTGGCTGTGGCACTGGTGACAGTGCTGGGCATTGCCGTGCTGCTGTACATCTGGCAGCGCTACCGGGAAAGCATCAAGGAAAAGGACACCGAGTTGCTCTACCGGGAGGAGCTGTTCTCGGTTCTGTCCGGCAACGTGGAGGATATCTTCGTCATGCTGGACGCCGCCGACCTCCATGTGGACTATCTCAGCCCCAACATTGAAAAGCTGGTGGGCATCCCCGAGAAGGACGCCCGCGCCGACATCCACGCGGTGGACCGTCTGGTGGAAGGCGCGGACACCGTGCTGGTGCTGGACGAACTGCCCTCCATCGCCCCCGGCCTGCAGGCTGAGTGGGACCGGGAATACGTCCACCAGAAGACCGGCGAGGTGCGCTGGTTCCACGTGACCGCCCTGTGCCGGGACATTCAGGGAAAGAAAAAATACATCATTGTGATGTCCGACCGCACCAAGGAACGCAAGACCAATCAGGATCTGCAGGACGCGGTGCAGGCGGCCCAGAGCGCCAACAAGGCCAAGAGCACCTTCCTGTCCAACATGTCCCACGATATCCGCACCCCCATGAACGCCATCATCGGATTTTCCACTTTGGCCGTGGCCAATGTGGAAAACCCCGACAAGGTGCGGGAATATCTGGCAAAAATCCTGTCCTCCGGCAATCATCTGCTGTCCCTTATCAACGATGTGCTGGATATGAGCCGCATCGAAAGCGGACGCATCCAGCTGGAGGAGCAGGAGACCAACCTGTCCGATGTGCTGCATGACATCAAGACCATCATCAGCGGGCAGATCCACGCGAAACAGCTGGAGCTGTACATGGACACCATGGACGTCACCGAGGAGGACGTCTACTGCGACAAGACCCGCCTCAATCAGGTCATGCTCAACCTGCTGTCCAACGCCATCAAGTTCACGCCCCCCGGCGGAACGGTGTCGGTGCGGGTGCGGCAGATCCATGGCGCGCCAGAGGGCATGGGCCAGTATGAAATCCGCATCAAGGATACCGGCATCGGCATGAGTCCCGAGTTTGCCCAGCGCATCTTTGAGCCCTTCGAGCGGGAGCGCACCTCCACGGTCAGCCGCATCCAGGGCACCGGCCTGGGCATGGCTATCTCCAAAAACATCATCGACATGATGGGCGGCACTATCACGGTACATTCCGAGAAGGACAAGGGCACTGAGTTTGTCATCGTGCTGACGCTTCGCCTGCAGTCCCAGCGCCGTGTGGTGGACACCATCACCGAGCTGGAGGGCCTGAAAGCGCTGGTGGTGGACGATGATTTCAACACCTGCGACAGCGTCACCAAGATGCTGGTCAAGGTGGGAATGCGCTCCGAGTGGACGCTCTCCGGCAAGGAGGCAGTGCTGCGGGCCAGACAGGCCATGGAACTGGACGACGCCTTCCATGCCTACATCATTGACTGGCGCCTGCCCGACATGAACGGCATCGAAGTGACCCGGCAGATTCGCCGTCTGGGGGACGATACCCCCATCATCATCCTCACCGCCTACGATTGGACGGACATTGAGGTGGAGGCCCGCGCCGCGGGCGTCACCGCCTTCTGTGCCAAGCCCATGTTCATGTCCGACCTGCGGGAATGTCTGCTCACCGCGCTGGGCCAGAAAAAAGGCGGCGGGGAACACGCTCTGTCCGGTGCGAAGGACACGCAGGGCTTTGAGGGCAAACATCTGCTGCTGGTGGAGGACAACGAGCTGAACCGGGAGATCGCGGTGGAAATCCTCAAGGAGTACGGCTTTACGCTGGACACCGCCGAAAACGGTGCGCAGGCGGTGGAAAAAATCACCGAATCCCGCCCCGGCACCTATGACTTGGTGCTGATGGACATTCAGATGCCCATTATGAACGGCTACGAGGCCACCCGCTGCATCCGGGCGCTGGAGGAACCGGCGCTGGCGGGCATCCCCATTCTGGCCATGACCGCCAATGCCTTTGATGAGGACCGCAGAGCTGCCGAGGAGGCGGGCATGGACGGATTCCTGTCCAAGCCCATCAATATCAAGGATATGGTTCAAACGCTGCAAAGCGTGTTCAGCCGTTCCGAATAAGCAAAAACGAAAACGCCGCCTTCCCGACAGAAGGCGGCGTTGCTGTTGGAGGGTCAGAATGTGCAAAGCTGTGTGACGGGGGTCAGCGGCAGTCGGCGCTGCAGTCCCTCCATGGTACACATCTGGGTGCCGGGCAGCTCCAGAGAGGCGTGGGCGCAGGCCACCGCCGTGCGCAGCATTTCCCCGCCGGAGGGATTCCCCTTGGCCAGAACCGCGGCAAAGCCCGCTACCATGGAATCCCCGGCGCCCTGTACGCCCTGCACGTTGATTTTCACCGGTTCGGAGAACCATGCTTCTGTGGGAGTGACGAGCAGGGCACCCTTTTCTCCCATGGATACCGCACCGTAGGCGATGCCGTGTTTGTCCAGCATGTCCCGGTAGACCCGGCAGAATTCCCCGGTCACGGCGGGCTGAATGCCGAAGGTGGCGAGAAATTCCTCCTCGTTGGGCTTGATGAGCAGGGGAGAGGCTTTCATCCCCTGCCGCATCAGCTCGCCGGAGGCGTCCAGCAGAAAGGGCACCCCGGCCTCCTGCGCGACCATGCCCAGCTCATAATAAAAGGTATCCGGGAACCCGGGCGGCACGCTGCCCGCCAGCACCAGCAGCGCGGTGGTGGGCAGAATGCTGTTGACGGCCAGCAGCACCTTGTCCACGGTGGCAAGGTCCATCGGCTCGCCATTTTCGTTGAATTCCGTCATGCGCCCGCTGTCCTGCTCAAACAGCTTGATGTTGACGCGCACCTTGCCGGGAACCGGGATCAGCAGGGAATTCAGGCGATTCTCTTTGAAAAAGTTATTGGCCTCGCCGTCGGAGTGGCACAGGCAGACGGTTTTCACCGGCTGATCGATCTGGTCCAGCGCCAGCGACACATTGATACCCTTGCCGCAAAAGCTGCACAGGGTTTTCTGGATGCGGTGGCTGTGCTCCAGCGTCACATGATCTACCTGAATGGTTCGGTCGATACAGGGGTTTACCGTTACGGTGGTGATATACATAGCGCGTTCTCTCCTTCACGGTTCTATCATACCACAACACGGGGCGCTTGTCCATGCAGGACAGCTTTTTTACAAGAACAGTGGAATTCTTTGGGAAATATGCTATAATAGAAGCAACAAAACCCGACAGGAGGACCACACCATGGACGAGAACAACCAGACACAGCAGAAAAACTACAATCAATACATGGGTACGCTGAACCGCATCTACCGACGGGGCAACAATCCACAGTCCAAAAAGCTGGGGGACGGCATCGGCTCCCTCAAAAAAGGCGCGGAAGCCCCACAGCCGGAGAACGGCAAAAAGGACCGCAGCTTTCAAATTGTGATGGCTGCTGTCGTGGCCGTATGCATGCTGTACTGGGTGGTCACGACCATCGCGCAGATGTTCTGAAATGACAGGAACCCCGGAGCGCTGTCCGCACGCTCCGGGGTTCCTGTTTGAGAAAGGGGGGGAGTCCCTACCGAAATTGGTCTAATTAAGAAAGGTCAGACGGCGCCCTCATAATCCAGCATAAACTGGGTGATGCCGTCCATGGCCAGCTCCCGCGGGTCCAGCTTCAGTTCGCCGCTGCGGATTTTGGCGTAGCTGATGGGCATATACTGGTGCAGCATATTCATGGGGATGGGGTATTCCCGCAGATTGTCAAACAGCTTGTTCATGGCGGCGACCACCTCAGGCTGACCGATGTAGTAGCGGGCGCGGTCAGAATAGCTGTACTTGCGGCACTGGGCCTTGTGCTTGTCATCGCCGTGGTAGTGCTTTTCCCAGTTTTCGGGATGGGCCAGCATGGCGGCTTCCAGCGTTTCGATGAATTTGGCCTGCCTGTCCTCCGGGACAAGCTCTTTCTCCATCATGCTCAGAGAGAACAGCGCTTCACGCAGGCCGAAGGTCAGCGCAGGGCCGACTTTCAGAATGGCGATGCCATCGGTGACCATGTTGTACAGGTCCTCGGCGGTCTGGTAGTCGGTGGAGTGACCCTCAAAGCAGATGTCGGGGAACTCCTTCAGGCTGGCGACCAGCTCGGTGGCGGCGGCAGGATTGTAGTCAAAGACCTGTTCGTCACCAAACTCCACGCCGGGCTGGACCACCACAGCAATGACGTCCTTCATGCCGTCGCCCACGCCCTCCTCGGTCCAGACGCGCTGGTAGGTGGAAACGGTATCCCGGAACGCCTCCGGCTTGGTGACGGCCAGTGTGTCCTCCGCCTCGGTGGCGCCGCCCGGAATGGGCACCTCGCTGCCGATGACGAACACGGGACGCATGGCGTCGGGCTTTTCGGCCTTCAGTTCCTCATAGCCGCGCATGGCGGCCTTGTACAGCACCGCGCCGCGGCGGGCGATGACCTCGGTCTGCAACAGACCCTCGGCATCGTCAGCGACCTTCATGCTGGTGTCCAGATGGATTTTGGTGAATCCGGCGCGGGCGTACTGATACACCAGCTCCACCGAGTTCTCCATGGCCTCTTTTTCTGGCAGTTTCTGCCAGGTCAGGGGGCCGAGGTGGTCGCCGGCCAAAATCATCATGCTCTCCGGCAGGCCGATGTCCTTTGCCATTTTCAACACCATCTGGTAGAAGTCCGCCGGTTTCATGCCGGTGTAGCCGCCGAACTGGTTCACCTGATTGGCGGTGGCCTCAATCAAAACAGGCTTGTTCAGCTCCTTGGCGCGGCGCAGCGCAATCTCCAGCACCAGCTCATTGGCGCTGCAATAGGAAGGAATGCCGCAGCGGATGCCCTCGCGGCGCTTGTCCATCATTTCCTGTAAGGGATGCTTCATCTCCAAATCTCCTTTTCTCACAGCTTGGCCTGACCCATGCAGTAGGTCTGCAGCACATCGTAGTTGTCCTCCAGAACCACCAGGTCGGCATCCTTGCCCACACGGATGGAACCCTTGCGGTCATCCACATGCAGGCAGCGGGCGGGGTTGATGGTGCAGGCGTTCAGCGCGTAGTTGAACGGAACCAGCGCATCCTCCACCAGGATCCGGAGACCCTTGTTGAGGTTCAGCGTGGAACCAGCCAGACCGCCGGTGGAGGTCAGGTGGGCGCTGCCATCGGGATAAATGACGATCTCATTGCCGCCGAACAGATACTTGCTGCCCACGGGGGTGCCCTTGGCCATCAGCGCATCGGAAACCATGATGGCGTAGTCGGGGCCTTTGCTCATGAAGTAGTTGTTGAGAGCTGCAGGGGTGGAATGGCAGCCATCGCAGATGATTTCGCCGTACATGGTGCGGATGCGGTAGGCCGCCCCCACCAGACCGTTGGCGCGGTGGTTGAAGGGCGTCATGCCGTTGTAGACATGGGTCATCGAGCTGGCGCCGTTGGCGTAGGCCATGACCGCCTGGTCATAGGTGGAGGCGCTGTGGCCGATGCTGACCACCACGCCGTTGTCCGCCAGATAGCGGGTCAGCGCGAAATCCTCGTCGGTCTCGGTGGCAATCGTCACCAGCTTGATGTGGCCGCGAGCGGCCTCCTGGTAGTGCTTGAACTGCTCGATGGTGGGCTTGGCGATGAACTGCTCCGGCTGGGCGCCCTTGTACTTCATGTCCAGATAGGGACCCTCGAAGTGGATGCCCAGAATCTCCGCGCCCTCGTAGCCGCTTTCCATCACGTTGGCCACGTTGGCCACGGCGTTGGTCAGAACCTCCACGCTCTGGGTGATGGTGGTGGCCAGAAAGCTGGTCACACCCTCAGCCACGATGTGCTCCGCCCAGTAGCGCAGGCCCTCCTCGTTGGCGTCGTTGGTGTCGAACTCGTAGGCGCCGTGGCAGTGGATGTCCATGAAGCCGGGAACGATGCGCTTATCGCCGTAATCGTCGTCCGCCTCCTTGCTGCCGTGGGGGAAAATGCCGGTGATCTTGCCGCCCTTCACTTCGATGGCGGCGGGGACAAATTGGTCTGCAAGCCAGACTTTTCTACTCTGAATGATCATGTATAAGACCCTCCTTCTGGGTGCTATGATTGTCTCCATTATACCTGATTTTTTGCAGAAAATATTTAGATTTTTCAACCGAAATGTTATTTATTTCAGTAAATTTCCATAAAAATTCCTCCCTAACCGGGCAAAATGCGGCTGTTGATTTGTCTTTTTCAATCAGAATTTTGCGGCTTTCAGTATTCCACTTGCCATCGTGGGGGAATGTATGATATAACAAGTGTAGACACGGCTTGCTGTGCGGTTTTCGGCCGACAGAACAGCCGCCCGGTATCTCTATCACAGGAGGTATACTACTATGGGAATCGCATTAGGAGGTAGAATCAGTATGAGCATTTTCAACCTGTCCGAGGAGAAGATGAAAGAGACTTCTTCCACCTTTACCGTGCACGAGATCTATCAGCAGCCCGCCACCTGGCGCAAGACCTGCGCGCAGATCGCCGCCTGCAAGGAGGAGCTGCAGGCCTTCCTTGACCAGGTGGTCAAGGCGGAGGACTTTGACATCGTGCTGACCGGAGCCGGCACCAGCGAATTTGTCGGCAACTCCCTGTATCAGGCGCTGAACCCCAAGTACAACTTCAAGGTCAAGTCCTATGCGTCCACCGATCTGGTGCCCTCTCCGGAGAACTTCCTCTCCCGCACCAAGCCCACCCTGCTGGTGAACTTCGGCCGTTCCGGCAACTCTCCTGAATCTCTGGGCAACGTGGAGGCCGCCGAGGTGGTCTGCCAGAACCTGTACCACCTGTTCGTGACCTGCAACCATGAGGGCACCCTGTCCAAGCTGGCCGACACCCGCAAGAACTGCTTCGCCATCAACCTGACTCCCGAGACCCACGACCAGTCCTTCGCCATGACCTCCAGCTTCAGCAACATGTATCTGGCCACCTATCTGGCTCTGAATCTGGACAAGCTGGACGAGATTACCGCCGAGGTGGAGAAGCTGTGCGTGGCCGGTCAGACCTTCCTGGACACCCAGTATCCCGCTGCCGAGCAGATCGTCAAGGAGTTTGATTTCAACCGCATCGTGTATCTGGGCAACATCGGCCTGAAGGGCGTTGCGCAGGAGTCCGCGTTGAAGATGCTGGAACTGACCGCCGGTCAGGTCGCCACCATGTATGATTCCGAGCTTGGCTTCCGCCACGGCCCCAAGTCCATCATCGACGACCGCACCCTCACCGTTGCCTACCTGAGCGATGACGAGTACCGCCGCCGCTATGAGCTGGATCTGGTCAAGGAGATGGCCGGCCAGCGCAAGGCCAACAAGATCGCCGTTGTGTACAACCGCGACTGCGAGGGCATCGAGGAACTGGCGGATTATCCCGTTCAGATCAAGGTCGGCAAGGACGAGGAGAACGTGCTGCTGGGTCTGGACTTCATCCTGTTCGCCCAGACGCTGGCCGTGCTCAAGAGCCTGTCTCTGGGCATCACCCCGGACAACCCCTGCCCCACCGGCGAGGTCAACCGTGTTGTGAAGGGCGTCACCCTGTACCCCTACACGCTGCAGTAATTCAACAACGATCAGGAGGATACGACTATGATTGGTTTGCTTGTGACGGGCCATGGCCACTTTGCCGATGGCATCCATACCTCCGCCAACATGATCGCCGGCGAGAGCGAGTATGTCCGTTATGTCAACTTTGAGGAAGGCATGTCCACCGAGCAGCTGGCGGAAAAGCTGAACGCCGCTTACGATGAGCTGCGCTCCTGCGACGGCGTGGTGGTGCTGTCCGACCTGCCCGGCGGCTCTCCCTTCAAGACCGCCGTGGAGTGCAAGTTTGCCCGTCCCGACCAGAAGATCGAGGTCATCGCCGGCACCAACCTGCCCATGATCGTCACCGCCGTGTCCATGCTGGACACCGAGGATGACCCCCGCGCCTTTGCGGACGAGCTGATCGAGACCGCGAAGGACTGCATCGTCCTCTTTGGGATGAAGGCGGACGACGAGGAAGAAGAATCTGAAGAAAGCGATGGCATCTGATACATGGGAATCAATTGGGAAGTAATCATCTGGACGTGCGTCACACTGGCCGTCCTCATGGGGATCATCGGCATCATTCTGTACGCGATCTCCGCCATGAACCTGCGCAAAAAACGGGAAAGCCTTGGCAAAGTCCACACCGAGATGAAGGTCGGCTCCCAGATCATGTTCGCGGGCGGTATCTACGGCAAGATCGTTGGTTTTGATGGCGAGGATAAGCTGCGTGTGGAAGTCGCACCGAAGGTAATTATTACCATTTCTCGTTATGCCGTTCAGGAACTGCTGAACTGACCATCCCCCAACAAAAGACATTCACACATTATCCTGATATTCCGACTCCAACAAATGCAGGGAGAGGGCAGACACGATGCTCCATACCGTCGTGGCTGCCCTCTCTCTGCATCACAGGCAGAAAAATTCCCGGCGGCCTTTCGGCCGCCGGGCGTTTGCTGTTTTTGCTCAGGCTTTGCCGTTGCTGCCACAGACAAGGATCTTGCTCTTGACATATTCCTTGACTTTCTCGCGGCCCACAGCGTTGTACTTCTTGGGGTCGAAGGCATCGGGGTCTTTCGCCAGATACTCTTTCAGACCGGCACTGAATGCAATGCGCAGGTCGGTGGCGTAGTTGACCTTGCACATGCCGCGGGCGATGCACTCGCGGACGGCGTCATCGGGAACGCCGGAGGTGCCGTGCAGCACCAGAGGAATGGAGACCACCTTGCGGATCTCGCTCAGGCGGTCAACATCCAGCTTGGGGGTGCCCTTGTACACGCCGTGGGCGGTGCCAATGGCCACCGCCAGAGAATCCACGCCGGTGCGCTCCACAAACTCGGCGGCCTCGGCGGGGTCGGTGTAGCCGTTGCCCATGCCGCCGTCCAGATCGTCCTCCTTGCCGCCGACCTTGCCCAGCTCAGCCTCGACAGGGACGCCCGCAGAATGGCAGGCAGCCACCACGGATTTGGTGATGGCGATGTTCTCCTCAAAAACACTGTGGGAACCATCGATCATGATGGAGGTGTAACCGGCGCGGAACGCCTTCATGGCCAGCTCAAAGCTGCTGCCGTGATCCAGATGCATCACCACCGGCACGGTAGCCTCGGCGGCAGCAGCGGCCACATTGGCGTAGAACATCGCGGGGGATGCGTATTTCAGGGTGCCGGGGGTCGTCTGCACGATGACGGGGGCGCGCAGCACCTCCGCCGCGGCAATGATCGCCTGAACCATCTCCATGTTCTCGGCGTTGAATGCGCCGATGGCGTAATGGTTCTTCTGAGCGTCCAGCATCAATTCCTTCGTAGTAACCAGAGCCATAATAAAAACCTCCCTTATGGATTCGCAGCACATTGTTCGTTAAAGGATTAACCAAGTTTCCTTTTTTATTATATCGGCTGTCGGGCACTTTGACAAGACTCAAAACGCTCCATATTTTGCACTTTTTAATACGACAGCCCCGCATCTTTGCGGGCGGCCTCCAGAACCTTCACCACAGACCGGGTGACCGCAAACGCCCTGTCGCAGGCGTCGAAGTCCATTTCCGCCACGATGCGTTCCAGACCCAGCACCTCGTATTTCCACGGGGAGCCGTCCTCCGCTGTGCGCCGGGCGTCCCCGCCGCAGAGGACTTCCAGCTCCTGACAGTTGCTGCTGCCGGGCCGGATCTCGATGCGTCCCCTGCTGCCGCGGATCTCCGCCGAATTGCCGCCGGCGCTGTCCTTGGCGCCGGTGCAGGTACAGAGGAACCCGGGATATTCCAGCACCAGAACGCCGTTGGTGTCGATGCCGTTTTCGTGCAGGTGGGGATAGTAGTGGACAGCCTGCGGCTCCCCGAACAGCCCCACCACAAAATGAACGTTGTACAAATTGATGTCCATCAGTGCGCCGCCGCAGAAGGCGGGGGAGAACACGGGGGAAACATGTCCCTCCAAAAGAGCCTGATACCGGCTGGAGCGCTGGCAAAAAACGCAGGAAACGCCCATCACATCGCCGATTTGCGCCAACGCCGCCCGCGCCCGGGCATAGTTGGGGTGGTAGGCGGTGGTGATGGTCTCCAACAGCATCAGGCCCCGCTCCTTCGCCAGCCGGTACAGCGTATCGGCCTGCGCGAGGGTGGGCACGAAAGGTTTTTCGCAAAGCACATGCTTGCCGGCTGTCAGCGCGGCCATGGCGTAGTCGTAGTGCAGGCTGTTCGGCGCGGCGATGTAGACCATTTCCACCGCCGGGTCTGCCAGCATCCGGGCGTAGTCTGTATACACGGTTTCGATGGCGTACCTGTCGGCCGCCTCCCGGCCCCGCGCCCCGCTGCGGGAGCAGATGGCGGTGCAGCGGAAGGTGCCGGTGCTCTGAAACTCCCCGATCATGGTCTGTGCGATCGAGCTTGTCCCAACGATGCCAACGTTCATGGGCGCCTCCTTTTAGTCATTCAATTTGGCGTGTTCCTTGATGAATTTGCTGGGGGACATGTGGTATTTCATATTGAAGGCCTTGGAAAAATAGTGGATGGAATTGTACCCCAGCTGCAGCGAGATCTCGCTGATGGTGCTGTGTCCGTCCAGCAAAAGCTGGCAGCTGTATTCCAGCTTGCGGTCGTTGATGTACTTTTTGGGGGACTGGTCCACATGCTTTTTGAACATGAGCTGGAGCGCCGAGCGGGAGAGGGAAAAGTGGTCGCAGATCTGGGGAATGGTCAGCGGCTCGCAGATGTTCTGGTCGATGTAATCGATGATGCGGTCAAACAGCTCGTCCATGGCGCTCTGGTGCGCCACGTTGGTGGTCTGGATGGTGGGGGTGGCGTAGATGCCCTGCAGCAGCCGGATGATGATCTCGGTCAGCAGGCTCAGCATCAGGCTGTTCATGTAGGGGATGCCGGTGGTGCTCTCCCGCACAAACGCCTTGATGAGGGTGTTGATCTTCTGATCGTAGTGGAATACCCGGTTGATGAGCCCCTCATACCAGACGGACTGCTCCATGGGGATGACGTTGTGCATATCGAACAGGATGGTGATGTAGGAGGCGTAATGGGTGTCATCGGTGTACTGCGTGTGGAACTGGCCGGGACCGTAAATGATGAGGTCTTTGTCCTTCAGTGTGTACAGCGTTCCGTCCACCTCGGTGCAAAGCTCGCCGGAGTCCACGTAGGTCAGTTCAAAGAAATCGTGGCTCTCTCCCTTAAAGGTATAGTTGGGCGTGCGGATGCGGTAGTAATGCCCCATGATCTTCCAGATCTCGATGCGGGGGATCACCGTCGAAAACTCATAGGGACGGGACATGTCGATGGCGGTCAGGATGTAGCTTTGGTCCGCGATCAGCTCATAGGACAGCTTCTGCGTGGTGGATACAACGGCAAAATTCACATTGGGTTTGAGATGGATGTACCGGTTCATGGCAAACTCCTGCACGTCATCCGTGTTGGAGGTCGTGGAGACCAGCAGCACACCAACGCCGCTTTCCACCTGCAGGTACACATCGCAGTTGAACTGGTGGAACTGGGAAATGTAGCGCTTTGTGATGGCCTCGGTCTTCAGATGAATGAGGGCAGGGTTGTCCAGACCGATGGGCTCTTTATATACAGAGCCATAAATAAGAAAATCTTCTCCAGAAGTTTCGTTCTGCATGAAAAATTCCTCCTTTATAAGATATTATAGCACGTTTTGTTGAGAATGACCAGAGTTTTTTGTGCTTTGTGATTCGATTACAGGAAATACTGCCGAAGAAAACCCGGATTTACCGTTTTTTAGAAACAATTTGTTAAAAATTACAAAGACTTTTTTCCGCGTTTGCCGTATAATATAGTTGCTCTGAATTGGAAACTCAGAAAAATTATTTCAAGGAGGAATCTCAAAATGCCGAACATTGTTTTGACACGAATCGACAACCGTCTTGTTCATGGTCAGGTTGCGACCCAGTGGTGCGGCGCCATCGGCGCGAACCTCATCCTCGTTGCGAACGACGAGGTTGCGGGCAACAAGCTGCGTCAGGGCCTCATGGACATGGCTGCGCCTTCCTACGCGGCCATGCGCTACTGGACCATCCAGAAGACGATCGACACCATCCACAAGGCCAGCGCCAAGCAGCTGATTTTCATCGTTTGTGAGAATCCGCAGGACGTTGTCCGTCTGGTGGAGGGCGGCGTGCCCATCAAGAAAGTCAACATCGGCAACATGCACATGGCTGACGGCAAGCGTCAGGTTGCCGGCTCCGTTGCGGTTGATGATGCTGACGTTGCTGCATTCAAGCGGCTGCAGGAACTTGGTGTGGAGTTGGAGATCCGTCGTGTTCCCACCGAACACGCTGAAAGCACCGACAAGCTGTTCAAATAAGTTCAGACAAGATCGGGCGCTTTCCCAAAATACTTGGAAAAGGAGTATTTTCTTATGGGCTTTAGTGCTATTCAGATCATCCTGGTCTTTGTGTGGGTGTTCATCATCGCCATCGATCAGTTTGATTTACTGGAATCCCTGTACCAGCCTATCGTTTCCGGTGCCGTCATCGGTGCGATTCTGGGCGACCTTCCCACTGGCCTGATCGTCGGCGGTACTTACCAGCTGATGACCATCGGCAACATGCCCGTTGGCGGCGCTCAGCCGCCAAACGCGGTTATCGGCGGCGTTATGGCCACCGTTTTCGCTATCGCTTCCGGTCTGGAGCCGACCGCTGCCGTTGGTCTGGCGGTTCCCTTCGCTCTGATCGGTCAGTACATGATCACCCTGCTGTTCACCGCCATGGCCCCCATGATGTCTATGGCCGACAAGATGGCTGAGAAGGGCGATACCAAGGGCATCGTCCGTCTGAACTATCTGGCCATGGCGATTCTGGGCCTGCTGTTTGCCTTCGTCTGCACGCTGGGCATGATCGGCGGTTCCGCCATGGGCCAGACCCTCAGCGCTCTGGCTGAGCAGTTCCAGTGGGTCATGACCGGCCTGTCCACCGCGGGTGGTATGATGCGTTTCGTCGGCTTCGCCGTTCTGCTCCGCATCATGCTGGCCAAGGAGTACTGGGGCATCTACTTCGCCGGTTTCGTTCTGGCGACCATCATTGGCTACATTCCCGCGCTGTCTGGCTCTGCTCTGCTGCTGGTCGCGTTTGTTGGCTTCGCCATTGCGTACAATGACTTCCAGGTCAACGTAGCAATCAAGAATGCCGCCGGTTCCGGTATTGGCGGTAATGGAGGTGACGAAGATGGCATCTAATGCAACTCATTACAACAATCTGACCCCTGCTCAGCCGCTTGACAAAGCGACGCTGAACAAGATGGTCTTCCGTTCCCTGAACCTGCAGGCCTCCTTCAACTACGAGCGTATGCAGGCTGCCGGCTGGCTGTATGCCATCCTGCCCGGCCTGGAGAAGATCCATGCCGACGATCAGGAGGACCTGAAGCTCTCCATGGAGCACAACCTGGAGTTCTTCAACACCCACCCCTTCCTGGTCACCTTCGTTATGGGCATCGTGCTCTCTCTGGAGCAGCAGAAGGCTGACATCGGCACCATCCGCGCTGTCCGCGTTGCTGCCATGGGCCCCCTGGGCGGCATCGGTGACGCCATCTTCTGGTTCACCCTCGTTCCCATCACCGCCGGTATTACCTCCAACATGGCCATCAACGGCTCGTTGGCAGGCCCCATTCTGTTCCTGTTGATCTTCAACATCGTTCAGTTCGGTGTTCGTTTCTTCCTGATGTACTGGTCTTACAACCTGGGCACCAAGGCAATCGACATCCTGACTGCCAACGCCAAAGAATTCACCCGTGCGGCTTCCATGCTGGGTGTCTTCGTCGTCGGCGCTCTGACCTCCAACTACGGCGGAACCACCATCGCCCTGACTCTCGAGAACGGCGACAGCCCCATCGTGATCCAGAGCATCCTGGATGGCATCCTGCCCAAGCTGATCCCCCTGTGCCTGACCCTCGGCCTGTTCTTCCTCATGAAGAAGAAGAACTGGAAACCCGTGCAGTGCATCGCTCTGCTGCTGGTCATCGGCCTGCTGGGCGCGCTGGTTGGCATCTTCTAATTGATCCCTTATGCAAGCAGTACTTCTTGATTTTAACGGGACGATGTTCTTTGATACCCGCTTTCATGTGATTGCGTGGTCAGAGATCTATCATGAACTACATCCGGAAGATACGAACCCTCTGGACCAAAGCCTGATCTGCGGTCCCTGCAACGAGGCGATTTTGAAAAACTTCGCCCCCTGGCTGACTGACGAGGAATGTCGTCAGTATTCAGAACGCAAAGAGGAATTGTATCGTCAGGTGTGCAGGAGAAATTCAGACAGTGTGCATCTTGTAGCGGGTGCGGAGCAGTTCATGCAAACGCTGCGCCAAAAGGGCATTCCCTTTGCGCTGGCAAGCGCCTCCATTCAGTCCAACATCGACTTCTACTTTGACACCTTCCATCTTGGACGGTGGTTCCGCAAGGAGGATGTGGTGTTTGACAATGGCACGTATGCCAACAAAGGCGAAATGCATCTTGAGGCCGCAAGGCGGTTGCAGGTTCCCTTCTCACAGACCCTTGTGGTGGAGGACAGCAAATTTGCCATCTCTCTTGCCAGCCGCAACGGCGCGGGCCGTATCGTGGCGATCGGTGAGCAGGAATGCGGGGACGACCTTCTTCAGGTCGGCGCCGCGCATTACATCCGCAGCTTCCACGAGTTTGACTACAACTGGCTGAATGACTGAATTCTATCCCTTATGAGTTTCCATTTCCACTGAAAAAAGACGGCTTCGAGCAATCGAAGCCGTCTTTTGACTTGTCTATGTGAGTTACTGTTCCTTGGGCGGTTCCTTGTCTGCCTTCCGGCGCTTGCTTTGCCGCCGTCTGCGGAGTACCGGCACGAGTACAGCCGCCAGGATTCCAAGCATGAGCAGTAGGGGAAGGCTGTAAACGATGGCCACCACGGCATCCTGCACAAACGCTGCAAAGGCCGTCCATCCGCCGGTGAACGCATCCGCGATCCTCTCACCGAAGGAAACGCCGGTGGGGGTCAGCGTGGCAACCTCCCGCAGCGAAATGTCCACCGTGCAGTAATCCACCTGATTGTCCATGACCTTCATCTGGCGAGTGTAGCTTTCCAGCTGGTACTGCACCTCGGTGAGCTGATTCTCAATTTCCAGAAGGTCGGCGGTGGTCTCGGCCTTGTCAGCCAGCGCATCCAGCCGGGTCTTTTTGTTTTGCAGTGATTCCAGCCGCGCCTGCACATCCACATATTCCATGGTGATATCCTGCGCGCTTTCGTTCAGATTCAGCACACTGCCCGCCTGCCCGGCCTGTTCCAGAAACGCGGTGTACTTCTCGGCAGGCACCCGTACCGTGTAGTATACCCACCGGCTGCCCTCCTTGGCGGAACCGCTCTGGTCAGTGGATTCCAGATACCCGCCGCAGTCCTCCACCGCCGCCAGTAGCGCGGCGCGGGCATCGTCAAACCGGGTGGATTCCATGCGCATCGAGGCTGTGTACACAATTTTCCGCTCGGTGCCGGTCTGGGGTGTCAGACTGCTCTGGATAGCGCCGTTTTCCTCGGCCACAACGGCTCCGGCAGCATATTCCGCCGCGCTCTCGGCGGCCATGTCATAGCTGGCGGTGCTGCTGGCGGCGCCGCCGCCCTTGACCGCCGACCCGCAGCCGGTGAGCATGGCCGCAGTGAGCGCAGCCGCAGTCACGAAAGAATAAAACCGTTTTTTCATGGGGAATCCTCCTTTTTTGTCCTTTCACCCATAAGAACGGAAACCATCGGTCTGCGTTACAGTTTCGGCGGCAAAAAATGCGGCTTTTTCTTCGTGAGCGCGGGAAACAGTTGAAATTTACACAAAAATCGGTTATACTGTTTTGTAATAAATCGTTTTTTTCGATAAAGGAGCAGCGTATGTCACACACCGTTCTTGTTACCGGCGCCGATGGGTTTATCGGCAGTCATCTGGCGGAGGAGCTTGTGAAAAGCGGCGAAAAGGTCCGCGCTTTCTGCCTGTACAATTCCTTCGGGAGTCTTGGCTGGATCGACACCCTGCCTCCCGAAATCAGAAACGAGATGGACATTTTCATGGGCGATGTGCGCGACCCCAACGGCGTGCGCACCGCCATGCGCGGGCAGGAACGGGTGTTCCATCTGGCGGCGCTCATTGCCATTCCGTTCTCCTACCACAGCCCGGACAGCTATGTGGACACCAACATCAAGGGCACCCTCAACGTGCTCAATGCAGCGCGGGAACTGGGCACCCAGCGTGTGATGGTCACTTCCACCAGCGAGGTGTACGGCACGGCGCAGTACGTGCCCATCGATGAAAAGCATCCCTATCAGGGCCAAAGCCCCTATTCCGCCACCAAAATCGGCGCGGACCGTCTGGCGGAGAGCTTTTATCGCAGCTTTGATCTGCCAGTGTCCATCGTGCGGCCCTTCAATACCTACGGCCCCCGCCAGAGCGGCCGGGCCATCATTCCCACCATCATCACCCAGCTGCTGGCGGGGCAGACCGAGATCAAGCTGGGCAGCCTGACCCCTACCCGGGACTTCAACTATGTCAAGGACACCGCCCGCGGCTTTATGGCCATCGCGGACTGCGATGCCGCCATCGGGCAGGAGCTGAACATAGCCACCGGCGTGGAACATTCCATCGGTGATCTGGCCAACGAACTGATCGCCCAGATCAACCCGCAGGCGAAAATCGTCTGCGAGGCGGAGCGTCTGCGCCCCGAAAAGAGTGAGGTCAACCGACTGCTGGGCGATGCCACCAAGCTGCGCAGCCTCACCGGTTGGGCGCCTCAGTACACCTTTGCGCAGGGCTTGGCCGAGACCATCGAATTTTTGCGGGGCAATCTGGACCAGTATAAGGTGGGCCAGTACATCCTGTGAGTAGTATGCCGAAACATTTGTTGCAAAAAATACCGAAACCGCTCCTCACGCTGATCGCGGCGCTGGCGGCGGGGGTGGGGGTCAGCTATTACTGGCGGGTGTTTTATTATCTGGACACCCGCCTGCCGCCCCTTGTCACCACGGCGGGATGCGTGGGCTTTGCGCTGCTCGTTGCGCTGGGCGTGTGGCTGCTGAGCCGGATACGGGAGCAGAATGTCCGGGCAGCGGTGTGCATTTTCCTGTGCGGATTGCTGTTCGTGTTTGCGGACCCGCCCTTGCAGACCCCCGATGAGACCGACCATTACCTTCGCACCTACGCTATTTCCATGGGCAGGCTGGATTTTGACGCCGACCGGGGCTACCCGGAGGATGCCACCTGCCTGATGGAGGCGTTCCCCGGTGCGTGGGTGAATGCTCATACCTCGGCGGGGCTTGGCAAAGACCCCATCACCGGGGCGGACCAGCCCTACAACACGGCGGGGTACGCCCTCAAACAGTACGGTGATGAGGGGGCCATCCAGTCGGTGACGGACAGCTTTGCCCGGTATTTTGCCAAAGAGGTGCAGGGCGAGCCGGTGACGGAACCCATCAGCTTTCTGGTCCTGCCGTTTTTGCCCGGTGCGCTGGGCATGGCGCTGGCGCGGCTGTTCGGCGGCGGGGCGCTGGTGTGCCTGTATGCCGGGCGGGTGGGCAATCTGCTGGCCTACACGCTTCTGTGCTGGCTGGCGCTGAAACAGGCGCAGCGCTGCCGGCCGGCATTTTTGTGCGTGATGCTGCTGCCCATGTCGCTGTTCATGGGGGCGTCTCTGAGCTATGACGCCACCCTGCTGGGCTGCTATTACCTGATGCTGGCGCTGCTGACCCGGCGGGAGTGGGACACCTCCACCGCCGCGCTGTATGCGGCGGCTGCGGTGTTCGTCAATATTGCCAAACCCTACCTGAATCTTTTGTGGCCATTGCTGCCGTTTCTGGTGTGCCGGGCGCAGTGGAAGGCCAAAGGCCGCCGCCGCTGGTGGTGGCTGGGCACCACGGCTGCCGCGCTGGCGGTCACGCTGTTCACCGAATGGTACGGCACTGCCATGCGCCACAACTATGCATTCATTGCCCGTCAGGGCGGCGAGACCGTCAACGGCGGGCAGCAGCTGGCCTTTATTTTGGCCAACCCGCTGCGTTATCTTTCGGTGCTGCTGGGCACACTGTACGAGAACGAATTTTTTGTGGGACAGCTGGGACTGTTCGGATGGAAAGACCTGTCCATCCCGATGCTCAGCCTCACCGGCCCGCTGCTGCTGGGGTTTGCGGCGCTGCTCTGTGCCGAGCCGCAGCAGGGCCTTGGCCGCCGCCGCACAGCGGGGCTTGGATTGTTTGCCGCCGTCTACGCGGTGGGCGCCATGACCGCCATGTACATTACCTACACGCCGGTGGCCATGGTGCGCATCGTGGGACTGCAGACCCGGTATTTCCTGCCGGTCTGGCTGCTGCTGACGGTGGGCGCGGCGGCACTGCTGCGCCGCGTGGCCACTCCCCGTGCCGGGGCACAGCGGCTGGCGCTGCCGGTGTTCGGTGCCGGGGCGCTGGTGGGGGCCGTCCTTTTGTTCCAGCACTATTTCGTGGGACCGTTTTACACCATCCCGCAATAACAGGAAGGAGGTGCAGCCGTGTCATCCATTGGGGGATTGTTGATTCTTGCCCTGCTGGGGGGCTTTTGCGCTGCACTTTCCGCCAAAACCGGGGTGGAGGCCGCGCTGCTGCCGCTGCCCACGCTGGGCTGCGTGGCGGTGGTGCTGCTGGCTGGCGGCTGTCTGGGCGTGCTGCCCGGCGCGCTGTGGCTGTGTCTGGCACTGCTGCTGGCGGTTGGCTGTCTGCTGGCCATGAAGGCCAGGTGGAACCGCTGCCTTGCGGCGCTGCAAAGCCCGGGCCTTGTGCTGTTTCTGGCAGGCTCCGCACTGTTTTGGGTTCTGTTTGCGGTGAACCAGCCCATGTTTACCCAGTGGGACGAATTCACCGCCTGGGGTCTTGCTCCCAAGATGCTCAAGGAGACCGGCTTGTTTTATGCCGCCAATCCGGTGAATTTGGCTGCATACCAGACCTATCCGGCCACCAGTCTCATCACGTATTTTTATCTGGGGCTGTTCCCGGAATTTTCGGAATGGCAGTGTCTTGCCGCGCTGGACAGTCTGGTGTTGGCCTGTGTGTCCGCTGCGGTGGGACTGTCCCGCAAAAAATGGCCGGCGGCGGTGCTGCTGTTTGGCTGCGGCATCCTGCTGCCGTACTTTTTCAGCACGATTCCGGCGGGTACAGCCAGTACGGTGTACGCCAATGCCATGGCGGACCTGCCCCTTGCCATGCTGTTCGGCGGGGCGCTGTGCGTGTATTTTGGGGCGGGGCCGCTGGCGGCAGCGCCCGCGCTGGCGCTGCTGACCATGACCAAAGACATCGCCTTTGCTTATGGTCTCATCGCGGTGTTTGTCCTGTTTGTGTATGAGCTGGCGGGTACTCCGCGGCAATGGCTGCGGCATCTGGGGCGGTCGGTGCTGCTGGCGCTGCCGGTGCTGGCGGTGTTTTTGCTGTGGGGGCGCTACTGCGCGGCGGTAGACCCCAACACCTCCGCCGGCGGTGCGGTGGGCAGCGGCGGCATGAGCTACGGTGCGGTGCTGGTGGGCGGCGTTCAACAGCTGCTTGGCATCGGCCGGGAACCCAAATTCGCCCAAATCATGGAACTGATGGCCCGCGCCTTCACGGAGCGTCGCATCTGCCTGCTGGGCAGCGGCCTCGTGACGGTGACCGTCATCACGCTGGTTGCGGCGGCTGCGTGGCTCTGTGCCGGACAAGGCGCGCCGCGCCGCCGCGTGCTGGCGGTGTATGCCGCTTTGGCGTTCTGCTTTGCGGCACTGTATGTGTTCCATCTAATTTTATATTTTTACAATTTTGCCGAGCCGGAAGCCCTCGCCTTGAAGGACTATGAGCGGTATCTTTCGTCCTACTATCTGGGCTGGCTGCTGGCCATGCTCTGCCTGCTGGGGCAGGGGACCCGTGTCCGGCTCACCGGTTTGGCGGTGGGCGGCGGCGCTGTGTGCTTTGCAGTGGTGTTTTTGTGGCGGGGCGTGCCGGTGGCCGGGTTCTGGTCCCGGGCGGACAGCCTGTACACGCCCCGTGCCGATGTGCAGCGCCGGGCCGCCGTCGCCAACGAGGTGCTGGACTGGGATGACCGGGTGCTGGTCATCAGTCAGGGCGACGATGCGACCCGCTGGTACTATTATAAATATGAACTGACCGCCAAGGTGGTCAATGGCTACGGCGGCATCTACTGGGGCGGCGAGGACAAGACCCACCGCTGGGATTCGGATTTCATGAATCTGGTGGAGAGCCTGAACTGGGAGAAATATGACTATCAGGCCGTGTGCAACATCCATTCGCTGGTGGACTACCTCGCTGAAATGGACTGCCAATACCTGTTGATCGACCGGGCGGACGATTATCTGGAGCATGAATTCTCTCCGTATTTTGAGGGGGGTCTGACGCCGGATATGCCCGCCACGCTGTATCGGTTTGAAGGAAAGGACAAGGAGATTCCTTTCACGCCGGTGGCAGTGGCAGAAAGCGGGGTGAGCCCGTGGAAATGAGGAAAAAGGTTTCTGCCCGGCAGCTTCTTGCGGTTTGCTACGGGTTGGCTGCGATCCTGTGGGTGGCGTACTGTGTGCTGCAAAGCGCCATGATGCTCACCTACAAGCTGAAAGGCGAGATGCCCAGCCAGACGCTGACGTCGCAGGAACTGCAGACCGAGAGCTTTGAGCGCTACGACAGCAACGAGTGGTGGCAATCCCCGGACGAGCGCCCGGACTGGTATCTTTCCACCAGCAATGACCCCCATATTTTCTGGCAGGGGAGAGGGTATCTCCGTACCGTCCGTCTGGAGGTGGAGCACCGTCTGGCCCCCGGCGCGGTGGCGCTGTACTACCTTACCCCCGGCCAGACGGTTTACAGCGAAAGCCAGAAGGTGTATGCCCGTGTGGTGGACGGAGGCTACGAGTTTGATCTGGGCGGCAGATACGTGACCGGGCTGCGCATCGACCCGGACAGCATGGGCGGAATTCCTACCTATTTTTATGGTGTAACGCTCAACCCGGCGCGGCTGTGGCTGCTGGACCTTGTGCCCGGCAGCGGGCAATGGCTGCTGCTGTTGCTGCTCCCGGTGTTTGCTGCTGCACTGGCTGCCTTGTTTTTGGAAAACAAATAGTAATATTCTTGATAAAATATACAAAATGTAAATTTTCCGGAAGGGACTTTCCGCCATGGAGTTTTTCTGCGTGCTGGCATCTCTGCTGGTACTGTTTCTGCTCTGCGCGTTTCTCACGCTGAAATGCCGCCTCAACGCCTCCCTTGCGCCGCTCACGGCGTTGGGGCTGGTGGTGCTGGCGCTCACCTTTGCGGGCATGGCTGATGCGCTGTATTATTCCACCATCTCGCTGCTGCTTGTCTGCACGGCGCTGGGGCTTTGGGCACTGTGGCCGCGCAGAGAGACAAAACCGGACTACCGTGCGCTGCTCAGCCCCGGCTCAGTGCTGTTCTGGGGAGCGGCGCTGACGTTCTGTCTGTATTTCTCCATCCGGCAGCCTATGGCCACCGGCTTTGACGAGTTGAACCTGTGGGCAACCGCGGTGAAAATCACCAAGGTGGACAACCGGCTGTACGCCTTTGCGGAACTGGGCACGCCGTGGGCGGTGACACAGAATCCCGGCCTGCCGCTGCTCAGCTACTTTTTCAGCTTTTTTGGCCGCTATGCGGACTGGAAGCTCTACGCGTCCTATGACATTCTGGCCTTTGCCGTCTACGCGGCAGTGCTGGGCGGCATCCGCTGGCGGGACTACCGGGTGGCGGTGCCGCTGGCGGCGGTGCTGTGGTGTACGCCGTGGTTTTTGACGGTGTACAACCACACCATCTATCTGGACACCACCTACATGACCGCCTACGGCGATGTGCCCGCTGGCCTTGTGATGGGCGGCGCGGTGGCGCTGTGGCTGATGGTGCGCCGTGACCGCGGCCCCCGCTGGGCCGTGCTGCCGGTGCTGGCGCTGGCCGCCAACCTGAAAGCCAACACCTTTGTGCTGGCACTGGTGGCCGCAGGACTGGTGGCGGTGGATTCCGTTCTCTTTGACCGCAGCCGGACGATACTCCGGCGCTTTGGCATGGCGGCGGCCGCCTTTGCCGCACCCATGGTCATCTACTATTTCTGGAATGTCCGCTTTGTGGGAATGCTGGTGGCCAAAAACGCCGAGAGCGGCGGTATGGGGGAGACCACCGCCTCCATGGCGGAGGTGGTGACTGGCGGCATCAAAATTCTGCTGGGGCAGCCGGTGGAAGGCTTTGTGGCCCAGCGGGAGCCCCAGTTCCGGCAGGCCATGGCGGATATGGATACCCAGTTCTGGACCGACGCGGGCAAGCTCAGCATGATCGGGCAGGGCCGCAACGTGGTGCTGCTGATTCTGGCGGTGTTTGTGCTGGCGGTGCTGTTGTCCGGCAGCCGCCGCCTTCGCGCCCGGCTGGGGCTGATGGGGCTGCTCAGCCTTGTCTGCTTTGGGGGCTATAACCTGATGCTGGCGCTCAGCTACGGGTTCATTTTCAAGCCTTTTCAAGCGGAAAGCCTGACGGATTACAACCGCTACATCGAGAGTTATTATATTGGCTGGTTCGTGCTGGCGCTGGCCTGCCTGTCGCTGGCGCTGCAGCCGGGCACCCAGCGTAGCCTGTCCCGGCTGGAATTCCTGCGTCCCCGGTTCGAGCTGGCGGGGCAGGGGGTGCTGCTGGCGCTGGCGGTGGTCATGCTGCTGCGGGTCAACCAGATGGTGCTGCCCCAGCTGTCAGTGCTGGGCTTTGCGGACAGCGAATTTGCCGACCGTAAGGCAGACCGGGCCGAAGCGGAGCTGGTGAGCAGCTACCTCACCCAAAACGACCGGGTGTTTTTCATCAGTCAGGGGGACAACGGCGCGGCGTGGTTTGGCGCGGTGTTTGATTTTTATCCCATTCTGGTGGATTATTCCGGCAGCACCGACCCCAACGCGCTGGATGGCGGCGGCGGCACCTTCGGTCTGGAGGAACTGCGCCCCACCGAGGAAGGCCCCCGCAGTTACTATTACCGGGCCTACACGCCGGAGCATCTGGCGGAGGTGGTGCGGCAAAACGGCTGCACGGTGCTGTACCTGCAGCAGCTGGATGAGATTTTTGTGGAAAGCTACGCGGAACTGTTTGCCGACCGGTTGGCGGCGGCACTGAACGGCGAGACGCTGCTGTACCGGGTGACGCCGCAAGGCTTCGTCCCGGTGGAAATGGAGGTGGCTGTCCCGTGAATCACAAAAAACAACCGCTGCAAAAGCTGACAACGCCCACCTCTCGCCGTGCGCAGCTGCCGCTGGCCTGCTACGGGCTGGCGCTGGTGCTGTGGGTGGTGCTGGGCGTGTTCCAGATGGCGGGGGACGCGATGGCCGGCTTGCAGGAATATACGTTGGAAGTGACGAACTTCCAGCTGGTGGGTCTGGAACCCACCGGGGCTCATGGCGTGCTGCAAACCACCGATGGAGACCCCCAGCTGCTGCTGGATGAGGTGCCCGGTGCGGTGCGCACCGTAAGCTATTCCGCTGACTTCGCGGGCGGTGAACCGCGGGAAATGTGCCTGTATTACACCACCAGAGTGGGGCAGCCGTACAGTCAGGAACGTCGGGTGTTTCCTGAGACCGCTGCCGATGGCAGCTACCGTTTCACGCTGCCCCGGGGCAGCATCGCCGCGCTGCGGCTGGACCCCTGCAGCCCCGATGAGGGAAAAAGTCTGACGGTTTCCTTCCCGGGCGGGATCATCACACTGAACCGGGCGGCAGACCTGCCCAAGGGGCTGGACTATTTTATTCCCAACTGGTATCAGGGCTTTTGTCTGATTCTGTACCCGGCATTGGCGGCGGCCATTTTCAGCTGGCTGCTGGCGCTTTGGCGCAAATTCCGGGCATAAAAAATACAGTAACGCCGGGGCAGGTATCAACTGCCCCGGCGCTGCTGCTTTAGGAGGAGGTTATTTATTGGCAACACCGCATAATTCACGGCTAACGCCTTACGCACCGCTCCGACGAACGATGCGCACCATCTGCGTTGCAAAAATGCTCGATAATACACAAAGTATTATCTGCGCTTTTTGCTTAGCATCTGGCACACCTCGCCCGCCGTATCGGCACGTAGAATTATGCGGCATTGCCTTAAAAGGTAAAGACGATTTTGCGGATGGAGGGATCGCGGCTGTCCACAAAGTCAAAGGCTTTCTGGGCGTCCTCGATGGGGAAGGTGTGGCTGATGCTGCCGGAAAGATCCACCTTGCCCTCGTTCACCAGATCAATGACATCCTGGAACTTGCGGTTCTGCAGGCGGCTGCCCCGCACGTCCAGCTCCTTGGAGGTGATGACAAACTGGTTGATCTCGTCGGGAGCCACGCTGAATCCCATGGTGATGACGCGGCCGGCGCTGCCGGTGGCCTTGCAGGCCATCAGGAAGCTGCCCTTGAAGCAGGCGGCATCGATGGTGACGGTGGGGCCGTAGCCGTCAGTCAGCTCGTGGGCACGGGCGACCACGTCCTCTTTCATGCTGTTGATGACGTGGGTGGCGCCGTTTTTCAGGCACTCCTCCAGCTTGGCGTCGTCAATGTCCACCATGATGATCTTGTGGGGGTTGTACAGCCGCACGATGCGCAGCAGGCTGGTGCCCAGCGCGCCCGCGCCGATGATCATCACATCGTCCATAGCCTCCAGCTGGGCGCGGGAGCAGCTCTGCACCGCGATGGTGGTGGGCTCGATCATGACGGCCTCCACGTCGGAGAGCTTGTCCGGCACCAGATAGCAGTCCGCATCGGGCACGGCCATGAATTCCCGGTAGCCGCCGTCAATGTGAACGCCGCGGACCTTCAGATTGCCGCAGACGTTGGGACGGCCCTTGCGGCAGGCATAGCAGTGGCCGCAGGCGGTGACCTGGTCCACGATGACCCGGTCACCCACCTTTACCTTCTTGGCGGTGGGGCCGACCTCCGCCACAACGCCCACCATCTCGTGGCCGATGACGCGGGGATAGGTGGCAGCGGCGTTGGTGCCGTGGTAGATGCCCACGTCGCTGCCGCAGATGCCGGCGGCGGTCATTTTGATCAGCACGTTGTTGGTATCATCAAGAACGGGCTTGTCCATCTCAATGACGCGCAGCTCGTTGGGTTGGATGATTTGAACAGCTTTCATAATGGATGCCTCTTATTCTGCGACCCGGACAACGACCTTCATGTAGTTGCCGGGGTTCTTTTCAATGTCCACGATGGTGGCGGGGGCCTCGTCCATCGTGACGGTCTTGGTCAGGATCTGATCCATGTCCACGCGCTTGGTGGCAATCAGCTCCAGAGCCTCTTGGAACTCGCCCGCGCTGGTGCGTGCGCCGCGGATGTCCACTTCCTTCTTGGTGATGACGTCGGTGGGCAGGCTGGTCTCCTTCTTGGGCCAGCCGGTGAGGGTGATGCGGCCCGCGTTGGACACCAAATCCAGGCAGCCACGGACGCAGGGGTTGGCGCCGGTGCATTCCATGACTTGCTGAGCCATCATGCCGCCGGTGATCTCGGCAACCTTGGCGATGGGATCCTCCTTGCCGGAGTTGATGACATACTCGATGCCCACCTTCTTGGCGAAGTCCAGACGCTCCTGCACCAGATCGATGACGATGGCGTGGGCGCCGTAGGCCTCGGCCACCATGCCAGCCACCAGACCGATGGGGCCGGCACCGTAGATGGCGCAGAACTCGCCGGCCTTCAGGCCGCCGCGGTGGATGCCGTGCAGACTGATGGTGAGAGGCTCCGCCATGGCGGCCTGCTCCCAGGTCATGCCCTCAGGAATCTTGATGAGCATGTCAGCGGGGTGGCAGTAATACTCCGCCATGCCGCCGTCCACATGGACGCCCAGCACCTTCAGGTCGGTGCAGCAGTTGGTGCGGCCGATGGAGCAGGGATAGCAGTGCCCACAGTACAGGTAGGGGTCCACCACCACGCGGTCGCCCACCTTGATGCCGTTTTTGTTGTTTTCGGGAATGGATTCCACGATACCGGCCAGCTCATGGCCGATGACGCGGGGATAGCTCACCAGACCGTTGGTGCCGCGGAAGGCGCCAATGTCACTGCCGCAGATACCGGCGGCAACAACCTTGATGAGGGCCTCGCCCTCCTTGGGGGTGGGCTTTTCCATTTCGACGCAGGAGATGTTCCAGGGTTCAGCAAGTTTGATCGCTTTCATACTATATTCCGTCCTTCCTTATACAGATATACAAAAAATCAGACCTTGACTTTCACAACCACTTTGCGAACAAACTCGGGGGCGCCGGCGGCGCAGCGGGGTTTGTGGGCATCCTCGGGGGCAACCACGATCAGGTCGCCGGGCAGCAGCAGAACGGTGCCGCTCATTTCCGGCTCCTCATAGAATTTCACGTCGTTGTCGGGATTGTCCTGTTTCAGAATCAGACCGTCCCGCTTGCAGACGCCGAACTGCTCTTTGCCGGAGATGATGTACTGAATGTCAAAGAACAGGTCATGGGTCTCGAAGGAGCCTTCGGCGGCGGGGAAGGTGGTGTACTCCTGCACGTTGGCAGTCACTCCCTCGCAGATGGGGTAGCTGCCCGCGGCGGTGTTGTCCAGATCGGTCTCAGCCAGCCACTTGTAGGCAGCCAGAAACTTTTCTTCCAGATAGTTGTATTTGGTGGCAAGAGAAACGGGAGAGAAAAACATAGTAGACACTCCTTTTTAAAGGGCGTGCCGCCGCAGCGGCACGCACAGGTCATTCAAACGTTCGCTGTTACGCTTTTTTCTCAGCGTCCAGCTTGTCCAGCAGATCCCAGACGCCCAGCATGTACTGGATGCCCAGAGCGCGGTCGTACTTGCCGTAGCCGGGGCGGCAGACGCCGGGGCCTTCCTCCCACAGCTGACGGCCGTGGTCGGGACGGATGTAGCCCTCCCAGCCCGCGTCATGGTAGGCGCGCAGGATGTCGATGATGCCGGTTTCGCCGCAGCAGTCGCGGTGGGCGGCCTCGGAGAAGTCGCCGTTGGGCAGGTGGTGAATGTTGCGGATGTGCGCAAAGGCGATGCGGTCATGGAACTTCTTCACCATGTCAGCGCAGTTGTTGTTGGGGTTGGCGTTCAGAGAGCCGGTGCACAGCGTCAGACAGTTGCAGGGATGGTCAACGGCCTTGAGCAGCTTCTCACAGGCGGCGGCGTCCACCATCAGGCGGGGCAGGCCGAAGATATCCCACGGGGGATCGTCCATGTGAATGGCCATCTTGATGCCGGCCTCCTCGCAGGTGGGCATGATGGCGCGCAGGAAGTAGAACAGGTTCTCCCACAGCTGATCTTTGCTGACGGGGGCATAGGCCTTGAACAGCTCGTCCAGCTTGGCCATCCGCTCCGGCTCCCAGCCCGGGAAGGTCATGTTGTACTTCTCGGTGAAGCTCATGATATAGTCCGCCATGCTCTTGTAGTCGCCCTTGATGGCGGAAGCCTCGTAGTACAGGGCGGTGGAGCCGTCGCCCACCGGATGGAACAGGTCGGTGCGGGTCCAGTCAAACACCGGCATGAAGTTGTAGCAGATGACCTTCACGCCGAACTTGCCCAGATTGCGGATGCAGGTCTTGTAGTTCTCGATGAGCGCGTCCCGGGTGGGCAGGCCGATCTTGATGTCGTCATGCACGTTGACGGACTCCACCACCTCGGCGTCAAAGCCATAGCTGTGGATCAGGTCGACCTCGTGCTTGATCTCCTCCTCGGTCCAGATCTCGCCGGGCATTTTGTTGTGCAGCGCCCACACGATGCTGGTCACACCGGGGATCTGCTTGATGTCGCCGAGAGAGACGGGGTCGTTGCCCTCGCCGTACCAGCGCCAGCCCATTTTCATTGGCATACGATTTCTCCTTTCAGAATCAGTCCAGCAGCAGGGCGATCTTGCGGATGGAGGGATCGCGGCTGTCCACAAAGTCGAAGGCCTTCTGGGCGTCCTCCATGGGGAAGGTGTGGCTGACGCTGCCGGAAAGTTCCACCTTGCCCTCGTTCACCAGATCGATGACGTTCTGGAACTTGCGGTTCTGCAGGCGGCTGCCCCGCACGTCCAGTTCCTTGGAGGTGATGACGAACTGGTTGATTTCGTCGGGGGCCACGCTGAAGCCCATGGTGATGACGCGGCCGGCGTTGCCGGTGGCCTTGCAGGCCATCAGGAAGCTGCCCTTGAAGCAGGCGGCGTCGATGGTGACGGTGGGGCCGTAGCCGTCGGTCAGCTCGTGGGCGCGGGCAACCACGTCCTCCTTCATGCTGTTGATGACATGGGTGGCGCCGTTTTTCAGGCACTCCTCCAGCTTGGCGTCGTCAATGTCCACCATGATGATCTTGTGGGGGTTGTACAGCCGCACGATGCGCAGCAGGCTGGTGCCCAGCGCGCCCGCGCCGATGATCATCACATCGTCCTGGGATTCCAGCTGGGCGCGGGAGCAGCTCTGCACCGCGATAGTGGTGGGCTCGATCATGATGGCGTCCTGATAGCTGAGCTTGTCCGGCACCAGATAGCAGTCGGTATCCGGCACAGCCATGAACTCCCGGTAGCCGCCGTCAATGTGAACGCCGCGGACCTTCAAATTGCCGCAGACGTTGGGACGGCCCTTGCGGCAGGCATAGCAGTGGCCGCAGGCAGTGACCTGATCCACGATGACCCGGTCGCCCACCTTGACCTTTTTGGCGGTGGGGCCGACCTCCACCACTTCGCCCACCATCTCGTGGCCGATGACGCGGGGATAGGTGGCGGCGGCGTTGGTGCCGTGGTAAATGCCCACATCGCTACCGCAGATGCCGGCGGCGCGAATCTTGACCAGCACATTGTTCTGCTCATCCAGCTCCGGCTTGGGCATGTCGATGACTTTCAATTCGTTGGGTTTGACGATTTGAATGGCTTTCATGTTGTTTCCTCCCTCAGTCAACCTTGACCTTACAATGGGGGATGCCCTTCCGGGCATCCCCCGCCCGTTTCAGGATGCGTACCTTGCGTTACAGTGCCTTGATCTCGGCCCAGACCGTGTCGTCCACGAAAATACCGTTGGCATCGTGGTCCTTGTTGAACTGGATGTAGTCCTCGCCGGGAGCCATGACGCCGGTGGACTTCTCGGCCAGCTCGGCGCTCTTGATGTACTCGATGGCGCGGCGCACGGTCTCGTGCATCTTGGCGCCGTCGGTGATGCGGCTGGGGTCAATGACGATCATGACCTGAGAGCAGCCGCCGCAGCTGCCCTTGGTGGCAGCGTCCAGATCCACCGCGCCCACGCCGTCGGTGAGGATGGAGCCCAGCACGTCCAGCATGAAGGAGAAGCTGGAGCCCTTCCAGTAGCCGATGGGCATGATGCGCATGGATTCCTCGATGGCGCCGGGATCGTCGGTGATGTTGCCGTCCTTGTCAAAGCCGCCGGGGAAGGGCAGCTTCTTGCCGGCCAGACGGGTCACCTGCAGCTTGCCGTAGGCGTACTGGCTGATGGCCATGTCCAGCTGCAGCGCGGGGCCGTTCTCCACGCCGGGGCAGGCCAGCACGAAGGGGTTGTTGCCCAGACGGCACTCCTTGGCGCCCCACGGCGGCATGCAGGCCTCGGTGTTGGTCCACATGATGGCCACGTAGCCCTTGCGCGCCACATACAGGCCGTAGGTGCCGCCGCGCATCCAGTGGGTGGTGTTCTTGAGGCCCACCATGCCGATGCCGTACTGGTCAGCCATCTCCATGGCACGGTCGGCGCTGTACAGGGCGTTGAGGATGCCGGGGCCCATGTTGCCGTTGATGACCTTGACGGCGCCCAGGTCCTTCTCGATGGTGGGGTCGGCGTTGATATCCACCCAGCCGCGCTGGATGTAGTCCACAAAGCGGGCCACACGGTTGGTGCCGTGGGAGTAGATGCCGTCATAGGTGGACTCGGTGTGGATGCGGGCGCAGATGTCCGCCTTTTCCTCGGTCATGCCGTACTTGACGAAAACGCGCTTGATCTCGCTCTGGATCTCTTCAAAAGACAGTCTCATAATACTTCTCCTTTTCTGTTAATCAGGCTGCAACGCCGTAGACCAGATTGGGCAGGAACAGCGTCAGCTGCGGGAAGGCTGCCAGCAGCACCAGCAGCACGATGATGGATACGATGAAGGGGATGGATTCTTTGGTGTAGGTTTCCACCGAGCAGTCCAGTATGGAGCAGGTGGTGTACATGGTGACGCCGATGGGGGGCGTCATGCCGCCCATGGTGATGAGGATCATGTACATGACGCCGAAGTGGACGGGATCCCAGCCGAAGCTCATGATGATGGGCAGGAAGATGGGGGTGAGCAGCAGCACGTTGGCGGTGGCCTCCATGAACATGCCCACGAAGAAGACGAACAGCATGACGATGAGCAGGATCACGTACTTGTTATCGGAGACCGCCGTGATGACGCGGGCCAGCGTCTGGGGCAGCTGTCCGGTGACGATGGCGTAGCCGAAGGCATTGGAGCAGATGATGATGAACATGATGACCGCCAGATCCACCGCCGTGGTGGCGAGACATTCCATCAGCTTTTTGACGGTCAGCTCGCGGTAGATGAACATGCCCACCACCAGCGCGTAGACCACTGCGAAGGCGCCGGCCTCCGAGGGGGTGAAGATGCCGAACCGGATGCCCACGATGAGGATGACGGGGAACATCAGCGCCCAGATGTTGTCCAGCAGGCCCTTGAACACTTCGCCAAGGCTGGGGAACTTTTCATGCTCGGGGGCGTAGTTGCGCTTTTTGGAGATGCGGTCCACCGCGAACATCAGCACCAGCGTCATGAGAACGCCGGGAACCAGACCCGCTAAGAACAGGCGGCCGATGGAGACCTCGCCGGTGACGCCGTAGAGGATGAGGCCTAGGCTGGGAGGAATGGTGGAGGTGATGAGGCCGCCCATGGCCAGAATGGCTGCGGTAAAGCCCTTGGAGTAGCCGCGCTTTTCCATGTCAGGGCCGAGGATGCGGCTCTCCATGGCGGCGTCCGCCGTGGCGGAGCCGGAGATGCCGCCCATCAGGCAGGACAGCAGCACCGAGACCTGCGCCAGACCGCCCCGCATGTGGCCGGTGACCAGATTGCAGAACTTGATGAGGCGGGAGGTGATGCCGGTCTCGTTCATCAGGTTGCCCGCGAGAACGAAGAAGGGCACGGCCAGCAGAGAGAAGGACTGGGTGGCGCTGACCATTTTCTGGACAACGATCTGCACCGGAACGCCCTCTGTCACGAAGAAGGACAGGGCGGACAGGCCCACCGTAAAGGCGACCGGCATGCCGATAGCCAGCAGAACGACAAAGGTAATGCCAAGGATGATCATGCTTCAACGCCCTCCTTTTTCACAAGGCTGCTGTAATCGTTTTTGACGATGTTGCGCACATACTGTACGATGTGCTTGACAGCGGAGATGCACATCAGGCCGCAGCCCACAGGGCAGCTGGCGGTGGCGAAGGAGTAACTGATGTACAGGGTGTTGTACTTACGGGCCGCGTTGACGATGCACAGGTCGATGCCGTAGCGCACCGCGAAGATGAGGAAGCCCAGAATGAGCAGGTAGTTGAACAGGTAGATGCCGTTCTGTACCGCCAGCGGGAGCTTTGCGGTGAGCATGTCCACGCCCATGTGCCGGTCGGAGCGCATGGCCAGATCGGCGCCGATGAAGCTGACCCATGCGAAGGTGAGCTGGGCAAGGTCGGTGGAGATGGACATATCGATTCCGAAGAATCGCAGGACCGCCGCCGCGAAAACCGTCACGATCAGCAGCATCAGGCCAAAGCACACGACCGCCGTTTCGATCTTGGTCAGAATATCCTCAAATTTTTTGAACATAGTTCCACCTCAAATCAGAGCCGGGAGAGATCAGCGGCCCATGTCAGCATCCAGCTTGGCCTTGATCTCGGTGTATTTCAGAACCTCGTAGGCCTTGTCGCAGGCAGTCTTGAAGGCCTCCACGTCACAGTCCACGACCTCGATGCCGCCGTCGGTGAGGGTCTTGAGGTACTCGTCATTCTTGGCGATGACGTTTTCGGAGGCGCTCTTGCCGGCCTCGTAGGAGGCATCCTTCAGGATCTGCTGGTACTCGGCGGGCAGCTTCTGGAACCAGGCGTCGGAGATGACCAGACCGGTGAGCAGCTGCTGATGACCGGTGAAGGCCAGATACTTGGTGACTTCCTGCATGGAGGAGCCGACAGCGGCGGACAGGTGGACCTCAACGCCCTCGATGACCTGCTGCTGCAGCGCCTGATACGCCTCGGACCAGGCCAGAACGGTGGTGTTGGCGCCCATGGCCTCCAGCGTGGAGGTGACGACCTGAGAGCCGGAGGAGCGGATGCGCAGACCCTTCAGGTCCGCCGGGCCGGTGACGGGCGTCTTGGTGAACAGCTCGCGCTCGCCCTGATAGTAGTTGAAGGAAAGGATGTTGAAGCCCTGCGCCTCCACCTGAGCGGCCAGTTCCTGGAAGGTGGGAGTCTCGAACAGCTTCAGAGCCTCGTCATAGCTGCTGACGATGTAGGGAGCCTGCAGCACGCCGATGTCATAGACGTAGTTGCTCAGACGGCCCGGGTCGGTGATGATGCCGACGCCCGCGCCCACGATGGCCTGCTCCAGAACGTCCTCGTCGCTGCCCAGCTGGGAGCCGGAGTAAACTTCCACCTGCACGTCGCCGTTGGTCTTTTCCTCGACGGTCTTCTCAAAAACCTCGGTCAGGGCGATGAACAGAGGGTCGGTCTCGGTGAGGGCGGTGCCGACCTTGAGGGTGTAGCTGCCGCCGGCGGCGGAGTCTTTGCCGGCTTCGGCGCCAGCAGTGGAGGTGGAGGAACCGCCGCAGGCCGCCAGAGACAGGCCCATGGTTGCTGCCAGAGCAAGAGAGATCAGTTTTTTCATGACAATTCTCCTTTTTCTACGGCAACACCGCATAATTCTACGTGCCGATACGGCGAGCGAGGCGTGCCAGCTGCTAAGCAAAAAGCGCAGATAATACTTTGTGTATTATCGAGCATTTTTGCGACGCAGATGGTGCGCCGCAGCCGCCGTAGCGGTGCGTAAGGCATCAGCCGTGAATTGTGCGGTATTGCCCTACATTTGTTTCGGGGCATCTCCCGCCACAGGGACTTCTGCAGCAGCCGGCAGGGTGTTCCCTGCTGTTGACCTGTGTGGAGCGCCTTCTTTCACTAACATGTTAGCATATCAGCATGTCAGTGTCAATCCGCAATGTTCCACAAAAAAATCCGGCCGCTTTTGTCTAACATGCTAATATGTTAGCATGTTAGTTGGTGGTAGGAAAGGGGATAGCGTCGGGGTGACATGCGGCGAAGGCGCGGTTTTTCATGGGTGTCCCTGTTTTTTGGCACACAAAAAGCCCGCCCTCTCGCAAAAATTGCGAAAGGGCGGGCTGTCATTCGTCTTACAGGCTCCCGATCTGGAGGCCGGTGGGTTCCTCGCCGCTGACAAAATAGTCGGCGTTCTGCTGAACCAGCTCCATCTTCTCGTAGTTCAGTTTTTTCACATGGACGGACATTTCCTCCCGGGCATCCTTGCTCCGTCCCTCCTCCATCAGACGGACAATCTCCTCATGCTGGCGCAGGGTACCCTGAATGGTTTTTTCGTTCTGCACCGTTAGAATGCGGATGCGGTAGTAATGCCCCGTCACGTTGCTGATGGTGTCCCAGGCCAGCTCCTGCCCGGCCACCGTGAAAAACAGCTTGTGCATCCGGTTGTCGCTGTGGACAAATTCCGCGAAATTCCTGTCACGGCAGAACTGCCGCTGCTCCTCCAGAAATTGATGCAGCATCGCAAAATGTTCCGGCGTACACTTTTCCAGAAAGGGCTGCACCACAGCCAGCTCCAGACATTCCCGGATAAAGCGCTCCTGCTCCACCCGCTTCAAATCAATGCGGGACACCACCGTCCCCCGCTGGGGAATGGACTCCACCAGTCCCTCCCTCTGCAGGCGGATAAACGCCTCCCGGACCGGCGTCCGGCTGACGTTCAGTTTTTTGGCGATCTCCTGCGTGCTGATCTCACATCCCGGTTCCAGTTTCAGCGTCATGATTCCCTTTTTCAGTTCCTCATAGACGGCTTCCTGTACTGTACCAACCATTCTCTTTTGTTTCATCCCTTATTCTCTGTATTTATGTAGTATTTTACCATATCGCCGGCGCAAAAGCAAGGGACAGGCAGGAAAAGGTGCGCCGATGCCTTAATAATCAAACCGGCCGTCGTTTTTCTCTTCCAGCGCGTGGAGGAGATGCAAAACAAATTCGCAGCAGGGCGTGGGAACGCCCAGTTCCCGGCCCATCTCCACCGCCGCCCCGGCAAACAGGTCCACCTCGGTGTGACGGCCAGCGTCCAGATCCTGCAGGGTGGAATACCGCGCCCGCTTGGCAGAGGGGCTTGTGGTGCCCACCTCGCCGGGGGCGGCAATGTCGATGCCTTTGGCCGCCGCCAGCGCCGCCACCTCCCCCCGCAACGTGTCCCGCAGATACGCCGCGTGAACGCTGTCGGCATACGCGCCGACCCCCACGCCCAGAACCGCCTGCGGCAGATTCTGGCTGACGTTCAGCGCGTACTTGAACCAGATCTGCCGCTGGATGTCCTCCACCATATGATAGTGCAGCAGCGTGCCGTCCAGCAGCGCCGCCACCGCCCGCATCCGGTCGCTGACGGCCGGGCTGTCCGGTTCGCCGTAGTACAGTCCCGCCGTGTTCTGTGCATCAAAGAACACCGCGTTGCCCCGGCGCTCCGATGCGATTTTCATGAACGCGGGCAGCACCGCCTGACGCCCCACCGCCCCGGCGATCACATCCTCGCTGTTGACGCCGTTGAGCAGGCTCATCACCACCGTATGGCCGTCGGCCACGGCGGCAATGTCCGGCAGTGCCTCTTCCAATGCACCGTACTTGGTGGCCACCAGCAGCAGATCCGCCCCGCGGGCCTGCTCCGGGGTGCGCAGATGCAGCGGCATCCGCTCGCCGTTGATGTACAATCCCTGTTCCTGCAGCTGACGGGCGCGGCCGCCCTGCGCCACCACCCACAGGTTTTCCGCCAGCTTTTGGCGCAGCCCCCAGAGGAAATAGCCGCCGACGGCCCCCGCACCCATGACTGCCACTGTTTTGATTTCCATACCGCACCGCTCCTCCGTTTTCCTTTGCCCCATTGTAGCATCCGCGGTGCAAAATAGCAAGGGAAAAGGCCGCCGCACCGAATGCAGCGGCCTTTTGTGATTCAGAGCGTTACTCTGCTGCGTCCACCGCCTTGGTGGCGATGACCGCCACGCCGGTGTGGGCGGCATCCGGCAGGATGACCTGCCCCAGCGCCACCGGCGCGGGGATGGTGACGGCGCGGATTTCCGCCATCACATCAAAAATTTTGTTCTTGGGGATATCGGTGCGGGTCTTGACGGATGCCATGGCGATCTCGCCGCCCGTCACGCGCACCGAGAAAGTGACCGCTCGCCGTCAAAATACACGCTCACATAGCGGTCCTTTTTGCTGCTCAGTACAAAGAATCATACGGCGCGGCAGGTCATTTTCCGGTCAGGGAGCCGCATAGGTTTCCTCGATTTTTCCGTCCGCGGTGAAGGTCAAAAACAGTTTTTCCTGTTCCACCTCAAATTGGAAGTTCCCCTCCGCCAGCACCGTCCCATCCGCACCCCGCACGGTCACGATGAACGGCACAGGCGCTCCTGTGTCTTTGGCAACCATCATGATGTCGTTGTCCATGAAAAGGAATTGTCCGCTCTCCCACGCCATCCCGTCCGGGCAGGCCGGCCCGCCGCTGAATCCCTCATAGGACATGGTTACCGCATACACATCGTTTTGCTCCAGCCTGACGAAAACGCCGTACTGCTCCGACTGGAGCACAAAGCCGGCATCCCGGTTCCAAAGCTCCGTCTCGGCCTGACTGCTTTTCATGACCACCCGGCTGATGTCCCCTTTCACCGGGATCATAATGTCAAAGTCCCCTGTCTCAAAAAAGCCCGCGATGTCACCGAACCGGAACCCCACATACAGCGCGCCGTCCCGCTCCTGCGCGTAATAGCCGCAGAAGCCGCTGGGAAACGACCCCGGATAAAACCCCGTGATGTGCACGGCGCTCTCGCTGACTTCCACGGTCTCGATGCCGGCGCTCTGGCAGGCGGCAAAGCCCCACAGCCGCCAGCTGTAGCGTCCCGCCGCAAAGCAGGCCGCCGCCAGCAGCAGGACAAGGCCCATGATTTTGGACGCTTTTCGGATTTTCATGTTGGTTCCTCCTGTGGGTCGAGCTGCTGAAACAGAACCGTCTGTTCCTTCTTTGTGCTGACTCTCGGCCTTCCCTACCCACTGGAGTCCGGGCGCGTTGCCGCCAAGACCGAACCGTACCCCGGGCGGTGGACAACGCATTTTGTCATCAGCCAGCCATCCGATCTGGACGAGGAGCTGTTTGCGTGGCTGGCGCAGGCCTATGAATTTGCCGCGCAGAAATAGTGCGGCCCGTCACACGTACTGGTAAAACAGGCCGTCTCGTGTGCAATACCAGAGCAGCGTGCCGTGGGCCAGCATGGGGATCCGCAGCTGCAGATCCCATTCCGGATAGACTTTTCGCAGGATGACGGAATCCCCCGTCAGCAGCGCCGCAAAGGACAGATAGTGCCCATTTTCCTTTGATCCATTGTACTCTCCTTTGTATTTTTTCGACTGCTCCCATTATAGAGCCATTTTCCCGAAAGCACAATCAACGCATCGTAGAGAGCCACAAAAAATACGCCGCAGGGCGATGCCTGCGGCGTATTTTCTGTAATCACTCAGATTTTGTGAACTTCAAAGTAGGACTGGCTGTAGCTGCACACGGGGCAGACCTCCGGAGCCTTGGTTCCCACCACGATGTGGCCGCAGACACGGCACTCCCAGATGGTCAGGCTGCTCTTCTCGAACACCTGCTTGATCTTGACATCGTTCAGCAGCTTGCGGTAGCGCTCCTCATGGCGCTTCTCGATGGCGCCCACCTTGCGGAACTTCTCGGCCAGCTCATGGAAGCCTTCCTCGTCCGCCTCGCGGGCCATGCGGTCATACATATCGGTCCACTCGTAGTTCTCGCCCTCCGCGGCGGCCAGCAGGTTCTCGGCGGTATTGCCGATGTGGCCCAGCTCCTGGAACCAGACGCGGGCGTGCTCCTGCTCGTTGCGGGCAGTCTTGAGGAACAACTCGGCCATCTCCTCATAGCCCTCCTGCTGGGCGACCTTCGCAAAGTAGGTGTACTTGTTGCGGGCCTGGCTCTCACCGGCGAAAGCCTCCTGCAGGTTCTTCTCGGTCTTGGTTCCGGCATAGGGGTTGCCGCCGGCGGCGGGAACCTCCTCGACCTTCTTAAAGGCGGAGGCCGGCTGACGGCAGACGGGGCAGGTAAAGCCCTCGGGCAGCACGTCGCCCTCATACACATAACCACAGACACTGCATTTCCATTTCGACATACGATTTGCTCCTTCCTGATGTAGGTCGCTGCTGCGGTCGCGATAGGCCGTATGCAGCATAATTTCTGCCAGCTCGCTCAAAGGCTTTCCGTAGAATTCCCCGTACAGCTGTTGAAGCTCGCTGTTTTCATGGCTGAGACGCCGGGTCATCGCCGCATCCCGCCCATACAGGCTCTGGATGCGCGCCTTGCGGATGTCGTCGGCATCGTTTTCGAGGTCCCGCGGCTGCCCGCCGCCGCCAATGCAGCCGCCGGGGCAGGTCATGACCTCAATGAAATGATATTGCTTTTTGCCTTCCCGCACCCGCTCGATCATCCTGCGGGCGTTGGCGGTGCCGTAGACCACCGCCACATTTACGGTCAGGCCGTTGATGGTAAGGCTGGCTTCCCGGATGCCCTCATACCCGCGCACCGGCTGCAGGTTCAGCAGTTCCTTCGGCGGGTTTTCTCCGGTGATGAAGAAATAGGCGGTGCGCAGTGCGGCCTCCATCACGCCGCCGGTGTTGCCGAAAATCACGCCCGCGCCGGAGGCTTCGCCCATCAGGCTGTCGTACTCGCTGTCCGGCAGGGAGGCAAAGTCAATGCCCTCCTCTTTGGCCCAGAGCGCCAGCTCCCGCGTGGTGATGACCTGATCCATATCCCGCATGGTGGGATCCCCCAGACGCTTGCCCGCGTCGTTCATCTCGGGGCGGCGGATCTCGAACTTTTTGGCGGTGCAGGGGGTCAGCGCCACGTTGACGATCTTCTTAGGGTCAATGCCCATTTTCTGGGCGAAATAGGTCTTGATGGTCGGTCCCTGCATGCCGAGGGGACTCTTGGCGCTGGAGAGATTAGGAATCAGTTCTGGAAAGTAGGTCTCGGCGAATTTGATCCACGCCGGGCAGCAGCTGGTGAACTGCGGCAGCGGTCTGTCCCCCGTGGTGATGCGGCGGACCAGCTCACTGGCCTCCTCCAGAATGGTGAGGTCGGCGGCAAAGCTGGTGTCCAGCACATAATCCGCGCCCAGCGCCCGCAGCAGGGCCACCATTTTTCCCTGCACAAAGCTGCCCTTGGGCATGCCGAATTCCTCGCCCAGCGCGGCGCGCACCGAGGGCGACGTACTGACGATGACCACCTTGTCCGGGTCTTTGACAGCCTCACGAACCGCATGGTATTCGTAAATTTCGGTGATGCTGGCGGGCGGGCAGACGTTTGCGCACTGCCCGCAGTGGATGCAGATGGCATGGCCGCCGGTCTGGGCCAGCGTATAGGTACCATGCACACCGATGGCCTGGGTGCAGACCTCCTTGCACATGCCGCATTTGATGCAGCGGCTCTCCTCCCGGCAGATGGCCGGGTTGTCCGCTTCGATGGGAACGCGGACAGTCAATGGCAGATGTTGGCTCATGGCGGTACCTCCTCCGGATGATTCCACTTCGATTATAGCGCTTTTTGTCTGAAAATGTCAACAGCCTTTCCCCATTTTTAGGAATTTATCTGAATTTCAGAGCACAAAATGCTCCTGTCCCGTTGCCGGGGCAGGAGCGAAAAATCAGGCGGTTCTGCTGTCGGCCCGCTGTGCCAGCCGCACCGCCAGCAGCGCGTAAAAGCACAGTGCGTCGTTCTTTTTGACGCCAGACATTACAGCTTCCTCCTTATGCGTTCAGCTGGGCCAGCAGCTTGTCCAGCGTATTCCCGCCGAAATGCACGGGATCCATCATGGACAGCTGACGCAGCGGCATGTCGTCCAGCATGGCGGTAATCATGGCCTCCAGATCGTTGCCGGAGAGGGTCGCCGTCATGCCCTGTTTCATCTGCTCCACCAATGCGGCTCCCATGGGATGAATTTGCAGCTCACTCAGCGTGGTGTTGCGGGTGAAGGGGCGGACGGCATGCCACGGCGTGACCGGGCGGCCATAGAGTGCCTCAAACTGTTCTGCGGATACGTTCATTCCGCCGGACAGGTCATAGTAGGCGGGGGCTGTCCCGCGCAGGTCGGGGGCTTCTCCCTCGTCGCCGGGCAGCGTAAGACCGGCGTGCAGGCGGATGTCCCGGCTGGAGGAGCCAATCTCGCTGCCGTACTCGCCGCCCTCCACGAACCAGTCGCTGGTGTTCACATTATAAAAGTCTCCCTTTCTGTGGTTTTTTTATAGAATACCATAAAAAAGGGAGAAAGTATTGCATTTTTGTTTAGTCTATATCAGTTATGTTTGCTCTTGCCGACACGCCTGCGAAAGGCCATGGGTGTCTCCCCCGTGACGGACTTGAACACGTTCTGGAAGTGACTCTGGGAGGAAAATCCGAAGGTGTTGGCAATGTCCCGCAGGCTCTCCCCGGAGAATTGCAGAAGCCGCTGGGCTTCAAATACCTTTTGCTGTAAGATGTAACGGGTCAGCGTCATGCCGGTCTGCTGGCGGAACCGGGTGCTCAGATAACTGCGGGAATACCCCAGCGCCGCGGCCACATCCTCCACCCGCAGCGGGGCGTACAGGTTTTCATCCACATACTTGGCGCAGGCGGAAAACACATCCCCCGCATCGCCCACCCGGTAGCGAAGACGGCGCACCCGCTCGGCATAGTCCACCATGATTTCCTCCCGCAGCTTGAGGACAGCGGGAATATCCCGCAGCAGCTCGATGCGCTGAATGTACAAATCTGACAGTAGGAACGCGGTGCGGCTGTCCATGCCGCCCCCGATGGCCGCCCGGCTGGCAACGGCGGCGGTGCAGGATACCCCGGCCCGGTGGGTCTGGTTCAGCAGGGCGGGCAGCTCCGGCCCGGCTGGGTCCGGGTGCAGATGAAACGGGGAGACATAGTCCGTCACCCGTCCCTGCTCCGCCACACGCACCCCCAGCCCGGTGGCCTTGCCGAGAGCATGGGCCAGATGTAACAAGGCGGCTTTGTCTGTCAGCGGCATCCTATCACCCCTTTTTTGGAAAAACACTAACATATTTGCAATGTTCTGTCAATCCCGCGGGAGGAAAACAAGGCAGCCCCGGCCGCAGGCGGTTTCGCCTGCGGCCGGGGCGTGAAAAGGGCCGGCATTTTGTATTTCCCTATTTCAAATAGTTTGCCGCCTTTCATTTCCAAAGAGCCGCTCTCACAGCTTCTTTGAGAAAACCATCAGCTGGGAAAAGCTGCCGTGGGGATACGCCGAGATGTCCCTGTTCTCCCGGTTGATGAGGCAGTCCGTCAGCAGAAACACACGCATTCCGGTTTGCTCCGCCGCCTCCATGTCCTCCTCAACATCGTTGCCCACCATCAGGCACTGTGCCGGGTCAACGCCCAGCTTGGCGGCCACCTCCCGGTAATAGGCCGGGTTGGGCTTACAGTATCCGATGCTTTCGTAGGTGGTGTACAGCTCAAAGTCCTCCGGCTCCAGACCCGCCCAGCGGATGCGGCTTTCGGTGGCCACCGCCGGGAAAATCGGGTTGGTGGCCAGCGCCACCCGCAGTCCCATCTCTTTGATGGCCCGCACCGATTTGGCCGCCTCCGGGTTGAAGCCGCAGATTTCCCGGGCCTTTTGAAAATCCGTGGTGTAAAACGCATCAAACAGCGGCTCATCCGCAATGGCTTTTTCCCCGTAGATTTCCGCAAACCGCGCCCAGAATGCCTGCTCGTTGCTCCGGCTGCCATCGTTCTTAACCATAGCCGCCGTGCCTGCCCAGATGGCGTCCACAAGCTGCCGCGGCTCGTAGCCATGGGGCGCCATCCTGCCTGCCAGCAGTTTGAAGTAGCCTTTGGTGAAGGCATCGTTGTCCATCGGCAGCAGCGTGCCGTCCAAGTCAAACAATACGGTCGTGATATTCATTTGTTTTCTCCTGTTTTCTTGGGTATATTGCACATTTATTCTATTCGATTTTGCCGTTTTCCGCAAGATGCCCGGGACAGAAAGCCGCTGCTTTCCGTCCCGGTGTTTCCAGAATTTGCGTATTTTTATTTTGTAAATGGCTCCCGGTTGTGATATAATCGGAAAAAAGGAGGTTGTTACCATGCAGGCATTTACCTATTTAAGTCCCACAGAGGTCGTTTTCGGCAAGGATACCCAGTGCCGTACCGCTGACTATGTCAGCAAATACGGGGGACACCGCGTTCTCGTCGTCTATGGCGGCAGCAGCGTTCAGAAAAGCGGCCTGTTGGAGCAGGTCTGCCGGCTGCTGGATGCCGCGGGATTGCCCTACCAGACCTTCGGAGGCGCGAAACCGAATCCGACCCTGAACCACGCGCAGGACGGCATCCGCGCCGCCATCGAATTTCAGGCGGATTTCATTCTGGCCGTGGGCGGCGGCTCCGCCATTGACACCGCCAAGGCCATTGCCATCGGCACCGCCAACCCCGCCGTGGACATCTGGGAATACTGGAGCGGCCAGAGCGTTCCGGCCGCGGCGCTGCCGGTGGGCGTCATCCTCACGATCTCCGCGGCGGGCAGCGAGACCAGCAATTCCGCCGTGCTGACCAACCTTGCCACCGGGAGCAAGCGCGGCCTGTCCTCGGATCTGAACCGCCCCAAATTTGCCATCATGAACCCGGAGCTGACCTATACGCTGCCGGTGTATCAGGTTGCCTGCGGCGTCACCGACATCATGATGCACACGCTGGACCGGTATTTCAATCCGCTGGACAACGAACTGACCGATGCCATCGCGGAGGCGCTGCTCCGCACCGTGATTGCCAGCGGCCGCGTGGCCATCGGGGACACCCACGACTACGACGCCATGAGTGAGCTGATGTGGGCAGGCTCGCTGTCCCACAACGGCCTGACCGGCCTTGGCGGACAGCCGGATTTTGCGGTGCATCAGCTGGGCCATGAGCTTTCCGCCATGTTCGATACCGCCCACGGCGCCTCCCTTGCGACGGTGTGGGGGTCTTGGGCACGGTACGTCTGCAAGACGAGAACGGCACGGTTTACCCGCTACGCGAAAAACGTGTGGGGTCTGGAAAACGCAGACGAGACAGCGCTTGCACTGGCCGGCATCAGGGCCACCGAAGAATACTTCCGCTCCATCGGAATGCCCACCAGCTTCGGAGAAAACAACGATGTGGGCGTGCAGCCGGACGAGGTGGTGCTTGACCTCGCCTACCGCTGCTCCTTCCAGCGCACCCGCACCATCGGCAGCTTCCAGCGCCTTGACGAGAAGGACATTGCGCAAATCTACAAAAACGCGAACCACTGAACAATAAACCTCCTCCCTGCTCCATGAGAAAGCAGGGAGGAGGTTTGCTTATGCATTTACCGGAGGGAATCTTTGACCCATTGATCCAGAACATCCATCTGTTCCTCTGTATGGAACCAGTGCTCCCCCTCCTCCATAACGGTGAGCGCCGCGCCGGTTTGCGCGGCGAATCCGGTGATGGTCTCCCGGGAAGTCAGATGATCCTTTCCGCCATACAAAATACAGGTGGGAATGCTCCAGCTGACGGGATGCTCCCGCACATAGCACAGGTATTCCCATGACAGGGTTTCTCCGAACTCTGTGGGAACCTCCTTCCGGTTTTGCAGTTCCTCCTCGGTCACATTGGCCCACAGCATCATATCCGAAATCAGCTGTTCCATATTGACGATGGGCGAAATGAACAGCGCCAGAGAAATCTTCTTTTCCGATAAGGCGCTCATTGACAGAAAGGCTCCGATGCTGTTTGCAATCAGAATGACGGCATCATATCCTTTGCTGTGCAGATCAAAGAAGCGGACGAACTCGTCCTTCGCCTCCCATGGGGTTTGCGCCTGATAGTCAAACCCCATCACATCACTTCCGGCAAAAAGCGGCTGATAATGCTTCGCTTCCTCCGCGCTGCCTCCTTTGCCATGGACATACAATACCAAACGCTTCATGTGTTTTCCTCCTGAGCCGACCGTTTCTTTTGAACGGCAATGTCAAAGCAGTCCCGCAAAATCGGGTAGGTCAATTCCTGCGGCAGCGAGTCGAACAGGCCCACCTTCCCCATCTCGCTGTCCGGCGGGATTTCACCCAAGGTATGTACCACCGCGAAATACACCTGCCCGCTGCCGCAGTAGTGATATCCATTGAGTTCTCCATCAATGAAATAGTCGCACAGCGGCTCCATGTCAAACGAAACCGCGCCGGTTTCCTCATACAATTCCCGTTTGGCCGCCTCCAACGGGGTCTCGCCCTCCTCGATCCAGCCACTGGGATGTTCCCAAGTGGCACGGTTTTTGTGCATGCAAAACAGCCACTGCCCTTGATACAGAGCGATGACATCGGCAGAAAAATAGTGTTCCCGCGTATTGAAAGGGAAAATTTCAAACTTCATACAGAGAATTCTCCTCCGCGGCTGTCAATGATGCAGATTGCGGGACGCGATGTCCTGCATCGGCTTGATGGAGAACAGGCAGACCAGCACGGTCAGCACATCGGCGGCGGGCTGCGCCGCGAAAATATTTTCGATGGTTACGCGGTATTGCCTTGATTCTACCATATTCCGATCGGAAATACAACCTGACACATCGTATAAAACGCCCACGAAAAGACCTATGCCCTCCATCTTGCCTGCATCGTCATTTTGCGGTATACTGGGGGTATGAAATCGTTCCCGGGAGGCGTACCATGAACATTACGGAATTTGCCAAAGCGGCAGGCGTTTCCAAAGCCGCGGTGAGCCGCTATTTCAACGGCGGCTATCTCAGTGAGGAAAAACGCGCACGGATCGCGGCGGCGGTGGAGGCCACCGGCTACCGCCCCAGCGTGCAGGCCCAGATGCTGCGCACCCGCCGCACCCGGCAGGTGGGCGTGGTGCTGCCCAAGCTGAGCAGCGAAAGCTGTGCCCGCATGGTGGACGGCATCAGCCGGGTTCTGGGCGAACAGGGCTACCAGCTTCTTTTAATGAATACCGCCAACGACTGTACCAAGGAGGTGGAGGCGCTGGACCTTCTGCGCCATAATACGGTGGACGGCATCATCCTCATTGCCTCCATCTTCACGCCGGAGCATCATGCGGTGCTGCAAAGCCTGCGGGTGCCGGTGGTGATTCTGGGCCAGCGGTGCGAGGGCTATCATTCGGTCTATCACGATGATCTCGGCGCGGCGCAGGCCGCCACCGCGCTCATGCTCCAGAAGGGCCGCCGTGCGCCGGGGTATCTGGGGGTCACGCTTCTGGACCAGGCCGCCGGGCACGCCCGCCGGCAGGGGTTTGACGCGGCTCTCAGGGCGGCAGGGCTTGTCCCCCGCCCCCAGCGCATGTGCATCGCCGAGTTCAACATGGACTCCGGCTACCATCAGGCGGAGCAGCTGTTCCAGAAGGCGGGACGGCTGGACTGCCTGTTCTGCGCCACCGACTCCATCGCACTGGGCGCGCTGCAATACTGCCGCACCCACAGCATCCGGGTGCCGGAGGACGTGATGATCGCCTCGGTGGGCGACAGCAAGGCAGGCCGGGTGGCCTTTGTGCCGCTGACCAGCGTTCATCTGCACTACCACACCGCGGGCCAGACCGCCGCCGGGCTGCTGCTGCAACTGCTGGCCAACCCGGATGCCGCCCCGCAGGAGCGGATGCTGGGCTACGAGCTGAAACGCCGCACCTCCACCGGAGATGAAAATTCTGCCGAGGATATTTGGGCAAAATGACAGAAATTGGTATGAAACCGTGTGAAATCGATAACATATTTCTGACCGATTTGGCGCTTTTGAGAATGGAATTTTTCTGTATAATCGAATATAATGTAGTCGTTAGATGAAATCGATTACAGAATTTCCTGTAATCCCACCCAAAAAAGGAGCGGACAACTATGGATTACCAGAAAGCAGCCCGGCAGGTGCTGGAAAATGTTGGCGGCGCGTCCAACATCGTTTCGGCGGCACACTGCGCCACCCGTCTGCGGCTCGTCATCGCGGACAACAGTCTTGTCAACAAAAAGGCACTGGAAAACGCCGAGGGCGCCAAGGGCGTCTTTGAGGCACAGGGACAGCTGCAAATCATCTTCGGCACCGGCGTGGTCAACAAGGTGTATGAGGAATTCACCAAACAGGCCGGCATCTCGGAGGCCTCCAAGGAGGAGGTCAAGCAGGCCGCGGCGGCCCGCGCCCCCTGGTATCAGCGGGCCATCAAAACACTGGGCGATATCTTTGTGCCCATCATCCCGGCCATCGTGGCCTCCGGTTTCCTCATGGGCCTCATGGAGGCGCTCAACTTCATGGTCAACAACGGCTTTTTGAACATCGACACCACCGGCTCCATCTATGTGTTCGCCAAGCTGTTCTCCAACACCGCCTATGTGTTCCTGCCCATCCTCATCGCTTTCTCGGCGGCCAAGGTGTTCGGCGGCAACCCGTTCCTCGGCGCGGTCATCGGCATGATCATGATCCACCCCGACCTGCAGAACGCCTGGACCGTTTCTTCCGGCGTGGAGGTCATGCAGCCGGTGTTCGGCGGGCTGTACTCGGTGCCGCTGGTGGGCTATCAGGGCCACGTCATCCCCGTCATCATCGCGGTGTGGGTCATGTGCCAGATCGAAAAGCGGCTGCATAAAATCGTGCCCGCCATGATCGACCTGTTTGTCACCCCGCTGGTCTCGGTGTTCGTCACCGGCTATCTCACGCTGGCCGTCATCGGCCCCATCTTCACCGGCATTGAAAACGGCGTCATCAGCGGCGTGCAGTGGCTGCTCACCCTGCCCTTCGGCGTTGGTTCCTTCATCATGGGCGGCCTGTACGCCATCACGGTGGTGGCCGGCATCCATCACATGTACACCCTCATTGACCTTGGCCAGCTGGCCCGCTACGGTCTGACTTTCTGGCTGCCGCTGGCCAGCGCGGCCAACGTGGGTCAGGGCGGCGCGGCGCTGGCGGTGGCCCTCAAGACCCATGACGCCAAAATCAAGTCCATGGCGCTGCCCTCGGCACTGTCCGCCTGCATGGGCATCACCGAGCCTGCCATCTTCGGCGTGAACCTGCGCTTTATGACTCCCTTTGTGGGCGCTCTGGCGGGCGGTGCCTGCGGCGCGCTGTACGCCAGCATCGTGGGGCTGGGCGCCACCGGCACCGGCGTGACCGGCATCTTCGGCCTGCTGCTGCACCTGCACATGCCGGTGCATTACCTGCTGATGATGGCGATTTCCTTCGGCGTGTCCTTCGCCGTGACCTGGGTATTCTGGAAACCGGAACAGACCGGTAAGGAGGCAGCATGAACGCACTGCATCGGGATCTCGCCCGACTGGCGGCGCGTATCGAGGCGGCGGACGCACCCCGGGCGGACGCCGACCCCCACCGCCAGCGGTTCCACATTCAGCCCCCGGTGGGCTGGCTCAACGACCCCAACGGCCTGTGCAAGATTGGGGACGAGTACCACGTGTTTTACCAGTACGGCCCCTTTGACCCGGAGGGCGGCGTCAAGCACTGGGGGCATGTCCGCAGCCGGGATTTGCTGCACTGGGAGCGCCTGCCCGTCATGCTCTACCCGGATGCTCCCTATGACTGCCACGGTGCCTACTCCGGCTCGGCTCTGTGGGAGGACGGTGCTCTGTGGCTGTACTACACCGGCAATGTCAAGCACAACGGCAATTTTGACTACATCCGCGCCGGGCGGGGCCACAATCTGTGTCTGGGTGTCAGCCGGGACGGCGTGACTCTGGACGAAAAGCACTGCCTGATGACCAACGCCGACTACCCCGCCGGGCTGACCTGCCATGTGCGGGACCCCAAGGTCTGGAAGCAGGACGGGCGGTACTATATGGTGCTGGGCGCCCGCACGCTGGAGGACAAGGGCGTGGTGCTGGTGCTGGAAAGCACCGACCGGCTGCACTGGACCCACCTAAACACGCTGACCACCCCGGAGCCTTTCGGCTACATGTGGGAGTGCCCCGACCTGTTTGAACTGGACGGGCAGTGGTATCTGGCGGTGTCGCCTCAGGGCATCGACTGCCCCAACGTGTACGGCTGCGGGTACTTCCCGGTGTACGGGGACTGGCGGGGAGACTGCACGCTGGGGGACTTCCATCCCTTTGACGCGGGCTATGATTTTTACGCGCCCCAGAGTTTTCTGGATGGGACACGCCGCCTGCAGTTCGGCTGGATGGCCATGCCGGACGCGCCCTACGGCACACCCAGCGCGGCCTACGGCTGGAACCACTGCCTGACGGTGCCCCGGGTGCTGACGGCAGGCCCGGACGGCACGCTGCGTCAGAACCCCGCCCCCGAGCTGGCGGCGCTGCGGTGCGGTGCGCCTGTCCCCCTGCCTTGTGCGGATGCACCGGTCTGCTTTGAGCTGACTGCCGCCCCCGCCGGGGACTTCACGCTGACCCTCGCGGGCGGGTTGGCGCTGCAATACACGGAAAACGACCAGAGCGCTGTGCTGCGCTTCACCGACCCGACCCTTGCCTGCGGGCGGGACGGCGAACGCCGCGCCCGGCTGGCAGCTCCCTGCCGCAGCGTGCGGGTGCTGGCGGACGCCTCCTCGGCGGAGATTTTCCTCAACGACGGTGAGACCGTCTTCACCACCCGGTATTTTCCCGCGCAGACCGCCCGCACCGTCCGGCTGGACGGCGCAGCGGGACTGCTGTATCCACTCAAAGGGGAGGAATAAACCATGCCCGGTCAGACCTTGTTTTCCATCGGAGAAGCCCTCATTGATATGATCCCCACCCGCAGCGGCTGTGAATTTGCCGAAGTGCCGTCCTTTATGCCCCGCATCGGCGGCGCACCCGCCAATGTGTGCGGTGCCTTCGCCCGCCTTGGCGGGCAGGCGGCGCTGCTGACCCAGCTGGGCAACGATCCCTTCGGCCATATGCTGGCAGACCGTCTGGCCGGATACGGCATTGATGTGTCCCATGTTCCCTTCACCGATGCCGCCAACACCGCGCTGGCCTTTGTGTCGCTGGGCGCAAACGGCAGCCGCACCTTCAGCTTTTACCGCAATCCCTCCGCCGACCTGCTCTATGCCGCTGACCAGATCGACCCGGACTGGTTCCGGGATGCCTTCGCTCTGCATTTTTGCAGCGTGGGGCTGGTGGAAAGCCCCATGCGCGGGGCGCACAGCGCGGCCATCCGGGCGGCGCAGGACGCGGGTGCCATCGTGAGCTTTGACCCCAATCTGCGGTTCCCCCTCTGGCCCGACCGGGAGGCGCTGCGCCGCACCGTGTGGGAGTTTCTGCCGCAGGCGGACATCCTCAAAATCTCCGATGAGGAGCTGGAATTTCTCACCGGCACCGCCGACATCCGTGCCGCTCTGCCCGCCCTGTTCACCGGCCATGTGCAGCTGATTGTGTACACCTGCGGCAGCGAGGGAGCCTACGCTTTCACCCGCGCCGCCGAGGGCTTTGCCCCCTGCACGCCGGTGCGGGCGGTGGACACCACCGGCGCCGGGGACGGTTTCATCGGCTCCTTCCTGTGGCAGCTGCACCGTGCGGGCGTGACCGCCGCATCGCTGCCCGGCCTGAGCGCCGAAACCCTGACGGAGGTTCTCCGGCTGTCCAACGCCTTCTGCGGCGTCAGCATACAGGCCCACGGCGCCATCGACAGCTACCCCACCAGCCTGTGACAGGAAAAGCGTATCCATTGACGGATACGCTTCAGCGTGTCGAAAAACCTCATTTCGCGTTTGTAGGGGGCGGCGTCCTCGACGCCCCGCGGTACGTTGCCGTGCAAGAAACATCGTTGTAAGGCGACCTTTTGCGGGCGGGACATGTCCCGCCCCTACAAATGATGGCAAGGTTTCTCGTGATGATTGACCTTTTTTGACAGTCTGAAGCGTATCCATTGACGGATACGCTTTTTTCAGTTCGTCAGGAATCTATTCCCTCAAAGCGCGGCATCCCTGCTCCGCATCCTTTCCGCCTGCTGCGCTGTTTTGACCAGATACTGCATTGCCTCCACGGGATAGTTCCCCACCGCGGTTTCCCCTGTCAGCATCAGGCTGGAGGCGCCGTCCAGCGCCGCGTTGTACACATCGCACACCTCGGCGCGGGTGGGCACTGCCCGCGTCTGCATACTGTCCAGCAGCTGCGTCACCACCATGAAGGGCACGCCGCTGCTGCGGCACACCCCGGCGATGTACTTTTGAACGGCAGGCAGTTCCCACAAAGGCATCGCATTGCCCAGGTCACCACGGGCAATCACGACTTCATCCACATACGGCAGAAGCCCGGCAAGCGCCTGCACGCCCTCCCGGTTTTCGATCTTGGCGAAGATGCGGATGTCCCCAATGCCTCTCTTTTCCAGCGCGTCCCGCAGCGTCAGAAGATCCTCCGCGCCGCGCACAAAGGGCAGCATCACCCCGGTCACACCGTACTGCCTGGCCTGCTCCAGATTCTGCCGGTCCTCTGCCGTGAGCGTCGGCGTATGCAGCACAACGCCGGGAGCCGCCAGACTTTTCCGGCTTCGCAGCACCCCGCCTCGCCGGACGGTGCAAAGCATATGGTCCGGCTGTACCTGCTCCACCTCCGCCTCCATTTTCCCGTCGTCCAGAAGCAGCCTCTGCCCCTCCCGCACGGCGGCGATCAGCGCCGCGGGGCAGGGCACGCCGTCCCGTCCCAGACGAAGCTCGGCTCCCTCCGGCAGCTCCAGCGGTTCCGCCAGATCACCGATGCGCAGCTCCGGGCCCTGCAGATCGATCAGCAGCTTGGGAATGCCCGCCTCCCGGATCAGCGCCAGATACTCCTTCTGGTTTTCCAGCGTCCCGTGGGAAAGATTCACCCGGATGCCGGTCATCCCCGCCTCCCGCATACGCCGCAGGCATGCTGCCGATGCACATGCCGGGCCAATCGTGCCGTAATAGTCCATCCTGTTTCCTCCCAACGCCCTGCCTTCCCCGAAGCCGGAATCAGCCGCGCTCAGCCGCAACGGTTTCAAAGCGGTATTTCTGCTGTACGTCCGGGTATTTTTCCCGGTCCACCTCGCTCATAAACATGTCGTAGGGCCGGGCGCAGACCTTGAACGGCTCATACAGTGCCTGATACACCACCAGCCTTTCCCCTGTCTCGGTGTGCTGGGCAAAAGCGAGAACCTTGTACAGGTATTTGGTGGAGCCTTCCTCCACCCATTCCCGCTTGAAATGCCGCACAATGTCTCCCACACGAATTTCCGTTTCTCTCATGGTGATCGTCCTTTCCCTGTTTCAATGCTGCAGCGTCCAGCCGCAGTCTCCGTGATAGATCATCTGCCGGGTCATGCCGCCGTCAATGCAGATATTTTCCCCGGTGATGAACCCCGCCTTGTCTGAGGCGAGGAACAGTACCATATTGGCAATGTCCATGGGGTTGCCCACCCGTCCCGCCGGCTGCTGGACGGCGTCCGGGCCATGGTACACCGTATAGGCGGTGTCGATCCAGCCGGGCGAGATGGAATTGACCCGCACTTTTCCAGCCAGCGTGACCGCCAGCGCATGGGTCAGCGCCGCAATGCCGCCCTTGGCCGCCGTGTAGCTCTCGGTCTGGGGCTGGCTCATGCGGTCGCGGGAGGAGGAAATATTGATGATGCTGGCGCCCTCCCCAAAGTAAGGTGCAAACAGCTTTGCCAGATAAAAGGGTGCCGTCACACCGATGGCCAGCGAACGCTGGAACTCCTCATAGGTACACTCGTCCAGCCCCTTGAACAGCGGCGGCGCGTTGTTCACCAGCACATCCACCCGGTCAAAGTGGCGGATGACGTCCTGTGCAAATGCCTCCAGCACCGTTTTGTCGGCTATGTCACCCACAAAATGTTCTCCCGGCACACAGTCAATGACCGCCACCGCCGCCCCCTCTTTTGTGAATTCCTCCGCAATGCAGCGGCCGATGCCATGCGCGCCGCCGGTGATGACCGCTACTTTATCCTGAAACGAGTCTTTTGTCATCTGTTTTTCCCCCTTTGAAGCTGTTTCTATCATACCATGTTTTCGCAGCGCGGAACAGGGAAAAAACATAAAAAATCCCGGAATCTTCCGGGAACATGATATTTTGCGCTCTCACCGGAACAGCACCTGTAAATCCGACACATTTCCATGAAAAAACCGCCTATCTGCAACGGACAGATTCCTGTATAATAATGGGTCGTTGTTTTCCTTCAACAGCAAGGGCGGCTGCCCGGTCTGCGGCGGGCGGGGGCAGATCGTCACCGAACTGGTATTCATGGACCCGGTCACCACCGTCTGCGAGGCCTGCGAGGGCAGGCGGTACAGCGAGGAGGCTCTCTCCTACCGCTATCACGGCAAAAACATCGTGGAGATTTTGGATCTGTCCGCCGGGGAGGCCTACGAGTTTTTCAAGGGGAACAAAAAGCTCCGCAAAGCGCTGGGAGCCATGCTGGAGGTAGGTCTGCCCTATCTGTCTCTGGGGCAGCCCCTGTCCACCCTCTCCGGCGGCGAGCGCCAGCGGGTCAAGCTGGCCAAGTATCTGGACAAGAAAGGCAACATCTATGTGCTGGACGAGCCCACCACCGGACTGCACGCCTCCGATGTGCAGAAGGTCATGGAACTTCTGGACAGCTTAGTGGAACGCGGCAATACCGTCATCGTCATCGAGCACAATCTGGATGTGATGAAACAGGCGGACTGGCTCATTGACGTGGGGCCGGACGGCGGCATCGCCGGCGGTGAAATCGTGTTTGCCGGCACCCCGGCAGACATGGCAGCGCGAGCCGACACCATCACGGCGGATTATCTCCGGAAATCGCTGTGATTGGAATGTCCTGTCAGGATATCCGGAACCACATCCCCGGGGGTTGATGCTGGGGCACGGTTTTTCGCAGATTTCTTCCGGGGAATCCTTTTGCCCCCGTTGCTCCGCACTTTCAAAGCTACCGTTCCCGATCCACCTCGATGCCAAGGCCCGGCTTGGCGGGCAGACCGATGCAGCCGTACATATTTATTGCAATCGACAGCGGTTGCAGACAAGCCCCCTGTCCGGGCAAAGCCACGGACAGGGGGCTCTCTGTAAGAAAGGAGTATCTTCAAGAGAAAAGCAAATTCATTGCGGGAACTCCGCATTGAAGCGGCGGACTGCGCCGGGGATGCCGTCCGGCTGGGCGAACATCATGTAGATGCCGGTGACCAGCACATCCACCCCCAGCGCCGCAGCCTGCCGGGCCACCGGGTAGTCCACGCCGCCGTCCAGCACGATCTGGAAGGGCAGGCCGCTGTCGCTGCGCAGCCGGCAAAGCGCGGCCAGACGCTCCATGGAGCCATCCAGAAACCGCTGGCCGGAAAAGCCCGGCTCCACCGACATGAACACCACGTAATCCAGCCAGGGCAGCACCGGACGGAGCAGCTCCACCGGCTGGGAGGGGTTGAGCGCCACCCCGGCCCGCATCCCCCGCTCCCGGATGGCCGCCAGCGTGCGGCGTACAAAGCGGGTGCTGTCCAGATGGAAGCTCACCCAGTCCGCGCCGTTGTCCCGCAGTTCATCCAGATAGGCGGTGGGGTCGTCTACCATCAGATGGACCTCGGCCACGGCGTCGGGGCACAGTGTCTTCACATCACGCACGGTGCGGGGCGGCAGGCAGAGGGCGGGCACATAATGGCTGTCCATCAGATCGATGTGGAAGAAGTTCACGCCGCTGTCTTTCAGTTCCCGGAGCCGGCCGCCAAATTCCACCAGACTCAGATTGGCCAGAGAGGGGGCGTTGATGGGCATGGGTTCCACCTCCGCGGCTCAGAACAGCGCCGGGAACAGCGCGGCGGGGATGGCCAGCCAGAACTCCGGGAACAGCACCAGCAGGGCCAGTACCGCCAGCGAGGAGAGGAAGTAGGGCAGCACGCCCTTGAAGGATTCCTCGATGGTGATGCCGCTGATGGTGCCCGCCAGCAGCAGGCAGAGGCCGTAGGGCGGGGTGACCAGACCCAGCGCCAGCGTGACCACGATGACAAGGCCCAGAATGATGGGGCTGATGCCCAGCGAGGTGGCGGTGGGCAGGATGATGGGCACGAAGAGGATCATGGCGGGGACCGCATCCATAAAGGTGCCCACGAACATGAAGAAGGCAACCACGATGAGCAGGAACACCAGCTTGCCGGCAGCCAGATTGACGAAGAACTGCTGGACCAGCACGTTCAGGTGGTAGTAGCTGAGCAGCTCACCCAGCGCGTTGGCGGTGGCCAGCGCGAACAGGGACAGGCTGGACAGCTTCATGGTCTCGATGAGGATGCCGGGCAGACGGCTGATTTTAATGGTGCGGTAGAAGAAGATGCCGATGATGAGGGCGTAGATGCACGCGAAGGCGGCGGATTCGGTGGGGGTGAACAGGCCGCTGACAATGCCGCCGATGAGGATGATGGGGGTGAGCAGCGCGGGGAATGCCTCGGCCACCATCTTGACGACCTGCTTGGCGGGCATTTTTTCGCCGCGGGGGAAGTGTTTGCGGTCGGCGAAGAAGGCCACCACCGCCATCATGGCGATGCCCAGCAGTACGCCGGGGACAAGACCGGTCATGAACAGTGCGCCGGTGCCCACGTTGGCAATGCCCGCATAGACCACCATGGTGATGCTGGGCGGGATGATGGAGCCGAGGGTGGAGGACGCGGCGGTGACGCCCACCGAGGTGCCCTTGTCATAGCCCTGCTTTTCCATGGCGGGGATGAGGATCTTGCCGATGCCGGCGGTGTCCGCCTGAGAAGAGCCGGAGATGCCCGCGAACACCATGGACACCAGAATGTTGGCGTGGGCCAGACCGCCCTTGAAGTGCCCCACGCAGGCGTTGCACACCTTGATGAGACGCTCGGAAATTTCGCCTTCATTCATCAGGTTTGCGGCCAGAATGAACAGCGGCACCGCCAGCAGCGTGAAGCTGTTCAGACCGTTGAACATTTTGGTGAACACGGTGGTGTTGGGCACCGTGGCCAGCATGGCCATGCCGGAGAAGGATACAAAGCCCAGCGCGAAGGAGATGGGCACGCCGATGACGACAAACAGGACAAACAGCACGATCAGCAGGGCTTGCATGCGGTGTCGCCTCCTTTCACAAGGTCAAGAATGAGCTGGCCCAGCTGACCCAGCAGGTACAGCGTGGCGGTGGCGCCGCACAGCGGCATGCACAGCCACACCGGGCCGCGGCTGAATTGGGGAAGGGTGGTCCACTTGTAGTTCCAGAACTGTTTGGTCACCAGCACACCGTAGTACAGCATCAGCACGCTGAACACCAGCATGATGACCTTGATGAAGATGGACAGAATGGTTTTGGCTCGCTGGTTTTTGAGCATGTCGCTGACCGAGGTGAAGGCGAAGTGCCGTTCCTCGTACACCATGGCCCCGGCCCCCAGGAAGGTGGCCCAGATGAAGGAGTACATGGAGACCTCTTCGGTCCATGTGGCAACGATGCCCAGATAGCGGCTGAGGATCTGGAACACCACCGTGAACAGGAAGATGGTCAGGAACATGCCGCCGGCGGCTGTCTGCACCTTTTGCAGAACGCCCAGCGCTTTATTGATTTGTTTCATACGCAGTCACCTCACACCTGGTCAGGACTTGGCAGCGCTGCGGATCATCTCCAGATACTGCTGCATATTGTTCTGCTCGGCAAACTGATCCTGAATGGGAATGGCGATGGCCTTGAAGGCATCAATGTCCATGTCCTCGCAGTTGGTGACGATGGCGCCGTCGTCGATGACCTTCTGCTTGGATTCCTCAAACATGCGGATGGTCACGTCGCGGTTTTCCTCGGTGGCGATGCGGCAGGCCTCGTCCACCCAGCCCTTCTGCTCGTCGGTGAGGTTGTCATAGAAGGTGCCGGAGGTCAGGAACAGACGGGTGGTGTAATCGTGATGGGTCTCGCAGACGTACTTGCCGTTGTCGGTCTTGTGGTGCTCCTTCAGACGGAAGCTGGTGTAGTCGTTCTCGGCGGAATCCACCACGCCCTGCTGCAATGCCTGATACAGCTCGCCCCAGGCCACGGTGGTGGGGATGGCGCCGCACTCGATCCAGAACTGCTGCACCACGGGAGCACTCTGGGTGCGGATGGTCAGGCCCTTCAGGTCGGCGGGGCTGGTGATGGGCTGTTTGCCGTAGTAGTCCCGCACAGAGGCCGTCCAGTAGCCCATGATTTTGAAACGGTTGTCCAGCTTTTCGGCCACGACTTCCTTCATGGCATCGCCGAATTCGCCGTCCACGCAGGCTTCCCAGTGGTCAAAGCTGTCGAACAGGTAGAGCAGAGAGAACATATCGATTTCGTTTACGCCCAGCGAGGTCATGAAGCCGGGGGAGGCAACGGTCATATCCACCGCGCCCATTTCCAGCTTTTCAATCAGCTCGGACTCATTTTCGCCCAGCGTGCCGTGGTACAGCGTGGCGGTGGCGCGGCCGCCGGAGACCTCCTCCAGCGCTTCCTTGAACTTCTCGCTGGCGATGACGTAGGGGTTGTCGGCGGAGGTCTGGTTGTGGGCCAGAGAGACGTTCAGTTCCGCCACAGTGCCGTCACCGGCGGCGGCGCCCGCGGCGGCAGAGGAGCCGCAGCCGGCGAGACTGGCGGCGAGCAGGCAGGTGGCTGTGAGGGCAGCAAGCAGTTTTTTCATGGTTTTCTCCTTTTCTCGTGATATCGTGGGGGTTCTTACATTTCGAGGATGCTGTTCCAGACTTCCTCCACCACGGGGATCCCGTTGGCGGTGAAGTCGTCGATGTTGCGGGCCTCCATCTCGCCGGGGTAGAGCACTTCCCCGCCCTCCTTGGCGGGAACGGAGGTTTTGATGTCGGCCAGAATCTCGTTGACGATCTCTTCGGTGCGTTCGGGGGTGTTGCCCTTGGCCGGATCTATGGCGATCATGATTTGGGTCAGGCCCACCTCGTCACCGAAGGTGCCGATCTTCTGTACGCTGTTGCCATCGGTGAGGATGGTGGCGATGAGGTCCAGTGCGATGGAGATGCCGCTGCCCTTCCAGTAACCCATGGGCAGCACCCGCCAGGTCTTTTCAATCTGGGCGGGGTCGGTGGTCAGGTTGCCGTCCTCGTCGTAGCCGCCGGGGACAGGCAGCTGCAGACCTTTCAGGCGGCAGTCCTCGATTTTGCCGTAGCTGAACTGGCTGACGGCGCAGTCAATGACCACATGGCGGCCGTTGGCGCGGGGAACGGCAAAAATCAGCGGATTGTTGCCGATTTTTTTGTCCTTGCCGCCCCACGCGGGCATGTTGGGGCAGGTGTTGGACCAGCAGATGCCGATGCAGCCGTTGTCGGCGGCCTGATAGCCGTAGCTGCCGCCCCGCATCCAGTGGTTGTTGTTGCCCAGCGCCACAATGCCGATGCCGTACTGTTTGGCCAGCTCGCAGGCCCGGTCCATGGCCATCTTGGCGTTCAGCGGGCCAAAGCCCCGGTGGCCGTCCCAACGCTCGAACGCGCCCAGCGCGATCTCGGTGGTGGCAACCACGTTGGGGTCGATCTCGCCCTTGTCCAGATAGCTGACCACACGGGGGAACCGATTCAGGCCGTGGCTGAACATGCCGCACAGGCTGTTCTGGGCGAACAGGGTGGCCGCATCGTCGGCGCCCTTTTCGGTGAAGCCCTTCTTCATCAGCACGCGCTTGAACTGGGCTTTCATTTCATCGTAGGATACTCGCATGGTTGGATTCCTCCTTGTTTATTCCGCGGGAAATTTGATGACGATTTTTTTGATGGCCTCCGGCGCGCCGCCGATTTGGGGCCGGGTGCAGAAGGGGCGGTGGACGTCCTGCGGCCAGAACACGGCGTAGTCGCCGGGGCCGAGGGGCAGCAGAATTTCCGGTGCATCGGGGCGGTCGCGGTACAGCAGCGTGTCCTTTTCCTCCAGAAGGTCGGCGGACACCTCGTTGCGGCCGTCCTCCGGATAGTAGCCGATGCACTCGCCGCCGCTGACCACATAATGCAGCTCGGCGTAGTGGCGGTGCACCTCGGCAGGGCGCTGGCCGGCGGGCTGGGTCACCCGCTCGTTGATGAGAACGATGATGTCCTCGCCGGGGAAGAGGTCATACCGGCCCTCGGAGAGGGACGCGGTGTCCAGCCCGGCGCAGAAGGCCAGCAGCCGGTTGAGCGGGGCCGAATACGCAGCGGGCTGCGACCCGCCGTGTCCTGTAATCATGGCAACACCTCATTTTTGTGTTTGGTTGAGTGGCTGTTCGGAAGGGTTTTGCAATTTGTTTTGCAATCGATTGCTTTTCTGGGAATAGTATATATTCCCGCATAAAGATTGTCAATATCGTAATATTATACAAATATTCCTTTGAATCTTTAGGAAATCCGCCAAACAAATCATCACTTTTTCTATTTATTTTTGCAATCGATTGTATTTCTTGCACAAAAACTGCCCGGCTCCCCTGTTCCGGGGCCGGGCGGTGCGGGTGATGGTTCGGCGGGGACATGGGGGAGGCGCTCAGGTGGTCTCCCGTTCAATGATGCGGGAAAACAGCATGATGCGGGCGGGCAGGCTGTTGTTTCCGTTCAGGCTTTCCAGCAGGATGCGGGCGGATTCCATACTCATTTCCAGCATCATGTTGTCCAGCGCGGTCAGCTTGGGGTTGCATATCTCGCAGTAGCGGGTGTTGTCGGTGCCGATAACGCTGACCTGCTCCGGCACCGGGATGCCCGCATCGAGGAGCGCACGCACAGCGCTGACCGCAGCCTCGTCCTCGCAGAACATCAGCCCCTCCACATCGGGGTGTTCCTGCAAGATCTGGTTGGTCACACGGTAGCCGTCCTCCAGCGAAGTGGGCGACTGGTACACCCATTCGGCACATTCCGGGTGGGTCCCCTGCCGGATGGCCTGCTCAAAACCCTGCTGTTTTTGCAGGTTGCTGGGGGTGGAGCTGGGAATGATAAACGCGATCTTCTGATGATTTCTGCTCTGCATCAGCCGGATGCACTCCGCCACGCCGTTGCATTCATCCACCAGCACCCCCTTGACGTTGGGCAGCGGCAGATAGCCGTTTGCCATCGCCACAGGGATGTCCGGCAGATCCTGCTCAATGGCCTCCTGCACCGCCGCACACTGGAAGGTGGAGCCGACCATCAGCAGCCCGTCAATCTGCCGCTGGGCCAGACGGTGGATGGCTTCCACCTTGCTCTCGTCAGGGATGCCGGTATTGACGATGAGGCAGGTGTACCCGGCGCGGGACAGCTCCTGTTCCACAAAAAAGGCAATGTCCATATAGTGGGCATAGCGGATGTCGGTGATGAGGATGCCGATCATCCGGCTGGAACGCTTCACCAGCCCGCGCGCAGTCTCGTTGGGGGTGTAGCTGCACTCCTTCAGCAGCTCCTGGATTTTCCGGCGGGTCTCCGGCTTGATGCCCGGCTTGTTGTTCACCACACGGGATACGGTACTGGCAGAAACGCCGGCTTTTTTCGCAATATCGTAAATGGTCATGGTTCTTCAGCCTCTTTTCCCACAGGGTCTTTATGGGAATTGTAACATCTTTGCAACAAGATTGCAAGCGATTGCGAACAGCTTTTCTGTTACTTTTCTGTGAAACCGGACACCCCCGTTGCTCGGCACTTTCAAGGTTACTGGAATCAACTTTTCATGCCAGCATCTCTTATCGTAAGAAGGACCGGGCTTTTTTGCGCAGAAAACGCAGCCTGCTTTCCAGCCCAATTTTCAGTAGTCGGCAGAAAAGATTGGCAATATGAAAACGCCTTCGCTTTTGAATTTCCAACTGAAACCACACCCTTGAGAATAAGCACCCATCCGCCAATGAACCGCCGCCCCACACGCGTGCTTTTAGAGAGCTCCAACACCACTCAATGGATATTCTCCTGTTGAGGATATTCTCTCATGGAGGGAGGGTGAGGTGCAAGACGTGGTTTCGATGGGCGGTTACGCATCCGGGACCGAAGGTTCACCTTCGATCCCGGATTCTTTGTCAAGGGTGCGGTTTCGGTGGGCGGTTACCAAATAACGGTCAGGAATCGGGTTTTGAGTCAAAAAGCAGCAAAAAGAAAAGCACGGCAGTCGCATTTTACAGCGTACGGTCATGCTTTTTTGGAGTGCACCATCGGGGACTCGAACCCAGGACCCACTGATTAAGAGATGTATTATTTTCTCCTATAGCACATCTTTTCATTCCGATATTACTGTATTTTTGTCGTGAAAACGCCATATATCTTTTTTCTTGTTTTTATCCTTCCTGTCTTTTTATGGCATCAACGGTCAAATAACGGTCAGGATTCGGGGTGTGTTTTCACTTTTCCTCTCAGCAGTTTTTAAGAACTCATGCCGAAACGCTTCGACAACACCTATATTATGGTACGCTCTCCGTTTGAACGACATTGCCTGATCTTCCAAAACGGCTTTAAACTGGGTGCCAGAATGATGTCGGAAGTTATGAAAGAGCAATCGAATACATTGTAACAGCTCACCGGTCATATGATCGACGGGCTGTTTTTCACTTGTTTGGGGCGAATATTCACATCGCGGGGTGAATTTTCACCGTGCATGTTTTGATGCATAATTCTATTTACCATTTTCGAAAAACAGTTGATTTTGGTAATCGAGGCGGATATACTATATTTACGAGGTGATGAACAGTGAAATTGATTGACCGCAACCAGTATTTAGATAAATTGACCAATGTGATCGGAACGCCGGATATCAAAGTTATCACTGGTGTGCGTCGTAGTGGTAAATCCAAGCTGCTTGAAGCTTTTAACCGATATTTCAACCATAATCAAGTCCGGCTTTGCAACGCAGACCATAGGATTCATATTCCTGGTTATCTTTGGACTTGTCTTTGGAATAACGATGCTTGTCCCTGCATTCAGAAAGTGCTTTCGTAAACTTCCCTGGTTATATCCGTACATCACCATTCTGATGGCAGATGTTACGATTCTGTCCATCGGAATCGAACTGTTGAATTATGGATACCAAGTGCAGAGTGATTCAAGGCATACCCTTTTCCTGTGGCTGATGATCGCAGTAATTGTTGTGCTCAGAGTCGCAATGTGCATCTATTTCCATAAGAAACCAATGAGAATAGCGAGGGATGAATATGAGCAATAATAATCAAAGGCGTTTTGCGGACAAGCCCTCCAACAAAATGAGTTATAGTGCCGGTAGCAACGCAAATCTGTCACAGTATACACCTACAGCACCAGAATATGATTCTGCTGGACATACTGCCGAGCCGAAAACAAAGAAAAAACACAAAACAATGGCTGATAGGAAATTGAAAGCAACTGGTTTGGTTTTGATGGCATTGTTTGCGGTATCCATATTTCTGGCACCGAGTTCCACAAGTGTAAATACATCTGAAGAAGCGGTACAAGCGGTGGAAAGCGGCATGTCAACGCAACTCCCTATCGGCGTCCGAATTCTTACAGACGACGAGAACTTGGCGGGACAAGATTTGACGATCACACACTCTTCACCATCTGACGAAAGCAAAATCCACATTTGGGACTATGCTGCAGAAGATGGTGACTATGTTCAGGTTCTGGTGGATGGCGTTACAATAGGCGATCCGTTCATGATCAAGAACAAACCAGTTGTTTATACCGTTCCTACTACTGGTGAAATTCAAGTGTTGGGTACACGAGATGGTGGCGGAGGTATTACATATGCAGTTCATTACGAAGTGAATGGCACGACCTATTTTAATGGCACTGATGTTGGTGACGGAAATCTGTATATGCTGATTAGAGAATAACAAAACGAACCGCTGCAACTTCTTCCTGAAAATGCCAAAAACTCCTGCGATATTGGGCATTTGAGAAGAAATGCAAGACTTATATGGAGATATAAGACGATGATAAAAATACTATTCGTGTGCCACGGCAATATTTGCAGAAGTCCGATGGCCGAGTTTGTCATGAAAGATATCGTGAAGAAAGCGGGACTGGAGCAGGATTTTCAAATCGAGTCCGCCGCCACCAGTACTGAGGAGATCGGAAATTCGGTTTATCCGCCTGCCCGCCGCAAGCTGGCCGAGCACGGTATCGGATGCTCCGGCAAGACGGCGCGCCAGCTTCACGTTGGGGACTACCGGCAGTTTGACCTGCTCATCGGCATGGACAGGGCGAATCTCCGAAACATGCGCCGCATTTGTGGCGGTGACCCGGACGGCAAGCTGCATCTGCTGCTGGACTACACTGACCGCCCCGGCGAGGTTGCTGACCCGTGGTACACCGATGATTTCGATGCAACCTGGCGGGATGTGGAGGAAGGTTGTCAGGGGCTGCTTCACCATCTGATTAAGATTCCACATGAGTCAAAACGATAAGATTCAGCTTTTTGAAGACAAGCGTATCCGCACAGCATGGGACGAAGAACAAGAAGAATGGTATTTTTCTATCGTTGATGCAGTCAGCGTACTGACCGATCGTGCCAATCCCACAGCATACTGGCGCAAGCTCAAACAGCGTTTGAAGGCTGAAAGCAATGGGTGATCACATCACAGAAACAAATGAAAATCTGTGGTATACTATAGAATAATCAGGACAATACAAGGAGGACATCTTATGGGTTTTTTCGATTTTTTGAAACAGCCGGATATTCATCAGGGCGTGGAAGAATACAATGCCACGCCGGGCGCGGTGCTGCTGGACGTTCGCACCCCGCAGGAATACGCGCAGGGGCATATCCCCGGCAGCAAAAATATTCCTCTGCAAACGCTGCATGACGCGGAGGCCGCCGTCAAGGACAAGGGCGCGCCGCTGTTTGTCTACTGCCAGTCCGGGGCGCGGAGCAGTCAGGCGGCCAGCCTGCTCAAGCAGATGGGATATACCAACGTGACCAACATCGGCGGCATCGCCGCATGGCGGGGAAAGGTGGAACGATAGATGAAAGTTGTCATTGTGGGCGGCGTGGCGGGCGGCGCAACGGCGGCGGCCCGCATCCGCCGGCTGGACGAACAGGCGGAAATCGTGGTGTTTGAGCGCAGCGGCTACGTTTCCTACGCTAACTGCGGTCTGCCCTATTTCATCGGTGATGTCATCACCGACCCGGCGGAGCTGACCCTCCAGACGCCGGAGAGCTTTTTCTCCCGGTTCAGGGTCAGCATGAAGGTACACCACGAGGTCACCGCACTGCACCCGGACCGCAAGACGGTCTCGGTGACCAATCTGGAAACCGGCGAGACCTTTGAGGAATCCTATGACAAGCTGCTGCTGTCCCCCGGCGCCAGACCCACCCAGCCCCGGCTGCCCGGCGTGGGGCTGGACAAGCTGTTCACGCTGCGCACCGTGGAGGACACCCTGCGCATCAAGGACCACATCACCCAACACCACCCCAAATCCGCCGTGCTGGCGGGCGGCGGCTTCATCGGGCTGGAGCTGGCGGAAAACCTGCGGGCGCTGGGGCTGGAGGTCACCATCGTCCAGCGTCCCAGACAGCTGATGAATCCCTTTGACGCGGACATGGCGGCGCTTCTCCACGCCGAGATGCGCAGGAACGGTGTCCGGCTGGCGCTGGGCCATACGGTGGAGGGCTTTGTGGAGAAGGACGGCGGCGTGGACGTGCTGTTGAAGGACGAAGCGCCGCTCCACGCCGACATGGTGGTGCTGGCCATTGGGGTCACCCCGGATACCGCCCTTGCCAGAGAGGCCGGGCTGGCGCTGGGCATCAAGGGCAGCATTGTGGTCAACGACCGCATGGAGACCTCGGTTCCCGACATTTACGCCGTGGGCGACGCGGTGCAGGTGAAGCACTCCGTCACCGGGCAGGACGCGCTGATTTCGCTGGCCGGTCCCGCCAACCGGCAGGGGCGCATTGCGGCGGACAACATCTGCGGCGGCGACAGCCGGTATCGGGGGTCGCAGGGCAGTTCGGTCATCAAGGTGTTTAACCTGACCGCCGCTGTCACCGGCGTGAACGAAACCAACGCGAAAAAGGCTGGCTTGAACGTGGACACCGTACTTCTTTCCCCCATGAGCCATGCGGGCTACTATCCGGGCGGCCGGGTCATGACCATGAAGGTGGTCTTTGAGCAGGAAACATACCGCCTGCTGGGGGCGCAAATCGTCGGGTACGAAGGGGTGGACAAGCGCATCGATGTGCTGGCCACCGCCATTCACGCCGGAATGAAGGCCACCGAATTAAAGGATTTGGATTTGGCGTATGCGCCGCCCTATTCCTCCGCCAAGGACCCGGTGAACATGGCCGGGTTTATGGTGGACAACCTTGCCAACGGGCTTTTGCGGCAGTGGCATCTGGAGGACGCGGACGCCCTGCCCCGCGACGGCAGTGTGACCCTGCTGGACACCCGCACAACCGGGGAATACCGCCGGGGCCACATCGAGGGCTTTGTCAACATTCCGGTGGACGAGCTGCGGGAACGGCTGGGCGAGCTTCCGCCGGATAAGCCGGTCTATGTCATCTGCCAGAGCGGCCTGCGCAGCTACATTGCCTGCCGCATTCTGGCCGGGCATGGGTTTGAGTGCTACAACTTCTCCGGCGGGTTCCGCTACTATGACGCGGTGATGCACGACCGCCGCCTGACGGAACAGGCCCTCCCCTGCGGCATGGACCAATAAGAAAGCAGGACATTCCCCGCAACCCGTGGGAGAATGTCCTGTTTTTTATATGCGTGCAAGCTGTTTCAGCCCGTCCGCGTTTTGAATTTCCACCGTTCCGCGGGACAGCCTGACCAGCCCCTCACACTGGAAATAGCGCAGCATCCGGGTCACCACCTCGCGGGGATTGCCCATGTGGCTGCCGATGGCCTCGTGGGTGATTTTCAGCACGCTGGTGCCCTCCAGTGCGCTTTCCTCCAGCAGAAACGCCGCCAGCCGCTGGTCAAAGCGTTTCCACAAAATCTGTTCCAGCAGCCACATCACGTCAGAGAACCGCCCCGCCATCACCTCGTTGGTGAAATTCGCCAGCGGGGCCGAGTGCTCCATCACGCACTGGTAAGGTTCCGGCGCAAGCACCCACAGCGTTGTCTCCCGCTGTGCCTGAATGGTCACCTCAAACTGAATGGAGCGCAGCATGCAGGAGGCGGAAAACAGGCAGATGTCCCGATCCAGCAGACGATACAGCGTGATTTCCCGGCCTTCATCGGAAAGGATACAGGCGCGCAGCTGTCCGCGCTCCACCAGCAGCAGACCGGTGCAGTCCAGGCTGCCGCTGTGCAGCACCGCGCCCTTTTCCACCGTCCGCCGGACGGCGCCGCCCTCCAGCAGTTGCTGTTCCGCCGGGGACAGATCGTTCCAGACCGGAAAAAAATCCTTCACTTCCATGGAATCCCCTCCCTGTTTTCATTATACGGAAGTTCCTTTTTCTGTCAATTTTGCACTGCTCCCAGCCGCTCGCCGCATTGACTTTCCCTGCAAAAACCGACATGATGGAAAAAACGGAAGATGCAGGGGATGTGTCCAAGGTCAGCATAATATTGCAATGTTACAGAAAGTCAGGACCCCCGGCGAAACCGAGGAGCCTGACTTTTTATTGTCTCACTTCACACACAGAGAATGGCAGAGCGCTCCACATCTCAAACGGCCAGAAGACTCACAAAAGATCCCCTATGAATCCGAATCATTGCCGGATTCTGATTTTCTATCCCCCGCCTCCGGGTGCACTGAAATAACCGCAAGCCATCAAGCCGATGACTTGCGGTTTTGTCTATTGTTCCTCATTTTCAGCATTTCCGAGAGTTCAGTATCCCCATCGACGGGAACACTTCACCCAGACTTTTTCTGTACGACTTCAAACCTTGTCTTCCCTGTCTTTTGTATAACGGGAAATTTCCGTAAGTTCCTCCACTCGCTGGATTGCTGTGTTCTTTCCCTGTTCATTCAGCGCATTCAGCGATTGGCACAAGCGGTTTGCTCGCTCCTCCCCCAAAACGATTTGGATACGATCAACAGAAACATCCCTTGCGGGTGACATTTGAGCCGTTCCTGCAATAGAATCATCCAAATCAGAGGGGGCAATTTCAAGGGCAGCGGCCAGCTTGAGAATATTCTCCAGTTTTGGCCGACGAAGATTGTTTTCCCATTGCGCAATACACTGATAAGATATGCCAAGCTTATTCCCAAGCGTTTTTTGTGACATTCCCGCCTGAAGTCGGGCGTATTTGATTTTCTCTCCGATTGTCATGATGCATTCCTCCCAATCATATGATACAAAATTTTCAAAAAAATTGCAAGCAAAAGTTTTGAAAAAGGGGTTGACGCAGTCAAAAGATTGTTGTATTATAGTTATACAATCAAATGTATGTGTACTTTCAAGAAACAATCACCTGATTGTAAGGAGGTCCCATGCTTTCAATGTTTCAGAAAAAAGACGCAACTCAAGTCCCCTTGAAAACAGTTGACGAATCCCTCTTCACTGGCGTCACGATCAACAGGGTAATCCGCTTTGTACCAACCCGAGTCTTTTTAACCTTCCAAATCCACCCGAGATAGCTCCCGAATCTCTCACGTTCCAGCCCTTAAAATCTACCATACACAAAGGAGTATCCTCATGTTTGCAATGAACTTGTTCCGTCTTTTTCTCTCGTTCGTAATGGCCGTCGTGCACTGCGGCCCATCCTGACCTACCAGATTCACCCGCGGGGTCAGTGACCCTTGCGGTCACACAACAAAATCTGAATCTATCCCACCTTATATAATGGAGAACAGCCATGATATCGTTGATCATGATTTTGCGCAGCTATTTGGGCCTGTCTCAGCTGCAGCTGGCACACCACCTGGACATTTCCGTGGGCACTCTGCAGCGACTTGAGCAGGGCGGGGCGCACGGCACCCTTGAAACCTATCTGCGTCTGAGCGATTTGTGGGGGATCCCGGTGGACGCGCTGCTGGCAAATGATTTTACGCTGATTCCCGCCGACTTTTTCCAGCGCCACCCGGTGCCCAAGGAAAAGACCATCGCAACTGATGAGCCGAGCATCATTGGATTTCGGGGAGAGCAGTTGATTTTGGCCCAGGAACGCGCCCGTGTAGCACAGGAACATCCCAATCTCCTCCCCTTAGTTCGCCGAACGGCGGACTATCCCCGACTTTCGGGTTACGATATCCTGTCCTTTGATTGTGACGGAATCCCCATGGCGCTGGAGGTCAAATCCAGCATACAGGAGCAGGGCGGCTTTAAAATGTCAGCAAACGAGTGCGAGACGGCCGAGCGAATGATTGCCCAAAACGGTCAGTATTGGGTCATTCTGATACAGGATCTGGACTCCAATCAACCCAAAATACAACGCATGACGTACCAGCATTTGCTTGCAACGCGCTGTAAGAGTATGGCCACGATACTTGCGGTTCCGAAATGCCCGCCCAAAACGGAAAAAAACAACATTGCACGATACCGTGAGCGTTTGGGGATTCCCCAAAGCGATTTTGCTGGTTATCTCGGATGCAGCGTAGCGGACTTGTTGGCCTATGAACGGGGCAACGCCGCGCCATCTGCTCAGATGTACCTGACAATGGCTACAATACTCGGTGTCCCGGTAGACGACCTGCTGATGATGGAGGTGCCTCACAATGCTGCACATTGCTGATATCCTGCGAGCCTATCTTGGGCTTGAAACCTGGACTCTGGCCAATCGCGCGGGGATCACCATGCAGGATCTGGCCGATATCCTGTATGGCGGGGTTGTCGGCGGGATTGAAAAATACCGAAAACTGGCTGCTTATTTTGGCGTATCGGTAGATATGCTGCTTCGCAACGATTATACCGCGATGCCTGTCTCGTTTTATGAAACGCATCCACCGATTCACACCGCCTTTGCATCAGAGCTCAAACACATGGATATCGCCTACAAAGGTGAGCAGATCGTCCTTCAGATGGAGCGTCAACGAGTAGCAGAGCAGCATCTTGGCATGGCCGGTTTGATTATGAAAGTGACCAGCGGGCCGCTGGACCTCAAAGGCATGGACTTTTTGAATTTTGACGATGCCGGCCAGCCCATGGCCATAGAGGTCAAATCCAGTGGTGAGGATTCCCGCCAGGCTTACTTCACACCCTATGAAATCCGATGCGCGAAACAAATGATTACGCACGGTTTTTGTTATCAAATTGTCATGGTCAGAAACGTTTATTCGGATCAACCGGATATTGAACGGTATGATTTCGATGAGTACATCGAACAGTTCCGATTTCGTCCGGCAAGCTATGCATTTACAATCATCGAAACAAAACCTGTGCGCGGGTTAAAGTATTTTCGGATGCAGGCAGGATTGACTCAACGGCAGCTTGCCCAGCGCATCGGCAAATGCTTTGACCAGATCAACAGTTATGAGTGCGGACGTCGTACACCTGTGGCAGAATATTATCTGCGTGCCAGCAATTTTTTGGGCGTGCCTGTGAACGAACTGCTCCAATGGTACGACCCACAAACCGGAGAGGTGGTTCCACCACCAAACCCGAAAAAAGGAGAAGGAAACTATGCATCTGAAGGTGTGGAGTACCGAGGAGATCTATCATCAGTTGCTGAGCCGGGTGGCCCCGCTGCCCAGCCAGCAGCAGTATGCGCGTGACCTGTGCGCCATGATGGCTCAGCACATCAATCGCAATACCCTGATTGAGATGGGTATGTCTATTGACGATTTGCCGTCTCAGTCCGCACTCATTTTGGGCCGTACCGGCACCGGCAAGACCTTTTTGCTGCGCAAGCTGTGCGAGATGCTGGGACTGGGATATCTGGCAGTGGACTGTTCTGCGTTATCGAGGGAAGGCTGGAAGGGCGAATCCCTGAGTCAAAAAATTTTGGCTGCAAAGGATGCCATGGACGAGCAACATTTTCGATATTGCGTTCTCTTTCTGGACGAAATAGACAAAATGGTATGAGATTCCACGCGAGATGGCGACCCGACCCCCAACCTGCTGCAGTTGGCCAATGGTACCAGCCTGACATTGCACCCGGACAAAGCAGAGTCTCCTATCACGGTGCCGGTTGACCGCTGGCTTATCCTGTATGCGGGCTCTTTTGCAGGCATTGAGAGTATTGTCGAAAAGCGTCTGGTGCCCGCCAAAGGCATCGGATTTGGCAGCAACCAGACCCGTCCCCATTGGAGCAAGGCGGAGCTACTCCAGCAGGTCACCCATGCGGATTTGCTACAATTCGGCGTTATGGAAGAGTTACTCGGCCGTATTTCTTGTGTCTTGCAAATCCCTGCGCCCGCTTTGGCGGATTACCGTCAACTTTTATCCTTGCACAAGGGCACACTGCTGTATCAGTATCAGCGCTATCTGGCATACGTCTACGGTGTGGGGCTGGCCATTGATGAGACCGCCGTGCAGCACATTGCAGATTGCTGCACACGAGCCGGAACAGGCATACGCGCCGTGGCGCCGCATATCCACAGCGCGATGCACAGCGCTTTGCAGCAAGTCGAGCAGGATAAAACCATCAGCAAAGTCGTTTTAGAGGGCGACAACGTGCGATATGAGCATGGAAAGCGCAATTCTGCCGTTGTTTTTTTCCGAGATACTGTTCGCGTACGAAAAATTAAGGTAATTACCTCGACCAGTGCACAGCGGTTAGCCAGCATCCTGTGTACAGGGTACCGTCGCGCGGGCGGAAACATGCATCATGTAGATGAGCTGCACGCTTTTTTGACCTGTTCTATTTACTACTTGCTTCATTGTTTACCCAACGGCCAGTGCGACATGGCATCCCTGGCCAAATTAGCAAATACCCTCAAAGAGGCACCTAAAGGCGGGCGTTCTACTTACGATATCATGTGCACCGATGCTGCCAGCAAGCCTGATGAGCACGCTTCTACTTTCGTTAAAATTTATGGGAAATTTATTATGCGAAGCCGCAAGCGTACCTCCCAGCGTATCCCGGCAGCAATCCAACTGATCTGGGACCGAATGCGTAAGGAGTACGATGTTTCGGATGTTCAACTGGTTTTGGAGGTTCCCAAAAATGACACCGACTAATCTTTCGACTATACTTGTCTTAGCTGCCCAGCGCCATTCTAACCGTAAGCGCTTTGGTTTGCGCAAGATGTCTCCGCAGGCAATCAATGCGGACTTGATTGCGTTGCGGCGCCAATATCTCGGCACCAATTTTCCTGTCCGCGCATTGCTCTTCGATGGGACTCATCCCAACATCAAAAATGTACAAAAATTGGCAGACTATCTGACGGATAAATCCATTGACTGTTTTTGCAATTATTGTCGGCAGGAAATGCGCATCCCGGAGGAAGACATGTACAGTCCCTCTGCCCTGTACGATTTGTTCGGCCATTTTATCCTGTTGGCTCTTTCTATTTGGCTGTATACCGATGAGCTTGATGACTGTATGGATGAACTGTACCGATTGGCACTGGATCACGAGCGCGACAGCTTCACTCTCCCCTCTCTTCTTTCGGAAAATGTCCCGAAGTCTGTTTTCCGTCAAGCAGTCAATTGGGCCAATCACTGGCATAATCCCCCACATTATTTTTCCGAGGCTATTCTGGCCGCTGTCTGCTGTTTGGTGGGGATATTCGATGTCTGACAATATGTTGCGAGCTCCAGGTAATTCCGCAAAGCATCCATGTTGAGCAAAACCCGATTTCCTGATCGGGTATAGGGGATTTTGCCAGCCAAAACAAGCCGCCTGATGTAAGCGGCTGTTACCGCCGTGTCTGGATCATCCTTTTGTAGTTGGCGCACAGCGCCTGAGATCGTACGGATTTGCATGGTGCTGCCTCCCATTTACAGATGTTCTTATAATAACATTGTAACAGATTCAGAAGGCAAGTGCAAACAAAATATATCGTATCAATGTCTAATTTGTACCGCAATGCCGTATAAAACCGCCAGCAGAATGTGAAACTTTTGTGTAAACACTCCAATTGAAGTCAAAATACAAAAATCCCGAAAAAAATCCGGCTCCACCGATTTGACTGTAGGTCTCATCGCCTACTATACTATATGTATAGAAAATGCCGAGACAAAGCGGCAACTCTGTCCCGGCTGTTGCAATCACTACAGACGGCAATCTGTCGCAATTACCTACATTATTATTATAGCACAGGTGCCGTTTACAATCAAGAAGGAGGAATCATGGCATCTGTACGAAAACGTGCAAACGGCACGTACCAAATCCGCGTCTACGACGGATACGATGCCTCCGGGCATCAGATCGAGCGCACCATGACATGGCGGCCGGAGCCGGGATGGTCGGCAGCGCGAACCAAGAAAGAACTGGAACGTCAGAAACTGGCGTTCGAACAAGAGGTCGAAAGCGGTGATTATTCCGGTCAACACATCAAATTTGAGGTCTTTGTGGAACGCTGGATTACGCAGTATGCAACGCCGGAGCTGGCGCCGAAAACAGTATACGACTACCAGCGTATGCTACCTGCCATCAACGCCGTTTTGGGACATCTGTACCTGATCAAGATCAAGCCGGCCCACATTATTGAACTGCGCGACAGCCTTCTGGCGGGCTCCGGAACGGATACGTGGGTGGTAAACGGCGACTTAAAGCATCACATGGCCCAGCAGGGAATGGCTACCTATCGGGAGCTCCAGACGGCCACCCAGTTGTCCGAGGACACGGTACGCAGCGCTGCGCAAGGCAAGACGGTGTCCCGCCGTACAGCCGAGGCCATCAGTGCCGCACTGGGACAGCCGTTGGAGGAACTGTTTCGGGAACACCCCGGTAAGACGCGCTCCGGAACCACAGTTCGGCACTATCTGCGGTTGGTCTCGTCTATTTTGAGCAAGGCCGTAGAATGGCAGCTTTTATCCAGTAACCCCGCTGAGCGTGTCGGTCTGCCCCGCAAGGACGGCAAAAAGCAGCCGGTTTTGACAATTGCGCAGGCCAAACGTCTCTTGGATTGTTTGCAGCGGGAGCCGATTATGCAGCGCACTGCAATCACGATACTCCTTACGACGGGCATGCGTCGTGAGGAGCTGATGGCCTTGCGTTGGTCCAGCATCGATTGGGAGGACGGGTTGATTACCATTGATGCGGCGGTGCAGTACATGCCGGGCAAAGGGTGCATTATGGGCGAGACCAAAACCGATTCCTCCGACCGTGTCATCAAAGCAGCGTCTGCTACGATCATTTGCTTGCAGGAATGGCAGTCCTATCGCCGGGCGCAGATGCAGGAGCTCGGCGGAGATTTGGATGATGATATGTTTGTTTTTGGAGACATGGACGGTAAAGTGCCAAACCCGGACTCTCTGACACAATGGTTTGCGCGATTTGTGAAGCGTCATAACCTGCCGCCTGTGCATCTGCACACGCTGCGCCATACAACGGCAACGATTATGATTGAGCGCCACTGTCCCGTGACTACTGTCGCCGGCACTCTGGGACACGCCTCCCCGACTACGACCACCACAATTTATGCCCACGCCATCGCCCGCGCCTCGGCCCGAAGCGCCGCTGTGATGGACGACGTATTTGGATTTTGATGATGCCCCCATAAAGAAAACCACCACAGTTTTGCGGCTGTGGTGGTTTTCTTTTGTTTTATGGTGATGTCCGCCGGGCAAACTATAGGCAAAGCCGAACAATCCCGCAATCAGCCATTCTCCTCACCCGCAACCGCCGTCACGTACTGGCGAATGATTTCCTCCAGACAATGCAGCTGTTTATCCTTCAGGGGGCGCACCAACTCAACGATTTGCAAGCGGTCAACATCTGTTACCTGTCCGGTCAGCAGGTAATCAGCGCTCACATCCAGTGCCTTGCACACGCGCAGCAGACTTTCGGCACGTATATTTTTCACGCCGCGCTCCACACACGCAAAAAACTGGTTGGACAATCCAGATAATTCCGCCACCTGCTCCTGCGTCATGCCAAGCTGTTTGCGACGCGCCGCAATTCGTTGCCCCATTCCTTGCAGCGTTGTCAAAGCCTCATCGTTCACCTGCCCCACCTCTTTCCTATATCCATAATGGTATTTTACCCACAATCGGACAAAATGAGTATTGCCGTTTATGGGGACAACATATACAATTGATATAGCAAGATGTGCGTTGATTGCACGTTTATGAGTCAGGAGGACGGAAACATGGAACAATCTATCCAGCAAAAAATTTCGGCCGGCTATCGCGCCGACCTGCTGGAATGCATCGAAAAAGCCTTAATCGGACAGCTCTCACCATCTGATCAAGCATACTGTTTCGAGGAAATTAAGAGCCTGAAGGGCACCGACGAGTACCCTCCCGATGGAGATCATTTACTCTGTCAGCTGCGTGACATCCTGTCAATTACTCCGCAAATTTCGGAACACGATCATGAAACATCGGCAGTAGAATCCTTCGGCGGCAGGCTGCTCCTGTTTGATTACTATGACCGCTATACGCTGCTGGAGCTTGTTGAGCAGCCAAATGGCGCTGGCTATGACAGTTTTGTGTTTATTTCCAACGCGAAACATGGTGCAGCTTTAGAACAAATTACCTCAACCATGAAGTCCCGCCTCGATGCATGGCTGATGTGCTGTGACCTTCCACACGGTCATATTTTTCCTGAAAACAAACCAGATCCATCCGTCATCTGCCGGTACGCAACTCTCGATGAGGCCCTCACCTATTTGTACACCGCACTGGTATTTCCGGGCAGTATTCTAACGTGATTCTCTTATATTTGCGTTTTTTTGTCGTCCATAATTATAGGCGCATTGTAAAATGAAGATGAGCATTTAGGAGAATAAAAAGGTCCATAGCGA
>CALZZE010000011.1 GCA_945830575.1 uncultured Subdoligranulum sp. | reverse complement strand
AGAGACGGGGTCGTTGCCCTCGCCGTACCAGCGCCAGCCCATTTTCATTGGCATATCGTTTCCTCCTTGATTCTAATTTTCAACGCTCACATTTACGCGAGCGATTCATGCAAAGTCTTGCGCACCGCGCCGGGGCCGGCCAGCTCGGCCACGAAATACTGCTCGATCTTGTCGGCCAGCGGGGTGGTGGTCAGGTCCACGCCGAAGATGGAGGCGTTGGACAGGATGCCCTTCAGCTGACCGTTGTAGCTCTCCGGCTTGCCCACCTCGATGCCGGCCAGTTTGGCCTGCAGGTCGTCCTTCAGCGGGTCGGAGGAGACCTCGATGGCCTTGCCCTCATCGTCCACAGCCAGCAGGTAGCGCAGCCAACCCGCCAGCGCCAGCGGCACCGACACCAGCGTGTTCAGGTCGCGGCCCTCCGCGATGTAGCTCTTGATGGTCTCACCAAAGCGGATGCCCACCTTCTGGGAGGTATCGGTGGCGATGCGCTGGGGCGCGTCCGGCATGAAGGGGTTGGGCAGACGCTGGGTGACCACTTCGTCGATAAAGTCCTTGGGGTCGAGGATGCCGGGGTTCACCACCACGGGCAGGCCCTCCACGTAGCCCAGACGCTTGATGAGCGCCACGATGTCGGCGTCCTTCATCTCCTCGCAGATGAGGTCGTAGCCCAGCATGCAGCCGTACACGCTCATGGCGGTGTGCAGCGGGTTCAGGCAGGTGGTGACCTTCATGCGCTCGGTCTTGTTGACGGTGTCGCGATCGGTGAGGTAGACGCCGGCCTTCTCCAGCGGGGGACGGCCATTGGGGAACTTGTCCTCGATGACCAGATACTGGGGACGCTCCGCGTTGACGAACGCCGCGATATAGGTGTTCTTGGAGGTGATGATGGGAGCCATATTCTCGATGCCGTCCTTGGCCAGGCTCTCCTCCACCATCTTGTGGGGACGCGGGGTGATCTTATCGATCATGGACCAGGGGAAGGCGATCTTGCTCTCGTCATTCAGATAGTCCACGAAGTCCTGACCCACAAAGCCCTTCTCCGCCCAGGCCTTGGCCACCGTGACCACGCTGCTCATCAGCTTCTCGCCGTTGTGGGAGCAGTTGTCCATGGAGACCACCGCCATGGGATACTGTCCGGCCTTGAACCGCTCGAACAGCAGCGCCGCCACCACGCTCATGGCGTGACGGGCATGGTCGGGGCCTTCGTCAATGTCGGCCTGCACCACCGGCATCAGGCTGCCGTCCGGACGGTACAGCGCGTAGCCCTTCTCGGTGATGGTGAAGGACAGCATCTGCAGGCCGGGGTCGGTGAAGATCTCCTTCAGGCGGGCCATCATCTCCGGCTCGGCGGAGTTGACGCGCAGACCCTCGGCCACAGAGCCGATGATCTCCCGGCTGGTGGTGCCGTCGGCGTTCAGCGTGACGTTCATGGTCAGGCTGTCGAAGGGGGTGTAGATTTTGTCGATGACGTCATAGTCAAAGGTATCGCCCACGATGATGCCCTTGTCGGACAGGCCCTCGTTGAGCAGCCGCTGCTGGAGCGCCGCCACAAAGCCGCGGAAAATGTTGCCGCCGCCGAAATGCACCCAGATGGGATGCTCTTTGGTGGCCTTCACCATGGCTTCGTGGTCGAACTTGGGCAGGGCAACGCCCTTGGCCTCCCATTCGGCTTTCTGGTTGACGATGGATGCTGCGTTCATCTGCATAACGATACTCTCCTTTAGCTGTTATGGATGCCAGCGCCCGGGGGCGCGGTGTACAAAGTAGGGGGTTTCCTTAGGGCAACACCGCACAATTCACGGCTGACGCCTTACGCACCGCTCCGACGGCTGCGATGCACCATCTGCGTCGCAAAAATGCTCGACAATACACAAAGTATTATCTGTGCTTTTTGCTTAGCAGCTGGTACACCTCGCTCGCCGTATCGGCACGTAGAATTATGCGGTATTGCCTTAGGTTGCAAGACCAGTATACAGGAATTGTATTTGCAAGAAAAGTGATGAAATTGCTTGAAAAATTGTAAAAATTGCGGTATACTGGAGCCATGGAACCATCGCCCGAAAAGGAGGCTGCCATGTCCCAGTCTTACAGTCCCTACACCCGGCGGCAGACCATGGTCGCGCCGGATTTTGAGGTCTACCGCTACCGCAGCGCCTACATGAATGAGGTGGAGCTGCATCACCACGATTTTTACGAGGTGTATCTGCTGCTGCGCGGCCGGGTGGAGTACATTGTGGAAAACCACATTTACCGGATGCGTCCCGGCGATGTGATGCTGGTCTCGCCGCTGGAGCTGCATCAGGCCCGCATCGAGCCGGACGAGGAGTACGAGCGCATCGTACTGTGGATCGACCGGGGATTTCTGGAGCAGCTGTCCACCCCGCACACCAGCCTGACCCGCTGCTTTGACACCTCGGTGCCGGGGCACCTGAATCTGCTGCGCCTGCCCGGCGCGGCGGGGGCGTCGCTGCGGCAGCTGCTGGAGCGGCTGCGCAATCTGTACGGGCGGCAGGATTACGGCAGCGACCTGCTGGCGAAAAGCTGTCTGGTGGAGCTGATGGTGGAGCTGAACCGGGCCGCCGACGGGCGCAGCTCCGGCCGGGTGTCGGCGGAGGACTGCGCCAGCGACCGGGTGGTGGACGCGGTGCTGGCCTACATCAACGAGCATTACAGCGAACCGCTGTCGCTGGACCTGCTGGCGGAGAAGTTTTTCATCAGCAAATACCATCTGCTGCGCAAGTTTGACGCGCAGGTGGGCACCACGGTGCATCGCTATATTCTGCAAAAGCGGCTGCTGATTGCCAAGCAGCTGCTGGTGGGCGGCGTGGCCCCCAGCGAGGCCTGCACCTACTGCGGCTTTGGCGATTACGCCAACTTCTACCGGGCCTTCAAGGCGGAGTACGGCCAGACGCCCCGGCAGTACGTGCAGAGCGTCAAGTAAATGCCCCATAGAGGTAGTATACCACAAAGGTGTTTTTCTGTGCCATAGAAACGGCAGGGATTGTGTAAAATTTTCCTAAAAAAACATAAAAAAATACAAATGTTCTGTGCAAAGTTGCAGAGAAAGCGCCCCCGGCCTGCCGGGGGCGCTCTGAATGTACTTAAACGTGAGGGGTGAAGTCGTCCTCCAGAGAGGCCAGGATCTTGGGGCCGTTCTCGCGGGTGTCGGTCATGCGCACCGCATTGCGCAGCGGCAGCACCGCACGCGGGCTGACGGACAGCTCATCGATGCCCATGGCCAGGAAGGTCTCGGTCAGTTCCAGATCGGCGCCAAGCTCGCCGCAGATGCCCACCCAGATGCCGTTCTTGTGGGCATTGTCGGTGACCATCTTGAGCAGGCGCAGCACCGCCGGATGATGGGGGTTGTAGAACCGGCCCAGGTCGTTGTTCTGGCGGTCGCAGGCCAGTGTGTACTGGGTCAGGTCGTTGGTACCGCAGCTGAAGAAGTCCACTTCCTTGGCCAGACGGTCCGACATGATGGCGGCGGCGGGGGTCTCGATCATGACGCCGATCTGCACATCCTCGCTGTAGGGGATGCCGTTGGCGTGCAGGTCAGCTTTGACCTCCTCGCACAGCTTCTTGGCCTCGCGAATCTCCCACACGCTGGTGACCATGGGGAACATGATGCCCAGCTTGCCGTAGGCCGAGGCGCGGTACAGCGCCCGCAGCTGGGTGCGGAAGAAGTCCGGGCGGCTCAGGCTGATGCGCAGCGCACGCATGCCCAGCGCGGGGTTTTCCTCGTGGGGCAGTTCAAAATAGTCGATCTGCTTGTCGGCGCCGATGTCGCAGGTGCGGATGATGACCTCCTTGCCATCCATGTCCTCCAGCACCTTCTTGTATGCCTCGTACTGCTCCTGCTCGGTGGGGTAGGTTTTGGCGTTCAGATAGAGGAACTCCGAGCGGAACAGGCCAATGCCGCCGCCGTCGTTCACCTGCACGGCATGCACATCCTCCGGGCCGCCGATGTTGCAGAAAATACGAACGCTCTTGCCGTCCTTGGTGATGTTGGGCTGGCCCTTGAGGGTCTCCAGCAGGCGCTGCAGGCGCAGCTGCTCGTCCCGCTTTTTCAGCAGGCGGTCGCGGGTCTCATCATCCGGGTCGATGACCACCGCGCCGGTGCCGCCGTCGGCAATGACGGAGCGACCCTCGTACTCCGGTTTCAGCGAATCGCCCAGACCCACGATGGCCGGGATGCCCAGGATGCGGGCCAGAATGGCGGTGTGGGAGGAGCCGGAGCCTTTGGAGGTGACAAAGCCCAGAATTTTGGACTTGTCCAGCTGGATGGTCTCGGAGGGGGCCAGATCGTCGGCGGCCAGCAGCACCGGCACCTCGGAATCAATGCCGCCCTGCACCGCACCGCTGAGGATGCTCAGGATACGGTCGGAAACGTCCTTCACGTCGGCAGCGCGGGCCTGCATGTAACTGTCGTCCATGGCGGAGAACATGGCGGCGAACTGCTCCGCCGTGTCGGCCACAGCGGCCTCGGCGTTGACGCCCTCGTTGATCATGCCCTCGATGGCTTCCTCATAATCCATGTCCTCGGCCATCATCTGGTGGGTCTCGAACAGCATAGCGGCCTCGTCGCCAGCCTCCTCGCGGGCCTTGTCAGCCAGCTTGCCCAGCTGCTCGATGGCGGCAGTCTGGGCGCCTTTAAACCGATGCCACTCCGCATCGGTGTCGGTTACGGTATAGCGCTTGAGTTCGGTGGTGGCGCGGCGGTAAAAGTACAGCGGCCCGACGCCCACACCAGTGGAAACGCCTTTTCCCTGAATGGTGATCATGTACGTGTTCTCCTTTTCCCTTAAGGCACCACCGCACAATTCACGGCTGACGCCTTACGCACCGCTCTGACGAACGTTGCGTACCATCTGCGTTGCAAAAATGCTCGAGAATACACAAAGTATTCTCTGCGCTTTTTGCTTAGCAGCTGGCACGCCCCGTCCGCCATATCGGCACGTAGAATTATGCCGTGTTGCCATAAATAAGCGCGGCCGCCGGGTCGGCGGCCGCGGCAGGCGGTTTGCTTACAGATTCGCTTTGAAGAAGGCTTCCATGGCGGGAGCGGCGGTTTCCTCATCCTCTCCCTCCACGGTGACGGAGACGGTGTCGCCGCACTTGACGCCCAGACCCATCAGGGCCATGAGCTTCAGCACGTTGACGCTCTTGCCGTCCTTGGTCAGCGTGATGGTGCTCTTGTACTTTTTGGCTTCCTTGGTGAGAAGGCCGGCCGGACGGGCATGGATGCCCACAGGCTCGGTAACGGTATACTCAAACTGTTTCATAGGTATTTCCTCCCGAAAAGCGGGACTCTCCCGCTTAATTTTATACTGGTATGATACCATATTCCGGCAGTTCAGTCAACCAAAATTGCGCTGAAAATCCGCAATTTTTTTAGTCGAATCGCTGGACTACAGCGGTTTTTCGGGAAAATCCCGACGATCGTTGGCAGCCGCGGTCAAATGGAGTATAATAGAATTACAGGAGGCGATGGCAATGAACACAGAGAATCCGCCGCTGCTGCGGCGCATTGGAACGGCCGTTCCGGAGGACGAAGGCGCGGCGTTTGTGGCGCCGGGCAGCGTACTGGCGGGGGCGGTGCGGCTGGAACGGGACGCCAGCGTGTGGTACGGCGCGGTGCTGCGGGCGGACACCGGGCGCATCACGGTGGGCGCCGGCAGCAACGTACAGGACGGCGCGGTGGTGCATACCGGGCCGGGGCTGGATGTGGTCATCGGCCCCGGGGTGAGCATCGGCCACGGCGCGGTGGTGCACGGGTGCCGCATCGGGGCGCACTGCCTCATCGGGATGCACGCCACCGTGATGAACGGGGCGGACATCGGCGCGGGCAGCCTCATTGCCGCCGGGGCGCTGGTGCCGGAAAACACCGTGGTGCCGCCGGGCAGTCTGGTGGTGGGAGTGCCCGGCCGGGTGGTGCGCCCGGTGAGCGCGGAACAGGCACAGAGCATCCGGGAAAACGCCGCGGCGTATCTGCGTCTGGCGGCGCTGCACAAATGAAGAGCGCCGGTCCCGCAGGGGGCCGGCGCTTCGTTTTATTCTTCTTCCATTTCTTCGATAAGCTCCTGCGACACCTCGGCCCGGGAGCGGCGGGTGTCCATGGCGCGCTTTTCGATGAGGCGGTGGGCGTCTGCCTCGGTGAGGCGGCGATGCTCAATGAGCATGCATTTGGCCCGCTCCACCAGCCGCTGCTGGGCCAGCTTGTCCCGCAGGCGGTCATTTTCCACCCGCAGCAGATCCAGCCGCCGGTAACAGCTGGCGGCGATCTGCACGCACTGCCGGAACTGGACGGCGGTGAAGGGCTTGCCCACCACCAGCACGCCGTACTCCTGCAATTTGGGCGCGATCTGGTCGGCGGTGCCGGTCTTGGCCAGCAGAATGACCCCGGCACGGGTCTTTTGCACCGCATCGGTGCCCAGCTCGTGGCCGAATTCATCGGGCAGCGGCGTGTTGATGACGATGACCTCAAAATCCCGCGCATCCATCTGGCGGCGCGCCTCGCCGCCGCTGGCCACGATGACGGGCCGCGTGTAGCCCAGCTCCGCGATGTGCCGGGCAAGATATTCATTGGCGTTGGCCCCTGCTGAAACGATCAGCGCAAGCCCCATAGGCACACCCCCTTGTCAGTCCGGCCTTGTCAAATGATGCGGAAGCACCGCTCCCGCTCCCAGGCGTCCGGGTCGGGGGCGTTTTCAAAGGCGTGGCAGAGCTGGGTCTGGTACTCGAAATACTTGTTTGCCAGCGCCAGCGGCAGTTCCTGCGCCACAAAATCACTCTGGGCAGCCACCGTGATGGCCTCCCGCAGCGTCTTGGGCAGGCTGTCCAGTCCCTCGGCGGCGCTGGCGTGGAACAGGTTGCGGTTCACCGGCGCGGGCAGCGGCAGTTTGCGGGTGATGCCGTCCAGACCGGCGGCCAGAATCAGGCCGATGACCAGATAGGGGTTGCCCGCCGGGTCGGGGCTGCGCAGCTCCACGCGGCAGAAATCCCCGTTGGCGGAGGGGATGCGCACCAGCTGGCTGCGGTTCTGGCGGCTCCAGCTGACGTACTGGGGCGCCTCGTTGGCGCCCAGACGGGTGTAGGAGTTGGGCACCGGGTTGCAGAAGCAGGTCAGCTCCCGGGCGTGGGCCAGAATACCCGCGATGAAATGGGCGGCCTCGCTGTCGGGGGCAAGCTCCCCGTCAAAGAGGTTGCGGCCGTCCCGCAGCAGCGAAATGTTGATGTGCATGCCGCTGCCCGCCTGATCCGGCAGGGGTTTGGGCAGAAAGCTGGCGAACAGCCCGTTGCGGGCCGCGATGGCCTTGACGGTGCTTTTGAAGGTGTTCAGATTGTCGGCGGAGCGCAGCGCGGTGGAGTACATGAAATCCACCTCGTTCTGGCCGCAGCCGCTCTCGTGATGGCTGTGCTGGGGGCGCAGGCCCATCTCCTCCATGGCGAAGCAGATCTCCCGGCGGATGTTCTCCCCCTTGTCCAGCGGCGGAATGTCAAAGTAGCTGCCCCGATCCATGGGGATGCGGGTGGGGTTGCCGTTGGCATCGGTCTCGAACAGGTAAAATTCGCACTCGCAGCCCACCTGACAGGTCAGGCCCATGGCCTTGGCCCGCCCCACCACCGATTGCAGATACCCACGGCAGTTGCCCTCGAAGGGCTTGCCGTTGGGCAGCGTGATGTCGCAGTACATGCGGATGACCCGCCCCTCGGTGGGACGCCAGGGCAGCACGGCGGCGGTGTCCGGGTCGGGCCACAGCACCAGATCGCTCTCCTCCACGTTCATAAACCCGGCAATGGAGCTGCCGTCAAAGCAGATGCCATGCTGGAAGACGTAGGGCAGCTCGCTGGCAAACAGCGAGATGTTTTTCTGGTTGCCGAAAATGTCGCAGAAGGTCAGCTTGACGAATTTGACGTCGTTGTCCTCCACGAAATTCAGAATGTCCTGTGCGGTACGTTTCATAAGGCGCCTCCGGCGGATTTGTGATGGCACACCCGAAAGGCCCACCGGTTTGGGGCGGGCCTTTCGAGCTGGTGTAAGAAATAGGAAAAAGGGAATGGCAAATGGGTTGGGGGGCGTTCAGCGGTACAGCTGTTCACCATTGTCCGCCTTCGCGGACGTATATTACGGAAGCGGACTTCGCTTTTCGCTCCGTCCTGTTGTTCTATACCGAATTATTCGGTATAGAACAACATACGGCTGTAGCAGGGCAGCGGCCAGTAGTCCTCGTCCACCAGTTCCTCGGCGGCGTCGGCGGCGGCACGCAGGCGGTCCATGGCGGGGATGACCTCGTCGTGGAAGGCGTGGGCCTTGGCGGTCTCGTCCTCCAGCGCACTGACCTTGTCGGTGATCTCCTTCAGCGCGTCGGCGGCATCGCTCATCTCGTCAGTGTAGCCGGACAGGGTGGTGAGCAGCTTGCTCTCCGCCTTGATGGAGACACCCTCCACAGCGGCGGTCTTGGCGGCGGCGGTGGAGGCCACATCGCCCATGTAGGAGGTGGCGGCAGGAATGATCTGCTTGTTGGCCACCTTGAGCATGGTGCGGGCCTCGATGTTGATGATCTTGGAGTAATGCTCCATCTCCACCTCGTAGCGGGAGAGCATCTCGGTCTTGGTCAGAACGCCGAATTCCTCCATCAGCGCGATGTTTTTGTCCTCTTTCAGAGCGATCATCGCGTCGGGGGTACACTTGCGGTTGGGCAGGCCGCGGCGCTCCGCCTCCTGCTCCCAGGCCTCGGAATAGCCGTTGCCGTTGAAGATGACGCGGCGGTGGTCGTTCAGCGTTTTCTTGACCCACGCGGCGGCGGCGCACTCAAAGTCAGCAGCGCCCTCGGTCTCGGCCACAAAGCCCTTCAGCTCCTTGGCTACGGCGGTGTTCAGGATGGTGTTGGCGTCGGACAGGTTCTCGGCGGAGCCGGGCATACGGAACTCGAACTTATTGCCGGTGAAGGCAAAGGGAGAGGTACGGTTGCGGTCGGTGGTGTCCTTGCTGAACTTGGGCAGCACGTCCACGCCCAGGTCCATCTTCATCTTGACGGGGCCGGCGTAGGGGGAATCGGTGCAGACGGCGTCGATGACCGCCTCCAGCTCCTCGCCCACGAAGATGGAGATGATGGCCGGCGGGGCCTCGTTGGCGCCCAGACGGTGGTCGTTGCCGGGGGTGGCGACGGAGGTGCGCAGCAGGTCGGCGTACTCATCCACCGCCTTGACGACAGCGGCCAGGAACACCATGAACTGCAGGTTCTCCATGGGGGTATCGCCCGGGTCCAGCAGGTTCTCGTACTTGGTGCCGATGGACCAGTTGTTGTGCTTGCCGGAGCCGTTGACCCCCTCGAAGGGCTTCTCATGCTGGAGGCAGACAAGGCCGTGCTTGCTGGCGACCTTCTTCATGATCTCCATGGTGAGCAGGTTGTGGTCGATGGCCACGTTGGTGGTGTCGTAGATGGGGGCCAGCTCGTGCTGGGCGGGGGCCACCTCGTTGTGCTTGGTCTTGGCGGGGATGCCCAGCTTCCACAGCTCCTCGTCCAGTTCCTTCATGAACTCGGAGACCACCGGGCGGATGACGCCGAAGTAGTGCTCCTCCAGCTCCTGACCCTTGGAGGGCGCGGAGCCGAACAGGGTGCGGCCGGTGAGGACGATGTCAAGACGCTTCTCGTAGTCCTCCTTGCGGATGAGGAAGTATTCCTGCTCGGGGCCGACGGTGGTCACCACGCGGTCCACGTCCTTGCCGAACAGGTGCAGCACCTTGCAGGCCTGATCGGAGATGGCCTGCATGGAGCGCAGCAGCGGGGTCTTTTTGTCCAGCGCCTCGCCGGTGTAGGAGCAGAAAGCGGTGGGGATGCACAGAACGTCATCCTTCACAAACGCGTAGGAGGTGGGGTCCCAGGCGGTGTAGCCGCGGGCCTCACAGGTAGCGCGCAGGCCGCCGGAGGGGAAGGAGGAGGCGTCCGGCTCGCCCTTGATGAGCTCCTTGCCGGAGAACTCCATGATGGCGGTGCCGTCCGGCTGGGGGCTGACAAAACCGTCATGCTTCTCGCTGGTGATGCCGGTGAGCGGCTGGAACCAGTGGGTGTAATGGGTGGCGCCCTGCTCGATGGCCCAGCGCTTCATGACGCTGGCCACCACGTTGGCGACCTCGATGTCCAAAGGCTGGCCCTTCTCAATGGTGGCCTTGAGGCTCTTGTACGTGGAGCTGGGGAGACGCTCGCGCATCTCATGGTCGTTGAAGACTTTGCTGCCGTAGAGTTCCATAACGGTTGCTGCCATACTTCTTACTCCTTTATACACTTTCTCTAAATAGAAAAGGCACTGCGAACCACATTCGCAGCGCCCTTGCTGTTATGGTTCTATTATACGGATGCGGAGGCAAAAATGCAACTGGCGTTTTTGCCAAAGAAATGCCAAATTTTTCCGGGAAAAGAGGAACAAATGACGGAAAGTCAGTTGGCCGCCAGCTCCAGCACCGCCACGGTGATGTCATCCTGCCGAGCGCCGGCCCGGTGGGCGGCCGCGTCCGCGATGGCCTCGGCGGCCTGGTCGGGGGTATGGCCCAGCCGGGCGCACAGTTCCAGCTGCTGGAGCAGCCAGCCGGTGCCGTCGGTCAGCGTGCCGTCGCTCACCAGCACCACCCAGTCCCCCGCGTCCAGCGAGAAGGAGGTGGAGCGCCCCACCACGCTGTCCACCACCCCCATGGGCAGACTGGCCCCCTCCACCACCCGGGGCACGCCGCTGCGCACCACAAAGCTGGGGGCCGCCCCCGCCTTGAACAGCCCCGCCCGGCCGGTGTACAGGTCTACCGTCAGCAGGTCCAGCGTGGAGCCGCTCTCCTGGTCAGCGTTTTTCAGCCCCAGCGCCACGTTCACCAGCCGGGCGGCGCTCTCCGCCGCAAAGCCCGCCCGCAGCAGTTCCCCGGTGAGCCGGGCCGCCATCCGCCCGTCCACCGCTGCGGCCCGGCCGGTGCCCATACCGTCGCACAACAGCAGCTGCGCACGGCCGGAGGGGTCGCAGAACTGCTCCAGCGCGTCGCCGCTGATGTCCTGCCCCTTGGCGGTGCGGCCGGCGGAGCCGAACACCGCATGGAACAGCGGCTTTTCGGTGAAGGTGAGCATGGTGACGGTGCGGCAGTGGCTGATCTCCGGCAGGCCAAAGTCCCGGCGGCACAGGCGGCTGACCTCGGCGGCAAGGGCCTCCTGCTCCTGCGGGGTGAACCGGGTGCGGGCCACCGTGACCCCCACCGTGGTGCGCCCCGCCAAATCCCCCGTGACGGTACATTCCAGCGTTTCCAGACCCAGTCCCGTGAAAAACTCCGTCACCCGCGCCTGCCGCCGGGGGTCCGGCAGGCCCGCCTGCCCCAGCCTGTCCGCCATGGACGCCAGCGCCGACGCCATGGCGGCGTACTGCTCGGTGAGGGCGGTGCGCAGCACCCCCGCCCGGGCGCGGGTCTGGCGGCGGCTGCGCCACAGGTGATACCCGTGGTTCACCGCGGCGCACAGCTCGGCGGGCTGGATACACTCGCTGAGCTGGGGCACCAAGTCCTCAATGCGCACCTCGCCCCGCGCTTCCAGCGGCGTTTTGAGATGGTACAGCCCGTCCACCACGCCCGCATACCCCCGCACCCAGCACTTGGCCCGCCGGGAGCAGCCCTGACACACCCGCCGGGCGGTGTGCTCCACCACAAAATCAAAGCTTTCGCCCCGGGGCGGCAGCTGCCGGTCGCAGACAGCGTTGACGGTGTCCGCGATATCCGAGAGGGTGTCCGCCACGGCGTTGAGCCGCCGCGCCGCCCCCGAAAGCCCCTGTGTGGCCGCCGCGCCCCGGGTGTCGGCGGGCGGGGGAAAAATCTGGCGGAGCACGCTGTCCGGCAGTGCCAGATAGATGAGCAGGGCGGTGCCCGCCCCCGTGGCCAGCGGCAGCAGCGTGGCCGGGTCGGGGGCGGCCAGCGCCCCCAGCAGACACCCCGCCGCGAACGCCCCCGCGCAGCGCAGCCGCTCGCCGGGAAAGAGCAGCGCCGCCGCCAGCGAGCCCATGGCGCAGGCCAGCGCCCCGCAGCTCAGCGAAGGTGTCGCCGCCGTGACCGCCGCCGCCAGCACAAGGCTGAAGGTGGCGCACTGCTCCAGACTGGCTGCACAGGCGGCGCACAACCCCGCCAGCGCCGCCAGCAGCAGCCCCGGCGCAAACACCGCCGAGCCGAACCGCTGGCAGCAGGCCGCCGCCACCGCACCCCACAGGCAGGCGGAGCGCGGCTTTTCGGGGGGAAACCGGTACATGGCAAACCCCAGCAGCGCCGCCAGCACGGCGGTGCCCAGCACCGCGCTGGTCTGGGACAGCGTGGCTCCGCCCCCCGCCAGCACCAGCGAGAGCAGCTCCTCCGCCAGCAGCGTGCCGCACCCCAGCGACGCGGCGGGCAGAAATTTGCCGGGCCACAGCCGCCGCCCCGCCACGGCGGCGGCCACCGCCCCCGCCAGCCGCACGCACAGATCCATGGATTGAAACAGCAGCCCGCCTGCCAGCGCCCCCGCCGCGCAGGCCAGTATGTAGCCGGGCTGGCAGCCCAGCACCAGCGCCAGCCCAAAAGGGGCCGCGCCGCCGTACACCTGCCCGGCCCCCGCCAGCACACCCGCTCCCGCGGCCGCTGCCTGCCACAACAACGCCGACGCCTGCACGCCCTCCGGGATAGGCAGACGGAACCGGGTGGTCTCTTTCATCGTGTTTGCCATATGAGTGTCCTCCTTTTTAGCTGCTTGCCTATGTTGCTTGCAGGCAAAGTATAACCGGAGGCAAAAGCGGTTTTTGCCGCACAGCGGGGAAACCCGAAAACCTTTGAAAAAGCGTCAAAAATACTGCCGGGCGGGCATAAAGGCCCAAAGAATCCGGCGGTGAGAGAGCATTTTTCAAAAAATTTCAAAAAACCATTGACATTGACGCAGCGTCATGGTTTATAGTACACTTGCAGGGAGGCGATTACGATGTACACCATTCATGAACTGGCCGCACTGGCGGGGGTATCCACCCGCACGCTGCGGTATTATCACCAGCTGGGACTGCTGCCGCCTGCGGCGGTGGCGGACAACGGCTACCGGCTGTACGGGCCGGAGCAGGCCGCCGCCCTGCAGCAGATCCTGTGTTTCCGGGACATGGGGCTGGAGCTGCGGGACATCCCGCCGCTGCTGCACGCCTCCCCTGCCTGCCGCGCCGCGGCTTTGGAGCAGCGGCTGGCGGAGGTGCGCGCCGAGCAGCAGCGGCTGCAAACACTGGAGACCACCCTGCAGCACACCATTTTGGAATTGAAAGGAGAATACACCATGACCGACAAGGAACGCTTTGAGGGCCTGAAACGGCAGGCCGTGGCGGACAACGAGCAGCGCTACGGCGCGGAGGTACGGCAGAAATACGGTGACGCGGCGGTGGACGCCGCCAACGCCAGACTGCTGGCGCAGACCGAGGAGCAGTGGCAGGACACCGCAGCTCTGGAGAAGGAAATTCTGGAGCGGCTGGCCGCGCTGGCGCCTGCCGCCGACCCGGCGGGCGAGGAGGGCCGCAAACTGGCGGCTTTGCACGGCGAATGGCTGCGCCGCCATTGGCCGGAGGGGCTGTACAGCCCCGAAATGCATCTGCAAATGGCGCAGATGTACCGGGCGGATGAACGCTTCGCCGCCTACTATGACAAGGCAGTTGACGGCGGCTGCGAATTTCTGTGCCGCGCCATTGAGGCGCTGTGCCAATAAGAAACGGCAGGGTCTTCCGCGAGGGAGGCCCTGCCTCAGCTTGTTGAAAAACCTGCATTTGAACTTGTAGGGGGCGGCGTCCTCGACGCCCCGTGGTACGCCGCCAAACAAGAAACATCGTTGCAAGACGACCTTTTGCGGGCGGGACATGTCCCGCCCCTACAAACCGATTATGATGTTCATTGTAAACCCAAAACAGGGTTCTTTGACAAACTGAGGCAGGGTCTTCCGTGAGGGAGGCCCTGCCTTACTTTATGATTTCTCTTTTCCAAATAAAAACCGGCGGCTGACTGCGCCCGCCACCCGGTAGGGCCAGGGACGCAGCGCCCTGTCCGCGTCCTTGAGCAGCGCCCGGATGGGCAGGTTTTGGGGACAGTGGCTCTCGCATTTGCCGCAGCCCACGCACTGGGTGGCAAAAGCGGCCTGCTGGCGCAGCGTCACCACCTGCCAGTATTCCTTGCGGCCCACGCTTTTGCCCTCGGTAAACATCTCGTTGTAGCAGCGGAAGGCGCCGGGAATGTCCACCCCCTTGGGGCAGGGCAGACAGTAGCCGCAGCCGGTGCAGGGGGCCTTGATGCTGTGGTTGATGGCGGCCTTGACCCGCTCCAGCACGGCAAATTCTTCGTCGGTGAACGCCCCGGGGCGCACCGCATCGGCAATGCGGCAGTTTTCCGCCACCATGTCCAGACTGTTCATGCCGGACAGCACACAGGTGACCTCCGGCTGATCCCACAGCCAGCGGAATGCCCATTCCGCTGCACTCCAGCCGCGGGAATCCTCCGCCAGCAGTCTTTTGGCGGGTTCCGGCAGCAGATTCACCAGCTTGCCGCCCCGCAGCGGCTCCATGATGATGACCGGCAGCCCTTTTTTGGCCGCCGCCTGCAGGCCGGCGCGCCCCGCCTGACTGGTTTCATCCATGTAATTGTACTGGATCTGGCAGAAATCCCAGTCGTACACCTCCAGCAGCTGCAAAAAGGTGGCGGTGTTGCCGTGGAAGGAAAAGCCCGCCTGCCGTATCTGGCCGCTGGCCTTTTTCGCCGCCAGCCAGTCCCGCACGCCGCAGCACTCCAGCTTGCGCCAGCTCTGCACATCGGTGAGCATGTGCATCAGATAATAATCCACGTGGTCTGTCTGCAACCGGCGCAGTTCCTCGGTAAAATAGTTCTCCAAATCCTCGGGCCTGCGCACCAGATACTGGGGCAGCTTGGTGGCGATGTTCACCTTGTCCCGCATACCCGTGCGGGCCAGAATTTCTCCCAGCGCGGCCTCGTTGCCCGGGTAAATGTAGGCGGTGTCAAAATAATTGACCCCCGCGTCAATGGCGGCCAGCACCTCCTGTTCGGCCTTGTCCAGGTCGATGCCCGCGCCCTTGCGGGTGAACCGCATACAGCCATAGCCCAAAATGGACAATGGTTCGCCGTTTTTGTTGGGTCGTGTCTGCATAGGGGGCCTCCTTCAGAAAACGCAACAACCGCCACTCGGCCAAGTGACGGTTGTTCAGGGTAAAACCTAACAGCTTTTCATTCGAGTAGTCAACCGCTTGTCGCAGCGTCCTCTATTTGTATTATACCGTAAATCCCTCAAAAGTCAAGGCTTCGCTGCGGGCAGAGTGAAGACGAACCGGCACCACTGGCCTTCCTCGCTCTCGGCGTGGATCTGTCCGCCGGACAGATTGATGAGCACCTTGCAGATATGCAGCCCCAGACCGCTTCCTCTGGTATTCATGCCGCGGGAGCGGTCCTCTTTGTAAAAACGCTCAAACACAAAGGGCAGCGCCTCGGGGGCAATGCCCGCGCCGGTGTTCTCGATGGACACCTCCACCATGTCCCCTTTTTTCTCGGCGGCAAAGCGGATGACGCCCCCCGCCGGGGTGAATTTGATGGCGTTGTCCACGATGTTGTACACCACCTGATGCACAAAATCCGGGTCGGCAAAGACCATCAGGCGGTCGCCGCCCAGCCCCTCGATGTCGATTTTGCCGTCCTCGATGCGCTGCTCGTCCGCCAGCACCACATCGGTGATGGTCTCCCACACATCGTAGCTGCGGGCCTTGACGGGCACCTCGCCCGCCTCCAGCTTGGTGATGTCCAGCATGTTCTGCACCAGCCGGGCCAGCCGTCCTGTCTCCTGCGAGACGATGGACAGATACCGCTGGTTTTCCTCCGGCGGGATGGTGCCGTCCAGCATGCCGTCAATGAAGCCTTTGATGGTGGTCATGGGGGTGCGCAGCTCGTGGGCGATGTTGCCCATGAACTGCCCCCGGGAATTGTCGATAGTCTGTAACCGCGCCGCCATGTTGTTGAAGGTGGTGGCGAAATCCGCCAGCTCCTCGCAGCCGGTGACGGGGGCGCGGGCGGTGAAATCCCCGGTGCCAAGCCGCCGGGCGGCCTCGCTGATGGCCTCGATGGGGCCGGTGATGCGCCGGGCAAACACCATGCACAGCGCGCCGCACACCACCAGAATCAGCAGCGAGGACAGCAGGAACATCCGCATCATGTCCTGCACATACTCATACATAGCGTCCATGGGGGAGGCCACGAACAGATAGCCGGTGGTGTCGGACAGCGTCAGGCGGCGGCCCGCCACGTAGTATTTGCTGGGCAGCAGGCCGTTCATGGTGCCCGCCATGAATACCGTCTGTCCGTCCTCCATTTTTTGCAGCGTACTGCCGGGCACCGTGTCGGCGGTGAGTTCATCCTCGCCGGTGTGGAACAGCACCCGGCCCCCCGCGTCCGCCACAAAAACCACCGCGCCGTTGGCGGTGTTGAACAGCTCATAGCCGTTGCGGGTGTTTTCTTTGACTTCGTCATCCTGAATGGGCTGCAGGACCAGATGCCCCTGTGCCGCATACCGCTGGCTGAGGACGGTGGCCCCTTCCAGAATGGAGGTCAGGGTGTCCCGCCGTTCCTGATAAAAGTAGGCGGTGGACAGCGCCGTCTGGATGGCACACAGCAGCATGAGCCCCAGCACCAGCACCCCGGCGATGGTACTGAAAAACTCCCGGCTGATGGTGTTGCGCTTCATTCCCGAACCTCGAACTTATAGCCCACGCCCCAGACGGTTTTCAGGTTCCACTGGTCGGAGGCGCCCTCCAGCTTTTCCCGCAGGCGCTTGACATGCACATCGATGGTGCGGGAATCGCCGTAATATTCAAAGCCCCACACCTCGTCCAGCAGCTGGTCGCGGGTGTACACCCGGTTGGGATGCCCGGCGAGGCACGCCAGCAGCTCCAGCTCCTTGGGGGGAGCCTCCACCACTTTGCCCTTGACCTTCAGCTCGTAGCGGTTCATGTCCAGATGCAGGTTGTCAAAATCGTAGATGCCCTTGTTTTCCTCGCCCGCGTCGGCGCAGCGGCGCAGCACCGCCTTGATGCGGGCGGTGACCTCCTTGGCGTCAAAGGGCTTGACAATGTAATCGTCCGCGCCCATCTCGAGGCCCAGCACCTTGTCGTAGGTCTCGCCGCGGGCGGTGAGCATGATGATGGGGGTCTTGTTTTTTTCCCGGATCTTGCGGCAGACTTCCCAGCCGTCCATGCCGGGCATCATCACGTCCAGCAGGATGAGGTCGGGGTGCAGCCGCTCGTATTCGGTGAGCGCCGCGTTGCCGTCATGCACCATGGTGACGGCGTAGCCCTCCTTTACCAGATACAGGCGCAGCAGCTCGCAGATATTTTTGTCGTCGTCCACGACCAGAATTTTTTCGTTCGCCATGATGGCATTCCTCCAAACGTTACCCAGAATACCCCTTTATTATAAAGGTTAATTGTGGAAAAAAAAAGAACAAACGGCGAAATCGCTGTAAAATCAGCGGCGCACCCGGCGCTCGTTGTAGGCGCGGATCATCCGCACGGTGAACCAGAGCAGCCCCACGCAGTAGGCCACATAGGCCGCCGCCGCAAACAGGGACAGCGCCGGCACAAAGTGCGTCACCGCGTACACCGCCCAGGTGATGGCCAGCACGGCGGGCAGCGCCCGGCCCTCATACCCGGCCACCGTGAGCAGATACAGCGCCGCCAGCGTGAGCAGCAAAAGATCGGCGTCCCGCAGCAGCGGGGCCAGCCAGACCCACGCGCCGCCGGCCTCGGTCTGGGCGCCGCAGAGCACCAGCTCCAGAATGACCTGCCCCACGCCGCAGAGCAGCGCTTTCAGCCCCTGCCGCCCCAGCACCAGATACCCCACCACCGCCAGCACGGTCAGCGACAGCTCGGCCAGCGAGGTGCCCTCCGGCACGCTGAGCAGCGCCCGCCCCGCGGCGGACAGCCCCGCCAGCAGAAAGCCGAGGGCCAATCGGTTGCGTTTGTCCATATTCCGCTCCCCCTTTTCCCCTTTTACTTTGTTCATTCTACCACGGGGCGGCGGCGCTTGCAAGTGCGGTCGAAAAATGTTACAATAAGCGCAGTTTTGTGGGAAAGAAGGGTTCTTGATGGAATTTTCAAAGCGTTTGGAACTGTTCGGCCCGGAAATTTTCGCCGCGCTGAACGACCGCAAGGTGGCGTTGGAGGCTGAGGGGCGCACGCTGTACAATCTGAGCGTGGGCACGCCGGATTTCCCCACGCCGCCCCATATCAAGCAGGCGCTGGTGGAGGCCGCCGCCAAAGACGAAAACTGGAAATACAGCCTGCGCGACCTGCCGGAGCTGCTGGACGCGGTGTGCGGGTATTACGTGCGCCGGTTCGGAGTGGAGGGTCTTGCCCGGGAAAACGTGATGAGCTTTGCGGGCAGTCAGGATGGCATCGGGCATCTGGGCCTTGCGCTGTGCAATGACGGCGACACTGTGCTGCTGCCCGACCCCTGCTACCCCGTGTTCATGACGGGGGCGCGGCTGGGCGGCGCGCAGCCCTGGTTTTACAAGCTGACCAAAGAGAACCGGTTTCTGCCGGATGTTTCCTCCATCCCCGCGGAGGTGGCGAAAAAGGCCAAGTTCATGCTGGTAAGCCTGCCCGCCAACCCGGTGGGCAGCGTGGGCACGCCGGAGCTGTACCGGGAAATCGTGGATTTCTGCCGTACCAACGACATTTTTCTGGTGCATGATAACGCGTACAGCGACATCATTTTTGACGGCGTGAAGGGCGGCAGCATCTTCAACATTCCCGGTGCGCGGGAGGTGGCGGTGGAGTTCTTCTCGCTGAGCAAGAGCTTCAACGTGACGGGAGCGCGCATCAGCTTTCTGGTGGGGCGGCCGGACGTTGTTGCCGCCTGCAAAAAGCTGCGCACCCAGATCGATTTCGGCATGTTCCTGCCCATCCAGTACGCGGCCATCGCGGCGCTGACCGGCCCGCTGGACATGGTGCAGCGCCAGTGCGCCGATTATCAGGCCCGCCGGGACGCGCTGTGCGGCGGACTGCGGAGCATCGGCTGGGATGTGCCGGACAGCCACGGCAGCATGTTCGTGTGGGCGCCGCTGCCGGAGGGCCGCACCGACAGCATGGCCTTCTGCATGGAACTGATCGACAAAGCCGGCGTCATCTGCACGCCGGGGGCCAGCTTCGGCCCCAGCGGCGAAGGGTACGTGCGGTTCGCGCTGACGCTGCCGGTGGAGCGCATTGCCCAGGCGGTGCAGGCCATCGCGGACAGCGGACTCATCCATTAAGAAAGCGTTAAATTTTTCTTTTTCGGGTGACATCGCTCCCCCAGTGGGGTATAATGGAAGGGATATCCCACAAGGAGGAACGATACCATGCAATTTTCCTTTGGCGGCTCGCCGTTCGGCGCGCCCTTTGGCGGTGACTCGCCCTTCGGGCAGGGCGGTCAGTACAGCCCGCCGCCCCGCAGACCCCGCAAGCCGGTGGGCAACGCCTTCACCCGCACCCTCATCAATCTGGGGGTGACGCTGGTTCTGGGACTGGTCTGGTTCTATCTGGAGCTGCCCGCCATCAACCTGCATTCCGAGGATTTCTACCTCTTTGCGCTGGGTCTGTGCGCGGTGTACGGCGTCTGCGCGGTGTTCACCTCGGGCTTTCAGGGGGACGGCGTGCGCGGGTACTTTGACTTTCTGCGCCGACAGTGCGCCATCCCCTTCTTTCTGGCGGCGGCGCTCATCGTCATCGCGCTGGTGGGCGCGCTGGCGGGCTGGGTGCCGCTGCGCGCCGGCGCCTACGCCAGCCTGCTGGAGGTCAAGCAGGGAGATTTTTCACAGGACATCGAGGAAATCTCCTATGACCAGATTCCCATGCTGGACGCGGACTCCGCCGCCCAGCTGGGCAGCCGCAAGCTGGGCCAGCTCAGCGACATGGTGAGCCAGTTTGAGATTCTTCCCACCTACACCCAGATCAACTATCAGGACCGCCCGGTGCGGGTGACCAGCCTGCGCTACGGCGACCTCATCAAATGGTTCACCAACCGGGAGAGCGGTCTGCCCGCCTATCTGGTCATCGACATGGTGACGCAGGACGCCGAGGTGGTGCGTCTGCCCGAGGGCATGAAGTACACCCCCGCCGAGCATTTCAGCCGCAACCTGTACCGGCATCTGCGGTTCCGCTACCCCACCATGATGTTCGCCACGCCGGTGTTTGAAATCGACGACGAGGGCACGCCGTACTGGGTCTGCTCCCGGGAGGTGCGCACCATCGGCCTGTTCGGCGGCACCGACATCAAGGGCGCGGTGCTGGTCAACGCCGTCACCGGCGAGAGCCAGTATTATGAGGAAGTCCCCAGCTGGGTGGACCGGGTCTACTCCGCCGACCTCATCATGGAGCAGTACGATTACTACGGCCAGTACCACAACGGCTTTTGGAACTCCATCTTCGGGCAGCGGGACGTGACGCTCACCACCGAGGGCTACAACTACATCGCCATCAATGATGACGTGTATATGTACACCGGCGTGACCTCCGTCACCTCCGACCAGTCCAACATCGGCTTTATCCTGTGCAACCAGCGCACAAAGGAGACCCACTTCTACTCTGTCGCGGGCGCCACCGAGACCTCGGCGCAGGCCTCCGCCCAGAGCCAGGTGCAGCAGATGCGCTACAAGGCCACCTTCCCGCTGCTGCTCAACATCGCCGACCAGCCCACCTACTTCATCTCGCTGAAGGGCGACGACGGGCTGGTGAAAATGTACGCCATGGTGAACGTGCAGCAGTATTCCATCGTGTCCACCGGCGGCACCGTGGCGGAGTGCGAGCAGAACTACCGCACCGCGCTGGCCCACAACGGCCTCATCCGGGAGGAACAGGCCGAGCTGGTGGAGCCTGACCGGGAAACCATGGAGGGCGTCATCGCGGAGATCCGCACCGCCGTCATGGACGGGGATTCCTATTATTTCCTGCGCCTGTCCGGGCAGAGCGTCTTTGTGGCGGTGAACGCCGCCGACAGTCCGCTGGCGGTCATCCTCAACGTGGGCGACACCGTCCGGCTGCACTACGAGACCGGCGAAAGCGCCTCCATTCTCAAGGGCGCCTCGGTGGAGCTGCTGGCCGCCGCCGTCAGCACCCCGGAATCCGCCAACATCGCGTGACCACGTAAAAAACCGCCCCCGGTCATCGGCCGGGGACGGTTTTCCTTTTGTCAGGCATTTTTGCGGCGGCAGGCGGGGCATAGATAATGGATGGTCAGCTGGTAGCTGCGCACCTCGGTGCCGATGGCGGTCTCCAGCTCCTTCACCAGCCCCACCACGGGGACGTCACTAAGCATCCCGCAGCCGTCACACAGCAGATGGCCGTGGGGCGTGGGGGCGCGGTCGTACAGGTCGGGGCCGTCCGACATCTCCAGCCGGCCCACCTCCCCGCTCTGCTCCATCAGTTTCAGGTTGCGGTACACGGTGCCCCGTGCAATGTTCGGCATGGTCTGGCGGGCCTGAACAAAGATCTCGTCCGCGGTCAGATGTCCGCGGCTTGCCTGCAAAATATCCAGTATCAGCGCGCGTTGGCGTGTCATGGGATCTCGTCCTTTCTCGTCAGCATTCAGACGCATATTTTTCTTACATATAAGAATACTATATGAAAACCCGCCTGTCAACAGAAAATTTTTGACGGCCTCTTGACAGTCTTATTGATTTGTGGTATCTTCTTATTAGGAACTAATCCTAATTTTGAAATGGAGGAATTTACGATGGAACTCAAGGGTAGCAAGACCGAGAAAAACCTGTGGGAGGCTTTCGCTGGTGAGAGCCAGGCCCGCAACAAATACACCTACTTTGCTTCCAAGGCAAAGAAGGAAGGCTATGAGCAGATCTCTTCTCTGTTCACCGCCACCGCCGACAACGAGAAGGAGCATGCCAAGATTTGGTTCAAGCTGCTGATGGAGGGCGGTCAGATCCCCGATACCCTGACCTGCCTGAAGATGGCCGCCGCCGGTGAGAACGAGGAGCACACCTCCATGTACCCCCGCATGGCCGCCGAGGCCCGCGAGGAGGGCTTTGAGGAGATCGCCGCGCTGTTCACCATGGTCGCCGGCATCGAGAAGGAGCACGAGGAGCGCTACAAGGCTCTGGCCGCCAACATCGAGGCTGGCCGTGTCTACGCCCGCGAGACCGAGCAGGTGTGGGTCTGCCGCAACTGCGGCTTCGTCTTTATCGGCCAGCATGCGCCGGTGAAGTGCCCCGTCTGCGCGCATCCTCAGGCCTACTTCGAGCTGAAGAGCGACAACTACTGATTCAAACCGCGAACGCCCCGCCATCCGGCGGGGCGTTTTCGTTATTCCTCCATCAATTTCCGGCACAATGCCGCCACAGTGGGGGTGGTGGCGTCCGCCGCCCCCAGCGCGGCGGGGGTGGCGGTCTCCATGGCAACGCCAAGGCCCGCCGCCGCCAGCATGGGCGCGTCGTTGTCGCCGTCCCCCACGGCGGCGCAGTGCTCCAGCGCAATGCCCAGCGCCCCGGCCAGCGCGTTCAGGCCGGTGGCCTTGTCCACACCGGGGGACAGAATATCACAGCCGTCTACGCTGGAATACAAAAACCGCAGCCCCAGATAGCCGTATTTCTGCTGGAACCGCTCCACCTCCTCGGGCGGCAGAAACCCGAAGGCCGCAAAGGGCATGTCCTGCAAATGCCGGTCCTGGTCCTCGCCGTCCACGATATGGTTGTGCAGCTGGAACGCCCGCTCCCGCCGGGCAAACTCCGCGTACTCCACATAGGCGTAGCTGGCGTCGCTGTACACGAAGCGCAGCGGGTAGTCATAATCCTCAAAAAAATCCACCAGAGCGTACATTTCCTCGTTGCTCATGCGGGTGGCGTACAGTTCATTGCCCGCCGCGTCCAGCACCTGCGCGCCGCTGGCACACAGCCAGCAGTCCGGCTTGAGGCCCCCCAGCAGCGCCGCGGGCACATTGGCCCGGCCCCGCCCGGTGGCAATGCCCACCTTGACGCCCCGGCGCTGCAAGGCCCGCACCGCCTGCACGTTCTCCGGGGGCACACAGCTTTGCCCCTTGGGACGCAACGTTCCATCAATGTCCAACAACAACAGCTTTACCATGGCATCCTCACCTCACTGCTATTATACCAGACCGGGGCATATAGTGCAAATGGGGGTGTGGTGTATGAAAGACGCGCTGTTCGGCAGGCCGCGGCAAAGGCGGCGGAGGTTGTGGCTGCCGGGGGTGCTGGCGCTGTGGCTGGCGGCGCCGCTGGCGCTGGCGGGGGCAGACGCCGCCCTGCGCAGCCGTTACGCCGCCGGGATGGCGGAGCTGGAAGCGGAGAACCGCGCCCTGCGGAGTCAGCTGGCCGAAAATGCCAACGCCGCCGGGGAAAACGCCGTTCTGCGGCAGGCGCTGGGCAGCCGCCCCGAGGGCTGGACGCTGACCCCGGTGCGGGCCGTGGCCTGGCTGCCGGACGGGTTTGTGCTGGCGGCCCCGCTGCCCGTTGACACCCCGGTGCTGGACCGGTTTGGCCGCTGGGCTGGGCAGGTGACGGCAGAGGGGCACGGGCTTTGCACCGTGGAACGGGGCACTCCCGCCGGGCTGGCGGGCACCGGGGTGGGACTGCTGCGGGGGGAGACCCTCACCGGGCTGCCGGTGCCGGTGACGCTGGAGGAGGGCACGCTGGTAACCACCCCGGAAGGGCTGTGGCTGGGCACGCTGGCCGAGACCCCTGTGGCGGAGGGGCTGACCGCCAGCGCCCGCCTGCGGGATACCGCCTGCATGACGGATTGGCTGTATTTCGCGGCACAGTCTTGAATTTCCCCGCTGTTTTTGCTATGATAAGATGAACACCAACAGGGAGGCAGAACCATGGCCAGACGGCAGCACAACCACAACCGCACCGGGCGGCGGCGCACCGCGTTTCTGCTGGTGCTGTGCGCGGTGGTGTTTCTGCTGTTTCTGGCGCGGCTGGTGCAGATGCAGTTTTTCCGGGCGGCGGAATACGCCGAGAAGGCGGCTGCCGCCTCCACCACTGTCTACCAGACAGCGGTGCCCGCGGCCAAGGGCGTCATCACCGACCGGAACGGGCAGGTTCTGGCACAGGACGAAACGGTATGGGATGTACAATTGGTGGTTCCGGCGCCAACCGGCACCGACCTGACGGACACGGTACAAACATTGCAGACCCTTCTGGGCGGCAAGGATGTGGAAACACAGCTTGCCGCCTTTTGTTCTGCCGTTTCAGCGGGAGAACTGACGGTGGCACGGGAAATTTCCACCGAGCAGCAGGCGGCGCTGGCCAAGGCGGGGCTGCTGCAGAGCGGTGCGGTGCGGCTGAGCGCCCGCGCCCGGCGCAGCTGGCCGGACGGCACGCTGGCCCCGCACCTGCTGGGGCTGGTGGGGCCGATGGACGCGGATCAGTGGGCGGCGCGCCGGGAGGACGGCCTTGCCATGGATGCGGAGATCGGCCAGAGCGGTCTGGAGTCGGTGTATGAGGACCTGCTGCGGGGCATCCCCGGCAGCCGCACCGTGGCCGCCAAGCGCAGCGGCGCCGCCGCCGTCACCGAGACTGCCGCCACGCCGGGGGCGGCGCTGGAGTTGTATCTGGACGCGGATTTGCAGGCGGTGCTGCGGCAGGCGCTCTGGAACCGGATGGAGGAACTGAAAGCCATCGCCCCGGCGGGTAAGGGCCGGGAGGTGCGGGCCGGGGCCGCCGTGGCGGTGAAGGTGAACACCGGCGGGATTCTGGCGGCGGTGAGTCTGCCGGACTACGACCTGAACACCTACCGTCAGGACTACGCGGCCCTTGCCGCCGATGCGACCGCGCCCCTCACCGACCGGGTGTGCCGGGGGCTGTACGCGCCCGGCTCCGCCTTCAAGCCGGCGGTGGCGGCGGCCGCCCTCACGGCGGGCATCGACCCGGCCGCCACCGTCAACTGCACCGGCACCTACCGCTGGTTTGCAGGGTATCAGCCGGGCTGTTTGCAATACAGCCACCGCGGCCCGGTGGACCTGCGTACCGCCTTGCAGCACAGCTGCAACATCTATTTTTACGATGTGGGGCGGCGGCTGGGGGTGGACACCTTTTCCGCCATGGCCCGGCTGCTGGGGCTGGCCGATGACACCGGCGCGGAGCTGCCCGCCGCCGAAGGCCGCCTGACCTGGACCACCGACGACAACTACCAGAAGGGCCTGACGCTGATGGCCGCCATCGGGCAGGGCAACACCGCCGTGACGCCTTTGCAGCTGGTCACCTATGCCGCTACGCTGGCGAATTTGGGACGGCGGCCCGCGCTGCACTACGCCCGGCAGGCGGTGGCGGCGGACGGCACCGTGGTGTGGAAAAATGAGGAACGGTTCACCACCGTGGAGGGCGGCGAGCCAGTGTTCGGCCCCATCCGGGACGGCATGACGCGGATGGCGCAGACGCTGCGGGTGCTGCGGGAAGCCCCCATCCCCTGCGCGGCCAAGACCGGCAGTCCCCAGCTGCCCGCCGTGATGGCAAACGGCGAGCATTACACCAACTCAGTGCTGATCGGCTACGCCCCCGCGGACGACCCGGAAATCGCCGTGGCGGTGGTGCTGGAATACGGAGGCGGCGGCGCCAACGCCGCGTCGGTGCTGCGGGCGGTGCTGGACTGGATGGCAGCGCGATAGCCTTGTACTTTTTTTGAAAACAACGGTTGAACCCTGTCGTTTCTTCGTTTATAATAGAAGTACCAAAACAAGGGAGGCCCCACCAATGACCATTGACAAACTCTGTGAAGGCACTGTCCTTACCATAAAAATCAACGGGCGGCTGGACACCACCACCGCGCCCCAGCTGGACACCGTTCTGGACGAAGCTCTGCCCGGCATGACCGATGTGACGCTGGACTGCGCCAACATGGCGTACATTTCCTCGGCGGGTCTGCGGGTGCTGCTGAAGGCCCAGAAGGTGATGAACAAGCAGGGCAGCATGAAGCTCATCCACGTGAACGAGGAAGTGGCCGAGGTGTTTGACATCACCGGTTTTTCCGACATTCTGACCGTGGAATGACCGCCCTCACACAAGCAAAAATTCCCGCCGCCCGGCACCGGGCGGCGGGAATCTTTTTACAGCACTTTGGACAGGAAGCTGCGCAGGCGCTCGTTTTCCGGATTTTCGAAAAACTCCTTGGGGGGTTTGTCCACCTTGACCTCGCCCTCATCGATGAAGATGATGCGGTTGGCCACCTCCCGGGCAAAGCCCATCTCGTGGGTGACGCACACCATCGTCATGCCGGATTGGGCCAGCTCCTTCATCAGCTCCAGCACCTCGCCCACCATCTCGGGGTCCAGCGCGGAGGTGGGCTCGTCAAACAGCAGCGCCTCGGGGTTCATCGCCAGCGCCCGCACGATGGCGATGCGCTGTTTCTGACCGCCGGACAGCATGTTGGGGTAGGTGTCCGCCTTGTCGGCCAGACCGATGCGGCCCAGCAGCTCCAGTGCGCGGGCGTCCGCCTCCTCCTGCTTCATCAGGCCCAGCTTGACGGGGGCCAGTGTGATGTTCTTTTTCACCGTCAGGTGGGGGAACAGGTTGAAGTGCTGGAACACCATGCCCATCTTGGCGCGGACCTTGTCGATGTCCTTGTCGTTGACGGGCTGGCCCATGAACAGCACCTCGCCGCTGGTGGGCTCCTCCAGACGGTTGAGGCAGCGCAGGAAGGTGGACTTTCCGCAGCCGGAAGGCCCCACCAGCACCACCACATCCCCCTTGTTCACCGTCAGGTTCACATCCCGGAGGACCGTCAGGCCGCCGAACTGTTTTTTCAGATGCTTAACCTCGATCACTCTGACGCAGCCTCCTCTCAAATTTCCCCAGCAGGGCGCTGAACAGCATGACCAGCACCAGATAGATGGCCGCGGTGCCCAGCAGCGGGAACATGGCCTCGTAGGTGCGGTTCATGATGCCCTGCGCGGCGTACAGCAGCTCCTTGCCACCGATGACGGTGATGAGCGAGGTATCCTTGAGCAGGATGATGAACTCGTTGCCCAGCGCCGGCAGCACTGACTTGATGGCCTGCGGCACCACAATTTCCATCATGGTGGTGATGTAGTTGAGGCCCAGACTGCGCCCGGCCTCCATCTGGCCGGGGTCAACGGCCATCAGGCCGCCGCGGATGATCTCCGACACATACGCGCCGGAGTTGATGCCCAGCGTCAGCGCGCCCACCATGGTGAAGTTGCGGCTGGATTTGAAGATGACCATGCTCATGATGAGCAGCTGCACCATCATGGGGGTGCCGCGGATGACCGTGACATACACCTTGCACACGGCGTTGATGAGCCCCAGCAGCGGGTTGTGGTGGCCGGGACGCTGCTGGGCATGGCCCACCCGGATCATGGCCACCAGTGCGCCCAGCGCGATGCCCATGGCCAGCGATGCAGCGGTGACCAGCAGCGTGGTGCCCACGCCCTCGATATACTGGAGCCAGCGGTCTTTGAAAAGGAATGCGGCATAGAATTTACTGGCAAAGTCAGAGAAAAAAGCCTGCACGTTTGTCCCGCCTTTCGGTTGTAGAAACAGAAGGAAGGACGGCCCCGTTCCGGCGCGTCAGTGCGCCGCAGGAGCCGCCCTCCCGTTCAAAAGCAATTACTCGGCCTTGATGTACTTGGCGAGGATGGCATCGATGGTGCCGTCCGCCTTCAGCTCAGCCAGAGCGCCGTTGACGGCCTCCACCAGAGCGGTGTTGCCCTTGGCCATGCCGATGGCGTAGTCCTCGACGGCGTACTCGGTGTCCAGAATGACCAGACCCTCGTTGGCGGCCACGAACTCCTTGGCGGGAGCGCTGTCGATGACGACGCAGTCCACCTGACCGTTGTTCAGCGCCTGCACGGCGGTGAGGCCGTCGTCGTAGGCGGTGACGCTGTCCTCACCGAAATCGTCGGAGCAGTAGATGTAACCGGTGGTGCCGCGCTGGGTGCCGATCATGTGACCGGCCAGATCGTCCACGGTGGCGATGTCAGAGCCTTCCTTGACGATGACCACCTGCACGCCGGAGGCGTAGGTGTTGGAGAAGTCCATGACCTGCTTGCGCTCCTCGTTGACGGTGACGCCGGCCATGACCATATCGCTCTTGCCCTGCTGGGCAGCCAGCAGCGCGGCATCAAAGTCCATGTCATCGATCTGCAGCTCCAGGCCCAGCTTGTCCGCGATGGCGCCCGCGATCTCCACGTCGATGCCCTCGAGCTCACCGGCATCGGTGGTCATCTCGTACGGGGGGAAGGCGGCGTTGGTGGACATGGTGAGCTTGCCGGCGTTGACGGTGGTCAGGGCGGCAGCCTCGGTGGTCTCGGAGGCAGCGGCCTCAGAAGACGCAGCCTCGGAGGAGGCGGCAGAGGACGCAGCGGCGGAAGATGCGCTGCCGCCGCAGGCGGCCAGGCTCAGCGCCATGACGGCGCCAAGCAGCAAAGCAGTGATTTTTTTCATAAATGTTCCCTCTAATCCTTTTTCATATGTTCCTTACTAAATAAGGATGGAATTCAGTATAACCGTATAAATATTCAAAGTCAATGCATAAATACAATTTTCGGCATTTCGCATGCGCGCCATCGTCACAAAGCAGACTTTTTGTGCAATTTGCGCCGAACCAGCACCGCGGTGGCCGCGATGGCGGCAAGGCTGATGGCATCGGCCAGACGCCAGTACCACAGCCCCGTCCAGCGCACCGTCAGGGTGCCCTGCCAGCCGGCAGGCAGCAGCACGGTCAGATAGCCGTCCTGCCGGGACAGCGCCGCGCCCTCCCCGGACAGCGTGTAGCCCGGATAGGCCAGCAGCGGCAGCGTCACCACGGCATCCCCGCCGTGGTTGACGCCGGACAGGGTGACGGTCAGCCCGTCCTTCTGATACGACACCTCCACATCCTCGGGGATGCGGGGCTCCGTGAGAATGCTGCCGTTGTTTTGTATATCGGTGGGCAGGTATTCGCCGCCGCCCACCTGTTCCGACAGCGTGGAGATGGAGCCAAGGCTCATGTAGTATACCACATCGCTGCGGCCCGCGCTCTGCTCCATGACGGCTTCCTCCCGGTGCATGCCGTTGTAGCGGTTGACCTCGCTGTAAGCGCACACCTCATACAAAAGCTGCCCGGCGGGGATCAGCGTACACACCAGCAGCAGCGGCACCGCCATACGGAATAGCTCCGGCCGGGCATGGCGGAACAGCACCAGCGCGCACAGGATGCACACCACCAGCAGCAGCGTTGCCAGACTCAGGAACCGCCACGGGAATTGCAGCTTTGCCGCCAGCGAGGCCAGGGGGCCGCCCAGACGGAACAGGTCATACCAGGGGAAGGCGTCGGTGGACATCCAAAGAGCCAGCGCCGCGAAGCAAAAAACCAGTGTTCCCGCTCCGGCCAGCGTCCGGTTCTGACGCCGCACCGCCGGGTCCAGCAGCGCCAGCGGCAGCAGCAGCGCCCCGAAGGCCAGCACCGTGCCCACAGTGGCGGGCATCTCCCGCCCCATGCCGTAGGTGAGGGATTCCGCGTAGCCGCCGCCGCGGCCAAACATCATCAAGATCTGCGTGGGGTAAACCGCCTTATCCACCATCATGGTCATGTCGTTGGCGTACTTGACCTTGCACACGCCGCCCGCCATGTATTGCAGCAGCGGCACCAGAAACCAGAGATTCCACAGAACCGCCGTTCCCGCCGCCTTGCACAGGGCGGTGAACACCGGCTTTGTAAAGGTTTTGCGCCACAGGGCCAGACAGAACAGCAGCGTGAACAGACCGGCCATCTCGGCGGTGAGCAGATGGCTCTGCAAAATACCGGTAAAGCCCAGCGCCAGCCAAAGCCAACCGGTGCCGGGGCGGACCTCGTTAAAGATGCGCCACAGCCCGTACACCACCAGCGGCAGAAACATCATGGCGGTGTACTCCCCCACCGCGCCGCGCACAAAAACGTTGGACAGCCGGTAATAGGACAGCACATACAGCCCGGTGCCCAGCAGGGCCATGCTTTCGCTGCCCAGCATGCGGCGCAGCACGAACCGGGTGATGCAGGCGGTGGCCAGCGTCACCGCCGCCGCATACAGCCGATACGCCGTTTGCAGCGGATACCCCAGAATCCGCAGCACCGCCGACGGATAGAGGAACAGGTCGGAATACATCAGGCTGAAGGGATAGCCCCCGCCCTGCACGATTTCCGGGTCCATGCGCACCGGGAACTGCCCGGCCCGCAGCCCCGCCGCAAGGCCCTCGATGCGGGTGAGGTGGATGGACAGGTCATGGGCATAGGGGAGATACTCCATCCCCAGCGGCAGGCAGGCAAAGGCCGTGATGGCCAGCACCGCCATCGCGCTGTACCGGCCCTTCACGCTGCGGATGGGCAGCGGCAGCCGCCGCGTGGCAAGCAGCAGCGCCCAGTCCGCCAGCACAAAAAACACCAGCAGGCTGAGAAACCGGGTGTACGCCCAGGCGTGGGTGGGGATGAGCTGCACCTCGGTGACCCGCATGACCTCCCCCTCGGCGCAGTCGGCGTCGATTTTTACCTGTGTGATATCACTGCCGTACGGCATCCACAGGGAAAAACTCACCCTGCCGCCGCCGGTGGGCAGACTGGCGGTGTCAAGCCGCGCTTTGGGAATGACCTCATGGACAAGGGACACGCTGCCCGGACTGCCGGTGTTCTCATAATACACATCCATTCGATAGCTGCCGGCGGGCACATCCGCCCATCGGGTGATGGCAAAGGTTCCGGTGAAATTCTCCACCCAGACGCCGTATTCATCCTGCACACAGCTGTCGCTGTAGGTGCGCAGGTCCGCAGCGCCCAACACGATCGGCTCCGGCACACGGTAATCCCCGATCAACCGCCACCCCAGAAACACCAATTCCGCGGCAGCCAGCACCAGAAACACCCGGTTTTTGCGCTGTGCCAGACGGCGAATCCACTCCATACGATGAGCCTCCCGAACAAAAAGATATTTTTAGTATACACGATTGCAGTTGCCCGTGCAAGTGTGATATACTGTTTCCAAAGAGGTGATCCCATGAAGTGTTCCAAAAACCGGCTGCTGCTGGCCGCGGCCATGCTGTGTCTGGCGGCCGTGACCGTGTGGGGCCTGCGGAGCAGGGACGTCCGCTGGACCTCCACAGCCGAACCGGGCTATACCGCAGCCTACACGGAGGCAGCTTCCAGCGGAGATACCGCCGCCTTTGCCGGGGAAATGGTCAGCGCGGGCCTGCATGCCGAGGCCGTCTGCCCCGGCGAGTATACGGTTTCGGTGCAGTACGGGTACGCCGCGGCGGGCAGCCGGTTCGAAGTGGTGGATACCATGAACAATCTGGTGCTGGCCGACACCGGCATCGACCCCAACGCCCGGCATACCGATCTGACCTTCCGGCTGGACCACCACGTCAACGAGCTGGTTCTCCGCTGCTACGCCGGGGAGGACGGGTGGCTGGATATCGTAAATTACAGTCTGCGAAGCACCGGCCCGGTGTACACCGATACCTGGTGGATCGCGGGCTTTACCGTTCTGTTTGCGGCGGTGGGCTGGCTTTTGTGGCGCAGATACCGCGCAGGCAGCGCCCGGCCATTTCAGCTGTACCTGCTGGCCTCGGCGGCCAGTCTGCCCTTTGTGACGGCGCATCTGCCCAACGGGCATGACGTTTTCTTTCACCTTTCCCGCATTTACGGGCTGGGGCTGGCGCTGCTGAGCGGGCAGTTCCCGGTACGGCTCAACTGGGATTTCTGGGACGGGCTTGGTTATATCAGCCCCATCATGTACCCGGAGCTGTTTTTATATCCCTCCGGCATCATGTGCGCGCTGGGTTCCTCGGTGATGCTGGCCTTCAAGATGCTGATGATTGGCGCGACCTTTGCCACAGTGTTTGTGGCGTACTACGCCATGCGAAAGATGCTGGGCGACCGGGGCGCGGTGTTTTTCACGGTGCTGTATCTTCTGAACCCCTACCGGATGAATGAATTTTACATCCGCGCCGCCATCGGTGAGGGGCTGGCCATGGTGTTCCTGCCGTTGGTGCTGGCGGGTCTGTGGAACCTGCTGCAGGCGGATGATCGCAAGGGGTTCTGGATGGCCTCGCTGGGCATCACGGGGGTGCTGCAGTCCCACATCATTTCCACCTTTCTGGTGGTGGTGTTCGGGGTGGTGTACGGTGCGGCGGTGCTGCTGGCGGACGGACGCCGGTTCTTTGCGGACAGGCGCCGCCCCCTGACGCTGCTGGGTGCCGCAGCGGCCACCGTGGGGCTGAACCTGTGGTATCTGGTGCCCTTCCTGCACTTTTCCCGGTGGGACCTGAACATCTATCAGAACCCTCTGGTCAAACTCACCACCGCATGGGTGTATCTGCCCCAGGTTTTCATGGAAACCTACAGCACCAACGGGGAACTGCACACCCTGGAAACGCAGGGAGACATGACGCTGTCGGTGGGATTCGCGCTGTTGCTGTGCCTGCTTTTGTTTGTGCTGCTGCTCCCCCGCATGGAAAAGTCCAGGCGTTCCATCGGCCTTGGCTGTCTGGGCATGGGCGCATTGGCGCTGTTCTTCTGCTCCGACCTGTTCCCCTGGGGCAGGATCCAGGAGACCCTTCCCGCCGTCTATGACCTGTTCGGCAAGATGCAGTTTTCCTGGCGCATGCTCATCATTGTCTGTGTCTGCTGGACGGTGACCGCCGCCATCGCCATGGAAGCGCTGTGGCAGCAGAATTACCGCACAGTTGCGGGCGTGGTGCTGTCCATGGCCATGCTCAGCGGCCTGAACGCCTCCTCTGGCTACCTGAACGTCAATGAAACCGCTCTGCGGGGGTCCAACGACAACTGGATTCACGACATGCTGTACGAGGGGCAGTATCTTCTCACCGAGGTGGACCTGGAAAAGGCGGGGGAGGAAGCCCGCCGGGGCGTGGTTTCGGCGGATACCAGCGAGGCGCTGGACTGGAGCCGCCGCGGCGGCACGCTGACCTTCTCCTTTGCGGGGCTACAGCCGGGAGAACGCATCCAGCTGCCGTTGTACGGGTATTTCAATCTGTACCGGGCCACGCTGGCGGACACTGGCGAGGTCCTGCCGCTGTCGCTGAGTGACTGGCAGCTGTTGCAGGTAACGACGCCGGTGTCCGGGGGGACTGTCACGGTGCAGGTTCATGAGCCGATGCGGTTCCGTCTGGGCGAGCTTGCCTCGCTGGCCACCGCGGCGGCACTGGCGGCGCTGGAACTGCGCCGCCGCAAAAAGGAGGGCACATCCCATGGAAATTGAGCGCAAATGGATGGTGAAAGGCTGGCCGGAGGGCCTGCCGCTGACCGAAACCCACCAGATGGCCCAGGGCTACATCAGCGTGCGGCCCACGGTGCGCATCCGGCGGGAGGCCCAGCTGGGCGGGCGCACCGCGCTGGTGCTGTGCTTCAAGGGCGCGGGCACGCTGGCGCGGGAGGAAATCGAGACAGAAATCGATGCGGCGCTGTTCGGCAAGCTGGAGCATCTCATCGGCAAACCGCTCATTGAAAAGGAGCGGCGCAGCTACGCGCTGCCGGACGGCCTGACGCTGGAGGTGAACTGTGTGGACCCGGCGCTGCCCACCGGGTTCTGGTATGCCGAGGTGGAGTACCCCACCACCGAAGCCGCCCTTGCCTGGAATCCGGCGGCAGTGGGGCTGGCGGCGTATCTGAATGACGAATGTACCGGCAAACCGGGAGCCTCCATGGGAGAATACTGGGAGCAGACCCGGTAACAATACAAAAAACAAGCATCAGGAAGGAAGTGCCGAATATGGCAGTACCCAACAAAATTGCCCCCCAGAGCTGGAAAGCCGACCTGCCCGCTTTTGCGGAAAAGACCCGCGCTTTTTACGCGGGCGAGGTGGACAAAATGGCCTACAAGGGCTTTTCCGGCCTGTATGGCAGCTACGCCCAGAAGGGCGGCACCGCCAGCATGCTGCGCCTGCGCATGACCGCCGGCCGCGTGACCCGGGAAAAGCTGGCTTTTACCGCCGATGCGCTGCGCCGCTGGCAGGTCAAACGCCTGCACTTCACCACCTGCCAGACCATCCAGCTGCATGACCTTGGCCCCGACGCGGTCATCGGCATCATGGAAGACGCACTGGACGCGGGCATCGTCACCATGGGCGGCGGCGGAGATTTCCCCCGCAACGTGATGTGCTCCCCGCTGTCCGGCCTGGAGGAGGGCGAGTATTTTGATGTGACCCCCTGGGCCGAGGCCGCCGCGGACTATCTGATGCATTTTGTGAAGGCGGAAAAGATGCCCCGCAAGCTGAAGGTGGGCTTTTCCAACTCCCCCAAAAACCTGACCCACGCCACCTACCGGGATTTGGGCTTTGCCGCCCGCCCCGATGGTCTGTTTGATGTGTACAGCGCCGGCGGCCTTGGCAACAACCCCCGTTTCGGCGTGCTGGTGGCGGAGGGCGTGGAGCCGCAGAAAATCCTGTACTATATCAAGGCCATGTGGCTGACCTTCCGCGCCTACGGCAACTACGACAACCGGGCCAAGGCCCGCACCCGCTATATGCAGGAGGTTTGCGGCGGGCCGGAGGGCTACAAGGCCGCCTATCTGCAAAAGCTGAACGAGGTGTTCGCCTCCGGCGAGGAGCTGACGCTGCCCGCGCCTGCCGCCGCGCCCGCCTTGCAGGGGGACGGCAGCACCCCGCCGGACAGCCGCCGGGTGCTGGCACAGAAGCAGCCCGGCCTGTACGCAGTGGCGTGGCACCCCATCGGCGGCCAGCCGGATGCGGGGGTGTTCTGCGCCGCGGCGGACGCGGTGGCCCGCATGGGCGCGCCGGTGGAGATGCGTCTGGCCCCCGATGAGACGGCGTATTTCGTCAATCTGACCGGAACGCAGGCCGCCGAACTGCTGGCGCTGACGGACGGCGACACCGCCCACAGCCTGTTTGAAACTTCGGTGAGCTGCATCGGCGCGTCCATCTGTCAGGTAGGCGTGCGGGATTCCCAGGCGCTGCTGCGCGCCAGCGTGGACGCGGTGCGGCAGGCGGGCATTCCCTGCGCCGCGCTGCCGCAGGTGCATATTTCCGGCTGTCCCTCCAGCTGCGGCACCCACCAGACCGGCGCCATCGGATTCCGGGGCGCGGCCAAGGTGGTGGACAAGAAGCCCCTGTCCGCCTTCACGCTGTATGTGAACGGCTGCGACGCGCAGGGTCAGGAGGCCATGGGCCGGGAACTGGGCGTCATTCTGGAGAGCCGCGTGCCGGAGTTTCTTGTGAAGCTGGGCCGCACCGTGGCGGATTCCGGCCTGACCTACGCCGCGTGGGCTGCCAACGACCCCGCCGCCATTGACGCGGTCGCCGCGGAATTTCTGGCGTAAACGGAAATAAAAACACGCTCCCTGTCCGGCAGGCCGCCGGGCAGGGAGCGTTCTGTATGGAGAAAAGGGGTCAGTATTTCACCACTGTATAGTCTCCGGTCTTTCCGTCATAGGTGCAGGTTTGGGTGCCATCGCTCACAAGGACCTGAATCAGCTTTCCGTCATTTCCGTAGTCGATACCGACCCACGAAATTCCGTTTTTGAACTTGCCTTGATAGGCATCTCCGACCTTGGTAATATCCTGCGCGATCTCCGCCAGCTCGCATATATCACTCAGTTTAATATGGTTTATATCTTCTCCAAAAACAGCGACATTGTCATTTCCCAATGTACTCGCTTGCAAATTGCCCTTTTTAAGTTCCGGATTCTCCGCATACGCCTCCGACACCACCGACTGGGCCGCCACGACCACCTGCCGGGTGGTCGCCTGCAGTTTTTCTTCATTGGCCCTGTCAATATAGCCTGTCAGCGCGGGAACGAGCAGCGCCGCAAGAATCGCCAGAATGACCAGTACAACGATGAGTTCCACAAGCGTAAAACCTTTTTTCTTCATGGGGGTTCCTCTTTTCATACGGTTTCCGTAAAAGTCATTTGTTTGATTATAACACATTTTCCGGCCCATGACAACATCTTCTGACAGTTTTTTGCTGCCTGCCGCCAGATTCAGCCAGACGGTGTCTTCGGTTTTTATTCCGCACGGATGGTCATGGTTTCCTGTGCGCCCTCTACCGGGGTTCCATGATTGTCATACCCCTGCACCGTGACGGTGTAGGTTTTCCCCGGCTCCAGCACCTCCGCGCCGTCAAACACATTGTAAAATTCATAATAGCAGACGTAGGCATTCGCACGCATCGCGTAATTGTACCGTGTCATCACAGCGGATTTCCGGTATGTCCGGCTGGACGTACCATCGTCAAAGGTATAGGTCACGGTATCGAATTTGTTGCGCAGCTCGTACAGGCCGCCTTCGGTTTGGGACACATCCTCCGGCTCCACCTGAAAGGGCGCCAGCGCACCCGATACCGCAAATTTCCGGGAGGCGTCCACCACGACAGTTCCGTCCAGCCGGGTGTTGGACTTTACATTATAATTGCCCTCAAAGGGATAGATGTTGTCCACCGCCTCGTCGGTCACTTCATCCACCCGGCACAGATCCAGATAATCCTGTTCCGCAAAGGGCACGATGGTTCCCTCCAACACTTCGCCGTCCGGAAGGTACACCACCGGCTCCCCGATGTCGTAATGATAGGCCGCGAAGGTTTCGGGACTGCCGACCCGCCCCGCATATTGCAGATACGCCAGCTCCAGACGGTTGGAGCTGCTGGAAGGCTCGATGAGGTACATCAGCATGTGCGCCTTGGAAACGCTGTACACCGCAAGGTCGTTGTTGGCAAACATGGCGGGGAATCCGCTGACAACGCCGTTGGAGGTGGGCATAAATCCGGGGATCCAGTCAATGTTGATGGCCCAGCCCTGCTGGCTGTACCAGTCAAGAAGCCGCTCATAGTGCTCCTGCGGGTGGAACCGCCCAATCACCGAGTCGGTGGGATTGCCGATGGTCAGTTCTTTTTCCGCAGACGCGAGCACCCGTTCCCTGCCGTCCAGCAGCGTCACCTGCACCGAATAGTCCCCCGCCGGCAGTCCCTCGATGGCCGTGCCGTCCCCGTTGACAAAGCCCACCCCGTCATCCTGCAAAAGCCCGTGGGCGGCATCGGTGGCACAGACGATGAGGGCACGGAACTGGTCATCGCTGAACGCGCATTTGATTTCCGCATTGGCAAAGGACTCCATGGGGCGGGTTACGTCCTCCACCACAAGGACGGGGTCATACCCGGCCACGCAGTCTGCGCGTTCCGGGTCATCCGGCACATCGTACACATAGTTTTCATGGAACGCCCAGAGGCAGGAGGTGCCTTTCCCCACGCTGCGGACGGTGCGCACGGCCTGCCCGGTTTCGTCCAGCAGGCGGACGAGCATCTGCGCATCCTCAGGAACGCCGCTGCCGCCCTGCGTTTCGATGGCGCCCGAGACATAAAAGTGCCGCCCCTGCGGCATGGGTTCATTTTCATCGCTGGGGCTTGTCAAAATCAGCGTATACTGCGGCTCTGCGGTCTGGAGACAGCCCGCAAGGACAAGTCCCAGAAAAACCGAAAGCACCGCTGCTGCGAGTTTGTTCCATTTCATCGGGAAGATTCCTTTCTTTCTCTGTTGTTTTGATTTAATCATAGCATACAAACGGGTGCAAAAGGGACACACTCTGCAAAGAATTTGTCGTTTTTTGTATCCCTTTTGCATCCCTTTTTATGATATAATGCAGATACAATGAGGCAGCAGAAAGAGGAGAACGCCCTATGAACAACATGACAAAACGGTGCATCGCCGCTTTGCTGGCGGCCGCGATGCTGTGCGGCCCCGGCAGTGCGCTGGCGGTCTGCGCCGAGGAGATTCCCGCCACGCCGGAAACGGCCGCCGCGCCGCCGGAGACCAGTGAAGCCAGTGAGAACGTCACCGGCCAGCTTTCCGAGCTTTTGCCCGGAGAGCAGGGCACCTATACCATCGGGCAGGACGAAAACGGCGAGGAGACCGCCGCCCTTTCCCTGCGGGGCGGCAGCGAGCTGGAGGACGCCTTCACCGTGCAGGAGATCACTCCCAACGAGGATGCCCAGCCGCTGGACATGAGCGACTACGAGGCAGGGTGGGACGCTCTGGGACAGGCCGTGACCAGCGAGACCGGCGTGGACCCGGAGGATCTGGCCGCGCTGGTGCAGGCCGCCGACGCCACCCATGCCGCACTGAACGCTCCTCTCCTGCTGTCGGAGGAAAGCGCTGACGCCGCCGCTGTGCTGCCGGTCACGGAAAACGACTGGTCCGCCGTGGAAATCGTGGAGAGCAGCGCCGATATGGTCAGCAGCCGCGCCGCGGGCGTTTCCGCCGTGCTGTACATGATCGACACCACCCACACCCTCATCCGGGTGGTGAATGAAAACGGCGAACCGCTGAACGGGGCCACCGTGACCATCCAGATGAAGGATGAAAACGGCAATCTGATCGGCAGCCCTGTCACCAAGCGGACCGAATCCCGCAAAGACAGCGAAGGCCATGAAATCGAGGGCACCGGCGGCACCGCCGTGTTTGAAACGCAGGAGGGGAACTGCTACGGCGTGCTGGACATTCAGTGTGCGGACTACTGCTCCATCACGCTGCTGGACGCCGATCTGTCCGGCGGCAAAATGCAGACCCTCCAGATGGAGCCTATCGATGACAAAACCTACTATCTGCGCTGTGTCGATCTGGCGGGTGCGGACATTCTGCACAACAAAACCAGCCTTGATCTGGTGAATGTGTCCAAGGATATGACCTTCACCGTCATGCTGTGCCGTGCCAACGCCAGCTTGGACTGGCCGGGGGACGGTCAAAACACGCCGGTTCTGACCCTGACAGCAGAAAACAAGGGCGTGACCCGCACCGTCACCAGCGCGCCGGGCGGCCTGACCCGTTCTGCCGGGCCGGATGCCCTGACCGCCATTTACAGCCAGACCACCCGCTGGGGACAGGCCGGCAGCGGCCTGCTGAACCCCGGCGACACCACGCAGGTGGCACTCTCGGACGGCAGCATCGGCACGGCGCTGGGCCTGACGGTGCAGCGGGCCATCTGCCCGGAGGCCAGCTATTCCAAGTACAAATTCAAGCTGTCCGCCCTGAAACAGACCAGCAAGCTGTCCACCACCATTCCCGGTCTGGAGGGCCTTGAACTGGGTATTGAGATTCCCGCCCTGCCGGTGGCGGTGATGGTGCTGCCCGACGGCACCGTGTTTGCGGGCGCGTCGCTGGGCGTTCCGGCGGAAGACCTTGCCAAGTGGGCCAAGGGCACCCTGACCCCCCGCCAGCAGGACAAGGCCCGTGACGGCATGCAGTCCCTCCAGAACATGATGAACGACAAGCTGGACAAGCTGGAAAAGGGCGTTGCCAACTACACCGGCATGATGGACGGCACCAAACAGAAGGGCGCCTGGGGTGACCCGGACCAGTCCCTGCTGGTGGGGGTCATGTTCGGCTTTCTGGGCGGCTACAACAAAAACACCGGCATGGAACAGACCGGCGGCCGCATTTATGTGTCCATCACCGGGCGGTTCGGCAACACCTACAGCTCGGTGCTGATGGTCGGCCCCGTCCCGGTGCCCTGGTACTGGGGCTTTGAGGTGAGCGCCAGCGGCAGTCTGGACACCTCGGTGTACTATCAGACCAAGGTCCCCGTGGATCAGCCCGACAACACCGCCATGGTCAAGGCCATCTCCAACCCGGAGCAGGTCTCCAGCACCGGCGGCAGCGTGACGGTGGGCTACGGCATGGGCTTTGCGCTGTATGTGGGCGTGGGCATCCGCAAGGTGCTTTGCGCCGAAGTCTGCGGCAACCTGTGGGTGAATATTTCGGTCTGCATCTCCAACAACGCCCAGCCTGCGCCGGTGGGATACACCTATCCCCATTGGTCGGGTGTTTTCGGGGCGGGGCTGACCCTGTCGGCCACCGCGCTGTTTTTCTCGGTGTCCTACACCATCAAAAAGCAGTGGGCTGCGGACGCATGGACCAACTGGAGCGGCATCACCCAGCCGCGGATGCTGCTTGCCGCCAGCGGGGAGGAGCCTGCCGATACCGGTCCGCTGACCGCGCTGGATTTAGAGGCGGTCTCCGAGACCGGCGCCGCCGGGGATTCCTATCTCCCCAATCCCCTGCTGGCCAGAGCCGCGAACAGCGCCGGCACCACCCTGCTGGCCGATGTGCAGGGGGATACCCAGATGCAGGTGGTCAGCGTCAACGGCACCGATTACCTGTTCCGCATCGCCTCGGTGGGCGGTCACCCCCGGCTGGTGTATCAGGCACTGGACAACACCGGCCTCGTCCATATCGTGGAGCCTTCGGAGGGCGGCGCGGACGCCATGCGGTATGCCGTGATGGCCGACCAGCAGGGCGCTGACCGGGTGTACATCGCGCTGGTCACCGCGGACTTTGACGGCACCGAAACCTATGAACAGCGGGCCGCCTCCACCCGCATCACCGGCCTGACCTGGGATCTGTACGCCCACAAGGCCGCCGAAAGCACCCTTGTGCCCAAGAGCAATGCCAACGAGATCACCGAGCCGATGGTCACCGGGCAGGACGGCCACTGCGTCCCCCTGTGGAAGGAGAAAAAGGTGGGCGTCTGCTGGTATGACTACGAAGCGCAGACGGTGCGCCGCATGGGCACCCACTACATTCTGCCCACCGGCCGCGTGGAGGAGGGCAAGGCCATGTTCTTCATGGTGCGGGCCAACGGCGCCACTGTGCAGATGCGCGGCGTGGATCTGAAAGGCCAGCCCACGCAGGAGATGGTCACCATCCCGGTGGACAGCACCCTGTACTGGAACGGCCCGCTCATCACCACCTACTGCGTGCAGGACGGGTACGTGTATTTCATCATTGGCAATCACTTCTTTGTCTATTACCCCGACGGCACCGCCATGGAGGCCAAGTGGATGAACGGTCAGGGCGAGGCCTTTGACGGCATCGGCGGCACCGATGCCTGCCAGCTGGTGATCCAGCCCCAGTACGGCAGTCTCCTCCAGCTGACGCCCCGCATGGAGCCGGACGAAAACGGTCAGATGGTGCAGACCGGCTATCAGGTCATCCACTATTTTTACACGATGGACCGCTACGAGACCTTCCGATATCTGCTGGTGGCGGAGCCGCAGACCTATGAACTGGACGAGCCGGAGCCCATCGGCGCGTTCTGCGCCACCACCGAATACGGCTCTTATCAGGACGGCGGGCAGGGACTGAAAACCGTCAATCTGATCTACACCGTGCCGGACATGGACGCCCCCGAAAACGTGCGCCGCTGCGACATCCGCCTGTGGCAGCATACGCTGACCGACGGCGTGGAGGCGGAAAGCGTGACGCTGCCCAGAACGCTGATCTCCAAATCCGACGGAGCCTTCCCCGTTCAGCTGACGGTGCGCAACACCACCGGCGGCCGCAAGACCCATCTTCTGGAACTGCGTGCGGTGGACGAAAAGAATCAGGTCATGGAGTTTGTGGACAGCCCCACCGTGATCCGGGAAATTTTCCCCGGCATGGCGGAAACGCTGGAGCTGGCCTTGAAGATTCCCGACAACTGGGAGCTGGGCGCGCACCGGGTCACCTTACAGGCCAGCGTAGCCGGGCAGACCAACAGCCGCGCCGCCGGGGAGGGCTGGTTCAGCCTGACCTCGCTGGATATCAACGAGACAGAGACCCTGTCCATGCAGGTGGATCTGACCTATCCGGACAACCAAATCAACGGCCACATCACCATCACCAACGAGTCCATGAACGCCGTGGATTTCTCCAACCTGAAACTGATGATGACCCGCCTGAATACGGAGGGCCAGACCGAAGCGGTGACGCTGTACAATTTTGCCGCCCACGCCGGAGAACTGACCGAGGGACGACAGGGTGACACCTGGGTGGAGCACAGCTACAGCCTGACGGTAGACCTGACCGGAAAGTGGGAAAACAACGACTATATCGGTCTGTATCTGGATTATAACGGGAATCCCTCCATCGCGCTGCGCACCATGACCATTCTGGAGGTCCCCACGCCGGACGTCTACGTCCATGTGGGCACCGACACTTCCCGGCCGCTCACCGGCACCACCGCCGGCGACAGAAGCTTGGTTGCAGGAGAACGGGACAGCCTGACCCTCACCGCCGAAGCCGGCGAAGGGTTCCGCTTTGTGCGGTGGGTCGACGGAAACGGGCAGACGGTATCGGACGCCCCCACATGGACCTGCACAACGGACCATACCGGCAGCGAACATCAGCTCTATACCGCTGAATTTGCCGATGACGGCGCACACACCCTGACGGTGTTCCCCAGCGAATCCATGGAAAACGGATTCCAGACCGCAGTGGAGGACGGCCAGGTGCTGTTGGAGGGGGACTTCCTGCGCAAGAGCAATGTGGACGGGGTGCTGGCCGCCACGGCGTGGGACGGCGCCGCGCTGACGCTGACCGCCGATGCCTATGAAGGGTTCCGGTTCGCGGGCTGGTACGAAAACGGCGTGCTGTTGGGCACCGAACCCACGCTGACGCTGACCCTCTCCGCCAGCCGCACGCTGGAGGCCCGGTTTACCGCCGGGCAGGCCCCCACCCTTCTGCGCGCCGAGACAGACGACGCCGAGACCGCCGATTTAAGCTTTGCCTTACGGGACGCCGGGGTCACCACCGCCGCGCAGGCCCTGACGGCCCTGCAAACCGCGCTGCCGGGCAAGACGGTGTCCGCCGCTGCGGAGGTCATCGCCCAGCGCAGCGTGGACGGCGAGCACTGGCGCAGCTATGACGTGCTGCCCGGCACCGAAACCGCCGCCGCGGTTCTGTCCCTGCCGGACAATGTGGACGCCCGCACCGCCCAGCCTGCCGCCGCCGTGCTGTATCAGGACGCGGTGGACGGCCACGCCGCCGGGGAGGTGCTGGTGCTGCAAAACGGCCAGACGGCGGGCGGCACCGCCTTCACCGTGACCGGCCCCCATACCGCGCAGCTGACGCTGCGGGGCAGCGCCGTGGTGCTGCTGGGCTGGACGGGCGGCACGACCGCCGCCCCGGAAAGCGAGCACCCGGAAATCGGGCAGGCCATTGCGGACGGCACCTGGGGCAAAGAGGAGGCTCCTGCCGCCCCGGCAGTGCCCGGCGCACCGGCAGCCGCCAGCCCCACCGCAAGGCCGAAGGCCACCGCGGTTCCCTCCCCCACCGCCGCACCAGCTTCCGCAGCGGCTCCCACTGACCTGCCGCAGGCCGCCCCGGAAAGCACCGAGGCCCCGGCCGCCCCTGCGCCCACACCGGCCCCGGAGCTGACCGGGACGGAACCGGCTCCCCGGCCGCCGCTGGCCCTTCTGCTGCTGGCCGGCGGGCTGGGTCTTGGCGGACTGGCCTTTGCGGGCTGGATGCTGTTCCGCAAGCGCAAAAAATGATGCCGTTTCCCGCATTGCAGCTTCCGGGAAGCTGTGCTATGCTGATACACACAGATTAGAAAGGACGGCAATACTGTATGGAACTCTTATATTTTCTCGAAAAACTGCGCAGCCCGGTGTTGGACAGACTCTGCATCCTTCTCTCCATGCTGGGCGAGGAAACGGTATTTCTGACGGTGGGCCTGATTCTATTATGGTGCGTGGATAAAAAGTGGGGCTACCGGTATATGATGTGCGGCTTTTTCAGCTCCGGCCTTTCCCGGCTGCTGAAAGGGACCCTTCAGGTGCCAAGGCCCTTCACAGCGGACCCGTCCTTCTCCTTTGTGTCGGCGGCGGAGGACGGCGCTCCGGGGTATTCACTGCCCAGCGGACACAGCATGACCGCCGCAACGGTGTTCGGCATTCCCCTGTGCATGGCGAAACGGTGGTGGTTCCGCGCTCTGTGTGTGCTTGCGATCGCCGGCGTAGCCTTTGCGCGGATGGAGCTTGGCGTCCATACCCTGACGGACTGCATCGCCGGGATTGGTCTGGGCTTTGGGGTCATTCTGATTCTGAACGCCGTGTATGACCGCATCCACGGAGATTTGAACAGGCTGACGCTGCTGACCCTTTTGATGATGGCAGGGATGGCGGCAGTCATTGCGCTTCTCACGTTTGCGCCGCACTCCGCGCACTACGTGGACTATGCGCAGGAATCCTGCATCAAAAAGACGTGGGTCGCGCTGGGGTGTATGGCGGGCGTGTCGGTCAGCTACCTCACCGACAGGCTGTATACCCATTACGACACCAGGGCCGTCTGGTGGGTACAGGTCATCAAGGTCGCGGCCGGGGTCGGTTTGCTGCTGGCGGTGCAGGCGGGGATCAACGCGGTTGTTTCCCGGCTGGCAGGCCATGCGCTGTACAGGGCGGGGCTTACCTATTTTCTCACCATCGCCATCGTTGGCAGCTGCTATCCGATGAGCTTCCGGTGGCTCGCGGCAAAAGGAAGGCGCTGAGGTTCCGAAGGGAGAAAAACCATTTTTCAAGGCGGAACCGCCGGTTTCCGCTGGCGGTTCCGCTTGTCGAAAAACCTGTATTTGCACTTGTAGGGGGCGGCGTCCTCGACGCCCCCTACAAACGCGAAATGAGTTTTTTCGACACGCTGCAACGACCCTGCCGCAAATGCGGCAGGGTCGTTTTGGTTGTCAGGAACGGTCATACACGAAAATCTCGTGAATTTCCTCCTCATACCCTTCATAGAATCCGCGCACCATGCCCAGCACGATCTGGGAGCCGCGGTTGTAGGAAATGAGCATCTGATTTTTGTCCCGATCGATGGAGATGCCCTCAATTTCCCCTTGCAGCGTCACATCGTCCAGCGTGCGTTCCAGCGTCACCGTGGCGGTAGTGGCCTCCGGGTCGATGAAGCAGCGGTAAACGTGGTCCGGCTCGCCCAGATCGGCGGTGCCGTCATCGGCGGTCATGTACAGATAGCCCTTGTCGTAGGCGATGCCCTGCAGCCACTGGGGCGGGCATTGCAGATGCACCTTGCCCACGTATTCGCCGGTGGTCAGGTCGTAGCGATAGAGATACCGCCCGCTCTCCTCCCCCACCCAGGAGCACATCCACACCGCGTTGTGGTCGGGGTCCACGGCCACACCCGAGCACTCCAGCTGACCGCTGGAGGGTTCAAACAGGAAGGTCCGTTTCAATGCAAGCGTTTCGGCGTCATACACGGCGATTTGAATATCGGTGGCCGCTCCATCGTTGAAATTTTCCGCTCCCGCGTAGATTTCTCCGTTGTACACGTCAATGTCGCCCAGATGGTTGACCTTGATTTCAAACTTTGCAAAGGGGTCGTTGTTTTCCGCCACCAGATTCCAGTCCTTGTCAAACTTTTGCAGGGTGGTGCTGCCGCTGACGTAATAATAGCGCTCATCCGCCGCGATGCCCTGCCGGCCGCCCACCTGCCGGACGTCCGCCAGCGTATACCGGAAGCCGGGGGTGATTTCCGCCATGGTCTCCTCCGGGCGGCCCATCACCGTCACCGGCGCGGGCGCGGGGGCTTTCACCTCGGCGGCGGGCTGCTCGGTGGGCTGCGGTGCAGCGGCGGACACGGCCGTGCCGCACCCCGCCAGCAGAGCCGCACCTGCCAACATCATCAGAAGTTTTCCTTTCATCGGGTTCCTCTCCTTTTTTACGTTTGTTCCAGTATAGCACAGAAACAGGTGCAAAAGAGACACACTCTGCAAAAAAAATCCCGTTTTGTGTATCTCTTTTGCATCCATTTGCATGATATATTATAACCAATGGATATACGGTTTGGCCGTCATGTCCATAAGTGATTTTATCTTATGGAGGTATCACAATGAACGAGCAGAAACAGGAACAGCTGCAAAAGGTATTGCAGGAACACCCGGAGCTAAACGACAGACTGAAAGCGATTACCGCTGACAGCCAGACCGAATTGCAGGAGAAGATGATTGAACTGCTGAAGGAATACGGTGTGGTGCTTACCGCAGAGGATTTCAAAGCGCCCGAAGGCGAGCTCAGCGATGACGAGCTTGAAGTGGTAGCCGGCGGCGGTATCTGCATGTGTCCACTCGTCGGCGGCGGAAGCGGAGAAGGTCTTGTATGCGCTTGTACTGGAGGAGGAATAGGCGGCGCCCATAACGCGATTCCCTGCGTTTGTGTACTTTGGGGAGACGGTGCAACCTGAAGAATGAATTCTGAACAGTGAACAAAAACAACCAGGTGATTGGAGAACCAATGAGCAGACAGTACTACCTATTGAATGAACCCTTCTGCCTCCGCGGGTATGAGATGCTGCCCTACGGATTGCTGCACCGCCCGGACAATTCCATTGGGTTCGTGGATAAGGACACGTTCTGGGCGCTGTCGCTCTGTGATGGAAAAACTGACTGTTCCCTGCCGATCTTCCCGGAAAAGGTGCGCAGTATCCTCCCGGAGCTTGTGAAAAAAGGCATTGCTCGTGTCTGCGAGTACGGCGCGGCGCTGACTGCCGACCAGCAGTACCGGAAATACGAAAACCGCTATATCCGCACCGCGCACTGGTCGATCACCGGCAAGTGCAACTACCGCTGCCGCCATTGCTATATGTCCGCGCCGGAAGCAAAGCTGGGGGAGCTTTCCCATGAAACCATCATGGATCTCATCCGGCAGATCGACGAATGCGGCATCACCCAGGTTTCGCTGACCGGCGGCGAGCCCCTTGTCCGCAGCGATTTCGAGGATATCGTCCGGGAGCTTTCCCGTCGGAAGATCCGGATTACCCAGATTTACTCCAACGGCTTTCTGGTGAACGAAAAGCTGCTGGATATGCTGGAAGGGTACGGGCAGAAGCCTGAGTTCAACATGAGCTACGACGGAGACGAGGGAATGCACGACTGGCTGCGTGGAATCGACAGGGCCGGCGAGATCGTGCTGAAAGCCTTTGATTTGTGCGCCCAGCGGGGCTTTCCCACGGGCAGCGAGCTGTGCCTTCATCAGAGAAATAAGCACTTGCTTCGTCAGAGCATCAACACGCTGGGAGCCCACAGCGTTTCAAGCTGCAAGGTAAATCCCGTTTCCGAAACAGAGCTGTGGCTTCGCACCACGGGGGAACACGCCAGCATCGAGATCGAGGAACTGTTCGAAATTTATCTTGATTATGTTCCCCACTTTTTTGAGGACGGAATGCCTCTTTCCCTCATGCTGGGCGGATTTTTCTGGGGCGGCAAGGGCCGGCGTGAATACCGCATTCCCTTTGAAAAGTACCCCGCAGACGTGGACTGCTCCCGCATGACGCTGTGCGGTCACGCCCGGAACACCCTCTACCTATCCCCGGAGGGACGAATGCTGCCCTGCCTTTCGCTGTCCTCCTTCGACGAGATCCAGAAGGATTTCCCCCTTGTCACGGAAATTGGATTGAAAATGGGTCTTACCGACAGCAGCTACATGAAGCTCATTGACACAAGGCTTGAGGAGCTCTGGGAAGTCAACAAAACCTGTGGTTCCTGCCAGTACCGCACACGCTGCGGAGGAAGCTGCCGTGCAAGTGCGCTTTGTACGCCCGGAAACGACCTCATGGGCTGCGACCGGGCGGCTTGTCTCTATTTCGGCGGGCATTACGACCGGAAGCTCCGGGAAAAACTGAGCGGAATTGCGGAATTGTCATAAAAGATGAACGCAGAGAGCACGAGAAATCATCTGTATGCTTTGCCGTTGTGAAACAGCATCTGCGATACCGAGGTCTGCTTGTCCTTGCGAACACTTTCAGAAAACATCCTTGGCCTTGTTCTGCGCCGGGGATGTTTTCTTTTCTACAGTAATACACCCTGCAAAAAATTTCCCGTTTTGTGTATCTCTTTTGCATCCATTTGTCTGCTATCATACAGGTATGACAGACACCAATCTGTGAAAGGAGCGATTCTAATGACGTTGAAAGAATACCTGACTGCCCATGAGGGAGAAAAAGGCCTGCCCGAAACGCTGCATACCATCACCCCGGAGCAGGCCATGCAGAAGCTGGCGGCGCAGTCCGTAGACCTGACCGATGAGGAGTTGGCGCTGGTGGCCGGAGGCATCGAATTCCAGTCCGACTCCAACGAGGGCAACTGCGAGGTCTGTGGCCACGATAACCGTGGCCGCGTCACCCATTGGAGAGAGAAGAAAACCGGGCGAATCTTTCACTATGAATGTCCCCGCTGCGGAGGGCTGCTGCATCTGGGCACCCTGGGCGTCTTATATTGCGACCCCTGCAACACCTGGTACTGGGGCGGCTGGGTCAGCTACGCCAAAGAAGTGACCGGCTGGTACGGCGCAAAGTCCTGAGGAGAACCCAACAAGGCTACGATGACAGCTATGACGACTGGGTTGAGCAGTCGCTTCTGTACATCTGAGCGGCAGCGCAGGCGCCCTGTGCAGAGTCCCCCTGTCTGAAAAACGCGCAGCACAGTCTTTTCTTACAAAAGACCATGCTGCGCTCTTTTTAAAGCCCTTCTGACGCCTTCAGCCGGAACGCCCAGACTTCCATAAAAAGGCACGCTGTATCATAGTACTTTCACGCCGTTGATAAACTTCGCGGCAATCGCAGGATGGTCGGCAAAATACATCAATCGTTCCAGACGTTCTTTTACGCTTACTTTCTGCGGAGTCCGAATGGAGGTATCATCAACAACAACCGCATCAAATTCATACCCCTTTTCAAAACTGCCCACCTTTCCGAAGAATTCTCCGCCGCCTTTTGTTGCCATATAAAACGCCTCTTCCATGGTAAGCGGTTCAACCGACTGGTCATACAGCCTCCACCGAAGCTTTGAACATTGAACGGCCATCGACATCGCTTTGAACATTGACAAGGTGGTGCCCGCCGCAAGATCACTGCCCAGACCCACTTTCATGCCTTTCTTGAGATAGTTCTTCACAGGCGCCACGCCTGATGATAAATTCGCGTTGGATTCCGGGCAATGCGCCACAAACACCTGTTGTTTTCTCATCATCTCCACTTCATTCTCATCACTATAAACACAGTGGGCCATAATGGTGGGACAGTCGTTTCCAAACAGATCATATCTGTCGTAGGTTTCTCCATAATTCCTTGTTCCCGGACAAAGCCTCTTGACCCACTCAATTTCATCCAGATTTTCCGACAGATGTGACTGAACCGGAACATGATACTTTTTCTGTAACCCGGACAATTTCTCAAACAGCGCATCGGTACAGGACAGGGTAAATCTTGGTGTAAGAATCGGTTTTACATTGACAAACTTCTCACTTTCCTGAATCCACTTTTCTGTATCTGCGGCAGCCTGTTCCGCACTCTCCTCACACAAATCATCCGGGCTGTTTCTATCCATATTGACTTTTCCCACATAGGCTTTGATTCCGGCCTGTTCCAGCTTGCTCATCAGCAATAAGGTTGCATCGGTATGAATGGTGCCAAAGATGCAGGCCCGTGTTGTTGCGCTTTCTTTCAGGTCCTGCACAAAAATCTCATAAGCCTTCTCTGCATAGTCCAGATTCCTATATTTTGCTTCTTCCGCAAACGTATAGGTGTTGAGCCAGTCAATCAGCTCCAGATCCATTGCCATTCCACGGAATGGATATTGTGGCGCATGTACATGTAAATCCACCAGCCCCGGTATGATCAGCCTGTTTTGATAATTGTACAATGGGAGTGATTGATACTTTTCCGGTATTTCTCTAAAAACTCCTGCACATTTGTTTTCTTCACATACAACATACCCGTCCTCTGCAATACAGATTTCATCGCTGGATTTGCTGTAACAAATGTTCCCTTGCAGTAGATAGCTTCTCACTGGTATCTCCTTTCCTTTTGTCGAATCCGATCTTCCCGGCTTACAGAATACCACCCGGATGGATGCAAAAGAGACACACTCCGCAAAAAATTTCCCGTTTTGTGTATCTCTTTTGCATCCATTTGTTTGGTATACTGAGGTCACAACAAAAAACAAGGAGGCAACTGCCATGACGGACGAACTCAAACGCGATGCTCAACTGAACGAGGAACAACTGGAACAGGCCGCCGGCGGGGCTGACGTCGGCAAAGGGTGTATCCCCTCCAAGCGGGACTGCTGGGGCCGCCCCATCCGCTGGATCGAATTGTCCACCGGTAAGCGGTTCCATTACTACTGCAAAGACTGCGGGGGGCTGGCGGCCTACGAAACAAGAAATGGCGGGTTTACGTGTACCCGCTGCGGCAGGAACATTCCTCTGATTTTTGCCAAAAAATGCTACGGCTTCTATCCCGACAAATAAAAGGAGGAGCATCCCATGGAACAGAAACTTGATTTGACCAACATTGACCCCAAACAGGACGCCTCCCTGTCCGATGCGGAACTGGCGGATGTGGCCGGCGGCTCCTATGTGCAGGGCGGGCATGTCTGCGGCAGCAGAGGCTGGTATGAGAATCCGGAAGATGCAAAGTTTGATTTCGAGGTCGGCACACGGGTGCAGGTGACGCGCAATGAAAACACATGGTCCTCCTGGAGCGGCACCATCATCGACCGGACAATCGAATCCAAAGATCTGATTCGGGTCGGCCTGCGCCACTGTGTCATGTATCGGATCCATTTCGATGGCTATGATTCCACCTATGACAAGTGGTATGACCAGCACCGCCTGTACATCTGACGCACCTGCAAAGCGGGAAGAAAGGAGCCCTTATGGACAACCAGCGTCCGCTGGAGGATTCGGGCCTCGGCGGCGTGACCGGCGGGCGGAGCGCCTTTGTTCGCAGGACGGTGTACCTTTGTCAGGAGTCCGCCTGCCTGAACTGCGGCATCTGCCTCGAAGGCTGCCCCACCAAGGCAATTTTTGTTCATCGTAACCGCCCGGTCATTGACGCCTGCCTGTGCAATGACTGCGGCTGGTGCGAGAAGCACTGCCCCACCGGGGCAATTCTGCGCACCGTGCAGACGACCCCTGTGTAAGGCATTTTCCTATGAATATGACTGCACTCACAAACCGGGCCAGAATCCAGGCCGTCATCGTCAGCAGCGATGAGCAGACCATCCAGCAGCTTGCAGACCTTCTGCGGCAGGAACTTCCGCAGGCCAGTCTGTCGGTGTTTGAAAACGCCCCGGCTGCCCTTGGATTTTTGCAGCTCCACACCTGTCACATTCTGTTTTTGGATGTCCGGTCCGGCGGGGCATCCGCTGCGCAGTTTCAGTCGGCTTGCCCCCAATGCAATCTGATTTTCCTTGCCGACAGCAACCGTTACGCCCTGCTGGCGTTCGATCTGCATGCCAGCGGGTATCTGACGGTTCCCCTCACCCGCAGCGCCCTTTCCCGTGAGCTTGCCGACCTTCGCCACCCGGTCCCCCGCGTTGTCCTGCACGTTCAATGCCGGGGGCCGTTTGAGGTCTTTCTGCTAAACGGGCAGCCCGTCCAGTTCCGGCGCAGCAAATCCAAAGAGCTGTTCGCCTATCTCATCTTCCGGCGCGGCTCCAGCTGCACCGCACGGGAAATGGCTGCGGCCCTGTTCGGGGACGCCCCCTATGACCAAAAAACCTGCCGGTATTTGCAGCGCATCTCCTCCACGCTGATGGCAGACCTGCGCCGGGTCGGCGCGGCAGAGGTCATCAGCAAGCACTACAACTATATGGCTGTGAGAATGGAGCTTCTTGACTGCGACTGGGACGCACCCTTGACCGGCTCAGCACGGGGCACCCCCGGCATCATGGAGCCGTACCCCTGGGCGGGTCCGGACGGCTGACCATTCTCTGAAGCGATTTTGTACAAAAAACCGGCACAGCGCTCCCAAAAAAGAACGCTGTGCCGGTTTTGGCGGAGCATCAGGGATTTGAACCCTGGCGGCGCTGTTAACGCCCTATCGCATTTCGAGTGCGACCTCTTCGACCTCTTGAGTAATGCTCCACAGTACCCCTAATTATATCACGGCGGGGGCGGGCCGTCAAGCGGGGCGGACTTAAGGCAATACCGCAAAATTCCCGGCTGACGCCTTACGCACCGCTCCGACGGCTGCGGCACACCATCTGCGTCGCAAAAATGCTCGATAATACACAAAGTATTATCTGCGCTTTTTGCTTAGCAGCTGGCGCACCTCGCTCGCCGTATCGGCACGTAGAATTATGCGGTGTTGCCTAAAACAGGCGCTGTTTGCGGGTGGGCTGGGGGTTGAAGGGGGTATCCTCGTGATGGCGGCGGATGAACACCTGCCGGGTCTTTTCGTGGCGCTTGCCCTTCTCGTTGGTAACGGTGGTGAAGGTGCGGCTGATGCTGTAATAGCCGCGCAGATGCTGCACCAGATACTCCGCCACGGCGGGCAGGCAGTCGGTGTTCTGGATGTTTTCGTAGTTGTAGTCCGCGTAGAGGAACGCGATGCGGTCGTCGGCGGTGCAGAGGATGATGCCTTCCTCGTCCAGCACCACTTCCCCGATGGCGGACTGACGCAGGCCGGCGGTGCCGCACTCGGCCGCCAGCGCGGCGGCCCGTTCCCGCTGGGCCACCGGCACCGACTGGGGGTCCAGCTTTTCAGTGCCCCGCTGGCCAATCTCCAGCAGGATGTCCCGCATCATGCGGCTTTCCAGCAGCGGGCGGATGCGCTCTTTGGCGCGTGCCTCGCTGGTTTTGGTTTGTAACGTGTTCAGCAGGCCCATGGGGCGCCTCCTTCCGCAGTGTTCTCTGTCCTGTTATTATAGCACACCTGTCTGACGATTGCCAGAGGTTTTTATGTAAAAAATCAACGCGGGGCCGGTTCCTACGGTCCCGCGTCTGAATTTTCTGTGTGGGATACGTTCACCGGCGGCGGCTGGCGGGCGAGGAACGGTGCACCTCCGGCGCGTGGAGGTTGTAGCCGATGAGGAACCCGCCGGGCAGGTCTTCGGCATAGAAGGCGGTCTTGATGCGCTCCATGGGCTTGGAGGCACAGCCCTCGCCGCTGCCGCACAGCAGCACCAGATACTGGGTGCTGCTGTATTCCGCCACCACATCGCAGCTGCGCAGTGTGCGGCAGACCACCCGCCGCAGCGTATGCATGGCGCTGCGCAGTTCCTTTTCGGAGACCTCCTCCTGCGGGATAAGGGTGATGAGCGCCATAAAGGAGGTGAACCCGTGGCGGGCCTCGATGCGGCGCAGCACCTGATAGATGCCGCTGAACACCTCATAGCTGCACAGATACGCCCCCTGGGGGAACATCTCGCAGTCCATCTCGGCGCCCACCGCCTGAATGTCGGCGCGGCTGTGCTTGTCGGCCTGCTCCAGCTGACGGAACAGCGAATCGCTGGCCCGCAGGCGGGATGCCTCGCTCAGGCAGCCGCGCTCGGCGCCCTGCTCCACCAGCGCCCGCGCATCGTCGGCGCGGCCCAGGTGCTGCAGCACCAGAATACGGCCCAGATACAGCTGTTCGTCAAAGGGGTCCATCTCCAGTGCGCGGGTGTACAGCTTGTTGGCCCGCTCCCACTCGCCCCGCTGCTTGCAGGCGTCCAGCACCTCATACAGGGCGGACTGATACCGGCTGTGCAGCTGGATGCTGCGGCGCTCCACCCAGGTTTCGCTGGCGGAGCCGGGCAGCAGACGGCCCTTGTACAGCTCCACCAGATTGGCGCAGAGCATTTCCCGCTGGCCGGGGTCGGTTTCCACATGCAGCTCCTCGGAGAGAAGCTGCACCTGATTCACATCCACATCACAGTTCAGCGCGGTGTTCCACTGATAGGAGCCGCGGTTGGTGATGATGCAGTCCTCAAGGGCACGGACGCCCTCCTCCTCCACCATGTTGCGGAACCGGTGCAGGATGGCCCGCAGGGCCATGTCCGGATTGGTGGTGGACTCGCTGGCCCACAGCGCGTCGGTCAGTTCCTTGTGGGGGACCTTCCGGCCGTTTTGCAGCAGCAGATACTGCACCAGCGCAGTGGCCTTGCGGGACTGGCCCAGCTGGGTCAGCACGGGTTTGCCGTCCACCGTGATCTGAAATCCGCCCAGCATGGTAATTTCGATAAGCGACATGGTCTCACACTCCGCTCATGTTATGTGTTGTCACGTTCCTGTGCCAATTATAACAAACTGCACCGGCCTTGTCCATAGCTTTTTTCAAAAAAGAACCGCCTGTCAGGCCGCTGCGGCGGGGCTGCTGCCCTGTACCAGCCGGGGTGCGTCCGCCAGATCCAGAATGGCGCGGCGGCTGTGCAGCGGCGCGGCGCCGTTCTCCGCGTCCTGCTCGCTGGCGTACACCTCCACCTTCACGTCCAGCGCCGTGACCCGCACCGGGTCGGTGGTTTTGCGGGGCATCCAGCTGTATACGGTGAACTCCAGCCGCACCGCCATGCCCATATAGAAGCCTTCCGGGAAAGCGTCGGTGCCCGCGTAGGCACAGTAGTCTCCCGTGTCGTTTTTGTACAGATATTCGCCGTTTTTGCCGGGCATATAATACCGCTCATGGAGGGTGCCCGCCGCCAGCGGCGTCTCGAACACCGGGGCAGGGACGCCGCCCGGCGCGGCGCGGGTTCCCGCGGTGCGGGGCACATAACCGCCGTCGATGAGCTTGTAGGCGGCGGCGCGGTCGCCCCGGCCCACGTCGTTTTCGTCCCGGTCCACGTTGGTGGAGACCTGAAACTCCACCGCCGTGCCCCTGCTGCCGTTTGCCGCGGCGGCAGTCTGAAACACGGCGCCGGCGCTGTCCTCGTCGTAGCCGGTATCGCACAGGCGCAGGGTGCCCTGCGCGTGGAGCAGCTGCCCCTGCAGGTAGTCCACCATCGTGTCGCTGATCATCTGGGCGCGGCTGAGGTTCTGCATCCGCAGAAAAATTTCGGCGCAGGGACGGATGAGGGAGGTCGCTGCCAGCAGAAAGATGGACAGCAGCAGCATGCACACCACCAGCTCCACCAGCGTGGTGCCCCGGCGCTCCCGCAGCGTTCGGATCATGGTGCCTCCTTTGGCGCGTACTGGTGATAGGTATAGTCCCCGGCTTTGGAGGTTCCCCGCTGCACGGTCAGCGAAAAGCTGCTCCGATCCCCCTGAAAGGTGAGGGTCTGGTCGGTCTCGCCGTCCAGCGTATCCGCCGTCACGGCGGGGTCGGCCTCGCCCGGCCGGCGCAGCCCGGTCTCGGACTGGTACATGGTCTCCCGCAGGAGGTTGGCCCGGTTCATCATGGCCCGGGAAAAGCTGATGGCCATGTTGAACATCCCGATGAAGAGGAGCAGCAGCAGGAACGCCGCCACCACCTCCACGATGGTCTCGCCACGGTCATTGGCCAGCGGTTTTGTCTTCATCCTCGGGGCCTCCTTCCCTCTCAAATTTCAGTTCGCTCCCCATGTTGGTGTCGAAATAGTAGGTCAGTTCCTGGTTCAGCAGCTCCTCCCACGGACGGGTTCCGGGGTTGGTGACGCCCCGCCGGTACAGCTTGCCGTCCGCCCCCGCCTGATACTCGGTGCCGTCCACAAGGAACACCAGCGGAAAAATGCCGGTGCGCAGATAAATTTGGGTGTAGGTGCAGGCTGCCTCCTCGCCCTGCGCGGTGACCTGCACCGTCACGGCACAGTCATTCACCGGCACGGCGGCGTAGCTTTTCGCCCATTGCAGGGCGGCGTCGGTGGTCTCAAAGCTGATGGCGCCCCGGTTGTCGCCGGTGGCCAGCAGGATCTCCTTGGAAAGGGTCACCGTCAGCGGGGCAAAGCCCGGCGAAGGCTCCCCGGTCTGAGCAAAGGGGTAGGCGGTGTTTTCCGCGTAGGAAAGCCCCCTTAAAAAGGTATTGTTGACAAAGCTTTTCAGGGCGGTGTCCCCGCTGGCGCACAGCTCCTGCTCCATACATTCGCCGAAGCTGCGGGCCTGCCGGTAAGCGTCCTGCTCCCAGTACAGCCGGTTGGCGGAGGCCGTCAGCTGACCCGCCGCGTAGACCATGGCGGCAGACAGGCTGACGAACAGCGCCCCCACGCACAGCACCAGCAGCAGCGCTGCGCCGCCGGTTTCTTTCAGTTTGCGGCTCACAGGCCCGCCTCCTTTCTTCGGTTCAGTTGTTGGCGCCTGGCAGCACAGCCACTTCGCCTGTGGCAGAGCTGACCAGCAGCGGCGGTGCGCCGGGGGTCGTCCCAGCTGCCGGGACGGCGGTGACCGCCGCCTTGTCGGTGAACGTCCGGTTCAGATTCTGCCAGTTCGGCATGGCATCCTTGACAGCCTGGTCAAAGCCGGCAATATCCGCCAGCGTGACCCGGTAGCCGGTGACCCGGCTTCCGCCGTCCGCGGTGGGCTCCCGCTGCTCCGACACGGCGGGCGACAGCGTCATCACGAAGTCGCGCACCGAACCGTCGCCGGCCTTGTACTGGCCGTTGATGGTTTCAGTCCATCCGGCGGTGTCGGTCTGGGTGACCTCCTCAATGCTGCCGTCCCGGTTCACTTTGATGGTGATGGTAAGCGGCTGGACGCCGGTTCCCGCATGGGTCAGCGTGACGGTATAGGTCTCAACGGCTTCCGCCGCGATGGCGGGACGGTTCCACTCCACCGCTCTGAGCTGCATGGCGGACAGCGTGTCACTGCCGCCGCCCACCGTGATGGTCACCGGCTGCGTCACAATGTCGATCTCCGGGTCACAGGGAGCCAGCTGCATGGCAGGCAGCCGCACAGGGTACACCTTGTACGACCAGAAGGAGGATACATCGCTCTGGTTGAAGGACTGCACGCCCACCACCATGTACCTGCCGGCATCCTCCCAGGTGGCCGCCAGCGTCCGGCTCAGGCCCACATCATCCCGCAGCCTGCCCGGCCCGGACGGCCCTTCGGCCGCAGCGGCATCGGCGGCATCGCGGGTATCATAATACCAGACCTGCACCTTGCAGCCCACGTTGGCTGCCGAGCCGTCCACAGCCACATCCAGCAGCATCCCGTTGTACAGCTGTTCGGTGGATACCGTGGTGTCTGCGGTGACGGCACTGCCGTCCACCGTCAGCGTCATGCTTTGGATGACCGGCGCTGCCAGACGGTTGGCCACCGGCAGCGGGGTCACGCCGCCGGGCAGCGAATCCACGTAACTGGTCTGGCCGGGGGCGGCTTTCGCCGTCACGGACAGGTTCAGCGTGGTGCCGGCGTACTGCTCCAAATCCACCTTCAGTTCGGTGTCTGTGGTGCTGCCCAGCAGAACCGCGGTGCTTTCGCCCTCCTGCACGGCCCACACCTGATAGCACTCCAGCGCCCCGTCGGGGAATTCCTCCACCGGCAGCCAGCGGATGGTGTATTCCAGCTTGCTGCGCTGCTCGTCCAGCGCCGCGGAGGGCGCAGCCACCGCAGGCAGGCGCTGCACCAGTTTGTCAAAGGTTCTGACGGTGGTGCGGCCCAGACTGCCGCTGCCCATCGCGGTGACGGTGAGGCGCACAGCGTTGTACTGCCAGCCGTCCGCGGCCACGCCGCTGAGCGTGGTGCCGCTGACCGGCGGGACGGCGATGGTCTCCCAGATCGCATCGTCTTCAGAAATTTTTCCTTCCAGCGTCACTTTGTAGCTGTCCGCGCTGTCCGCAGCGCTCCAGCTGAAATGGTATTGCAGCGCGCCGTTTTCCACCCCGGCGGTGTACTCTTCGATGGTCACCGCGTCCAGAAGGTGCAGGCCAAAGCCGCCGGAGCGCCACAGCGATTCCGCCGTGCCGGAGGCAGCCGCCTCCTTCAGCGGCGTGGAGTGGCGGAAGGTAAAGCCGTCCTCGCCGGCGATGATCTGCCAGCCCTGTTTCCACACCGGGTCGGCGTACTTTTTCATGGCGGCGGCCACCTCGTCCTGCGCGGCGGTGCGCCAGGTGTATACCGGGCCGCTGCCGGAGGAAACCGGCAGCACCACCGCCGTGAGGGTGCTGATGTCATAGCTCTGCCACAGCGTGGTGGGCAGGTCATCAAACACCGCGTGCCGCGCCTCCTGCATGGCGGCCGGCTCAGACTGCGCCACCACCACATATTCGTTTTCAAGCGAGGCATCGCCTATTTTCAGAGATGCATCGGTGCATTTTGCCAGCAGCAGCGCCTGATACACCGGCGGTACGACGCCGGTGCGGGCAAAGGCGAAGTCCACCTGCACAGCAAGCGTCCGGTCGGAATCGCCGGTGACCGCGGCCGCAGCGGTGAGGGTGCCCGCCGGGTATTTTTTGGGCAGGCTGACAGGCTCGTTCAGCTGTTCGGAACGGTACCAGGAGCGCAGCCCCTCGCCCGGTTCCGCCCAGGCCCGCAGCGCCGTGGCGGTGCTGGCGTTGTTCAGGTTGTTCAGTTTGATGCGCATCCCGCCGTTGGCCAGCTTTTGGGTGGTGGCCGTGAAGGTGTACGACTGGCTGGTGGGCGGCAGCTGCGCCACCACCTTCCAGTCGCCCAGCGCGTCCGCGTTGTCTTCCAGCCACTGGACGGTCTCCGGCTCCAGCGTCAGGTATTGGTCGTTCCCCTCCAGACGGATGGTGACCTTCGGCGTGGGCATAGCCTGCGCAAAGGTGAACACGGCGGAGCAGGCCGAAGGCTCCGCCGCCGGCGCGGTGTCGGAGCCGTTGACGGCCAGCACCTTCACGTAGGCGTCCTGGCCGCACAGCTCGGCGCTGGAGGCAAAGGTAGCCCGCGTCTCATAGACGGTGAAGGGTTCTCCCAGCTGCCGGAAGGTGGCGGGGTCCGCCCCGTGCTCGCCGTGGTAGAGGGTGACCACATAGCTGGTGGCGCTGCCCTTGTCCGGCGGCTGCCAGCTGGCCTCGTAGCGGCCGTAGATGTTGGCGGTCTCCTCGCTGCGGCGCACCTGAATGTTCCGCGGCGCGCCAAGCTCCCGCTCGTCCAGAAGGGCATAGTACGCCTGCAAGGCCTCGTCGGTCACATCCGCCATGACGGGCTTTGTGCCGCCGGTTCTGCTGGAGAATTGCAGCAGCAGCGAGGCCAGCGCGGCTCCCCTGCTCTCGTCCCGTATGAACTTCCGGGAACCGTCCGCCGTGATGGTGCAGGACGATGTGATGTCGGAGAGGCTGCTGCTGTCCAGCCGGGCCGCAAAGAAGGACGGCTCCGAGGCGGGCGCATCGGTTCCTGTTCCGGCGTACAGGCGCATGCCCTGCACGCTGCCGGGGGCTGTGGGTTCCATGTGCAGCTTGTAGCCCTCCGCGGTGGTGATGACCAGCTCCGCAATGCCGATATGTTCCCGGCCCCAGGCTTGTGCATAGTTCCGGTCGGCATCCGAGCCGGCCCAGTCACTCACATTTGTCAGATCGATGGTAAGGCTGTCGGCGGTGCAGCTGCCGGTATACAGCGCGGCCGTCCTGATGACGTTTCTCACTTCCTCGGTGGTGGTCGTGACCGTGTCCTCCCCCGCGTACACGGTGAACCGGTGCTTCATGGGATAGTTATTGCCGACCCGCTGCACCGCGCTCACCGAGGCGATGGTCACCGGGCGGGAGAACTGCAGCGTGAGGGTGTAGCTGGCATGCTTGCCGCTGTTCAGGTCTACGGTGGTATTCTGGAAATCGACCCTTGCTTCGCTGCCGTCCAGCAGGGAATAGACCCAGCCCCGGAAATCCGGCTTGCCGGTGCGGTCGGTCACATCCACGCCCGCCGGGTCACTGGAGCGGTCCAGCAGGGTGAAGGAGGTGACATAGGGCGCTTCGGCGGCCGTACCCTCGCTCCAGCGCAGGCCGTTGAGGAGCGTGTTGTTTTTGAAGCTGGCGGCGTCCATGTAATAGCAGTTGGTCACGGTGAAATTGCGGGTATTGTTTTCCGGATTGCCCATCAGCCGCCAATCATCGCCGCCCTCGCCCCTGTGGTCATAGAGGGTGAAGCAGTCGGTGAAGGTGGTGGGCCCGGGCGTGCCCGTGTTGTTGTACTGCCGTGCGCCAAGAATGCCTGCGTAGCGGTTGTTGTTATCCCAGTTGCCGATGCGGAAATCCGTGCCGAAATTGCGGCAGCGCACAAAGTTGAGGCTGACGCCGTCCACACTGCCGCCGCCCAGCCAGCCGAAGATACCCACCGCCAGCGACCGGGAATCGATGGCCCCGGTGTTGACGCAGTCCACAAGGTTGATGGTCAGCGCATCGGCGGCGGTGAGCATCGAGGCCTTGCCCACAATGCCCGCGCACTCGTTGGCGCCGCCGACGCCGTCCACAAGAACGCCGTCCACCCATTTTTTGGTGAAGGCCCGGATGGTTCCGTGGTTCTCACAGCTCACGATGTTCATGGACGCGCCGTTGCTGGGGTTGTACACATAGCTGACAATGCCGCCCGCCGAGCCGTTGCTGGGCCAGCGCTTGTCGTCTGTCTGGTACATCCGGGTGTTGGCGTTGGTGTAGATGCCGCCGAAGTTGGCGGCATTTTTCAGCGTGCCGCTGTTGCCCTTCCAGTGGGCGATAATGCCGCCCTGATAGTTGGAGCGGCTGTTGAACACGCTGCCCGCGTTGACGATCTCGGACAGCGTCCAGTCGGTGCCGGTACGGTTTTCCTGCACGCCGATGACGCCGCCCACAAAGCACTCGTTCTCGGTGTAGTCATTGTAGCCGTTCTTCGTGGAGTAGGTGCCCGTGCCCGCGTAGACCACGCAGGCCTCGTTGTACAGGTTATCCCGGTCCTGCGCCGCATCGGTACGGTCGTTCCATCCGGCGGTGTAGCGGCGCACGGCGGCAAGGTTCATCAGCACGCGGTTGTCCCGGTTGGATTCGTTGCGGCCGATGAGACCGCCCACCGCGGAGGGCTGGGTCACGTTGTCGCCGTAGACCATCCATTTTCCGGTGGCGCACCCGGTCAGAAGGCCGGTGTCGGTGTTGTAGCCGGTGATGCCGCCCAGATACCCTTCGCCCCGGTCGGCGCCGGTGCCGCCGCGCAGCGCCACCACGCAGTGGTTGACGGCGTCGGTGTACACATTGGCGGCTTTTTCGTCCCGCATGACCACATCGGTGCCGCACAGGGAATCGCAGCTGCCGGTTTTCATCTGAGCGATGGCGTCGGCGTACCGGGTATCCAGCGTGTTCAGCAGGGTCTGCACAGGCTCCGAGATGCCGCCGCAGCCCGTGATGCTGCCGCTGTTGGAGCCTGCCACGCCGCCCACGAAGCCGTATTTGGCGCTCACTTTGGTCAGGCCGCCGGCGGTGCCCAGCAGGCAGTTTTCCAGCGTGCCGGTGTTCTGTCCGGCGATGCCGCCCACATGGCTGGCGGAGACAAGCATCTGTTCGGGGCTGTAGCTTTCGTCCCCGTTGAAGCTGCCCGCCGCCTGCACGATGCCGCTGCCGCCCACCGCACAGCCGGAGGCGGTGCCGGTGTTCAGGCCCACGATGCCGCCAAGGGTACACCTGTCCCGGCTGGCAGCGGCGTCCAGCGTGCCCGTCCAGGTACAGGAAAGCAGGGTGCCGTTGTTTTCGCCTGCAACGCCGCCCAGATGTTGATAATTTCCGCTGTAATCCTTCAGCGAGACCGTGCTGTGGATGCCGCTGACCGTGCCGCTCTCATTGCGGCCCACCGCGCCGCCCAACGTCAGGCTGCCGCTGCGGGCGCCAAGGCCGGTCAGGCCGGTGATGGCCGTGACGGTGCTGTTCTCCACCCTGCCCTGATTGCGCCCGGCGATGCCGCCCGCCGCCGAGGCCTTGCCCCGGAGGGTGCCGCCGGTGACGGTCACGCCGGTGATGATGCCGCTCTGCCCATTGACGGCGGCCACAAGGCCGATGGCCTCGTCATAGCCGTGTACCACCGCGCTTTCCACCGCCGTGCCGTTCACCGTGCCGGTGTTGACGGCGGTGACGCCGCCTGCCGCGCCGCCCAGCGCCGTGACAGTGCCGCCGCCGAGGCCGTTCTGGATGGTGCCCTCGCTGCGGCCCGCGATGCCGCCCGCGTTCCGTGCGGCGTTGATGGTGCCACCGCCCTGTGCGCCGGTGATGGTGCCGGTGTTGAAACCCGCAATGCCGCCCGCATCGCTGCCGTTGGCGCGCACAGAGGCGCTGCTTTGCAGGGTCTTGCCGTCATGGAAAATGCTGCCGCTGTTGAGGCCGACCACGCCGCCCGCGCTGTTGCGCCGGGCCGTCACCGACACGCCGGGATGGACGGTCAGTGCTCCCCGGATGGCGCCCCGGTTGTCGCCGGCCACGCCGCCCGCGCTGTCCACGGCGGACACCGTGAGGGTGCCGCTCTGCGAGCCGACCTCCGCCGCCGTGATGGTGCCCAGATTGGTGCCCGCCGCGCCGCCCGCGTACCGGGAGAGGGCGCTGACGGAGGACAGCAGATCGCCCGCCGACAGCGCCAGCGTGCCGTTTTTCAGGTTGACGCCTGCCGCGCCGCCCGCGTGCTCCACCGCAGAGATGGCGCAGCCCGCACCGGCGGCGCAGTCCTTCACAGAGCCGCCGTTGACGCCCGCGATGCCGCCCACCATATTTTTGAAGCTGTCGCCCTGATTGGCCAGATTGCTGCACCCCGACAGGGTGCCCAGATTCAGACCGGCGATGCCGCCCACGCCGTTGGCGGTGCCGTAGACGGTGCCGCTGTTGGTGCAGCCGGTGAGGGCGGCCTGTTGGCCGCAAAGACCGATGACGCCGCCGAGGAAAGCCGCCCGGTCGGTGTCCGCAAAGAACGGGTCTTCCAGCTGATTCCGCACGGGCACCGCGTTGGCGGTTTCCCCGGGAAAGGCCCCGGTGACGGCGCACTGGAGCCTGCCGCTGTTGGAGGCGTCCGACAGGGTGATGCTGCCCTCGCAGACGCCCGCCACGCCGCCGGTGTAGGAGCCGCCGCTGACGGCGCACTGGTTGGAAAAGCCGGACAGCATGACCGCCGGGCCGCCGTCGTCCTCTGTGGTAAAGGACGGCACACCATTGTTAAATTTTGGCAGCAGGCCAAGCAGCTTTGCGGCTTCGTCTTCGCCGGTTCCCTCCACGGTGGCCGTACTGCGCAGATAACCTGCCACGCCGCCCACCATGCTGTCGCCGGAAACGGTGCCCACCGCCCGGGTGGTTCTGGCGTTGGAGAGATCCATGGCTTCGGCGGTGACGCTGGCGCCCAGCACGCCGCCCACAAAGTGACGGCCCCGCACGCTCACCACAGCGCTGGTCATGCCGTTTGGCAGGTTCCGGCTGCCGCTGAAGCCCAGCAGACCGCCCACGCAGTCCCGGCCAAGCACGCGGCCCTCCACGGCGGTGGTTTCCAGCGTGCCGGCATCTTTAGCAAAGCAGCCCGCAAGGCCGCCCACAAAGTCCCGACCCACCAGCACCACCGTCATGGTGCCGGGGGCCTGGATGCTGCCGTCTGTGCCCACATATCCGGCCAGACCGCCCACAAAATCCGCCTTGTCGGCACCCAGCCGCGCCAGCAGATTATAGTAGGTTTCCAGACGTTCCTCGCCGGTGAGGAATTCCTGATTCCAGACAACCGAGCATTTTTCCAGCACGGCGGAGCCGGTTTCGCCCCAGCTGGCGTCATTGGTGCCCGCAATGCCGCCCACGTAGGCGGCGCTGTCGCCAATGCCCGCCACAAGGCCGTTGTTGACCGCGCCGGACACGGTGCAGCCGCCGCCGTTCACTGCCACGATGCCGCCCACATACCGCTGGCCGAACACATGGCTGTTGTTGGTGCCGCTGGCCAGCGTGAAGCTGCTGGCGGAGGAGCCGCCCAGCAGGCCGCCCACAAAGCGCTGCCCCAGCACAAAGCCCCGCGCTGTGATGCTGGCGCCGTCGCTGCCGGTGACCCGCCCCAGCGCGGTGCGGCACTGCTGCAGGGTGGCGTTGCGGGCAAAGCCCGCGATGCCGCCCACGAAATCACCCTTGAGCAGGCCGGGCAGAAGGGTCTCGGTGATCTGGGTGCCGGAGGTGGCATGGTCCACTTCCAGACTGTAACGGCCCGCGCCGGCGGCGGAAACAGCCCCGTCCAGCGCGGCATGGTTGAGATAGCCGGTGATGCCGCCGAAGAACTGGCCCAGTTTGCCGCCTGTCCAGCCGCGGCTGGCGGTGACCGACCCGCTGCCGGTGACCTCCAGCCCGGAGAAGGACACGGCCTCCTCCAGACCCAGCATGCTGCCCGCCACGCCGCCGGTGTAGCCGTTGCCGGTGACGTTGACGCCGCAGCCGACGGTGCCGAAGGCATTTTGGGGCACAGCGACCACACCCGCCGCGCCGCCGCAGCCGACGGGCAGGTATCCTGTGCTGGCTTTGTCGTAATGGGCGCGCTCCGCTGTGTCGGCGGCGGCTTCCGCCTGCAAGGGAACCAGCAGGCCGATGACGCCGGTGCTGTCCGCCTTGCCGGTGACGGTCAGATTGGTGACGGCGCAGGCCCCTCTGTCCTCGCCGGTGACGGCCCTGCGCACAATGCCCACAAGACCGCCCACGCCGCGCACCTCGCCCACCTGCACGGTGTTGGTTCCCTCCTGATAGAGCACCTGCCTGTCCGCGGCGGCGTCATCCGCCGTGGGATTTTCGCCAAAGGCCACCGCGGCCGCCACACGGGCGCCGGCGCCCGTCAGATCCAGCCTGCAGCCGGTGACGGTGCCGGTGTTCAGGCCGCAGAGCGCCCCCGCGCCCCGCAGCCGCGGCAGGAACATGTCCTGTTTCTTTGCCGCGCCGCTGCCCTGCGCCGCGGCGTTCACGGCGGCGTCCACGGCGGCTTTGTCCGCGTAGGCCTTCGCCAGATTCACCGCCATATCGGGGTTTTCCAGCGTGAGATTTGTAATCGCGCCCCGGTTGACGCCGAACAGACCCGCGTAGAGAGCCTCGCCCGCCACGCTCTCGGTGCGCAGCTGCACATTGCGCAGCACGGTGCCGCCGCCCGAGAGCGTCTGGTTCTGTTTCCATTCGGGGATGGCGGGGAACGCCACCGCCTTGTCGGCGCTGGGAATGGACGCCTGCGGCGGTTTGCCCAATTCGGAGGGCTGATACACCACCACGCTGCCGTCCGTCCAGTCCAGCCGCTTTTTGCCGAACACCGCCGTCAGCTGCCCCTCCCCCGCAAAGCGCAGGTTGTACAGGTGCCGGAAGGCGGACAGCGTGGCCTTGCTGCCGTTCATGCTCCCGAACAGGGCGTTTTCCTGATTGGAGCGGCTGCTGACCTTGCTGGGGGTGTACTCCTGCTCTCCCTGCTCGTTGGGGAAGGCCTGCACGGTGGCCTCCAGCTGCACCGGGCCGTCCACGAACCGGGTGATGCTGAACAGGCTGCCGGTGCGGATGCCCTCCTCCCCGGCGTTTTCCAGAATCCCGGCGCTCATCATGGCGTCCAGCGTCAGGGTAAAGCGGCCGCCCTCATAGCTCAGCGGGAAAAGGTAGTTCCCCTCCCCCGCCGCCGAGCCGTCCGCGTTGTACAGCGTCACGGGCAGCATCGCCATGGGGTTACTGCGGCTGAACTGCACCGCGGGGTCAAGGCTCTGGGTCAGCAGGTCCACCTGCACGCTGAACAGCTTCCGGCCATCGTCCGCGCTGTAGAACACCACCTCGTAGGTCACGTCCATGTCCTGCCCGCGGGAGTTGCCGCTCCAGTTCATGGTCAGCGTTTCGCCGTTCACCAGCTGCTGGCTGCGCACCTTCAGCTTGATCTGCTTCAGGCTCACCACATCCACCAGCCCGGTGCCGTAGTATCCCACCAGCGACTCGCCGCGCCGGTGTTCGTAGCTGCGGTCGGTGATGTCCAGCGGCTCACCGAAGCGCAGGCGCTCCTCTCCGGAGGCATAAAACACCGCGTACACCCGCCCCGAGGTCACATCCACCTCCACGCACAGCGAGGCCTCCCACAGCGAGTCATCGTAGGTGTAATCCTCCAGCAGCTCCCGCACCAGCCGCCCCGCGGCGGTGTCGGGGTTCTGCCGGTCATAGAACAGCGCCCGCACCCGCTTTTGCACCTGCTGGTCCTGCCCGCCGTAGCCCGCGCCCAGCACGCCCTCGGCGGCGGCGCGTTCCAGCCAGTCCTCCAGCGTGCCCGCCGCCTGCCGCCGGGTCAGCGCGATCTGGGCCGCCTGGTACACCGTGCGGGCGTTGGCCTCGTTTTTCTCGAAACGGGACAGCCGTACCCAGGCGGTCAGCGCGCCGCCGATCATCGCTGCCAGAATGGCAAGGATGGCCAGCACCACGGTCAGCTCCACCAGCGTGAACCCTTTTCGATTGTCTGAACGGCGAAATGACAGCATTAGAACCCTTTCCCCGGGAAACGGGTACATTATTTCATCATAACAATTTATTATAGCGCATTTCGACAGAATCCGCAAGGTTACTATAGGAGTGAAAAAATAACCTTGCTGCAAAAAATTTCCCTGTCCGAACGCCAGGGAAACAGCTTGCCAAAACACCCTTTGGACGATATAATAGGTTTGCTACGATGTCAAAAAATGCGGGTGTGCCGGGGCGCGCATCTGAAAGAGGTTTCATCTTGTTGTTCTGTTTGCAGGCGCTTGTCCCCTTTTTCGCGGGGGCCGCGCTGTTCAGTTTTATGAATGTGGCGGCGTGGCGGCTGCCCCGCGGGCAAAACCCGCTGGACGGGCGCAGCGCCTGCCCCGCCTGCGGCCATGTGCTGGGCGCGGCGGATCTGGTGCCGGTGCTGGGCTGGCTGGCCCTGCGCGGGCGCTGCCGGTACTGCGGCAGCCCCATCCCGGTGCGGTATCTGCTGGTGGAGCTTGTGGGCGGGGCGCTGGGCGTGGGCTGTCTGCAGCGGTTCGGCCCGGCCCTGACGCTGGCGGAGGGGCTGTTCGGCCTGCGCTGGGAGGGGCTGCTGGCCCTTGTCTGGTGCGGGCTTTTGGGGGCGGTGACCCTCATTGACGCGGATACCATGACCATCCCCGACCGGCTCAACGCGCTGCTGGCGGCGGCGGGGCTGCTCGGGCTGCTGCTGCACCCCGGCCTGTGGGCCAACCGTCTGCTGGGGGCGCTGTGCGTCAGCGTGCCCATGCTGCTGCTGTGTCTGGCCATCCCCGGCGGCTTCGGCGGCGGGGATATCAAGCTCATGGCCGCCGCCGGGCTGTTTCTGGGCTGGCAGCGCACGCTGCTGGCGGGGTTTCTGGCCCTTGTGGGGGGCGGCGCCTACGGCATCTGGCTGCTGGCCGCCCGCCGGGCAGGCCGCCGCGACCACTTTGCCTTCGGGCCGTTTCTGTGCGCCGGGCTGGTGATCGCGCTGCTGTTCGGGGAGGAGCTTCTGCGCTGGTACTTCTCATTCTTATAAGAGGATGTTTTCATGCCGAGTTATCAATACACTGCCAAAAATGAAAAGGGCAAGACGGTGCGGGGCACGGCCTCCGCGCCCAGTCCGGAGGCCCTGTACGCCCAGCTGCGCACCGAGGGGCTGTACCTTATGGATCAGCGGGAGGCCGGCGCCGGGAAAAGCAGCGTCCGGCCGCTGAAAACCGCGCAGGTGGCGGATTTCTGCCGCAGTCTGGGCACGCTGCTGGCGGCGGGCGTGCCGCTGGTGCGGGCCTTCGCCATTCTGGGCGAGGAGGAGGGCCTTGACCCCAAGGCCAAAGCCGTGTACGAGGCGGTGCGCACCGAGCTGCGCAAGGGCGTGCCGCTGTCCGACGCCATGGAGGCGCAGGCCCCCGCCTTTCCCACCCTGCTGGTGGCCATGCTGTGCAGTGCCGAGAGCACCGGCAGCATCGACAAGGCCTGCCTGCGCATGGCGAACCACTACGAAAAAGAGCACAAGCTGGACCAAGAGGTGGGCAACAGCCTGATGTACCCGGCCATTCTGGGGGTGCTCATCGTGGCGGTGCTGCTGATTCTGATGGGCTACGTGGTGCCCCAGTTTGAGGAAATGTTTGCCCAGATGGAAACGCTGCCGCTGCCCACCGTCATTCTGCTGGGCATCAGCGATTTTCTGAAAGCCAACTGGCTGCTGGTGGCGCTGGGGGCGGCGGTTCTGGCGGTGGGCGTGCGCTCGCTGTTTCTTTTGCCCGCCGTGCGCTTACAATGGGACCGGTTCATTCTCCACGCCCCGGTGGTGGGCAGGCTGAACCGCAAAATCTGCACCGCCCGGTTCGCCAGAACGCTGTCCAACCTGTATTCCAGCGGCGTGCCCATCGTGATGGCGCTGCAAAGCGGCCAGCAGACGGTGGGCAACCGCTGGATCGCCAGCCAGTTTGACGGGGTGCTCACCTCGGTGCGGGCGGGGCATCCGCTGTCGGAATCCCTGAAAGAGGTGGACGGCTTTGAACGCAAGCTGTCCAGCACCGTGATGGTGGGCGAGGAGACCGGCAAGCTGGACAGCATGCTGGCCACCACCTCCGAGACCATGGACTACGAAGCCGAGATGGCCACCAAAAAGCTGATGACCCTCATTGAGCCGGTGATGATCGTGGTGATGGCGGTGATAGTCGCCTTTGTCATCATCGCGGTCATTCTGCCCATCTACCTGTCCTACGGCACCATCGGCGGCTCTTATTGATTTTGGAGGTTTTTGCATGGCATCCATGACTTCCCTGTACTTATGCAACCGCACCGTCTACGCGGCGGTGGGGTCCCCCGCCCGGGGCGGCGCGGCGCTGTCCGTGGTGTGTCAGGCGGAGCTGCCGGAGGGCTGCCTCATCAACGGCATCATCACCAACGAGGCGGCGCTCACCGCCGCACTGAAGGAGTTTTTTTCCGCCAACGCCCTGCCCGCCAAGCGGGTGGCGCTGGTGCTGGGCGGCAGCCAGTTCCAGCACAAGGTGCTGACGCTGCCCGATCTTCCGGACAAAAAGCTGCGTTCCATCGTCACAAAGGAGCTGGGCATGGGCGCCGGGAGCCAGACGCTGGACGACTGGATGCTGCTGCGCCGGGACATGAAGGCCCACAGCCAGACCGTGCTGGCCACCCGGGTGGAGCGCTCCGTCATTGAGGGGCTGCTTTCGGCGGCGAAGGGCGCGGGGCTGACGCTTTGCTGCATCGACACCGGGCTTTCCTGCCTCATCAAGCTGGTGCGGGCCATCCCCGCGCTTGCCGGCAGAACCTTTATCCTGCTGGCCTTTGACGGGGAGAATCTGGCCGCCCTGCTGTTCGTGCAGGGACAGTACAGCTACTCCACCCGCAGCCGGCTGTTCAACACCCGCGGCACCCCCGAGGCCGCCGCGGAAATTGCCCAGAAGCTGTCCGGCATTTTGCAGTTCCACCTGACCAACAAGAGCGACCACCGCATCACCGATGTGTATTTTGCCAAGTGCGGGGCCGGGGAACTGGAAAGCTGCCGCCCCGGCGCCGAGGCGCTGGGTCTGACTGTCTCCATGCTGCCGGACGTTCCCGGCCTGCGCCTGCCCTCCGGCTGCTGTGCCGCCGACGCGGTGTTTGCGGCGGGCAGCTTCGTCGGACGGTAACCAATCTTCATTAAAGAGGGAATCTCCATGGCCATCAAGCAAATCAATTTTTATCTGCGCTGGCAGGAGGCGCAGCGGGCGGAAAAGCACGCTGTCCGGCAGACGCGCCTGCGGTGGGTCGCTCCGGCGGCGGCGCTGGTGACGGTGTGCCTTGCCGCGTGGGCCGTTGTGGCGGTGCGCACCGCGCTGCTGGAGCACCGCGCCGCATCGTTGGAGGACTGGTGTTACGCCCCCGCCCAGGCCGAGCCTTATGTGCAGACCGTCACCGACCAGCAGCGCGTACAGGCGCTGAAAGACCGTCTGGGCCGGGCCAACGGCGTGTGGGCCGCGCTGGACAGCCAGACCGACATCACCTCCGGCCTGCTGAACCGGGTGCGGGCCGCCTCCAGCGCCAGCATCACGGTGGTGTTCAAAAGCTACGACGCCGACAACCGGCAGCTGGTGTTTGACGCCCGCTCCTCGCAGGTCATCGACATTCCCGCCTACATCCGGGCGCTGGAGGGCTGCGGCGTGTTCAGTCAGGTGACCTACACTGGCTACAGCGCCCAGAACGATCTGTATACCATCCATCTGAGCTGCATCGTGGCGCTGCCCGCGGAAAAGGAGGCCGTCCAATGACCACCACCATCACCGAGCGGGACAAAAAACTGCTGTATTTCTGCGGCATCGCGGTATTTTTATTCTTTTTTATCCGCTTTCTGTTCCTGCCCGCCCTCGACTCGATGCAGCGGGCGGAGGAATCCCTGCAGACCGCCGAGGAGGCCCGCAGCGAGATGGAGCTGACCATCGTGCAGTCCCCCGCCGCCGCGCTGCAGGTGCAGCAGAGCGAAGAGGCGCTGCGCAGCGCCGCTGCCGCCTTTTACCCCGCGCTGAAAAGCGATGCGCTGGACGCGCTCATCACCGGCATCGAGCTGAACCATCATCTGACGCCGCTCTCCCTCACCATCAGCGCGCCGGTGCCGGTGTCGGGCGGCGGCGGTGGCGCGGACGCCTTCCACTGGAACGACATTCTGGCGCCCATGCAGCCCCCTGTGTGGGACAGCGCCGCCGACGCGGAGTACCTGTGCAGCGCGGCGGTAAGCTTCCGGGCGCAGGGCAGCCGCGCCGACTTTGCCGCCCTTCTGGACGATCTGGCCGCCAACTACCCGGCCATCGAGCTGCGGCGGTTCGCCATCTCGGATTCCACCACCATGAATCAGGACGGAGAGACCGCCGCCACCTCCACCTTTGACTGTGTGGTCAATGTGTATCTGTGCGACAAGGAGCGTGAGCTGAATTGAAAAATGTCCGCATCGGTGACATTTTGATCGAATACGGCTACATCACCGCCGACCAGCTGGACAAGGCGCTGGCCTACCAGAAGGAACACCGGGAGCTGCGCATCGGGCAGGCCCTGCAGGCGCTGGGCTTTGTGTCGGAAAAGCAGGTGCTGGAGGCGCTGGCCAAGCGTCTGGGCCTGCGGATGGTGGATTTTGCCGCGCTGACGGTGGACGACCGGGCGGTGGAAAAGCTGCCCCGGGAACTGGCCGTGAAATACACCATGCTGGTCATCGGGGAGAACGGCCCGCTGCTGACGCTGGCGGTGAATGACCCGCTGAACTACTACGGCATCGAGGACATCCGCCAGCTGACCGGGCGGGATCTGGAAATTGTTCTGGCGGAGGAGGAGCCGCTGAAACGGGCCATCAGCTACTACTACGCGGAAATTTCCGCCCGCAGAGCCGCCCGCTCCGCCAACGACACCTTTACCGGCACCGCCGCCGGGGACGAGCTTGCCATCGACATGACGGTGGCCGGGGACGACGATGCCCCCATCATCCGGCTGCTCAACTCGCTGGTGCAGCGGGCCTCCACCACCGGCGCGTCGGACATCCACATCGAGCCGTTTGAGCAGGGCACCGTGGTGCGCATGCGTGTGGACGGCGTGATGGTGAAATGCACCGATTTGCAGCGCGCGGCGCATCAGCCCCTCATCGCCCGCATCAAAATCATGTCCAATCTGGACATCGCGGAGCACCGCATCCCGCAGGACGGGCATTTCCGCGCCCGGCTGGACAACGGTCTGGACGTGAACGTGCGCGTGTCCATCCTGCCCACCGTGTTCGGGGAAAAGGCGGTGCTGCGTCTTTTGGCCAGCAACGCCCGCATCCAGCACGCCGGGCAGTTCGGCATGGACGACGAGACCTTCCGCCGCTTTCTGCCGCTGCTGGACCGGCCCAACGGCATCATCTACCTCACCGGCCCCACCGGCAGCGGCAAGACCACCACGCTGTACATGGTGCTGGAATCGCTGTCCCAGCGGATGGTGAACATCTCCACCGTCGAGGACCCGGTGGAACGGAATTTGCAGCACATCAACCAGACGCAGGTCAACCCCATCGCCGGGCTGACCTTTGAGAGCGGCCTGCGCGCTTTGCTTCGGCAGGACCCCGACATCATCATGGTGGGCGAGACCCGCGACGCCGAGACGGCGTCCATCTCGGTGCGCGCCGCCATCACGGGACACATGGTGTTCTCCACGCTGCACACCAACGACGCGCTTTCCTCCATCGTGCGCCTCAAGGACATGGGGGTGGAGCCGTACATGATCGCCAACTCGGTGGTGGGTCTGGTGGCCCAGCGCCTGATGCGGCAGGTCTGCCCCCACTGCGCCCGGCAGGTGCCCGCCACCGACGCGGAGCGCACCCTGCTGGGAGAGGACGTTCCCTTTGTGCGCCGCGGCGCGGGCTGCCCCAAGTGCAGCGGCACCGGCTACCGGGGACGCATTGCCATCCATGAGCTGGTGGTCATCGACAAGCAGATGCGCCGCATGATCGTGTCCGGCGCGACACAGGAGGAAATGACCGCCTACGCCCGCAAGACCCAGAACATGCGCAGTCTGCGCCAGAGCGCCGTCCAGCTGGTGCGCGACGGCGTGACCACCCCGGAGGAGCTGCTGAAAATCACCTATTACGAGGATTGAGTATGCACATTGCTGAACTGACCGCGCTGGCACGGCAGATGCAGGCCAGCGACATCCATATTTCCGAGGGGCTGCCGCTGGCGTTCCGCATCCATGGCCGGCTGGAGCCTGCCCCGGTGCAGCCCTCCGCCGCCGAGAGCCGCGCCCTGATTCTGGGCATGCTGGATGACGCCGGGCGGGAAAAGCTGGCGCAGGGCATCGACTCGGATTTTGCCCTCGCCACGCCGGACGGACTGCGCCAGCGGGTCAACGTGTTCTGCCAGCAGGGCAGGGCGGCGGCCACGCTGCGGCTGCTGAATGACAGCATCCCCACGCTGGCACAGCTGGGCCTGCCCCCCCCCGTGCTGGAAAAGCTGGCGGAGGAGCCCCGCGGGCTGATCCTGCTCACCGGCCCCACCGGCAGCGGCAAATCCACCACGCTGGCGGCGATGATCGACCACATCAACGCCACCCGCCCCGACCATATCCTCACCATCGAGGACCCCATCGAGTATGTCTACACCGGCAAACAGTCCATCATCCACCAGCGGGAGGTGGGCCGGGATGTGCCCAGCTTTGCCGCCGCGCTGCGCAGCGCCCTGCGGGAGGACCCGGACGTGATTCTGGTGGGCGAGATGCGGGACTACGAGACCATCTCCGCTGCCGTCACCGCCGCCGAGACGGGGCACCTTGTCATGAGCACGCTGCACACCATCGGCGCGGCGCAGACCATCGACCGCATCATTGACGTCTGCCCCGCCGGGGCGCAGAACCAGATCCGCAGCCAGCTGGCCAGTGTTTTGCGGGGCGTCATCACCCAGCAGCTGCTGCCGCTGGCCGCCGGGCAGGGCCGCTGCGCCGCCACCGAAATTCTGGTGGGCACCGACGCGGTGGCCAACCTCATCCGGGAGGACAAGTGCTATCAGGTGGGCACCGTCATGCAGTCCGGCGCGGCCATGGGCATGCACACCCTCAACGGCGACCTGTCCCGGCTGGTGATGACCGGCCGCATCACCGCCGAGGCCGCTCTGCGCTGCTCCCCCAACAAGAGCGACCTGAAACAGTTTTTGTAAACCGGCAGGGCTTGCATTTGCGCCGGAATCTGATACAATAAAGACAAGAACCAACAGGAGGTGTTTCCTTTATGAAGCGCATCATCACCATCGGCCGGGAGTTCGGCGCGGGCGGCGGCGAACTGGGGCGGCGTCTGGCCCGGGACCTGGGCATCGCCTACTATGACCGTGACATCATCCTGCGCACCGCCAAAGCCAGCGCCCATTTAAGCCCCGAGCAGGTGCGCCGCTGGGACGAGCGGGTGCCCCATGAATTCGGCTTTACCCAAAGCCTGTTCAACTTTTACAGCCGCCCCCTGAGCGAGGAGCTGTGGGACGCCCAGATGCGCGCCATCCGGGACATTGCCGACAAGGAGAGCTGCGTCATTGTGGGACGCAACGCGGACTACATCCTGCGGGAGTTCGACCACTGCCTGCGGGTGTTCATCCATGCCGACCGCAGCTGGCGGCTTCTGCGCATGCGGGACTTAATGCCGGATACCCCCTTTGACCAGCTGGAGAGCGACATGGACACCGCCGACCGCGCCCGCCGCACCTATTGCGAGAAGATGACGGGGCGCACCTACGGCGACAGCCGCAATTTTGACCTGACGCTGTGCACCAGCACCCTTGGCATCGAGAAGGCGTATGCCCTGCTGAAGGCCGCCGCCGAGGAATTATGAGGTATAAAATTTACAATTATTCAGCTTCTCGAAAAACCTGCATATGTACTTGTAGGGGGCGGCGTCCTCGACGCCCCGTGGTACGTTGCTAAACAAAAAACATCGTAATGACGTAATGTACCTCGGGCCGGATATATCCGGCCCCTACGAATGATGGCAAGGTTTCTCGTAATGATTGACCTTTTTTGACAGTCTGATAAAATTTACAATTTTCTTAATTCCGCCCCGGCAGCCCCGCATTGTATTGACTTTTGCGCGGTGAAGTGTTAAAATATTCATCAGGATGTACGGTATCAAAGGCGATAGCGGCGATCTCATTGCTGGCTGTCGCCTTTTTCCCGTTCATTCCCCGCCGCGCGGCGGCGGGAAGCCATTCTGCACATAGAGGAAAGGACAATTCACCATGAAAAAGTATGTTGCACTGGGCATGGCCGCCATGATGGCCCTGTCCCTCGCCGCCTGCGGCGGCGCTGCCTCCTCCACCGCTGCCTCCAGCGCGGCTGCCTCCTCCGAGGCCGCTTCTTCTGAGGCCGCCGCTGCCGAGACCACCGGCAAGACCTGGGTCATCGCCACCGACACCGTCTTCAAGCCCTTCGAGTACACCGACGCCTCCGGCAACTTCGTCGGCATCGACGTGGACATCCTCGCCGCCATCGCCGAGGATCAGGGCTTTGCGTACGAGCTGAACAGCCTGGGCTGGGATGCCGCCATCGCCGCCTGCCAGGCCGGTCAGGCCGACGGCATGATCGCCGGCGCGTCCATCACTGAGGAGCGCAAGGCTGCCGGCTGGACCTTCTCTGACGGCTACTACACCGCCACCCAGAGCATGACCGTGGCCGAGGATTCCGACATTGCCGGCTTTGAGGACCTGTCCGGCAAGGACGTCGCCGTCAAGATCGGCACCCAGGGCGCCGCTTACGCCGAGAGCCTGAAGGACGAGTACGGCTTCAACATCGTTTCCTTCGAGGATTCCCCCACCATGTACCAGGCCGTTCTGGGCGGCCAGTGCGTTGCCTGCTTTGAGGATACCCCCATCATGCAGGCCTCCATCAAGGACAACGGTCTGGCCCTGAAGGTGCTGGAGAACACCGCCAACGAGGGCGGCGACTACGGCTTCGCCATCTTCAACACCGACAACCAGGAGCTGCTGGATATGTTCAACGCCGGTCTGGCCAACATCAAGGCCAACGGCAAGTATGACGAGATCCTCGCCGCCTATCTGGGCTAATTTACACTGTCCCAAGGGGACGCCTTTGGGCGTCCCCTCTTTTTGAAAGGAGTCCTGCCCGTGTTTCGCATCCTCTCCGTCTACGGCGGCCTGCTGCTGCGCGCAATGGGTCAGACGCTGCTGCTGGCGCTCTGCGGCCTGTTTTTCGCCTGTATTCTGGGCCTCATTTTCGGTTTGCTCAGCGTGCTGAAAAACCGCGTCTGCAACATCATTTCCACCATCTTCGTGGATGTCATCCGCGGCGTGCCCATGATCGTTCTGGCTTATATGATCTATTTCGGCATTCCCCAGTTCGTCAACGGGTTCATGCCCGCGGGCACCAAGTTCACCCTCACCGCCCTGCAGGCCGGCACCATCGCGCTGGCGCTGAACTGCGGCGCATACATGGCGGAGATCATCCGGGCAGGCATCCAGAGCGTGGACCCCGGCCAGATGGAGGCCGCCCGCAGTCTTGGCCTGCCCTACTGGCGGGCCATGGCCCGGGTGGTGCTGCCGCAGGCCATCCGCACCATGATCCCCAGCATCATCAACCAGTTCATCATCACGCTGAAGGATACCTCCATCCTGTCGGTCATCGGCTTCCCCGAGCTGGTCAACACCGCCAAGAACGTGGTCGCCAACACGATGAGCTCCTTTCAGGTGTGGGCCATCGTGGGCGTTATGTATCTCATCGTCATCACGCTGCTGTCCCGTCTGGCCAAGCAGCTGGAAAGGAGACTGAACCGTGGGCGTGAATAAGGACAATGTGAAGATCCATGTGTCGCACCTCAAGAAAAATTTCGGCAGGCTGGAAGTCCTCAAGGACGTGACCACCGATATTTACGAGGGCGAAGTGGTGGTGGTGCTCGGCCCCTCCGGCAGCGGCAAATCCACCTTTCTGCGGTGCCTGAACCGGCTGGAGGACATCACCGCGGGCGAGGTCATCGTGGACGGTCACGACCTGACCGACAAGCGCACCGACCTGAACAAGGTGCGGGAGAATGTGGGCATGGTGTTCCAGCACTTTAACCTGTTCAACAATCTGAACGTGATGGGCAACATGACGCTGGCCCCCACCGAGCTGAAAAAGGCCACCAAGCCCGAGGCCCGGGAAAAGGCCATGCGCCTGCTGGACCGGGTGGGTCTGCTGGACAAGGCGGAGGCCTTCCCCGCGCAGCTGTCCGGCGGCCAGAAGCAGCGCGTGGCCATCGCCCGCGCACTGGCCATGGACCCCGACATCATGCTGTTTGACGAGCCTACCTCCGCCCTTGACCCCGAGATGGTGGGCGAGGTTTTGCAGGTCATGAAGCAGCTGGCCGCCGAGGGCATGACCATGGTGGTGGTCACCCACGAGATCGGCTTTGCCCGGGAGGTGGCCACGCGGGTCATCTTCATGGAGGGCGGCTACATCGTGGAGGAGGGCACCCCCGACGAGGTCATCAACCACCCCAAGCAGCCCCGCACCATCGATTTCCTGAGCAAGGTTTTGTAAAATTTGTAAAAATTGAGGGCCTTCCCATCCGGGAAGGCCCTTCAGACTGTCAAAAAGGTCAATCATCACGAGAAACCTTACCATCATCCGTAGGGGCGGGACATGTCCCGCCCGCAAAAGGTGGCCTTACAACGAGGTTTCTTGTTTAACAGCGTACCACGGGGCGTCGAGGACGCCGCCCCCTACAAGTGAAAATATAGTTTTTTCGACAAACTGGAGGGCCTTCCCATCCGGGAAGGCCCTTGTTGCAGTTATCGGTCAAATGTAGTGGACAGCGTGCAGGACCAGCTCTCGCCCTGCCGCAGGCTGGCGGCGCAGGGCTTTTTGTCCCACTCCAGCGGGCCGTTTTCCTCGCTGGGCAGGCTGTGCCACGGCTCGATACAGACAAACTGCACCGGCTTGGCCTTGGCCGACCAGATCAGCGTGTAGGGGAAGCCCTGAATGTCGCAGCTGATGCGGCGGCCGGTGTCCTTCTCCACGATGGCCAGCGACTGGCTTTTCAGGTTCACCATGCAGAAGCTGTCGTTCTGGAACAGGTCGTCGGTGAGCGGGATGCGCCGGGTGTTGCGGGCCAGATAGTAGCTCTGCCCGCTGAGCAGGCCATGGGGCAGCGCGCTGACGCACAGGGGGGACTCCAGCTCCTCGAACCGGAACTCATAATCCTCGGTGTCGTGCCTGTCGTCAAAGGGAATGGCGAAGGCCGGGTGATAGCCGATGCCGAACCGCAGCTGCTCCTCGCAGGGGTTTTCCACCGTCAGCGTGTGGTGGACCGTGGGGCCTTCGATGGTGAAGGTGGAGCGCAGTACAAAGGCGTAGGGCCATTTTTGCAGCGTCTCGGCGTTGGCGTGCAGCTCAAACACCAGCGAATCCGCCGTCTGGCGCACCATGGTGTGCTCCACGTCCCGGGCAAAGCCGTGCTGGCCGCCCGCGTACTCCACGCCCTTGGCGATCATTTTGCCTTCGGTCAGCTTGCCGCAGTAGGGAAACAGGATGGGCGCATGACGGCCCCACACCGCCGCGTCGCCCCGCCACAGCATCTCCGCGCCGTTGTGTACGTTGATGACGCTCACCGCCTCGGCGCCGTGGCTGTCCACCGTCAGGCGGATGGATTCGTTTTCAATGGTATACCGCATAGGGGGTTCCTCCCGTGGTTTTCTTTTCCTTCAGTATAGCGCATTTTTGCAGTACCTGCAAGGGAAAACGCTGTACTTTTGCAGAAAAAACGTGTATGATAAAGTCACGAACCCTGTGAAGGAAGAGGAAGGAATATGAACATTCGGGAACATCTGGCCCGTCGCCGTCCGCTGCTGTTTGACGGCGCCATGGGCACCTATTACGGCCATCCCGACCAGCGGGTGGAGCAGGCCGGCATCGACCACCCGGAGGCCATTGCGGCCATCCACCGGGCGTATTTGCAGGCGGGCTGCCGGGCCATCAAGACCAACACCTTTTCGGCGGGGGTGGACGCCGCCTTTGGCGACACCGCCAGAGCCGCCGCGTACATTGAGGCCGCCTGCCGCCTTGCGCTGGCGGAGGCCGCCCCCTTTGACGCGGCGGTGTTTGCCGACCTTGGCCCCGCGCCGCTGCAGACCCGGCGCACCCCCGCGGAAACGTGGCAGGTGCAGATGGAGCTGTTTTTGCAGCAGGGGGTGACGAATTTCCTGCTGGAAACGCTGCCCGGCGAGGACGGCGTGGCCGAGGCGGCAGCGTGGCTGAAGCAGCGCTGCCCCGACGCGTTTCTGCTGGTGAGCTTTGCGGTGGACGCCTCCGGCTCCACCCGGCTGGGACAGAACGGCAAAGACCTGCTGCTGCGCACCGCCGCGCTGGACGCGGTGGACGCGGTGGGCTTCAACTGCATGTCCGGCCCCGGGGCGCTGCTGGCACTGACCCAAAGCCTGCCGCCGCTGGACAAGCCGCTGTCGGTGATGCCCAACGCGGGGTATCCGGCGGTACTGGGACGGCGCACCGTGTATCAGGGCAAGCCGGAATACTTTGCCCAAAAGCTGGCCCAGCTGGTGCAGGCGGGGGCCGCCATGGTGGGCGGCTGCTGCGGCACCACCCCGGCGCATCTGGCGGCGGCCGCCGCTCTGCTGCCGGAATTTCTGCCCGAGCAGGCCGCACCCCAGCCGCCTGCCGTGTCCAGACCCGCGCCCCGGCCCAACCCTCTGTGGGAGGCGCTGGAAAGCGGCCGCCGCGTGGTGGCCGTGGAGCTGGACCCGCCGGGGGACGACAATTTAGCCCCCTTTGTGGAGGGCGTGCAGGCGCTGCACGCCGCAGGCGCGGACGCCATCACCATTGCGGACTGCCCCATCGGCCGTCCCCGGGCGGACAGCAGCCTGCTGGCCTGCAAGCTGAAAACCGAGCTGGGCATCGAGCCGCTGCCCCACATGACCTGCCGGGACCGCAACCTGAACGCCACCAAGGCGCTGCTGCTGGGCCTGTCCATGCAGGACGTACACAATGTGCTGGTCATCACCGGCGACCCCATCCCCACCGAGGCCCGGGACGAGGTGAAGGGGGTCTTCAACTTTAACTCCCGCAAGCTGGCGCGGTACATCTCCGGTCTGAACGAAACCACCCTGACCACCCCGTTTCACATCTTCGGGGCGCTGAATCTGAACGCCCGCAATTTTGAGGTGCAGCTGCGCCTTGCCAAGGAGAAGGAGCAGAACGGCGTGTGCGGGTTTCTGACCCAGCCGGTGCTGTCCGCCCGGGCACTGGAAAACCTGAAAACCGCCCGCCGGGAACTGCACGGCAGGATTCTGGGCGGCATTTTCCCGGTGGTGAGCTACAAAAACGCCTGCTTCCTCAACAACGAGGTGAGCGGCATGGACGTGTGCCAAGAAATCTGTGACCTGTACAAAGACCTTGACCGGGCGGCCGCCGAGGAGCTGGCGGTGCGCATCTCGGTGCGCATTGCCCGGGAAATTGAACCGTACACCGACGGTCTTTACCTGATGACCCCCTTCCGCCGTGTGGCGCTGATGCGCCGCATTTTGCAGCAGGTGAAATAGCGGGGAGCCGTTGCGCATTGCCGCAATTTATGGTAATATAGTAAGATACCAACGAAAAGAGGAATTTTCCATGCTCATCAGCCTTGTTGTACCCTGCTATAACGAAGAGGAGGCCATGCCGCTGTTCTATCAGGAGGCCAACCGGGTGGCGGAGGAAATGAAACAAAGCCACGGCGCGGACTTTGAGTTCATCTTTGTGAACGACGGTTCCAAAGACGGCACGCTGCGCACGGCGCGGGCACTGCATGAGCAGGACAGCCGGGTGCGGTATGTCTCCTTCAGCCGCAACTTCGGCAAGGAGGCGGGCATCTACGCGGGCCTGCAGGCCGCCAAAGGCGACTACGTTGCCACCCTGGACGCCGATTTGCAGGACCCGCCCGCCCTGCTGCCCTCCATGCTGGACACGCTGCTCACCGGGGACTACGACTGCGCCGCCACCCGCCGCACCACCCGCAAGGGCGAGCCGCCCATCCGCAGCTGGTTTGCCCGGATGTTTTATAAAATCATCAACAAGATGTCCGACACCGAGATCGTGGACGGCGCCCGGGATTTCCGGCTGATGAGCCGCAAAATGGTGGACGCGGTGCTGTCCATGGCGGAGTACAACCGGTTCAGCAAGGGCATTTTCAGCTGGGTGGGCTTTGAGACCAAATGGTTTGAGTACGAGAACGTGGAACGGGTGGCCGGCGCCACCAAATGGAATTTCTGGAGCCTGTTCAAGTATTCCATCGAGGGCATCGTGGGCTTTTCCACCACGCCGCTGCTGGTGGCGGCGGGCGCGGGCGTGCTGTTCTGCATTGCCGCCTTCATCGGCATCCTGTTCGTGGTGGTGCGGGCGCTGGTGTTCGGTGACCCCACCTCCGGCTGGCCCAGCCTTGTGTGCATCATTCTGCTGTGCAGCGGCGTACAGCTGTTCTGCACCGGCATCGTGGGCGAGTATCTGGCCAAAACCTATCTGGAGGTCAAGCACCGCCCCATCTACATTGTGGCCGAGACCGAGGAGGACCGCCCCCATGCCCGCTGACGAGCTGCGCACGCTGGCAAAGCGCCCCGCCCTGTGGGCGGGGCTTGCTGCATTGGCGGCATGCGGGTACGGGTATGCCATGTCCCGCTGCGCGGTGGGCATTGACGACCTCGCCATCGACACCTACATGGGCGGGGTCTTTCTGTTGCAAAACCGGGTGACCCAGTACCTGCTGGGCCTGACCGGTATTCTGAACTGCCAGCCCCTCTGGCCGGAGCTGTTCGCCGCCGTCTGCCTTGCGCTGGCGGGGATGGTGCTGGCCGCGGCGGTGTACGCCGCCGCGCACCGCGCCCCCTCCACCGGCGGGGCGCTGCTGCTGGCGGGCGGGCTGCTGCTGTTTCCCTTCCATGGGGAGACCTTCGCCTATTCCAATCAGATCGCCACCGCCTTCGGGCTGCTGCTGGCCGCGGCAGCCCTTGCGCTGTGTATGCGGCATATTTTGCAGGGCGGCGGCATGCCGTCCGCGCTGGCGGGGTGCGTGTGTCTGGCGTTCTCGCTGGGCTGCTACGAATCCATGGCGCAGGCATGGCTGACCCTTGTGGCAGTGCTGCTGTTCACCGATGCCGCCTTTGCCCCCAAGGCCAGCCGCCGCTGGCACTGGTGGGCGCTGCCGCTGGTGCGGGGGCTGTGGCCGCTGGCCGCGGGGCTTGTGCTGCGGGCGGGGCTGTCCAAAGCGCTGTGCCTTGCACTGGGCGTCACCGGCAGCGACGGCGCCGCCGCCAAGACCATTTACTGGACCCGCCGGGGCAGTGCGGCCGAGGCGCTGCGCATCTTTCTGCGGGAATTTCTGTGCTATTACGGGGCGCGGGCGCTGGCGGTGCCGGCGCTGGCGCTTGTGCTGCTGGCCTGTCTGGGGCTGGTGGTGTGGACGGCTGTCCGCCGCCGGGGCAACGGCTGCGGCGTGCTGGCGGCAGGACTGCTGCTGACGGTGTTCGCCATGGGCATTTTGCAGGGCACCGGCAGCCAGATGGCCCGCGCCAGCCAGAGCTTTGCGGTGTTTGTGCCCTTTGTGTGCTGGCTGGCGGTGCAAAACCGTCCCCGGCTGCCCGCCGCCGCACTGGCCGCGGCGCTGCTGGCGGTGGAGTGCCTTGCGCTGAACGCCGCCTTCCGCGCCGACCGGGTGCGGTGGCAGTATGAGGAAACGCTGCTGCGCACCACCGCCGCACAGCTGGACGCGCTGAACCCGGACCGCACCCTGCCGGTGGCCTTTGCGGGCGTGCCGGAACTGCCCTATGAAGTGACCTGCCGCCTGCCGGAGGGCCACCCCGCCTACAAGGCGGAGTGGGTGCTTTCGGTAACGCTGGGCATGCCCATGGGCGATCTGTACCCTTACGAGGAGGTGACCCACTCGGTCATTGAGTGGGCGCAGAGCGCTTTCGGCGGGCATGAGCAGATGTACCTGTTAATGGACTACATCGGCCGCCCCTGCGTGCGCTGCACGCCGGAGCAGCAGGCCGCCGCCGACGCGGCAGAGCTTGCCCCCGGCACCGTGACGGCGCTGGAAAACTGTCTTGTGGTGCAATGGTAAGGGGGCTTTTCCGTGACTGACATGACCACCGGCCGTCCCGGGCCGCTGCTGTGGCGTTATGCCCTGCCGCTGATGCTGGGCAACTGGCTGCAGCTGGCCTACAACGCGGTGGATTCCATCATTGCGGGGCGGTTCATCGGGCAGGAGGCGCTGGCCGCCGAGGGCATCGCCGGGCCGGTGATGAATCTGGTGATCCTCGCCATTTCCGGGCTGTGCATCGGCGCGGGGGTGCTGATGAGCGAGTCCTTCGGCGCCAAAGACCAGCCCCGGCTGCGGTCGGTGCTGGCCACCACGCTGCTGTTCGGCGCGGGGCTTTGCTGCGCCGTGGCGGCGCTGGGCGTGCTGGCCGCGCCGCTGCTGCTGCGGGCGCTGGCGGTGCCCGCCGACATTTTCGGCATCACCACGGTGTATCTGCGCATCACCTTTCTGGGCGCGCCCTTCACCTTTTTCTACAATGCTCTCGCCGCCGGGTTCAAGGCGGTGGGGGACGCCAAAACGCCGCTGAAATTCCTCGCCTTCTCGGCGCTGCTCAACGCCGGGCTTGACCTTGTGTTCATCGGCGGGCTGGGCTTCGGCATCGTCTGCTCCGCCCTCACCACCGTGGCGGCGGAGGGGGCCAGCGCCGCGCTGGCCTGGTGGTATCTGACAGCGCGGGTCAAGCCCCTTTGCCCCGACCGCTGGCGCATCGACCGGGCGCTGCTGGGGGACATTCTGCGCTACGGCAGTGTCACCGCCTTGCAGCAGGCCATCCAGCCCATCGGCAAGGTGCTGATTCAGGGGCAGGTGAACGCGCTCGGGGTGTCCTCCATTGCGGCGTTCAACGCGGTGACCCGGGTGGACGATTTCGCCTTCACCCCCGAGCAGAGCATCGCGCAGGGCATCACCACCTATGTGGCGCAGAACCGGGGCGCGGGCAGGCCGGAGCGCATCCGGCAGGGCTTTGCCGCCGGGCTGCGGCTGGAGGCCGGGTACTGGCTGGTGCTGGGCAGCGCGGTGCTGCTGACCCGCCGGGGGCTGCTGTCGCTGTTCGTCACCGGCGAGGGCGCGGCGCAGGTGGTGGCCCTTGGCAGCGGGTATCTGGGCCTGATGGCGGCGTTTTATCTGCTGCCCGCCATGACCAACGGGTTCCAGGGCTTTTACCGGGGCATGGGTCGGCTGCGCATCACGCTGCTGGGCACCTTTGTGCAGACCTGCCTGCGGGTCATCGGCACGGCGCTGCTGGCGCCGCGTCTGGGTCTGCCGGGCATCGCCTTCGCCTGCGCGGCGGGCTGGAGCGCCATGCTGGCCTTTGAAGTGCCGCTGTATCTTTATAAATTTAGAAAAAAATAACATTTACAGGGAAAAAACTCTTGACGAGGGTGCTATAATAGGTTTGTGAAACAAGGGAGGTTCAAACTATGAATAAGACCAAAATCGATATTTTTTCCGGATTTCTGGGCGCCGGCAAGACCACGCTCATCAAAAAGCTGATCCAGGAGGCCTTCGCCGGTGAAAAGCTGGTGCTCATCGAGAACGAATTCGGTGAGATCGGCATTGACGGCGGCTTTATGCGCGAGGCCGGCGTGCAGGTGAACGAGCTGAACTCCGGCTGCATCTGCTGCTCTCTGGTGGGAGATTTCCGGGAGGCGCTCAAGCAGGTGGTGGACACCTACCACCCCGACCGCATCCTCATCGAGCCGTCCGGCGTGGGCAAGCTCAGCGATGTGACCCGCGCCGTGGAGGGCGTGGCCGAGACGCTGCCCGTGGAGCTGAACAGCTTTGTGACGGTGGCCGATGTGAACAAGGTCAAGCTGTATATGAAGAACTTCGGGGAGTTCTATGACGATCAGGTGAGCCATGCCTCCTGCATCATTCTCAGCCGCACCGGCTCCGCCAGCGAGGAGAAAATCGCCAAGGCCGTGGCGCTGCTCAGCGAAAAGAACCCCACCGCCACCATCGTCACCACCGACTGGACCGCCCTGACCGGCGCACAGATCGTGTCGGTGATGGACGGCAAGCGGGATCTGGTGGCGGAGCTGCTGGCCGAGGCCAGCAAAGCCAACGCCGAGCATGGCGATGAGGAGGAGCATCACCACCATCATCACCACGACCATGAGGAGCACGAGCACCACCATCACGACCATGAGGAGCATGAGCACCACCATCACGACCATGAGGACGAGTGCTGCCACCACGACCACGAGCACCACCATGAGCATCACTACGATGAGCACGGCGTGTGCAGCTGCGGGCACCATCACCACGACCATGACGCAGACGAAATTTTCACCAGCTGGGGCCGCGAGACCGCCAAGAAGTTCTCCAAAGAGCAGCTGGCACAGGCGCTCACCGCGCTGGACAGCGGCGAGTACGGCCAGATTCTGCGCGCCAAGGGCATCGTGGACGGCGGCGACAGCTGGTACGAATTCGACATGGTCCCCGGCGAGCAGGAGCTGCGCCCCTGCACTCCCGATGTGACCGGCAAGCTGTGCGTCATCGGCAGCCAGATGGACGAGGCCAAGGTGGCCGCGCTGTTCGGCGTGTAAGCGGAGGCGTGTATGAAGCAACAGATTCCCGTTTACCTGTTTGTGGGGCAGCTGGAAAGCGGCAAGACCACCTTCATTCAGGAAACCATGGAGGACCCGCAGTTTGATTCCGGCGACAAGACGCTGCTGGTGGTCTGCGAGGAGGGCGAGGAGGAATACGCCCCCGAGCGGTTCGCCTTCGGCGGCGTGCATGTGGCGCAGATCGAGGACAAATCCGAGCTGACCCGGGAAAATCTCGAGATGCTGGAGGAAAAGTCCGGCTGCGGGCGGGTCATCATCGAGTACAACGGCATGTGGCTGTATCAGGACCTGATGGACGCCATGCCGGACAACTGGGTGGTGTACCAGTGCCTTGCCACCGCGGACGGCTCCACCATCAAGACCTACGCCGGGGACAACGCCATGCGCGCCCTGCTGCTGGACAAGCTGCGCATCAGCGAGCTGCTGGTGGTGAACCGGGCGGAAAAGGTCAACGATGACGAGAGCCGCCAGCTCATCCACAAGCTGGTGCGTCAGGCCAGCCGCCGGTGCGACATTGCCTACGAATTCGCGGACGGCAGCGTGGCCTACGACGACATCCCCGACCCGCTGCCCTTTGACGTGAACGCGCCGGTGATTGAGATTCCCGACGAATTTTTCGGCGTGTGGTATATGGACTGCATGGATGACCCGCAGAAATATGACGGCAAGACGGTGAAATTTCTGGCGCAGGTCTGCCAGACCTCCCGTGCCGGCAAGGACGCCTTCGTGCCCGGGCGGTTCGCCATGACCTGCTGCGTGCAGGACATCCAGTTTGTGGGTTTCCCCTGCAAATACCCCGCGTACAAAACACTGGAGCAGCGCTCCTGGATCACCCTCACCGCCAAGGTGCGGGTGAAATACCATCCCATCTACAAGGGCCAGATGCCGGATTCCGCCGGGCCGGTGCTCACCGCGCTGGAGGTTGCCCCCGCTGAGGCCCCCGTGGATGATGTGGTGACGTTCAGTTAAAAAATGTGTGCCGTGGTTTTCACCACGGCACGTTTTTTATGCCAGCTGTTCGTCGGTCAGCTGTGGGTACAGGATTTTTGCCAGATAGGCGTAGCTGTCCGCCCAGCGGGCGTTGGGCTTGTAGTGGAACAGCTCCTTGGGCAACATGGCATAGCAGCCATTCTGCACCGCCGTCAGCCCCGCCCACGCCGGGTTTGCCTCAAAATGCTCCGCCATATAGGCCGCCGCCGCGTCCTCGTTGGCGCCCATGGGCACCATCAGGATCATGTCCGGGTCGGCGGCAATGATGGTCTCCATGCTCAGGTCCTCCAGCAGGCTGTCGTAGCGGGTCACGATGTTGTCGGCGCCCAGTTCCGCCAGCATGGCCCCGGCAAAAATGTCGGTGCCCTTGGCCTTCGCCCCCGTGGAGTAGGCCCGGATGAGCAGCACGGTGGGCGCGGCGTCCTGCATCTGCGCCGCTGCGGCTTTGATGCGCTCCACCCGCTGCTGCTGGGCGGCGCCGTACTCCTCAAACAGGTCGTCCCGGCCGGTCATCCGGCAGAACTGACGCAGCACCGTGCAATAATCCTCGAAATTGTCCACCCGGAAATAGGCGTGGGGCACCCCGACGTCGGTGAGCGATTCGTCCAGCGCCACATGTCCCTCAATGTCGGCGGACAGAATGACGAAGTCCGGCTCCAGCGCCAGCACCTCCTCCAGGCTGGGGGTTTTCACATTGCCCACCAGCGCCACATCCTCGCCAAGGACAAGGCCACGCTCCTCCACCGCGTCGGTGGTGGCCCCCACCAGCGTGCCGCCCGCCAGCAGCCACAGCTCCGCAAAGGAGCCGTACAGCGATACCACCCGGTCCCAGCTTTGCAGGGCCACCTGTGCGCCCTGTGCGTCCACAAATTCCACCGCGCTGTCCTGTGCCGCCGCACTTGGGGCGGGCGCGGCGCAGGCGGCCAGCAGCAGCGCCGCCAGCAGCCCGCAGAGTAACCGTTTCCAATCGCTCATGTCGTTCTCTCCCTTCCTACCAAGTATAATCAGCGGGCGGCAGGCTTGTCAACCGCCGGTTTTGCGGGTATAATGCTATAAAAAGGAGGCGAGGGTCCATGGGCACCAAACGCAGTGCGGCGGCGCTGGGCGCGCTGCTGGCGGCGGCGCTGCTGCTGAGCGTGGGCTGCGGCAGCCAGTGGTACACCCCCGCCCGGCTGTGGCAGGCGCTGTGCGCCGCCGATGCCGCCGACCCGGTGTGGCGCATTTTATGCTTTGTGCGGCTGCCCCGCACCGCAGCGGCGGTGCTGGCGGGCGCGGCGCTGGGGGTGGCCGGGGCGCTCATTCAGTCGGTGCTGAACAACGCCATGGCCAGCCCCAACGTCATCGGCGTGAACGCCGGGGCGGGGCTGGGCGCGCTGCTGGCGGCGTCCCTTGTTCCCGGCGCGGCGGCGCTGCTGCCGGGGGCCGCCTTTGCGGGGGCGCTGGCGGCGGCGCTGTTCATCTGGATGCTGGCGGCGGTGGCGGGGCTGTCCCGCACCACGCTGATTCTGGCCGGCGTGACGGTCAGCAGTATCCTGACCGCCTGCATGAACACGCTGAAGCTGCTGTTTCCCGACGTGGCGGTGGGCAGCATGGCGTTTCTGCTGGGCACGCTGTCCGGCGTGACCACCGCACAGGTGCAGCGGGCGCTGCCCTGGCTGGCGGCGGGGTTTGTGCTGGCGGCGCTGCTGGCGGCGGACCTGAACGTCTTGCAGCTGGGCGAGGACATGGCCGCCGGGCTGGGTCTGCCGGTGGCGCGGGTGCGGTTTGCGGCGCTGCTGACGGCGGCGCTGCTGGCGGGCGCGGCGGTGAGCTTTGCGGGGCTTTTGGGCTTTGTGGGGCTGCTGGCCCCGCACATTGCCCGGCGTCTGGTGGGCGGGGACAACCGCCGCCTGCTGCCGGTGACCGCCCTTGCCAGCGCCGACTTGATGCTGCTGTGCGATGTGGCGGCGCGGGTGCTGTTTGCGCCCTTTGAGCTGCCGGTGGGGGTGCTGCTCTCGCTGGTGGGCGGGCCGTTTTTTCTGTTTCTGCTGCTGCGCCGCAAAAGGAGCCGTCTGTATGATTGAGCTGCAAAAGGTCTGCGCCGGGTACGGCGGACGCGCCGTCCTGCATGAGGTGAGCCTGACCGCCCCCGACGGGCAGGTGACGGCGCTGGTCGGCCCCAACGGCAGCGGGAAAACCACGCTGCTGCGCGCCATTGCGGGGCAGCTGCCGCTGACGGGGGGCAGCATTTCGGTGAACGGGCGCACCGCCGCCGAAAACCGCCGCGCCTTTGCCCGGGTGGCGGCCTACCTGCCCCAGACCCGCAGCGTGCCCGCCATCACGGTGGAAACGCTGGTGGGGCACGGGCGGTTCCCCTATCTGGGGCTGTCCCGCCGGATGCGCCCCGAGGACCGGCAGGCGGTGGCCCGGGCCATGGCGCTGACCGGGGTGGACCGCTGGGCGGGGCGGGATCTGCGCACGCTGTCCGGCGGGGAGCGGCAGCGGGTATACATTGCCATGGCGCTGGCGCAGGACACCCCGGTGATATTGCTGGACGAGCCGACCACCTATCTGGACCTTGGCCGCCAGTTTGAGCTGCTGGAGCTGGTGCGCAGTCTGACCGGCAAAACCGTTTTACTGGTGCTGCACGACCTGGCGCTGGCACTGCGCTACTGCGACCGGCTGGCGGTGCTGGAGCAGGGCCGTCTGGCGGCCTTTGACGCGCCGCAGGCGGTGCTGCGCAGCGGCACACTGGACCGGGTGTTCGGCGTGACGGCCCACGAAACGCCCTTCGGCTGCTGCTTTACGCCGGGCGGACAATAACAGAGACAGGCCCCGGATGGAGCCTGTCTTTTTTACATGAGCGGGCCGAACAGCCGCAAAATGCCGTTGATGCCCCGCACGCACCGTTCCCGCTTGCCGGCGTACTGCTCCGTCACCTCGGTGCTGACGGCGAACAGTTCCTCAAAATCCCGGCGCATGTCCGCCACCGCGTCACAGCCGCAGAACCAACAGCCGTTCTCGAAATGCAGGTACAGGCTGCGGTAATCCATGTTGATGGTGCCGCAGGCGGCCACCTCGTCATCCGCCACAAACTGCTTGGCGTGGACAAAGCCCGGCGTGTACTCGAAGATGCGCACCCCCGCCGTGGCCAGATCGCCGTAGTAGCTGCGGGTGACCCGGTAAACCACCTTTTTGTCCGGGATGCCCGGCGTGACGATGCGCACATCCACGCCCCGCTGGGCCGCCAGCGTCAGTTCCCGCTGCATCTCGTCGTTGATGATGAGATACGGCGTGGTGATGTACACGTACCGTTTGGCGTTTTTGAGAATGTTCAGATACACATCCTCGCCGGTGGGCTGGCCGTCCAGCGGGCTGTCGGCGTAGGGAATGACGAAGCCCGCCGCGTCCGCCGGCACCGCCGCCGGGACCAGAAACGCCGCCGGGTCGTCCGGGGTGTTCTGGGTGGCGTTCCACATTTCCAGAAAAATCGCCGTCAGGCTGCGCACCGCGCCGCCCTCCAGCCGCAGGCCGGTGTCCTTCCACTGGCCGTAGGGGTGGGTGAGGTTGAAATACTCGTCCGCCAGATTGTACCCACCGGTAAAGCCCACCTGCCCGTCCACCACGGTGATCTTGCGGTGATCCCGGTTGTTCATGAACACGTTGAGCACCGGCAGCAGCGGGTTGAACACCCGGCACTGGATGCCCTCGCTTTGCAGGCGCCTGGCAAAGGGCTTGCTCAAAAAGCCGATGCTGCCCATGTCATCGTAGAACACCCGCACATCCACGCCCGCCGCAGCCTTGGCGGCCAGAATCTCCTCCAGCCCCCGCCAGGCGGTGGAATCCTCGATGGCGTGGTACTCCATAAAAATAAAGTGCTCGGCGCTGCG
>CALZZE010000010.1 GCA_945830575.1 uncultured Subdoligranulum sp. | reverse complement strand
TCCTCTACGTCTCGTGGGCTCGGAGATGTGTATAAGAGACAGGTGCGGCTGCGGCCTCCTGGGCGGCCTGCTCTGCCTGGGCGGCAGCTTGTGCGGCGGCCTCGTGGATCGGCTTCACCGATTCATCCACGGTTGTCTGTGTCACATAGGTTTTTGACACTTCCAGCAGGATGGATTCCTCCAGCGCGCTGATCGCTACCCGCGTCTCTTCCGACGTCATGTAGTTGTCTTGCAGGACTTTCTTCATCCTTGTGGAGGATATGTTGACGGCTTCCCGTGTCGCCAGTTCGTCCTCCGTTTTTTGCAGCTGTGCGAATGTCTGCTTGACGTTCGACAGCTCCGCCTTGTTTGCCAGCGGGTCGTCCGGGTATTCGTCCAACTTGACTATGCGCTGCTTTTCGCGCTCGTCGGTCTTTTCTGACACCAGCAGAACGGCGTCGCCCAGGTCATAGGCCAGGGCGTTGTATTTATCGCTCTGGGCGGCCAGGTCTACCAGTTCCGCGGTATAAGCGCGGGCCGGGGTGCTGGCCTCGTCCAGCCTGGCCTGGGCGTCCTCCAGCAACGCAGCCGTTACCGTGTATCTCTCGTCGCGCCATATCGACGTTATAACCTTGTCACTGTACTGGTGGTTCTCGATGTAGTTCTGGTCTTCTTGCCAGATGTGCAGCCCGTCTTTCCCTATTGGTATAAGGCGGGTATAAAATCCATAGCTGGACGTTTTGACGCCCAGGCTGCGGAGGTTCAGCCTCTCGATAAAATATGCGCCGCGATCTCGGCCCCGCCGGGTGTGGAATTTTAGCCGCTTGTTTACAGTATCGATCTCCAGCTCCAGGCGATAGGTGGTTACAATCTGCTTCACAACCTCCCAGGCCGTGGTGTCGTCCTCGATACGGATCGTGCGCTTTTTCGTGATCTCTTGCGCGTCAGCCGCCCATCCGGTCCCCTCCAGTGCGTAGTCCGCAACAGCCTGCGCCGTTTGTTCTATGCTCTCAAATGCTTCATAGGGGCAGCCCTCCAGCTCCTCGATGTTGAGAACGCAGAACACCTTGCGCCAGGCGCTGGCGCTGCTTTTTTCCACGGCCTTGACGACGTACTCCTGGCGATCCGTGCGGATGTAGCACTCCGCCATGAGCTGTGCCAGCCAGGGGCCGTTGGTTGGGTAGGAAAAATCCAGGGTTTCGTCGCCGTACTCCAGTGTGCGCTGGATGTGCGGCGATTTTATCCCCGTTATGTTCGCCAGCTTTTTGTGGTTTCTGTCGTACAGTTCCAGCAGCAAAGCCGCCCGCCTCCTTCCTTAGAGCCACAGCGGCGTGTACTCTACCGTCACGTCGCAGTTCGCATCGTCCCATGTGATTGTCCGCTGCTTGCAGTCCATAGCGGGCAACGCCCAGATCGTCACCTCTGGTGCTTTATTCTGCCCATCCTGTGTAATTAGTCCCGTTGTGCCGTCAATAACAACACTATGCCCGGATTTTAGATTTTTCACGACCAGATCATGGACGCCCCAGCCCGTCATAGTGAGCGCGGCCACGTCTGCCCGTGGCGTGATCGTGAGGACGCACGCCGCCGGGCGGGAGCCTACGCGGTGGAGCGTCGCCTGTGTCTGTCCCGTGTAGGCCAGCTTTACTGGCGTGTCCTGGAGCCAGCCCTCGAAAACCGCCTTGACCTTGTACGCCTTCGGCGTGATCGTTTTTTCTGGTGCAAAGCTCACCAGGTAGCCTTTATAAACTCCTTTGTAACCGTCCAGCACCAGCTCGACGGGGCCAGGGAGGCATAGGCCGTGCAGCGTGGACGCGGTGCGCGTTATTTCGTTTCGGTTGTCGCCTCGGATCACCAGCTCTACCGTGCAAGTGCCGCATTTCTGTGTTGCCGGTTCGTTAATCGGGGCCAGCATACCGTCCGGCCATTCATAGCCCGCGCCGTCCTGCGGCGGGCTGAAAGCGACGGTCAGCTGCGTGGTACGGTAGCGGGCCAGGTTTTCGCCGTTAATTTTCATTATCTGATCCTTTCCGCCTCGTCGGCCAGGGCAGCGGAAACTCGCGGTGTCACTTTTGCGGTGAGGTCGTCGCCGTCCAGCTTGTTCTCGACGTAGACCACAACATGCATGGCTTTAAGTGCTGCGGTTACTTTGTCGTCCAGCATTTGCTCCAGCTGCGCGTAGAACGGGGCCAGAGGGAGGATTGCCTCTGCGCCAGCCTCGCCGCCTACCATGAGGCGGGAGCCATTGACGCCAAAGGCGGTTGGGTTCTTCATAATGCCGCCCGTTGCGTACCAGTCAATACTAAAGGACGGCACGCTGGGCGGGTTAAGGGAAAAGCTACCGCTTACGCGCGGGTGCGGCATTGCCAGGCGCGGCAGGCTCCACGAAAAATTGAAAAAGCCCTTGATTTGGTTTATCGCGCTTCCTACCGCATCTCGGGCGGAGTTCATCCGGCTGCGGATCGTGTCCAGGATATTGCCAAAGCGGCCCCCGGTCATGCTGTTTATAGCGTCGTAGGCGCTCTGGTAGTTCTGCCGGATCGCCGCCATATAGGCGGCTACCACGCCGCGCACGCCGCCACCGTGGCTGTTATAGGCTTGCTGGATCGCGGCCAGGCGCTGCTGGGTGTCGCTGCGCACGCTCTGGAGCTTGTTTCCGACGGTCTGCTTGATATTCTGCCAGGTTTCCGTGGTTTTCTGCTTGGCCTCGTTCCATTTCGTGCTGATCGTCTGGCCGATTTCCTGCATTTTTGTGGTGCAGTTTTCTTTTAGGTCGGCCAGGTGCTGTTTTGCGGTTGTGATTGCGTCGCCCACTCCCTGGGCGAAATTTGAAAACACTTCTTTTGCCTTACCTATGGCGGCGTCCACGCCCGCTCGAAATTCCTCGCAGTTGTTATAGGCCAGCACAAGTCCCACGCCCAGTGCCGCCAGGGCGGCCACTACCAGCAGAATAGGATTTGCAGCCATCACTGCGTTTAGTGCGCCCTGGGCCGCTGTAAGGCCGTTCTGCGCCACCGTAGCCTCGCCCGTGGCTACCGTGTGGGCCGTGGTGGCTGCCGTGGCTGCGATTTTCTGCGCAGTTTCCCCTGTCAGCGCGCCCACCGCTGCGCCTATTCCGTCGCGGATCAGCTTGTATGCGTCAATGCCAGAACGCACGCCCTTAACCATTGCCGTGAGGCCAGCAGTAGCAGGGGCCAGCGCGGCGACCAGTAGCCCGACGGTGACTATGTTCTGCTTTGTGTCGTCGTCTGCGTTCTGTAGCCATTGTGTCACGTCGCGCAGTATCTCGGTTACTTTTTCCAAAACCGGGGTGGCGCTCTCCTGGATCGTGTCGCCCAGTTCAGCGCCCGCCAGTTTCATGTTGTTCATGGCGATTTGGACGTTTTGGGCGTTGTCTGCCACGCTGCTGTAGGTAGTCTCTACCGTTCCGGCGCTACCCTCTATCAGGTCCAAAAACTGGGAGTATTCAAAGCGCCCGCCCTGGATCGCGTCGGCCAGGTCGGGGCCAGCCTTTGCTCCGAAAACCTCAATGGCTTTCGTTGTGGCGCTGGCAATATCGGGACAGGCTGCGATCTCGTCCAGTGTTTTCTGAAATTCCACGCGGGCGTCCTTGCCCTCTTTGCTCCAGGAGCTGATCGCCTTTTTCATGCCGGAGAACGCAATCTCGGTATTCACGCCGCATTTTTCCCACTGGGAGAAAATAGCGATAGAGGACGCCGTATCAAAGCCCAGAGCGCGCATTGGCGCGCCGTATTTCGTTATGTAGGAAGTGAGGGTGTCAACACTGATGCCGGACGCCTGTGCGGCCACGGCCAGCTGATCCAACAGTGTGCCGTAGTCGTCAGCCTCTATGCCTGCGTCGCCCATTGCGCGTGATACCAGCTGCACCGCCTGCACAGCGTCGGCTCCCGTAATTTCCGAAAATTTCAGAAATTTTGTTGTGCAAGCCTCCGCCGCCTCGTCGGTATAGCCAAAGCGGGTGTTTACCTCACCCAGCGTGGAGCCTATCGTGTCAAAGTCTGCGGCAAAAGAGGACGCCACGTTTTTATAGGTCTGTTCCAGTGCTTCGGCAGCCTCTCCCGTCGCGCCCGTGGCTTTTAACACGTTGTCCGCGCCGTTGTCTACCTCGTCCCATGCTGCTACCGCAGCAGTACCAGCAGCCACCGCAGCGCCGGACGCGACGTTTGCGGCTTTTTGCGCCTTTTCCAGCTTTCCGGCTACCGTGTCAAGCCCTTTTGCGAACTTGTCCAGGGCCTCGTCTTTCAACTGCTTGTTTGTGTCCTCCAGCGCTTTTTCCAGTTCCAGCGTTGACTTTTTGCTGTTGTTTTCGGCTATTGTTGCCTTTTGCAGCTTGCCCTCGGTGCTGCTGATCTGGCCGTCCAGCTTTTTCTGCTGGCTCTCCAGCTCCTGCACCTGCTTTGCCAGTTCCTGGGTGCTTTCGCTGTTTTTGCCCGTGGCTTTTTTCTCGGCCTCGTATGCCGCTTTTGTGCTTTGCAGCTGGTTTGCCAGCTCCTGCTGGCGTCCTTTCTGATCGCTTAAAACCTTTGTCAGGCGCTCCACCTCTGTGTGGTGCAAGCTCGTGATCTCTTTCTGGGCCTTGATTTTCGCGGTCAGCTCCTGCTGCTTGGCTTTCAGCTGGTCTGTGGTGCTGCCAAACAGCTTAGCCTGTGTACTCGCCAGGCTAAACTGGCTTGCGAGTTCTTTCGTGCTGTCTCGGGCCGCTTTGAGGGCTTGCTGGTACGTGGAGCTGTTGGCCGATACCTTGACGTTTGCCCCGGCGCTCATGCTTTGCTCACCTCGCTATTTTTCGGTGTGTTCGATCTCGTAGGCGACGTACTCCAGCAGACGGCCCAGCGGTTCGCGCTGCGCGTCTGTGTAGCTTTCACGCAACACGCGGATCGCCAGGCGTGTGACCGCCTCGACGTTCTGCTTGCAGATCAGCCAGCGGTCTGCGGTTTCGTCCACATATCCCGCCTGGGCGTCCTGTTCCGCGTCGTAGTCGTCAAAAATGGATTTTTCGATAGGTTCTGGCGGCTCTGGCGACAAAGCCGCAAATTTTGGCAGGACGATCTGCTGCATAGCAAAATGCAGCGTTTTGGCTGCCAGCAGGAGGTCGTCCACGCTTTCGCTGTATATAACCCGCCGGGAGGTGTTGAAAAATTCGGCCAGCATCTGCAAATTTTCGCGCACTGCCTGGCCGGAGGTTTTCGCCGCCTCGATCCGGCGCATATAGTCACAATAAAGGCGGGCTTGCAGCACCGTCACGTTTTCCGCCGTGCTGCAAGCTCCCTCGCGTTGTAGCTCAACCTCCGGGGTCAAGCCTCTTTCGTAAAATTTACCGTGATAGCCTCCACGCTCTTGTTTACGCGCTCCATCACATAAAATTCCAGCGCCGCAAACTCGGTGAGAATTTGCGACGGTTCCAGCCCGTATGCAGGGGCCAGCACGTCGTCCAGGGTAAACTGATCGCCGTACACATGGCAGACAGCCTGGGCCATCTGTTCAAAGTGTTTGCGGCGGTAGTTCGTCACGCTGTCCAGCGCGTCCTGTACGTCGCAATAATCCAGGTATGCCTGGGTGTCGATGTGATCCGGCAGGAAGTACTGCTTTTGGTTTACCACAATGCTACGCTTTGCCATTTTTACGCTCTCCTATACCTTAACCGCCTACCGTCGCGGCATACTCCTGCACCTTGCCGAACCACGCCTTGATCGCAGCGGCAGCCCCGGTGTCCTCGGCTGCCAGGTTGGATTCGTCCACGCGCACCTCGTAGAGGTGTACGTCTTTGCCGTCCACTTTGTCCACCTTTTCTCGCTGGTAGAACTCGCCCTTTACCGTGTTGGTCTGGCCGGATACACCGGCAGACTTGGTTTCGTAGTTTTCCTCATTGCCCTGGGCAAATCTACCGCAGTACATCCACACGAAATCGAACTTGCCGTTCAAGCGGCGCACGCGGTAGCCCAGAGCTACCTCCGGCGCTTCATCCTCTGCGGATTTGAGCAAAAATCCGTTGAGGTATGCCTGGCCGAAAAAGGCGGCGCGATCCGGCGCGGCCAGGGTGCTGACTTCCAGCTCCACGTCCGTGCCCTCATACGCCTGGAGCACCCCCTCCACACCGTCGTCGCTGTACAGCTTTTCGGAGGTGAATTTGTCGGAGATTTTGGCCTTGATCGCGCGGGCCATCTTTACGGGGGTGTCTGTGGTGTAGCCCTCGCCATCGTTCTGGGTGACTCTCGCCACGTATACATCGCGGAGGCCACAATAACGGTGGCGCACCGTGGTTTTAGATTCGCTCATTCTTGGCTCCTTTCTTCATAAAAGAGAAAACGCATCGGGCGGATATAGACGCCCGCCTCGATCCTGGTCTGCTGCTGGTCGGTTCCTTGGTAGGAGGCCCCGGCGTTGATTAGCAGCTTCTTGATTTCTTCCCGCAGTGCCTCCTGCTCCTGCGTGGAGAAAATCGTCACCTGAAGCGCAGCTGTTTCGATCTCCAGCGCGTCGTCGCTGTGCGCCTCCGGCGTTTCTGCCAGCGGCCAGAGGGTGACGTGGAGGCGTTTATAGCGCTCGTCGTACCAGCCCTCTTGTACTTTGACGCCGCGCTCTGTGATAGGCTCCAGGGCCTTGTAGGCGGCTGTGATAACGTCCATTATTCAAACCTCCCCAGGCGCTTGTCCAATTCTGTCTGGTATTCTTCTTCCGCGATTTTTTGCAGCTGCGGCTCCACAGCCTGTGCGGTAGGCTCCACAAAATCGCGGGGCGGCATTTTCAGCGTGCCCCAGTTTACAAATTTCATGTAAAAATATTCGCTGTTGTCGTCCAGCATCCAGCCCACCTTGGCCGCGTAGCCGTCGCCGGATTTTTTCGGGTTTTCTTGCGGCACGTTGTCGGCAGCCGGGCCGCCGGAGGGCTTAGACCATGCGCTGCCCGATTTTTTGTGATCGGCTGCTCGCGGTATTCGCCTGGCCATGTCCGGCTTTGCAATATCTGCGCCACGCTTGACTATGCGCTTGTCCACGGCGGCGCGGGCGTCGTCGCCCTCTGCCGCTTCCAGTGCTGCTACCAGTTCCTGGAGGGCTGCGCCGTCCAACTGTATCTGCATGGGCCGTCCTCCCCGGTGTCAACTGTTGACACTATGCCGTAAACGACGCAGTAAAGCGGATTTTGCCGCCGTCGTTTCGTGTAAAATCGGCGCTTTTTACCTCGTATTCGTCGCCGTCCAGCTCCACGCGGTAGGCGCGGTCATGCCGGAACAGGTGGCGGCGGATCATGTCGGCCATTTCGCAGCGGCGCAGCTCCAGGGAGAGGTCGCCCTCCTGGAGCCTTTCCTGGGTCTGGTCGCGGGTCTGGTCGGTGTTGTCTCGTACATCTGCCCAGGGTGTCCAGATTAGGGTTTTTGTTTCGCTGCGGCGCGGGCCGTCGCCGTTGACGCACTCGAAAATACGCACGCGCCTATACACTGGCCGTCGCCTCCTTATCCTCGTACATTTCCGACAGCAAAAGGGAGGATGCGGCCCCCCGCAGACGATCCTGTGCTGTGCCGTACTTCTCCCGGTTGTCGTATAGGTTCTTAACCGTCATAATCGCCAGCAGCCGCTGGCGGGCGGTCATGTTGTCGGCGTCAAAGCCTGGGATCAGTTCCTCCTGGCTCTGGACGGTGGCCTCAATCAGCAGCGGCAGCAGGGCGTCGTCGTCGTCGGTGTAGTCTATGCGGGCGTAGGCTTTCGCCAGTGTCAGCAATAGGCCCTTTGTTTCATCTTTCACCGATCGCGCCCTCCTTTGCCTTAGCCCGCCACAGTGACGGTAATCTGGCCCTTGATGATCGCGGCTGTGTCCACGGGCTGCACGTCGAAACGGTCACGCACCTTGACGGCCAGCTGGTCTTTGTCCCAGGCGCTGCCCGCCTCCTTGGAGCTTTCGATCGTCATAAACTCACGATCAAACAGGGTCACCGCCTCGGACAGATCGCCGCAGATCAGCGGGTACTTGTTCGTGTTTTGACTGCCGTCAACGGCGGTTTTCAGCACCTTATTGGAGAGTTTGTGGACAGGGTACTTACCAAACAGCAACGTGCGGGTTGCGTTGGTGGGGTCTGGCTGCAAAATGTAGCTTCCGTCCTTATCCTTGAGCTTGTCCAGCCAGTTGAAACCGTCCTGGTTCGTCCACACGCCGCTGGAGACGGTGATCGCCGGGTCAAGCATGACATTGAAAATATCCTTCAGGCTGTCCAGATCGGTGACGGCCACTTCTTTGCCCGTAGTGATCTTGTCCACGCACGCCAAAATCTTAGCGTTACGGGTTGCGCGGGTCTTTTTGGCGATCCACTTCATCAGGTAGGCCAGGATGTTCTCGGCGGTGTCGGCCAGCAGCTCCAGAGAACACAGCATTTTGCCGCCCTTTTTGGTGATCTTGTAGGCGATTTTTGCAAACTGCGGCGTGTCAACCTCGGTGAACTCGCCGTTCTCGTCGATTTCCGGCCAGGCGGTGGTGTCGGCTTCTTTCTCAATGACGCGGGAGCCGCTCATGGTCTTGACGGGTTCGACGTTGACGTACTGCTCCAGGTTGTCGTCGCTGCGGCGCAGCTCCTTGATCCTGGTCTGGATGTCCTGGGGAACAGTGAGGCCGCCGTCCGGGTCGCTGTTCTCTTTCATGGCATCCTGGATGATCTGGCGGTCGGTTTCATCCATCTTGCGGCGGCTCACGGCAGCGCCCAGGGCATTGACGACGGCCTGGCCGATCCGGGCAAAGGTCCGCGGCTGCTGCTTCTCGTCGTGCAGTTCCTGCTTCTTCTTTGTCTGGGCCTGTGCGGCGGCCTCGTCCTCGTCCTCCATAGACAGCAGGAGGTTAAAAGCGCGCTGGAGGGCGTCCAGCTCCGCCTTTTTGCTCTCGGCCTCGTCCAGCCTGCCGTCTGCGATCAGCTGCCGCACCTCGGCTTTGGTGGCGTTGATTTCTGCCAGTTTCTTGCGCATTTCTTCGTTCATGGTGTACTCCTTTACTTTGTTTTTTAGGTTCCGTAGAGGTAAAGATCGGCCAGCAGGGCCTGTGCGCGGCTCTGCCGGGCCTTGGCGGCTTTCGCCGCGTCGGCTGTGTTGTATTCCGCCTGTTTTTTTGCGGCGCTTTCTGCGGCCTCCTGGGCCTGTCTGGCGGCGTCTGCTTTTTTCAGCAGCGCGGGCGGCGTGGCCTTATAGCGTGCGTAGGACGCAGATGCCGCCGGGGCGGCGGCTGCTGTATCGTCCACGATCGCGTCGAAATACTGGCCGATGTTGGAGCCGTCCATCCAGGTTTCCGCGCGCATAGCCTCTCGCAGCTGGTCGCGGGTCATGCCCTCCGCCGCGTGGGTGGCGTAGATGTCCGCGTAGTGGTCGCCCACCTTGTCCAGCCTGGCCGCAGCCTCGCGCAGTTCTGCGGCGTTGCCCGCCGTCCATGCCCATGGGTCGTGGATCATAACCTCCGCGCCCGCTGCCAGGTGGATTTCGTCGCACGCCATCAGCGGCATAGTGGCCGCACTGGCGGCGATTGCGTCAACGTAGGCCACCTTTCGGCCCTGCCATCGTGACAAAATATTGTGCATCGCCACGCCCGCGTAGGCGTCGCCGCCGGGGCTGTTGAAATACAGGTTGATCTGCTGGCCCTGGGTGAGCGACGCCAAAAAATCCGCGATCTGCTGCGGCGCGCGATCCTCCGGCCATCCCTCGGTGGCCACAATGTCGCCGTAAAAGGTCATTGTGGCCGGGCCGTCTGCCTGGTTTTCCATGTCCAGGTAGCCGTAATTTTTCAGCTTTCCATCCCTGTCACGGGCGGTAAAGTCATATCTTGGCATTTTCTGTGCCTCCTTTCTCGGTTTTATCGACGCCGTACTGTGCGCCCATCTGTTCCAGAGCGATCATTCCGCCGTTCGCCAGCAGCTTATCGCCTCCGGGCAAGTCGCGCTTATCCAGATAGCGCCGGGCCTCATTGGGGGCGTAGATCGTCCCCTCGACGGCGGTTTTCAATATTTCCATTTGTGTTTTGCTGTCTGTGCGCAGCAGGGCCTTCTCGTTAAACTTCACGCGGCGGCGATCCGCCGGGCCGTCCAGCAGTTTGTAGGCCATCTCCTCCTCGTATTGCTTGATCGTGTACTGCATGGTTTCCACCTGAAAGGCGATTGTCTGCTGCTCGCTGTTGGCATAGCTGCCGCGATCATAGTCATTTAGCTGGTTCGGCTTGATTCCGAACGCCGCTGCCAGCTGGAGCGCGCCGTACTTTTTCAGCTCCAGATACTGGGCATCGGTCAGCTTTATGTCCATGGGCGTGAGCTTAAAGCCCAGCGGGACAGGCAGGATGCGTCCAGCGTTTGCCGGGCCGTTGCCCATTTTCTCGAACGATTCCCGCAACTTGTTCTGCCCGGCTGGGGACAGATCGCCCGTATATTCCAGCACAGCGCGGGCTGTCAGCCCGTTCTCGTACAGGTCGTTGAGAAAATCCTGTGACGCTTGCTGCCCCTGGACTGTGGACGCCAGGATCGCCTGGACACTTTCGCCCGCCAGGCCGTTGAATGTGTGTGAGGTCTTAAAGTGCAGCACGTCGTCGGAGCTAAAAACGTATTGCTGCCCGGTGTACTGGTCGGAGTATACGTACCAGAGGCGGCCAGCTCCAGCAAACACTCCCGCGTCGTCGATCACGACGCGCACGCAGCTGGACGGCATGATCCATAGGTCTTGCAGTTCGATCTCGCCTCCGTATTTCTGGCGTAGGAACTTGCGCCGGATATACACATAGGCGTTGCCGTAGTGGTTTCTGTTGTTTTCTACCGCCGTCCAGAATGTCGTAGGCGTCATAAGCGGATTTGGCCGCACGTCCAGGAGGTAGGCCAGTCTATCGTCCGCCGGGTTGATCTCCAGCGGGCCGCTTTCGTCGTAGGTGTAAACCTTGATCGGCATTTTCGCCATAGTTTCAGACAGCAGTTTGAGACAGGTAAAATACGTTACATTCTCTACAGCTTTCGGCTTGTCTCTTCCCAGGCCCAGCCATTGCAAAAACTTTGTGCTGCCCAGGTGTTCCCAGCCGTTGCTGGCGGCTCTTGGTGCTGTCTGCACGTCCTTTGCCGTGGCCGTGATCGTCTCCGGCTGTTCCTCCGGCGCAGCAGCCACGGCGGGCAGCTGCGGAGGTTCCGGGCCAGGCGGTGCAGCCCTGGAAAAATACCCCGTCATGCTTTTAATAAGCCATTGGAAAAAGTTCATTTTGTCGTCCCCGTTTTTGCTATGTGTTCGTTGTACATTTCCAGCCATGCCTCCAGTGCCTCGTCGCCCGTTATGGTGTCATTGCCGCACATTGCCACTTTCCAGGCGTCGATTACGGCGTCCACCGGGTCTATGCGCTCGGTCTGCATTTCCTTGTCGATCTTTGTCTCGCCATAGTTGTTCGCTATGGTTTTTGCGTTTGCAACGCTCCAGGTCAGCAGCTCCTCGTCTCGGTTGTACTCCACGTTCCCGGCGTAGATTTCCAGCCGAAAGTCCTCGGTTGCGTCGGACAGGCTGCGCGCGCTCTGGATAATATCCAGGCACGGCCAGCCCTGGGCCTCCAGGTCCGACAAAAACGCGCTTGCGTTGTGCGGGTCGTAGCACACCATACTGATTTTTAGGCTGTAGAGGTCTACCAGTACGGATAGGTAGGTTAATATATATTTATAGTCGGTTTTTATGCCGCCCATTGTGTGGGTTACTGTTACCAGGCCGTCCTCCACCCATTTGTCGTATGGCGCGTTATCGCTTTGGACGTGCTGCTGGAGGCGCTGGGCCGGGATAAAGCTGTGGCTATGGATAAAATACTTGCGCACCCCGTCCACCAGATAGGGGATCAGAATAACAACGGTTGTTAAGTCGCCGCCGCTGGACAGGTCAAGCCCTACAAAACAGCGGCTGCCCTTAAAGTCGGCCAGGGTTCTGTCGCTGCTGCACGCGCGCCACTTCTCCATGTCCTGGATATACACGCGGTTCGACCACTGCACCCACCTGTTTAGCTGCTTCACCAAAAAGTCGCGTAAATCTTCTCCACCCATCTGGCGTGCAGCATCTGCAATCGGGATCAGGTTTTCCAGCGCGTCCGGGTCATAGGCCAGCGCCGGGTTTGCTTTCAGCCAGTTCTGAGGCGTCCAGAGGTCGTCCTTTTCGTCCATTTCCGCGATAAAGCAGAACTGTGTGTCAATGGACGCGCCGCCGCGTAAAATGGCTTTGCAATGCTCATACAAGGCAAAACATGGTGATTTTTGGTCAAAACCAGCCGTAGTAATAACCGAAATAAGGGCGGATTTTAATTTTTTTATGCCGCCCTCCAGTAGTTTGTACATCTGGTTTGTGCGGTGTGCGTGGTATTCGTCCACGATCCCCAAATATGGGCGGTGGCCGTCCAGGCTCTTTGTATCGCCAGAAATCGCTTTAATTGTTCCGTGCGTGAGTAAGCAATCTATCGTGTGGTTGTGCTCGTGAATTTTGAAAAGTTCGTTCAGATCGTCGTCGCTGCGGATGAACTTTGCGACTTCTTCAAACACGATATTGGCCTGGTCTTGCTTCGTTGCCGTGCAGTAGATGTGTGGACACTGGTACGCCGTAAAGTTTCCATAATACGCTGCCAAAATGCCGTTTAGAAAGCTCTTGCCGTTCTGGCGGCCCAGCTGCACATAGGAGGTACGAAAACGCCTGTGGCCTTTCCCTTTGATCTTCCAGCCGTTGAGGCTGCCCAGGATAAAGCACTGGAATGGGTATAGGTGTACTCGCTGCTGTTCCTCCCCCTCTGCTATCGTCAGTGTTTCCGCAAATTCCAAAATGTCGTTTGCGGCGTCCACGTCGAAATAGTATCGGAACGGCGCCAGCTTGGCACGCTCCAGATCGTCCAGGTGACGCTGGCAAGCCATCCGCACAAGCTCCCCGGCCACGATCCGGCCCGCCAAAACGTCCAGGGCATACTGTGTTGTGCGGTCTTTTACGGCCTTTTTCATTCCTCCGGGGTCTTTTCCTTTCGGAATTTTTCAAACTTGTTTGTTTTCGCGGCCTCTTTGGCGGTGGGGGCCACGATCCGGCAGCGCTGGGCGACGGACAGGCCAAAGTCCGCAGCGCCTTGTCTGCACTGCTTCCAGGCTCTGTCCTGCTGGATCAACAGGTCGTTCCGTTCCTGGTTCACTATCAGCGCGTCGTCCCAGATAAAACCGTCTACAATGTTGTCCGGGTCGTCTGCCGGGGTCGGCTTTCTTGGTATTTTCCGCGTGTAGGTGATCGGCTGCTTGTCCAGCTCTGCGGTGATCTGTACATACTGCTGCTCGGCCACGACCAGGCGGCCCAGGGCCTCGCAATCCACATTTGCAAAAATGCCCATTTTCAGCAGTTCTGCAGCTAGGGTGTTGAACCGTTTCTTTTGGTCCGCTTTCAGCCAGGACGGCGGCGCGATATTGTCCGCCGCTGCGATCAGCTCCCGGTTTTCTCGGTCTTTGATTTCGGCCTTTGTTAGGTGCTTCTTTCCTTTCGCCACCACAAGGGCCGTCGGTTGTCGTTTTCCGGCCATGTGTGGGGCCTCCTTTTTTTGTGTTTTTGTTGCATGGACTCCCGCAAAAGCACCCTTGCGGGAGTTTTTGGTGGGGAGTTTTCTCCAAAGTTTAGGGAGGGGCGACTAATCCGGCCCGCTCTAAAACTTTTTCATAGCCCCCCTTGCTCTCAAAGTAGCGCTTTCGCAGCTCCAGCAGCTTGCGCTGTGTCGCCCTCATGCTGGCCGGGCTGCGCTTATACGCAGCCGTGATTGCCGTGTGTGAGGCGTGGGCCAAAGGAAACAAGTTAAAGGGATCAAGACGGCGATCCCATGCTGCGTCCAGTTCTTCGACGTGGTGGACTTCATCAGCTGGTAATAGCTGGCTGCACTCGTAATAGGCCCATATATCTATGCCGTCGTATATAGATATAATTACAGGGCGGATTGTCCGCCATTCCCTGGACACATAAAAGGCTGCGGATTCTTTGCTGCGACACTGGGCATTATATGCCGTGTGGCGGCTCTGGTGCAGCTGTTCGCACCGCGCGCAGCGCTGGCGGTCTGCTTGTATGATAGCGCCACAACGGCAGTATTTTAACAGCATGATCCGCGCCTCCTGGTTCCTCTGGCCCCCGCCTCACATATCGGCCAGTGCGTTATGACTCACCCTGGCCGCTGTTATAGGAGGGCGCACAAACAACAAAGCGCCGGGCATTTCTGCCCGGCGTTCCTGCTTGTCCACGCTATCAGCTTACCACGGATGGGCCACCATTAAAACCCCAGGTTTTCCCCAAACTTTCCCGCGCAGGCGCTTTTGGACTATCTGTGATAGGCCCAAAGCGTCTGCTTTTTTGTTCTATGGGTATCCGCCGTGGCTTGTATAGTCTTGGCTTTCGTGCGTTTTTTGTGCGTTTTTATGACTGTTTTCTGGTCGGGTGCATGTGCTCCTGTTCCGCCTCGTCGTACCACGCCTCCAGCTCTTGGCCCGTAGGTTTCTGCTGTGCAGCCTCGACGCGCTGCTGGAGGGCGTGCCATTTCTCGACGCATTGCTGGCCGACGTGGACAGGCACAATGGCGTACAAGATCGCGCCTGTGTCGGTGATCACCTGGTTTTTCAGCCGGTCGTTTGTCCCGGCTGTTTCTTCTATTGCCTGGTAGGCGGCCACGACCGCCACAGCCTTGGCCATTCTGTCCGGGTCTTTGCTTCTGTGTAAATCCTTTTTGCAGTATGCTTTCATGTGATCCTCCTTTACCAGCGGCGGAGGCCGTCCACTCCAAACAGGAGTACGGCCAGGCGTTCGTTTAATTGCTTACACCAGCGTGCCGGACTGTTCTTCCCGGTGTTGAGCTTTTCGGCTACTTCTTCGGCGGTCAAGCCCTCCATGTAGCGCAAGCGGTAGGCGTCGAACATATAGGCGCGGCCCTTTTGGCGAGTTTCCTTTTCCAGCTCGTCCAGGGCGGCGTCCAGGTGGGCCAGCATAACAGCGGTGCGGGCCTTATTCTTGCGGATAGAGCGGAGCCACGCCTCGCCCTGGATTTCTGCGCCCTTGAGCCTGGCAGCGTCTGCACTGTCCACGGCGCGGCCCTCGTATCCTTTTAGGGCGCGGTAGTTCTCCATAAGTAGCGCGGTGTTATGGAGTGCTTGCTGCTGATCCTGTCGGCGCGTCTCCTTTACCGCCTTTTTCACGGCCTCCGCGATCACGGCCTCCAGGGCTGCCTGTTCCGCCGGGTCGTTGCCCGTTGCAATGGCTTTTATTGCTTTTTCGGTGTATGTCTCCATGCTCTGCCCTTTCAGCCGCGCTTGCGGCTCATTTTTTTGTGTTTCTGGCCTGGCGCTCTGCCAGTAACTTGTCCACACGGTCCTGTCCCGCTGCTGCGTAGGTCTCGGACACCTCAAAGCACACATAGCGGCGTCCCGTTCTGATACAGGCCACGGCGGTTGTGCAGCTGCCCGCGAATGGGTCTACCACAAGATCGCCCGGCACGCTGGCGTCCGTGATAATGCGCTGGATCAGCGCTATGGGTTTCTGTGACGGGTGGATTTTCTCGCCGTCTGTCTGGATGCTGCCGGACGTAAACCCGCGCTCTGTCCAGACGTTGCGGGCGTGTTTTTTTGTCTGCGGGTCTATACATCCGTAGAGGATAAACTCGTGGCTGCTATTGTAGAAATTGCCTGGGCCGCTCATTTTGTCCCAGACGATCATATTTTTCACGGGCAGATATTCGGCAAAAATCGGATAGTAGAACGCGCAGCCGCGCCAGTCCATAAAAATATAAAATTCGCCGTGATCGTTGAGGATTCGGCGCAGCTGCTTGGCCAGCTGCCTGTAGAACGGCTTAGCCACGGCCAGGTCGTTGAATTGGCCGTGCTGGCCATTGTGGGTCAAGCCCATAAAATAAGGCGGGTCGGCTACTATGAGCTTTGCGCAGCCGTCCGGCATTTGCGCCAGGCCGTCCAGACAGTCCATATTGTTGATTGTGTTTGCTTCGATCATTCGGCGCTCCTTTTGCCGTAGGCTTTCTCATAGGCCGCGCGGGTTGCCTCGCATAGCTTGTGTGCCTCTGCATTTCGCTGGGCTATGTATGTGTCCAGGTAGTCGCAGTACGCGCGCTGGGCCTCTCTCTTGCGCCGCCAGCGCTGCCAGGGCCAGCGGGCGGCCTGGTAGGCTCTCTTTGCCGTTTTCCAGGCCGCCTGGCGGCGGCGTGCTTCCTCTTTGAGCGTTTGCCGCGTTTCAATGGTCGCCACGTCCACTGCCCTGTCGTCCCAGTATTCGGTGGCCCCGATCTTGCGCGGGTCGTTCTGGTATGCGTCTTTCCATGATCCGGCGGAGGTGTTCACGCCGTCCAGATTGAGGCCCACGTCCTTGCACCAGGCCAGGGCCTCGTCCAGCGCCTCGCCCTCTCTGGTCGTCCAGAGGATCAGCAGTGCGCCCTGGCGTTGTTCCTCCAGCGCGGCGCGGATCACAGTCCACTTTGGTTCTCCGATACCAGGCCAGGCCCTTTCGCAGAGCGTTCCGTCAAAATCAAGCGCGATCACTTTTTGCAGCATGGTTTTTGCCCTCCATTTCTTCCTTGTCGAACGGCAGCGGCTCGTCTGGTGGTACGTCCTGCTGTTCCGCCGGGGGTTGCTTCTGGTATCATTTCGCCCTCTATCTCCATGAGACAGTCCGGGATAGTCCAGCAGCTCCATGGGTCGTACTGTTCTTTGGCCCAGTCCTCCAGGAATTTCTCGCGGTAGCCCTCATAGGCCCCGCCCAGCTGTTCCAGCAGCCAGATTGCCTCGCGCACGGCCTCGTCCTGCTCTTTTGTCCAGCCAACCACCAGCCACTCGCCCGGGGACAGCCAGCAGGACTTTGTGACGGCCAGGTGCGGCGGAAAAGCGGCGTAAATTTTGCGCATTTCCTCGCACTCGTCGTCTGTCACGTTGTAGTATTCTCGCATTTTGGCCTGTTCCGCCGGGGTGGCCGTGTCATACCTGGCGGGCAGGGCGTTTTTGCGCTGCCACTCATTCGTGGCGCGTTCCGGGTGGATCGTTCCGTAAAAACAGCGTGTTTTCTCTTTCATGCCTTTTTCTCCTTTCGCTTACACCAGCTTCTCGGCGTGAAACGGCAGCCCATGGCGGACAACGGCAGCGGGACTGCCAGCTTTTTGTAGTTGGTAATATCCCAGGCGTACAGGTGCGTGTGGTCACCCTGGTATTCTTTGAGCATTTCCCACTGGATGCGGGCGGCGCGCCGCAGCGGCAGATCGTCGCAGTGTGCGTCAAATGCGCGGATATTGCAGCAGAGGAAACGGCCCACGACCAGGCCGCGCCCGCCGTTGCTTTTTGTTTCGTACACCCATACGTCTATCGGGTCGTTTTCTGACACGGGCGGGGAAATGCGCGGCGCAGTGCATCTGATTTCCAGCGTTTTCTGCTTGCTCTCAATCAGAGCCACCCATTCTGGCTTTATAGCCATTATATACTCATTCGTGGCTTTGTTCATTGGTTGCCCCCTTTGTACTTTCTGCGGCGGTTCTTCTTCTCCATTTCGTGGCTATGTGGCATCGGGTCTATAAATTGAAACTGCTTGTTGTATTCCCGCTGCTTGTCAAGCTCTGCGCGAAAAGCTGCGTATTTTTCGCAGCGTGCGTGGCAGTTCTGGCAGCGATCCGGGCATTTATGGCAGGGCTGCGTCATTGTCTTGCACCTCATTTCCCCAGGCGTCCCAGCCGGGCGCGGTTTCGCGGGCGAATAGTTCCAGGCGGCGCTGATCGCCAAATAGCTGCACGATCCTGTCCCGCGCCTCTTGCGGTTTCTGGCTGTGGCGCTGGATCGGCGTCTGGATCACGCTGTGGACACTGTGACTGGCCACACGCGGGCGTCCCTTGACGGCCAGGAGGCAAACTTCCGCGTTTTGTCTGGTGTAGCTGCCTAAACCCCAAAAATCCCCCCCGATCTCTTGTTTTTCTTTATCCAGCAAAACGCCAGGGTTTTGTATTCAAATCCCCAGGCGCGGATCGTTTCCAGTGCTTGCGGGAGGTTCGGGAACGTGGCCCACATAAGCAAAACGCAGTCTTTCCCCGCCAGGCGTTCCACGGGCAGATCCTTGATCTCTTCCGCCGTCATAGTCTTGTAGTGGTTTTCAGCCGCGCCGCGTCCTTTCTGTCGATAGCTCCACGGCGGGTCTGCATATATGACACCGTACCCGCCGGGGCTGTTGTAAATGTCAACTATTGACATCTTGGCTTTTTCTCCTTTCCTTTTCGTCCTGTTCCTCTGCTGCGCCGTATGGTTTCCAGCAGCCCGTGTTGATCCAGCGGCGGTGCATGGCCGACAACAACGACTTGATCCTGTTTGCCTCTTGCCGGTTTACCATTCCATCCTCCAGCAAGTTGTCCACAGCGTCATGCAGCAGCGTCACCAGCTGTTCGTCCGTCCTCATTGCCTCTTCCTCGGTGGCCTTGCGCGTTTGCACTTCCGCCGTCTGTTCAATCGGCTGCCGTTCAGCCGCCGGGTTTTTGTATTTGTCACAGGCTGTCACCCGGTCCGATTTCTCGCTGCACTCGCTCCAGTGCAGGCAGGAATAGCACAGCGTCCCCGCGTGTTCTGGGTGGGCGTCGTCGGCAAAGGGTGCAGCAGCCGCTGTCGCGTCCTCTGCGGCGTTTTCTGCGGTCTGGCTTGTGGTCGGCTGTATTCTGTCAGGCGCGACGTGCAGCGGCGCGTCTGCGTCGCTCTTGCCACCCGCTGCCACCTCTGCGCAGCATTTCGGGCAGGATGCGCGATTATTGCACCAAGCGCAGCAGCCATCGCAGCCGGACGTCGCGCCGTCGCGGTAAAAGGTCAGCAGATTGTCCGCATTGTTGCAGTTGTGGCTGTTGTCGCACTCGCAGGGTCTGGCGGCGTACTCCGAGCGGATGTGTTCGCAGGCGGACGCGGCTCTGGCCTGGGCCACATCTCGCTTTGTGATCGGCTTGTCCTCGCCCTGGGCGGTGTTCTGCTGCACCAACTGCGCCTGTTCATCCGTGGACAGGGCCGCCGCTGCCGTGGCCGTGGTAAAGTTCAGCTTGCCTTCCTCCATGAGCTTACGTAGTTCCGGGTTTAGGCTGTTGCTTATCTTCTCCAGGGCGGCCAGTGTGCCGTCTGCCTCGTCCATGATTGCGGCCATGTGGTCGCGGAGCTTGCCCTCGGTCAGATCGCGCCCGTAAAAGTCCACCCCGGCGGCTCTCATTTCCTCCAGCGCTTGTTTTAGGTTCTCATACTCCTGGACGCGATCCGCTGCGGTCTTGTTCCGCTGGGTGTTCGCCAGGATCACGGCCAGGCGTTCCTCCGCCTTGCTGCCTTTGGGGATCACCTGGCAAGTGACGGTTTTATACTCCGGGTGGCCCGCGTCCACCAGTTTGTGGAGCGCCAGGAGGCGTCGCTCTCCAGATACCAGTCTGTAGTCTCCCTGTTCCGCCGGGTCGTAGACCACGACCAAGTTGTGGTAGAGACGGCCCGCCACCAGGATTGCCCGCGCCAGGCTGTCCACATCGTCCAGGCTGTACTTGTTTAGCTGATTTCGGTAAATGTCGTTTATGCTGATCTCTTTTGTGCGGAAACGTGCGGACGGTGTAGCCTTTACGCCCGCCTTGCTGGCGGTGTTCAGGCCGTCCAAAATGCTGCGCCCTGTCATGCTTTTCCCTCGCTTTCATCGTTCCAGGCCACGACCTCATAGGCCAGGGCCTCGTAGTCTTTCGCCACGCCGCAGCGTGGGCTGTATACCGGCAGCGGCAGGGCTGCCGCCGTGTAGGATTCTGCGATCACAGAGCGGCGGATCGTCGCCAGTGTGACGCGGTGGCCCAGGCTGCGTAAATGAGCCATGACGGCCTTGTGGGTGTTACTCTTTCCGAACATGACGGGCAGCACCCACAGTTCCAGGCCGTCGTTTAGCTGCCGCAGCTCTTCCAGCTGTTCGTGGACGCGCAGTAGGCCGTCCACCTCAAACCCGCCGGGCTTTACTGGCACGATCCACAAGTCCGCCGCCACAAGCGCGTTTAATACGGCCATGTCCAACAGTAGGCCGCAGTCTATGACGGTGTACTTGTATGCGCTGGAGACGGCGGCCAGGCGCTCCTGGAGGCGGTGTATCTGGTCGTTTACCGTGTCGGCGGCCACGTCCATGTTTGCGTCCATGAGGGCCGCAGAGGCGGCCACAACGTCCACGCGCACCGCCGGGGCCTTTTTCTTTGGCTGCCATTCGCGGGTTTGTTTGAGGTCATCCACGCTGGCGGCATCTGTGTCCGGTTCCAGCAGCTTCTCCACGCCCCAGGCTGTGGGATCGTACGCTCCCATGATCTGGGAGGCGTTGCCCTGTTGGTCGGCGTCGATCAGCAGCACCGGGCCGTTCAGGCGGGCCAGGTCATAAGCAAGCGTGGTGGCTGTGGTTGTTTTGCCCGTGCCGCCTTTCTGGGCCATGATTGCAATAATTTTCACGTTTCTGTCCTCCTTTGCTCTTTCGGGTGTGTTTGGCCGGGGCGTAGCTTTATGTATGTGTCTATTGTTTCGATCGCCTCCCTGGCGGAGTAGCAGACGGCCACACAGTAGCCCGCGCGGGCCATGCGCTCCAGCCATGCCTCCTGGTCTGCGGTGGTTTTGTTTGGTTTCACTTTCATTTCTACGCGGAGTCCGTGGTATATACCTTTCGGGTAGTCCAGGATCAGATCAGGGACGCCGCGCCGGAGGCCCAGGCGTTGCTGGCGGGCTGCCTCTGCCTTGCTGCGTTTTCCCTCGTTCGGGACGTGGTAGAGGTTCAACAGTTCCGGGTGCCGCTTTTCCAGCACCCGCGCCCATTCGACTACCGCCTGCTGCTCTTCATCCTCGCTTCTTTTCAAATCCACGTCTTTCCGCCTCCCTTTTCGTAAACGATGCAAGCCCGCGCCGGTACGGCGATTTGTTGCTTTGTACCCGCCGGGCGAATAATCGCTGTTTCTTGTCCCGGTATCTCGTAATACTCTGTGGACAGCACTATATAGCGCTTGTATTTCGCCAGCTTTTTCTGGATCACTGGCGGCAGCTCGGCCAACAGTTCCGGCTTTCCCGTCAGCGCCACAAGGTCGCCCGGCTGGCAGCGTTCGCGCAGCACGGCGCGTAGGTAGAAATAGCCGTTTATACCATTGTGGCGGGCCTCTGCGGCCTCGCACCAGTAGCGCGGGTATTTCTTTTCCATCGTGGCGAACATATCCGCTTGCCGACAGGCCAGGCGCTCAACCTTCCTGCGTCCAAAATCGCGGTGGTTTTTTCGTTCCTCCGGGCGCTTTAGGTTTTTGCTTGCTGTCCACTTCTTCTTGTGCTTTATATCCTCGGTGTCGCTGGCGTGTGGCTTTGTGATGTAGTAGGCCAGTCCCGACAGCCCTCGCTCATCCAGCACCAGATACTCAATCTTGTTTTTCCGCCCGTGCCCCCACAGCTCCAGCACTTCCTCCATTGGCAGATCGCCGTCCATTACCAGATGGTAGTGGGTGCGGACCCTCCGTCCGTTCTTTGTCCAGTCTGTGACGTATACATAGCGCGCTGGCTCCATTCCGCGTTTTTTCCGGCGGTAGTTGATCCGCTTTATGTAGTTCTGGAAAAGGCGCTGTGCCTCTTCTATCGTCTGCGGCTCTTCTCGCGGTTGGCAGGAAAGCGTTACCCAGTAGTCAGAGGGGCCGAAGTTCGCATTTATGCGGCGCTCACACTCTTTTCGGCTGTTTCTGTCGTTGAGGTTGCGCTGCGCTTCCCGGTTGCTGCGGTCGCGCTGGATCGTTCCCGGCAGGTGGGTGAAGTCCGGGTATATTTCCACGTCTGCCTGGGTTCCGTGCTTTACGATCTTTGTCGCATATAGGACCCGGCGCTCCTGGTCGATCATCTCCCGGATTTGGGCCTCTGTCAGCTGGTCCAGTGGTAGATCAAATTCTGCCTCGTAGTCGTAGCTCTCAAATTTCCCGGAATGTTTGCGGCTGTTTTTAGCTAAGAAAGGCTGGACAGAGCGCACGCCCTTTGCTGTGGTGAGGTTCTGCTCTGCCGCGCCGCCCCTTCCCGCTGTTGCTGCGGCCATGTTCTGCTGGGCGGCTTGCCTGCCATTCTGGGGCGCTGCGCCCCCAGCCCCCCGCCTGGACTGTGCTGCTTTTCTTGCCATAGTGTGATAGCTGCCTTTCGTCGAAACATTAGTACCTATCACAAGGGCGTTATAGGGGCCTTTCTGCCCCTGGTTTTGCGGTTGACGTGGCGGCGCTACCGTGCTATATTTTTAGTAGGCCGCAGCGTTCCCGCGCTGTGTCCGCCCTTATGATGTTGGGCCAGTGTCGGTTGTCAGCCGTTAGACACTGGCCCCTTTTTTGTGCTGTTTTTGCCTATATTCCATGTAACTGTCGGTGTCCTTTGCTCTGGTCGCCGTCTTTTTGAGTTCGTCGCGGCAAAATCCTATGTACCAGTCCTCAAAGGCCCAGCGCACGGCGTCGGAGGTTTCGGTGTTGCCCGTTCGGATTTTCCAGTCCTTGTATGCCTCCAAGGCTGCGCCTGTCAGCGGTACAAGGTAGCCATAGCGTGCCGGGTGGCTCCAAGGTGCGCTCCTGTCCTTGCTGTGGTCGATCCGGCCGCCGTCAAAGGCGCGGCGGCGCTTTTCCTCCCAGCGGCGAAGCCAGGCTTTGCTTTCCTGGTTCCGCTGCCAGTACGGCTTCATGCGCTGCGCGCGGCCTTGATCGGCTGCACGTCAACGGACACGCGGCATCCCTCGCGGTCTGCCAGGATGTGCGCCAGTGTTTTATAGAGTTTCTCGACGTTCAATCCTTGCATGGTTCAAACCTCCGCCCGCATTATGCGGGCTTTTTCTGTTCCGGCTGATCCGCCGTGGTGGTGGTGTTTGCGGTACAGTTGGCGCGGGCTACCATGTAGCCCAGAACAAACTGCTGCGCCTCGTAGGACAGGCGGGAAAAGTCCCGCACCGTGGCTTGCACGATTTCGCGCTTGTTCATTCGTTGCTCCTTTCGTTTCTGTCGTACCAGCCCGCCATGTTGCCGTCTCTGTCGCGGCATGGTGTGGCGCTGCTTGGTAGATTGGTTGGCGTGCGGCCTGTGTGCAGTGTGTACAGCTGCATGAGCCGCGTGTTGTGCTCGTCCGGCTCTCCCCATGCGACGACGTGAGCCATGGCAAAGCGGCCCGGCTCTTCCTTTTCGCCCGGTGCTGTGTAGGCGCGGCAGTCCTGGCGCTGGCCCTGGATCATGCCCAGGTAGTCGTCGATTGCCAGGTGGAGCCGCTGGCCGTCTGCTGTGATTGTGAGCCAGTCCGCCAGCTCCACGCCGTTCTCCAGCATATAGCCCGGCATGGTCTTTTCGTTCTTTGCGCCGTGGATGATCCTGTGGGAGACTACCGCGAACGTGGCGGGCTGTTCCTTCCGTCTGGCAGGAACGCGGAGACGCTGCGCAAAGTTTTTCATTTTGCCGCCGCCTCCTGTTCCCGTGCGTATTCGCGGTAGTCTCCCCGGATCACGTCCCGCCATGCGCGGCCCTTTTCGTCGCTGTGGGTGTGGTCAAAAATCACAGTTTCGTGAATCGGGAACATGTACAACAGATCGTCACCCGCGACGCTGGCGTGCGTCTTTTCAATTACGGCGCGCGGCATCTTCGGAACATTGCGCAGATAGCAGCGCATGGACACGACGCCGCCCAGGAATACGTCAAACTCCATGATCAGGCGCGGCTGTTCCCAAAAGCGCTGTCCGTCCGTCACCATTCTGCACTCCCGCGTGTTTGTCATTGCCCAGGCTGTTCCGTCGTCGATCTCCGGGTCAATCCCGGCTGCGCGGCATTGCTTTGCTTTGTATTCCAGTTCTTTGATCTTCTTGTATTCTTCTTGCGTCATTTTGCCATATCCTCCTAAAATTCATTACGCCAGCCAGGCTGCGGCGCACAGCAAGACCAGCAGCCACACAAGGCTGCGCAATTTCTGCAAGGCCCACCACAGGGCCAGCCACGCCACCGCGTCAAATACCAGCAGCGCCAGCGCGGCAAACAGGGTGCGCAACGGCTTTTTCATTCGCTTGCTTCTCCTTTCTCCCAGCAGTATCGGTAGCCGTCCGGCGCAATTCCGGGCCGCTTTTTGTTTTTCCTGTTGCAGGCGTCCAGGATTGTCTGGTAACTGCAATAGGCTGCCCGGCCCGCCTCCCGTGAGCTTGTGAAAATTGCCACCGTGTCCCCCGTTTTCGGATCAACTTTTAGAATCCTCCTGGCGTCCAGGCTTCCGTGTGTTTCTCTTCCCAGCTCTCTTTTTGTGATCGGCTGTAAATTCCAGTAAGCCCAGTTGCTTGTCTGGCCGTCCCTATGTTTCAGCGGCGTTCCTTCCGGCAAGTGTGAAAAATACGTTTCGTGCATTATCGCGGAGGCCGTCTTGCACACCGTTTTTCCGTCCGGCCTTGTCAGCTTATAGTCCCAGTTCCTGCGGTTCCTGGTTCCGTGCAGCTTGCTGTCCTTCGACTTCCACCGCCTCCATACGGTCCCGTCGATCCGCACATAGTAGCGCCCGCCAAAGCCCGGTATATCCATCTGTTGCGGGACGGCAGCCCGGGCTGGTTGGCTGCCGTCCATGTAGCTGTCACGCGCTGGCATGTCAGCCCACCGTCTTTTCCAGCGGGCACTTGGCGCACACGTCGTCCAGTTCGTCCTGGCTCTTGATCGTGTGCGGGTTCATGCAGCGGTCACAGAGCGCGGCGCGGTCTGCCTCGTCCAGCAGCTTGCCGCGTAACTTGTGCAGCATTACGGCAGCAGTGCGCAGTATGCCGCGATCTCTTGCCCGCTTGATTCTGGATCCGTTCGCAAGGTCTATCAGGTCACGCTCCAGAGCGGCCAGGGAGGCGGCGTCGGTGCGGGTCAGTGTTACGAGCTCGAATCTGCCTGGGATATTGATATACATTTTTAGCCACCTATTCGTATCGAATGAAATTTTTACCGTAAATGTCGTTTATCATGTTGAAAACTCGAGCAAGCCCGAGGCCTCGCTTATTGGCTTGCCATATCTGGCGCCCCCCCTCGGTCGTCCATTCACCGCCGCCGAGCATAAACTCGTATTGCCGCGGGTGCGTGATTTTCATTCGCTGATAACGTGTCAGCCCTTTTTCCAGATGGACGCCGAACGGGCAGAACATACAGCCCGTTCTCTGACAGCCCGTGCATTTTAGAGGCTGATCGGCGTCGAGTGCCATGTCGAGCTCGTTGCCGCCGGCGTCAGTATAGACGAGATCGCCGTAAACCGAGCAAATCTCGATGTCGTTGCGCTTTATGTAGTGCAAAATGTCCTGCTCGAGCCACGGCGCGAGAGGGTTGCTTTTTGCGGCGCGGCCCTTTTGGATTGAGTAGGAATTGCACCCGCGGCCTATCCACGACTGCGTACGCATTAAGCTCTCGGCGGCAGTCGTTCCCGTTATAGGGTGTCGTTTTGTGGCCCGCTCGTATATGTGCATCGGGTCTTTTTTCATGGCTTTACAGCAACGGTCGCTAATTTTTATCGGTAAATCCATCAGCGGTGCCCACTTCGAGAGATCGTATTGTGAGCGGCTACCGTCGCGCAAGGTGTACTCTCCGCGTATGCGGCGAGCCCGCGACCCGTTCGGCGTCGTTCTGGCGTTCTCGATTCCGTTCGATACGTGTTTGCTAATGATGGGGTAGCCATATTTTTGTAGAACTTCGACAAAATTCAATTTCGGGCGAATGACCGTCACGTTCTCTTGTGACATGGCAAATTTACGAATTTCCGGGTATTCGAGGCCAGTGTCCGAGAATACGAGGGGAACGTCCTTGACTAGCGAACCGTTATAGTCGATCTCCATGATCGACTTTAGAACCGTGCTGTCTTTGCCGCCCGAAAAGCTGTAATAGCAACCGCCGTGTTCCCTCATATAGAAAATTTCTATCATCGAGATCGAGTGCTCGATTTTGTCGTCGAGGCTCATGGCTTGCAATCGTTTCAAGTCCTCCCGCGTATATCCCGGCATTGTTCAATCCTCCCTCGCAAATATCGCAAGGCTGCCCGCGTTGCGTCTGGCCTCAACTTCGCCTTTTAGCAGTTCGTGAATCTTTTCAAGCGTTGCAATCTTCATTTTCAGCTCCTTTTCCCGGATCGCGTCCGGCCTGTTTCGGCCTTCCCTGGCCATCATCGGTGGAGCGGATCAGCCCCAGACAGGCGGCGGGCAGCTGGCCCGCCGGGGTGTATGTAATTACGCCGCAGGGTGCGGGCGCTCTATTTCCTCAAAGCCGAATAACTCATTCGGCGTGATTTTCAGCGCTCTGCATATCGGCGCTACATCCGCCGCTGTCAATCTTTTCCGCCCTTTTAAGAGATCGTTAAACTGTTTCGGCGTATATCCAGCCGAAACCGCTACGGCAGACTGTTTTAGGTTTCCCTTTTTGATAACGTCGTAAATTTTTTCTGTCGCCGTCATTTTATTTTCCTCCGTTCCGTGTTAAGTACAAGTTTCTTGAACTGCCATAATATTATCACAAGAATCTTGAACTGTCAAGATAAAATTTCAAGTTTCTTGTACTTTTATCTTGACTTTTATACATTGTTTCATATAATAGTAGTAGGAGGGATGACAAATGACTTTTGCGGATCGTTTGAGGCAGGCTCGTGAGGCCGCCGGATTAACCCAGCTTGAACTTGCAAAAAGGTTGAATGTTACAAAATCTTCTGTCTGTAATTACGAAAACGGTGTTAGCAGTCCGAAGGAAGATGTAATGCTCCGAATTTTTGACGCGCTCAACGTTACCCCTAATTTCTTGTTTCAAGACAGTTTTGCAGCCTCCTGCGTTTCAAATGCTTCGTGCTGCGAATTCCCTAAATTTTTGGGAGAGGACGCCCCGCCCACAAATTCAGAGCTGGAGCTGCTGCGCAAGCTGCGCTCCCTGTCCCCCGTCCATCGCTCGGCCATCGAAACTCTGGTAGAGCAGTTTTACCCGGTGGATACTGGGGAAAAACGTGGTGTTGTTTCCGGGACTGCGTAACAAATAAAAAACGCGCCCCGCCGGGCGCTGAAAGGTGGAACTTTTTATGGGAAAAAGCAAAAATAATAAGCCCCCTACACGTATGTCATACTTGTTTTTTATCATTTTTTTAATTTTAATGGCGCTCGTTTCTTTAGCGCTCCCTTTACTAATCCGTATCATTATAATGCCTGTGTGCGGTTATTTAATTATCGGCTGTCTGTTAAATTTATTCCCCGGATTAGTGAAATCTGCGCCGCCAGCGCCGCAAGATAAGCCCGCCCCCGCTCCCGACGCTCCCGCGACGCTCGACGCCGCCCCGGACGCCGATCTTCCCTCTATGCCTGTTCCCGATGGTTATCTATCGAATGGCGATCCGTTTTACTTTGACGATTACAACGTCGTTAAAACTATCCGCACTAAGGTTGTTGGTGTCACGTATCGCAATTCCGACGGATCAAGCCGTCAAGAAAACATTGCTTGTTGCTCTCCCGGTGATCCGCTTGAACTCGATTACTTCTCCTATCGTGGTTCTCCCGCCTTCTCTGTTTCCGACGGTTCCGGCAATCAACTTGGTAATCTTTCCGCTGAAATTGCGCACGTGATTTTCGATTTGCCCCCAGACTTGATAACATACGCTTCTGTAAAGCAAATTACCGGCGGCGATTCTTCGAACTATGGATGCAACATTGAAATTTTGGTGTTGAGAAAAAAATAAGAATAAGGGCGGCCACCTTATGGTCGCCGCCCTTCTTCTTACCTTCGCAGCACAATCTGCTGCACAAAATTGTACACCCTTCGCAGTATGTCTGCATCTGCATTTTTCAGCATCGCCTTAATGGCCCGCCAGTATCTTTCCTCGTTCATGGGACGTCGCCTCCTTTATTCGACTATACGCCGGGTGGAGCGGCGGCGCAATGGTTTTGGCGGTCATTTCTCAATATTGAGAAATAGCCCCGGCGTGGCTTGCCTTTTGGCTGCGCGTGGTTCATACTTACTTCAAAGGGCTGTCAAATAGGGCGGTGATCCGCGTATTTGTTGCGGAGGCTATGGCCTCCAGCTGATCCAGGCGCGGCACAATCTGGCCGTTTTCAATGCGGTTTAAGGTGCTGCGGCTTATCCCGGTTTTATTCTCCAGCTGTTGGAGCGTCAGCCCGGCAGCCTGGCGGGCCTCCCACACATATACACGCACCATTGCCCCCTGCAAAAACGGCCGCCCCCGTGTTGGCGCACGGGAACGGCCAAAGAACGCGCTGCACGGCTTTTGTGCCATACTTCACGCCCTCACAGCAGAAAGTATAGCACAAAAACGCCGCGCGGCATAGTACCTTTGTACAATTTCTCGGGGTGTTTTTTATGCTATATGGAAACCCACAAAATTATGCCTGGTTCCGTGCCCGCGTTGTCCTGTATATTCGCGTTTCCACGGACGAACAGGCCCGGCACGGTTACAGCCTTGGCGCGCAGCGGGAGGCGCTGCGGGAGTTCTGCGACACGTTCCAGTGCCAGATCGTAGCAGAGTACAGCGACGACGGCGTGAGCGCTCGCAAAGAGATACGTCGGCGGCCCGGGCTGCTGCGCGTACTTGAGGCCGTAAAGGCTGGCGGCGTGGACTATGTGCTTTTTATCAAGCTGGACAGGTGGTTCCGCAGCGTGCGGGAATACTACCGCGTCCAGGACGTACTGGAGGCTGCCGGGACAAACTGGAAAGCGATCCTGGAGGACTACGACACCAGCACGACGAACGGGCGGTTAAACTTAAATATCCGCCTGTCCGTCGCCCAGGATGAAAGCGACAGAACGGCGGACAGAATAAAGTTTGTATTTTCGGAACGGGTAAAGAACGGCGGCGCGATCTACGGCAGCCACTCTCTCCCTTTCGGACTTGAAACAAAGGATCACCGCGTCCATGTCATAGAGGACGAGGCCGACGTGGTGCGCGGTATGTTTGACCACTACGAAAGCACCACCAGCACGCGGGATACCCGCTTTTGGCTGCTGGATCGCTTCGGCGTTGATTTGCCCTATAATACAATCCGCAACATGCTGCGCAACAGTTTATACTGTGGTGAGTATCGCGGCAACAAGTCATACTGCCAGGCCATCATATCCCCGGAACAGTTCCGCCGCGTCCAGGAAATTCTGACGAGGCAGTCCGCCGGTCATACGCGGCAAAGCGTCCACCAGTACGTTTTTTCCGGCCTGCTGCGCTGTCCTGTCTGCGGCTGCACTCTCAAAGCCTACCCCCAAAAAGATTATAAATTTAATCGCGTGTATCTCCGCTACCGTTGCAGCCAGCACTGGGTCGACCACCGCTGCACGTGGAAGTCTACCCCCTGGGAGCCACGCCTGGAGGATTGGCTGCTGGATCACATCCAGCCGCAGCTGGACGCCTACATAGCGCAGTTTGACGTACAGGAGGCCCAGCGGCGGCGCGCCGTGGTGGACGTAGGCACGATCCAGCGGAAACTGTCCCGCCTCCAGGACTTGTATGTGGACGGCATGATAGACCGCGCGGCCTACGACGAAAAGTACCAGGCGCTGATCCGGCAGCAGGAGGCGGCCCAGGCCGCACAGCAGAGCCAGAGCGCCGGACGCGATCTGGAGCCACTGCGGCAGCTCCTGGCCGGTGATTTCCGCAGCATATACGCCACGCTGTCGCCGCAGGAGCGCCACACGCTCTGGGCGTCTGTTATAGACCATATTGTGGTAAAGTGCGCCGGTTACGGCCAGTTTGACCTCGACGTTATTTTTTTACCGTAACATACTATTAGCGCACCGCCCCGCCGGGGACCGGCAAAAGCATGCTGGCCAAGCGGCTGCCGGGCATTCTGCCGCCCATGAATGACGAGGAGGCTCTGGAGACCACCGCCATCTATTCGGTGGCGGGATTGATCCGGGGCGGGCAGGGGCTGATCACCCAGCGGCCCTTCCGCAGTCCCCACCACAGCGTCAGCACGGCGGCCATGGCGGGCGGCGGCACCAATCCCCGCCCCGGCGAGGTGAGCCTTGCGGACAACGGTGTGCTGTTTCTGGACGAATTGCCGGAGTTCTCCAGGGATACGCTGGAGGTGCTGCGCCAGCCCATTGAGGACGGCCACGTGACGGTGAGCCGTGTTCACGGCTCGGCCACCTATCCCAGCCGGTTCATGCTGGTAGCCGCCATGAACCCCTGCAAATGCGGATATCTGGGGCACCCCACCCGCCCCTGCACCTGTATGCCCAGCGCGGTGGAGCGGTACCGGCAGCGCATTTCGGGACCGCTTCTGGACCGCATCGACCTGCACGTGCAGGTCAAGCCGGTGGAATACAACGAACTGGCTGCGGATAGCGGCGGCGAGTCCACCGAGGCCATCCGGGAGCGGGTCTGCCGGGCGCGGGCCGTCCAGCAGGAGCGCTACAAAGCCCTGCCCGGTGTACGATGCAACGCCCAGCTGCCCGGCAGCGCCATCCGCCGCTGGTGCCGCACCGATGCGGCCGCCCAGATGGTTCTGAAAGCCGCTTTTGAGCAGATGGGCTACAGCGCCCGCGCCTATGACCGCATTTTGCGGGTGGCACGCACCATCGCCGATCTGGCGGGCGAGGAGGTCATCGGACAGGCCGCCATGATGGAGGCGCTGCTGTACCGGTGCCTCGACCGGGGCGTTTCGGCATAACAGACAGCAAAAGGGAACCGTTTCGATGCGGTTCCCTTTTGCGTTATAAGAGCTGTGCCAGCTTTTGGGCGCTTTTGTGCCAGGAATAGCGGTCCAGCACCTCGGCAGCGGGGCGCTTGGCGGGCGGGATGGCATCCACATCGCCCTGATTGGCGGCAAGGTCGATGTAGGCGGCGTTGTCCCCGTAGACCTCCCGCATGCAGGGGGTATCGCTGACGCAGACGGCCGGCGCGCCGCAGGCGATGGCCTCCAGCGGCGGGATGCCAAACCCCTCATAGAGGGTCGGGAACAGGAACGCCTTGCAGTGTGCCATCAGCGCTTTGGCCTCCCCGTCCGACACATAGCCAAGATACACCACATTGGGCAGGCCGGCCCCCGGCAGGCTTTGCAGACTGCCGCCCCCGGCGATGGCAAACACCGCCTCCGGCTTGCGGCGGGCGGCGGCCAGCACCCACGGGAAGTTCTTGTTTTTCAGAAGATTTGCCATGGAAAAATAGTATTCTCCTCGCCGCAGACGGGGCTGTTTTTCAAAAATGCCTTCGTCCGTCTGCACCCGTTCCATGTGCTGCCACGCATTGGGAATGACCGCCATCTTGTCGGCGGGGATGCCGTAATAGCGGGTCAGTTCCGAGCGGGAAAACGCCGACACCGTGACGATGGTATCCGCCTTTGCGGCGATGGCCCGGTATTGCAGGCGGTGCCACAGCGCACTGGCCCGGCCGCGGGCATCCCGGTAAAAATCCGGGCGGGCGCGGTAGCATACATCATGCACCACCGCCATGCCATGAAATCCCGCCAGCGGAATGACATTGCAGGTACACAGCCCCTCGCGCTTGTACTGTTTGAGATAGCGGGGATAGTCCAGCTGCTCCCACAGCATCCCGGTGCGGCTGCCAAAGCGCACTGCCTTGATGTTGTGAAATTCCGGCACGGTCGCGTCCGGCGGCAGCACCACCTCCACCCGGCCCGGCTCGATGAGTTCATCCAGCGCCCGGAGCAGTTCCGCGGAATACCGCTGGATGCCCGACAGCCGCTGGGCGTAAAACAGGCCGTTCACGGCCCAAATCTTGTCCATACCTTACTCCTCTAAAAGTCCCAGCTGCCGTTTGGTTTCCAGTATCCGGCGCACGCTTTCATCAATGCGGCTTTCGGGGATGCGGCCGCTTTCCACCGCCTCCACAACGCCGTCAAAAGCCTCCTGTAACCCGTTTGGCATCAGCAGGATGTCCACGCCCGCCTCGATGGCCTGCACGGCGGCCTCCGCCGGGGTGTAGGCCGCCGCGATGGCGTCCATGGCCAGCGAATCCGTGATGACAAGGCCCTCATGGCCCAACTCGCCCCGCAGCCAGTCCGTCACCGCCGTTCTGGACAGGGACGCAGGGCCGTCCACGCCCGCCTCCGGGGCAGCAATGTGCCCCACCATGACGGCGGGAAGCGTCTGGTCCGCATAGGGCAGCCATTCCACCGCCCGCATCTGCTCCAGCGTTTTGTGGGTGGAGGCCAGCTGGCTGTGGCTGTCCTCGGCGGTATCGCCGTGGCCGGGGAAATGCTTGTAGACCGGCAGGATCCCATTTTCCCAGAGCCCCGCAGCCATGGCGGCGGCCTGCTGTCTGACCTGCTGTGCATCGTCCGAGAACGCGCGGGTGCCGATGACCGGGTTGTCCGGGTTGGAGTTCACATCCGCCACGGGAGCAAAGTCCACATTGAATCCGTACTCCTTCAGATACGCCCCGATCTCACGCCCCATCTCCCCCGCGTCCACGGTGGCGGCGGCGCTCTCGTATTGGGGCAGGGCAAAGCCCTCGCTGTTGGCAAGGCGCGCCACCCGGCCGCCCTCCTCGTCCACCGCCAGAAACAGCGGGATATCCCCCGCCGCGCTCCAGTCGGCGGTGAACTGCCGCAGCTGTTCCGGGCTTTGGATGTTCTTGCCAAACACCGCGATGCCGCCCACCGGGTACTGTTCCAGCGCCGCCAGCAGTTCCCCGTTGACAGCGGTCACACCCTCCGCTTTGGCATCGTTGATCTGCTCCTGCGTTTGGGTGAAGTCCAGCGAATCCGGGCGTACAAGGAACAGCTGCCCCACCTTTTGGCGCAGCGTCAGGCCGGCCAGCGGGTCGGTTGGCTGGGTGTTGGCGGGCGGGGTCTCTGCCGGCGTTTCCGCCGGCGTCTGTGACGGCGCGGGCGCACCGCAGGCGCACAGGGACAGCGCCAGCGCCAAAAGCAGCACCAGTTTTTTCATGGCGGTTCCCTCCTGTTCAAAAAAATCCTTTTCCCCATTATACAGGGGAAAAGGATTTTTGACAACTACTTGCTGTCGGCGTAATCGTTGATGCCGCCCACCGGGTTTTCGGCAATGATGTCATCTGTGGCGGTCTCGGGGGTCTCCTCCGGCGCCGCCAGCGTCTCCTTTGTAAAAACGTAGGCGCCGCGATGCTCGGCGCTGACCTCCTGCACCTGCCCCGGCAAGGTGCCGGCCTTCAGATAACATACCGTGTTATCCTCCGGTTTCAGCGCACCGAATTCCACGTGGAGTTCGGTGCCGTCCGCAAAGGTGAGCAGAACCGCCACATCGGCGCTGTCCAGGCCGTACGTTTCCTCCGGCTCCGGGGCGGTGATGGTCCATTTGGTCTGCAATTCGCAGACGGTGCGCGCCATCTTGTTCACCGCGTCCTGATCCAGCGCGTAATCCGGGTCTCCGTCCAGTGTCCAGACATCCTCCGATTTGGTAAAGCCCACACCGTTCACCGTCATGGCGGTCACCTCCTCCGCCGTGTGGTCTGTCAGGCTCTGGGGCTGGTACAGGGCGGCGGGCGTTTTGAGCAGCGCCTCCACCGCCGCCGTGTCCACGGTATAGACCGAGCCTTCCCCGTCATAGACGTAATAAATCCCCGCCATATCGTTTTTGCTGTCCACCGTCAGTGTCTCGCTGTCCTCGCCGGAGGCAAGGGAAAACACCATCAGCGGATTCTGCTGGCGGTCCGGCAGGCCGGTCAGTTCCTCCCCTGTCAGCTTGCGCTGGGCTGTCAGTGCGGCGGCGTTCTGTGCCAGCGTGTCCACGGTGGTCTGGTTCAGCGGCAGCGTGGGGTCGCTTTGCAGCATCCAGCCCCCTTCCCGGCCCTTTTGCAGCGTCACCTCCAGCCCGTTGCCGGAATAGGAGATCTCGTCCGGGTCGGTGATGCTCCACAGCGCGATGCCGGTCTCCGGCTCGGCAGCGGTGCGTTTCAGCGCCGCCAGCGCGCCGCCCAGCAGCAGGATGGCTCCCGCCGCGGCGGCCAGCGGCAGCATTTTCTTTTTGTTCATGGAACGCTCCTTTATTATTTGCGGCGGCGGATGACGCACACCACGATGCCCAGCACCACCAGCGCCACCGGCAGCAGGATGGTGAACAGCACCCCCAGACCCACGATGGAGCCGGAGGGCACCGTCAGGCTTTCGGCGCTCATGCTGCGGCCCTCAATGACGGCGGCGTTTTCCTCGCCGGTGAACCAGTTGGCCACGCTGCCCAGAAACTGGGCGTTGCCCCCGGCCACCGCCTGATTCATGCTGGCGGACAAAAGATTCGCGCAGCCAGCCCACACCACCTTGGCCCCGGTGCCGGTGTTTTCGGCGGCAACCGCCACATCGAAAGCCCCTTCCGGGTCGGTGTCGGCCTTTTCAGGCTGCACCGCGTCGGCATAGCCCGCCATGGCGTAGGCGGATGCGCTGGTGGACAACAGGCCGGTGTATTCCCATTCGGTGTTGTCCTCGTCGTACAGGACTCCCTGCGCAATGGGGGCGAACACGTACATGCCGCTGTTCACCCCGGCGGTGACGGCGCTGGCGGTCACTTCCGGCAGCAGATAGGTGCCGGAATAGCCGTAGGCGTAGTGGCCCGCATCGGTCTCCACCAGCAGGCCCTCCTGCCGCGTCAGGCCCGCCTCGGCCAGCAGCGCGTCCAGACGGGGCGTGTCCACCGTCAGGTCGGTGGCCGCCAGCAGACTGCCCCCGTTTTGCAGATACTGCCGCAGCGTGTCCGCCTCGCTGTCGGTGAGGTCGGTCTGGGGCGCGTTGATAAGCACCGCTGCCGTATCCTCCGGCACGCCCCCGGCGGTGACAAGGCTCAGCTCGCTGACCTCGATGCCGCTGTTTTGCAGCGTCTCGGTATAGTCGGAGGAAAGGGCGGTCTCCCCGTGGCCGGTCAGCTGGCACAGCCGGTAGGTGTTGGTGCGGATGACCTCCGCCACCGCGGTGGTGACGGCGTTTTCCGCCTTGAAGGAATAGTCCATGCTGCCGGTGGTATAGTAGCTTTCCCAGTCCATTTCATACAGGCTGTTGTAGTCCACCACCTTGTATTTTTCGCCGCTGGTCACCACCAGACTGCCCGTGGAGGCATCGGTGTATTTCTGGGCGAAGGTGGGATACAGCACCGGGTCCCGCTGCTCCCACCGGAACCGGCCGGATTCATCGGCGTAGCGGTCCAGCAGGCGGGTCACGTTGCCGTCCTCGTCGCCGGTCTGGGCCAGGTAGTATACCTGCACCTCCTGCGGCAGGCCCCGGAGCAGGTCTTTGGTGGTGTCCGACAGGGTGAACATGCCTCCGGTGGAGATGTCAAATTCCGTGAATTTGGTGGGCAGCGCCTGCACCACCAGATTGAGCAGGATGACCGCCGCCAGCACCGCCGCCGTCAGCACGGCAGCATACGCGCCGTTGTGCAGCGCACGGGCATTGGCGGGTCGTTTTTTCAGATTCGGCAATTTCATAGCTCCACCCCCTCAGTTCCAGCGCCGCCGTTCCAGCGTCTGCCCGGTGAGGAACAGGAACAGCGCCGTGACGGAGAGATAATACAGCATCGCCGTCAGGCTGAACATGCCGCTGACGATGTTGGTGAAGGGGTCGAACAGCGCCAGCGCCGACAGCACCGCGTTGAAGGCGGACAGCAGCCACGCCGGGCGCACCGTGAACAGCACGAACAGCGCCGCCACGCCCGCAAAGAAGGTTCCCGCCCCGGCCACAAGGCTTTTGCAGGTGACACCCACCAGAATAGCGGCGATGAGCAGCACCGCTGTGAACACGAGAAAGGCCAGCAGGCTGCCGGAGGTGAACATGGAACGGATGCCGTTCATCAGATAGCAGACCAGCAGCACGCCGAAGGTGGCAAGATAGGCGATGATCTGGTTTTCTGTCAGGGAGGACAGGAAGGTGCCGATGCTGATGCAGGCCGCGCCCAGCAGCACAAACCCCAGCAGCGAGGCATAGGCCCCAACCAGATTGACCCGGCCAAAGGCGGTGAGGATGAGCGGCATAACGGCCGCCGCCAGCAGCGGCACGCAGAACACCGCCATCTGGGCGAGGAATTTGCCCAGCACGATGCCGGGGATGCTCACCGGGCTGGTGAGCAGCAGCTGGTCGGTTTTGGCACGGCGTTCCTCGGCAAAGCTGCGCATGGACAGCGCCGGGAGCAGAAACAGCAGCAAAATGGTACAGGTGTACAAAACGCCCCCGAAATCCGAGGAGGCAAACATCAGGTTCTGGTTGGTGAAGTACAGCCCCAGCACGGCCAGAAACACCGCCACCACCACGTACCCGATCATGCCGGTAAAGTAGCTTTTGGTTTCACGCTTGAGGATCGCCAGCATGGTCGGTCACCTCCTTTTGGTCGTTGGATTCGGTGAGCTGCAGGAACACATCCTCCAGACTCATGCTGTCCGCCGAAAGGGACAACACCGGGCAGCCCGCCTTCGCCAGAGCCAGCGACAGCTCGCCCCGCAGGTCGCTGCCGCCCTCACAGACGGCGGTAAAGCTGACCTTGCCGCCCTTCTCGGCGGTGATGTGCAGGTCGGTCAGGCCCTCCACCTGCTCCGCGGCGGCCAGAATTTCCTCCCGGCTGCCTTTTGCGGTGGCGGACAAAGTCCCCCGCGCAGCAAGCTGGCTGGCCAGTTCCTCCGGCGTGCCCTGCGCTGCCAGCTTTCCGGCGGAGATGATGAGCACCCGGTCACAGACGGTCTGCACCTCGCTGAGGATATGGCTGGACAGAATGACCGTGTGAGTCCTGCCCAGATCGCGGATGAGGCCGCGGATCTCGATGACCTGTGCCGGGTCAAGGCCCACCGTGGGTTCGTCCAGAATGATGACCTTCGGTTCTCCCAGAAACGCGGCGGCGATGCCCACCCGCTGGCGGTAGCCCTTGGACAGATTGCGGATGAGCCGGTTTTGCATGGGCTGCAGCCCGGTGCGGCCCATGGCCGTCTCCACCATGGCCGCGCGGTCTTTTTTGTGCTTCACGCCTTTCAGCTCTGCCACGAACAGCAGGTATTCCTGCACCGTCATTTCCGGATACAGCGGGGGCTGCTCCGGAAGATATCCGATGGCCTTTTTGGCCTCCAGCGGTTCCTCCGTAATGTCATACCCCGCCACCTTCACGGTGCCCGCCGTGGCGGACAGATACCCGGTCAGGATATTCATGGTGGTGGATTTGCCCGCGCCGTTGGGGCCAAGCAGGCCGTAGATACAGCCGTCCTCCACGGTAAAGCTGATGTCGTCCACCGCGGTGTGGGCGCCGTATCGCTTTGTCAGATGCTCCACTTCGATCAAAGCCCTGCACTCCTCTTCTCGCAAATTTGTTTTTTATTATAGTCGGCATTTGTGAAAAATTTGAGGAGATTCCTTGAAAATGCCAAGACAATTCGGTGAAAGACAATGTTCGCTAAAAAAGCGCCGACGCACACGGCATCAGCGCTTTTCAGATTCAGACCAGCTCTACCTGATACTTTTTCATCCAGTAGTTGACCTGTAACCACCATGCAATGGTCTGGGGTGTGGTCATCAGCTGGCCGTACCAGGGCTGGGGGTCATCGGTGTGCAAAAGGCCCTCCAGTGCCTCCCGCCGGGCAAGGCGCAGCACGGGGGCCTCCGGGTCGGCCAGCAGTTTTTTCAGCTCCACCGACACCGCCGCCAGATACGCCGGGTTCCATGTCTTGGGATAGGGACTTTTGCGGCGGTACAGAACCTCCTGCGGCAAAAAGCCCCGCATGGCCTGCCGCAGCAGTCCCTTCTCCTGCCCGCCGTAGTCCTTGTACTCCCACGGTACGGCGTAGAGATACTCCGCAATACGGTAATCGCAGAACGGCACCCGCACCTCCAGCCCGCTGTACATGCTCATGCGGTCTTTGCGGTCCAGCAGCGTCTGCATGAACCAGTGGAAATTCAGCGACACCATCTGCCGCTGGCGGCGCTCCAAGGGACTTAAACCCGGGCGGATGCTGGTTCGGGACAGCGTCTCGCGGTATTGTTCGTCCACGAATCGGGCGGGGTCGATGTCGCCCAGCACGCCGGGCTGCAAAAAGGACGCCCGGTAGGCGGTATTCTGCGCCCATGGGAACCCCTCCCGCTCCCGGATGGCCTTGTCCCGGTACCACGGGTAGCCGCCGAAAATCTCATCGGCGCATTCGCCGGACAGCACCACCGTGGCGTGGGGCTTGATCTGGCGGCAGAACAGCAGCAAGGAGGAATCCACATCCGCCATGCCGGGCAGGTCACGGGCGTTCACCGCTTCGTACAGCGCCGGCACCAGCGCCAGCGAATCCAGCGTGATCCAGTGATGGTGGGCGTGCAGGCTTTCGTTCATTTTTCGGATGTACGGCGCGTCGGCGCCCGGCTGGAATTTGCCGGTGCGGAAGAATTTTTTGTTGTCCTGATACCCCACCGAAAAGGTTTGCAGCTGCTCTCCCCTTGCGGCAAACTGCCGGTCCGCCACCGCCGAGATGATGCTGGAATCCAGCCCGCCGGACAAAAAGGTCGCCACCGGCACATCCGCCACCAGCTGCCGCTGGATGGCGTCCAGCACCAGATCCCGCACCCGGGCCACCGTGGCGGGAAAGCTGTCGCCGTGTTCATGGTCGGTGAGCTGCCAGTACAGCCGCGTGGTAAGGCGGCCGGTGTCCGGCTCAAACACGGCGCACTGGCCGGGCAGCAGTTCCTTCACGTTGTGGAACACACCGCTGCCCGGCATGCGGCCCGGGCCAAGCAGAAGAATCTCCGCCAGACCGTTTTTGTCCACCCGCGGCGGCACCGCCGGGTGACAGAGCAGCGTTTTCAGCTCGCTGCCGAAAATCAGACTGTTTTCCGCCTGCGCAAAAAACAGCGGCTTGACGCCGCAGCGGTCTCGGGCCAGAAACAGCGTTTTTGCCTTGGCCGCCCACACCGCAAAGGCAAAGATGCCGTTGAGACGCTCCACACAGCACTCGCCCCACTCGGCGTAGGCGTGCAGCAGCACCTCGGTGTCGCTGTGCCCCGTGAAGCGGTGTCCCCGTGCCGCCAGCGCCGCCCGCAGCTCGGGGGTGTTGTACAGCTCGCCGTTGTACACAAGGGCGTACTGTTCTTCTTTGTACTCCAGCAGCATGGGCTGCTGCCCGCCCTCGATATCCACCACCGCAAGCCGCGCATGGATGAGCGCCGCCTGCCCGCTGATGTACAGGCCCCGCTGATCCGGACCCCGCCGGGCAAGGCTTTGCTGCATGGCGCAGTAATGGTGATAATGGGCACGGATGGTCTCGGGGTCCCGTGCGATCTGTCCGGCTATGCCGCACATAAAAATCCCTCCTCAAAAAATGGTACAACCCATTTTATGAAAAGGGATGAAGATTTATGTTTGGTGCCGCCGTTTGAGCTGTTCCAGATAGTCGCTCAGTTCGTCAATGTCCGCGTCAGTAAGAGCGTCTGTCTCCGCCAGCGCCGCCACCAGGTTTTTGGCGCTGCCACCGAACATCCGCCCCAGCGCCGTGCGGCCCTCGGTTTTGGCGTATTCCCTGCGGGGCACCGACGCCGCGTACAGGTAGCCGCGGCCCTGCTTGTGCCGGGTCACAAAGCCCTTTTCCTCCAGACGGGTCAGCAGCGCCAGCAATGTGGTGGCCGCCCAGCCCTTGTGGGCAAGGCGCTGTTCCAGTTCCGGGCGGGTCAGGGGTTCTCCGGCGGCCCAGAGGGCGTTCATCACCTCCAGTTCCGCGTCGGGCAGGCGTGCAATCTGATTCATGAGACGGCCTCCCCTCCGATGCAGTATGTGCGGGCCGACCAGTCGATGCCGCCGCCGTTGTAGACCCGGAAGGTATACCGCGCCCGGTCGGTCTGCGCGGTGATGGTGCCGTCACCGTTGGCGGTGTACCGGATGGACTGCGGCTCGGGCCATGGTTCGCTGTTGCACTGCGCCCAGACCGTTTGCTCCACACCGCTCCACTCCAGTGACAGGAACCGGGCGTTGTGTGACCAGTCATCTTCTGCGGTAAAGTCCACCGTCAGCATCAGGTTAGCGGCCATTTGGTCGCAGTCTCCCAGATAATCCCGGCTGCGATAGTACAGATACCGGGTCAGCTCCGCATCCGTCCAGTCTTTGGGGCTGGTGAAGTTCCCGATTCCGGCGCGGTACAACGCTTTAGTCTGATGCTCCAGCATCAGGTATTGTCGCGTGGATAACCGCAGCGCTTTGGCCTCAGAGGTCTGGGTGGGTTCCGTGGGCGCGCTGTCATCGGAAGAGGGCGGTGCAAAGTCCAGACAGGCAGGCTGCTCCCCGTTTACGCAGACCAGAATATATTTCCGGCTGGCACCGTCGCTGTACTGGGGGCCAAGATACAGGGTCTCCGGCGTGTAGTAGATGGTATAGCTGACCTTGACCAGATAATACCCCGGCATGGCGAGACATTCCCGGATGGTCTTGTAGCCTTCGGGAGTGTCCACCAGCAGCGTGGAAGAATCCAGCATCTCCGCGATTTCCCCGTCCGGGTCCGCCAGCTGGCTGACCATGCCCGGATAATCCTGATACATCCCCATGGTGTGCTCCGTGTCGCTGCGGATATTGTTCACAAGAGGTTCCCGCACAAACTGCGCGGCGGCCAGAATCGCCAGTTGTTCCGGTTCCGCGTCCTGCGGCACCTGCACAGGCTCCATGGCCAGCATGAGGGCGCTGCTTTTCAGCTCCTCCTCGGTGGGTTCCGAATCTGCCTGCGTCTGGCAGGCCACCAGCAAACAGAGGGAAAGACAGATGTATCCCACCAGCGCCAGATTCAGCCGCCCCCTCAGCTTGGGTTCCGTGTCCCACAGCGCCGCAAGCCGCGCCTTGAGCTGGTGTTTGTTCAGAGCAAAGCAGCTGGTCAGCACCGGGCCGCGGCTCTGGCGCACCGCCTCCAGCAGCGCGTCCGCATAGGCGGCGCGGTAGTCGTTGGACTGGTTCTGCAGCACGGCAGCGTCACAGGCGGCCTCGATGTCGCGGGAGGCACGGCTTTGCAGCAGCCAGACCGCCGGATTGTACCAGTGCACCGCGCACACCAGCATCAGCATCAGCTTGAAGGCCACATCATGGCGGCGCAGATGGGCCTGTTCATGGGCCAGCATGTAAGCGGCTCCCGCCGGGGCGGGACCGGGCGGCACCAGCAGCACCGGACGGAACATTCCCGCCAGCACCGGCCCCTGCACCGCGGGCGTGGCAAGGACAGTCATGCCTTCGCAGAGCCAGCCCGCATCCGGCGGGGCGGCATTGCGCAGCGCCCTGTGCCGCCACACGCAATAGGACGTCAGGTTCCACGCCAGCACCAGCGCCAGACCGCACAGCCACAGCGCCGTCCCCCATTGCAGCGGGCTGGGCAGCACCGCCGCATGAACGGGCGCCGTCTGCGGAATGACGGTCTGCGCGGCGGCCCCGGAGCCGATGGAAACCGAATGGGTGAGCTGCGGCGGCACCGTGACCGTCACGGCGGAGGAACGCCCATGGCGGAGAATGATGAAAAGCGGTTCCAGCGCGGTGGCGGAAAGCATCTGCGCCGCCTGCTGAACAGGCACCAGAAACAGCAGCGCCATCAAAAGCCATTGCCGGCACAGCCAGCCAAAGCCGAAGGCTTTCCGCACCCTGCCGGACACAGCCAGCCCTGCCAGCACGCAAAGCCCCAGCAATGCCCCCTGCACGGCCCAGCTGACAAACAGCGACTGCACCCCGGCGGGAGCCAGCCAGTCCAGAAACACTTTCATACGCTTCTCTCCTTCTACGTTTGTAGAACTTGGCTATATTCTACACTTGTAGAATATAGCTGTCAAGGCCCGCCCCGCGAACTTCTCGCGGGGCGGGCGCCAAAAATCACGAATTATTTTTGTGCAATGCGCCGGCAATGCGGTCAGCAATGTGCATGGCCACCGCGTCCTTGCTTTGCAGGGGCAGTTCCTGCATCCCCTGCCCATCAATGAGCGTCACCACATTGGTATCCACCCCAAAGCCCGCGCCGGGCACCTTCAGGTTGTTTGCAACGATGAGGTCCATCTTCTTTTTGCGCAGCTTGGCGGCGGAATTCTCAACAAGGTCGCGGGTCTCCATGGAAAATCCACAAACGAAAAGTCCCTCCGGCTTGTGCTCTCCCACCCAGCCAAGGATATCCTGTGTGCGCTCCAGCGGCAGCGTCAGGTCGCCGTCCTTCTTTTTCATCTTGTCCCCGGCCACGGTGACGGGGCGGTAATCCGCCACGGCGGCGGCCATCACCAGCGCGTCGGCGGGATGCTCCACCGCATGGGTTTTGACTGCCTCAAACAGGTCGGCGGCGGTGGTGAAGGGCACCGTTTTCACAAAAGGCACCGGGGGCAGCCCCGTATTGGCGGTGAGCAGCGTGACGTCCGCACCCCGCAGCATACAGGCCCGGGCCACCGCGTAACCCATTTTCCCCGTGGAGTGGTTGGTGATATACCGCACCGGGTCCATCGGCTCCTGCGTGGCCCCCGCCGAGACCACCACCCGTCTGCCGGTCAAATCCTTGGGTCCTGCCAGCGCCCGTACCACATAATCCACCAGCACGGATTCCTCCGGCAGGCGGCCGCTGCCCACATCGCCGCAGGCCAGCATCCCGGAACCAGAGGGAATGACGGTGAACCCGTAGCCCGCCAGCGTTTTCAGATTGTCCTGCGTGATGGGATTTTCCAGCATGTGGGTGTTCATGGCAGGTGCCACCAGCTTGGGGCAGGTGGCCGCCAGCGTGACGGTGGTGAGCATATCATCCGCCAGCCCGTGGGCCAGCTTGGCCAGCACGTTGGCGGTGGCCGGGGCGATGAGCAGCGCATCCGCCGCGTTGGCCAGCGAAATATGCGCCACATCGTACTGGAAGTTGCGGTCAAAGGTATCCACGATGCAGCGCCGGTTTGTCAGCGTTTCAAATACCAGCGGGGTGATGAACTGGGTGGCGTTTTTCGTCATCAGCACATGCACATCCGCCCCCATTTTTACCAGCGCGTGGGCCACATTGGGCATTTTGTAGGCTGCAATGCCGCCGGTGATACCCAGCACAACGGTTTTTCCGGTCAGATTCATAGTTTTCACCTCGTGTTTCATTATACCGGTTCGGCGTGCCCGCGTCAATGTTGTAATTTGCTGTTTCAGGTGGTATAATGGGTCAAAACAACAATGTGAGGACACACTATGGTACTTGCTGTGGACATTGGCAATTCCAACATCTGCATCGGTGGGCTGGAAGGGCGCACCGTACGCTTTACCACCCGCATGGTGACCCGTCCCCGCTGCACCCGGGACGAATACGCCGCCGAGCTGCGCTTTTTGCTGGAGCGTCTCGGCGTGACCCCATCGGGATGCGAGGGGGTCATTGTGTGCAGTGTGGTGCCGGGGCTGACCGCCACGCTGGCGGACGCCTGCCAGCGCCTGACCGGGCGGGAGGCGCTGGTGGTAAGTCACGAGCTGGACACCGGCCTGACCTTTGCGGTGACGGAGCCGGCCCGCGTGGGGCGGGACCGCATCGCGGACGCGGCCGCCGCAGCGGCGCTGTATCCCCTGCCCTGCCTGACGGTGGACCTGGGCACCGCCACCACCTACAACGTCATCGGGGAGGGCGGTGTGTTTCTGGGCGGGTTCATCGTTCCCGGCGTGCAGACCAGTCTGCGGGCCATCAGCGCGGGCACGGCGCAGCTGCCGCCCATCTCGCCGGAGCCGCCGGCCCATCTGGTGGGCCGCAACACGGTGGAGTGCCTGAACAACGGCGCGATTTTCGGCACCGCCGCCATGCTGGACGGGCTGGCCGACCGGGTGGAGGCTGAGCTTGGCAAGCCGCTGACGGTGGTGGCCACCGGCGGGCTGGCCCCCTGCATCACCCCCTGCTGCCGCCGCGAGGTGGTATGTGACGGCGATTTATTACTAAAAGGTCTGGCTTTGTTATACGAGAAAAATCACTGAAAACCGCCGCCCCGGCGTTTGGACCGGGGCGGCGGTTCTGATTTTGATAAGCAATTACATGTCGGGAGTCACAGGCACGGCGCCGTAGTTGCGCACGCTGAGCACATGGCAGCTGCCCTCACCAAACAGAGCGTCGATGGCGGCGCGGTACTCCTCCAGCAGATCCATGGGCACGAACGCCTGAATGGTGCCGGCGAAACCGCCGCCCTGCAAACGCCATGCGCCACGACCTTTTAGCACCTTCTGGCTGATGGCCAGCGCCAGAGGCACGCCCTGCTCCTGCGGGTTCTTGATGGAGTAGGCGTTCTGGTTAAACTCAAAGCTGGAATGACCGCCCTCAATGACCAGCTGGAGGAACTCCTCAAACCGGTCATCCCGGATGGCGGCGCACAGGTCGGCGGCACGGCGGCAGTCATTGTAGAAGTGGATGGCGCGCACAACGGCGCGGTCGCCCACCTTGCGGCGCAGGGTCGGAATGGCTTTCAGGAATTCCTGCTCGTCCACCTCGCGCAGCACCGGCTTGCCGAACTGCTCCGCCACGCTCTCCATCTCACGGCGGATGGCGGCGTAGTCATCGGTCAGGTCGGCATGGCTGCCCTTGGTATCGCTGATGCACAGCGCAAAATTGTGGGTGGCCAGATCGAACTTGGCGGTGCCCACCACCGGGTTCGCCGGGTCCTTGAAGTCGATGGTGATGGCGCTGCCCACGGCGCAGGCGGTCTGGTCCATCAGGCCGCAGGGCTTGCCGAAGAACACGTTCTCGGCGTACTGGCCGATCTGGGCGATCTTGACCTGAGAGAATTTCTCCATGTCATTATCATTGTACTCGCCGCGGAAGATCGCGCCCATGCACACCTCGAACGCCGCCGAGCTGGACAGGCCGGAGCCGCGCAGCACGTCGCTGGTGGTGTAGGCGTCAAAGCCGCCCACCTTGCCGCCGGCCTCCACAAAGCCGGCCGCCACGCCGCGGATGAGGCCCGCGGAATGTTCCATCTCGCGTTTCTGGGGAGTCAGGATGCTCAGGTCCACATCGTCGATCTTGTCAAAGCCGTAGGACTTGACCCGCACCACGTTGTCCTCGTTGGGGGACACCACGGCCACAACGTCCAGATTGACGGCGGCGGCCATCACCACGCCGTTGTTGTGGTCGGTGTGGTTGCCGCCGATCTCGGTGCGGCCAGGGGCGGAATACAGACGCACTTCCCGGTCAGCGCCGTACTCCTCCGCGAACCGGTCCACCAGAGTGCTGTACCGCTCCCGCTGGGCTGCCAGCGTGGCGGGATCCGACCCGTACAGGGCGGAAAATGCGGCGTCATACACGCCTTCCTGAATCTGCTTTTTCAGCTGCATTGTGGTTGCCATCGTTCCATTCACCTTTCTTATGTAATCATGCACAAATAAACCGCACTTCTTTTGGCAGTTATGACGAACCGCGCGACCATGCGGTTTTCGTTACTTTCAGTATAACAAATTTTTGCAGGAAGTAAACACTTTTTTTCCGCGCTTTTATGGACTTTTGATGAATTTCTTGTTATAATACCGGTAGTTCTTCAATTTGCCGTATCAAGGAGTTTCGCATGGAAAACACCGAGACCATTTCCAAACAGAGCTACAAGCAAAGCTACACCGATAATGTGGAGCTTTCCATCTTTAACTGCGGTCATGAATGCTGCCAGCCGGGCTACACCTGGGGGCCCGGTGTGCGGGACCATTACCTCATCCATCTGGTGGTGGCCGGGCGGGGGCTGTATCAGGTGGGCGGGGTGTCCTTCCCGCTTCAGCCGGGCGATCTGTTTCTGGCCAAGCCCAACCAGCTCATCACCTACGCGGCGGATGAGACCGACCCGTGGGAGTATTACTGGGTGGGCTTCAACGGGGCCTGCGCCAACAAGCTGGTACAGGCGGCTCCCTTCACCGATGCGCGGCCGGTGCACCGCTGCAAGGATCCGCAGATGATCCGGGACGCGCTGTTCAAAATATACGAATCCCGGGGGCCGGAGCCTCAGTGCGAGGCTCTGATGACCGGCTATCTGTATATCTTCATGGCCCACCTGATGAAGGAGGCGCGGGACATCATGCCCAGCCCCGGCTCCTCCTCCAGCCAGTACGTGCTGGCGGCCATCAAGTACATCCAGTTCAACTATTCCCACGACATTTCGGTGGACGACATTGCCAAGGCGGTGGGCGTCAGCCGCAGCCACCTGTACCGGGTGTTTATGAGCAATGTGGGCCAAAGCCCCATTGATTATCTGACGAACTACCGCATTTCCGAGGCGTGCAGCCTTCTGAAAAGCACCAATCTGTCCATCGCAGAGATTGCGGTCTCGGTGGGCTTTTTTGACCAGTTTTATTTCTCGCGGGTATTTAAGAAGGTAAAGGGCATTCCGCCCAGCAAATACGCCGCCACGTTGGAAAAGGAACATTCATGACAAAAAATCAGCTTGTAACGGTTTTGATCGAATCTCTCAGCAATGACGGCAGCGGCGTGACCCATGTGGAGGGTCAGGCCGTTTTTGTGCCGGGCGCCGCTCCCGGAGACAAGGCGGAGGTGCGCATCGTCAAGGTGCTGAAGCATTACGCCTTCGGGCGTCTGGAGAAGCTGCTGGAACCCGGCCCCGGCCGTGTGGAGCCGGACTGCCCGGTGGCAGGCCCCTGCGGCGGCTGCGGGCTGCGGCATCTGCGCTATGAGGCGGAGTGCGAGGCCAAAACGCAGTTTGTTCGGGATGCCTTTGCCCGTCTGGGCGGGCTGGACGTGCCGGTGCTGCCGGTGCTGGGTGCGCAGCAGACCGACCGTTACCGCAACAAGGTACAGCTGCCGGTGGGAACCGGGCCGGACGGACGGCTCTGCACCGGGTTTTACGCGGGACGCAGCCACCGGCTGGTCCCCTGCCCCGACTGCCGTTTGCAGCCGGACTGGATGAACGCGGCCGCCGCCCGCGCCTGTGCGCTGCTCTCCGATGCAGGAGCCACCGCCTACGACGAGGAGACCGGCAAGGGGCTGGTGCGCCATCTGTATCTGCGGCAGGGCTGGCACAGCGGCCAGCGGCTTCTGTGCTTTGTGGTGAACGGCGGTTCGCTGCCCAAAGAGCAGGCCATCTGCGAAACGCTGGCCCGGGAATTTGCTCTGACCACCGTGCTTGTGAACCGCAACACCGCCCGCACCAACGTGATTCTGGGCCGGGAGACCCGCACCGTGCTGGGCCCCGGCGTCATTGAGGACACGCTGGCCGGGGTGCCCATCGCCATGGGGGTACACGAATTTTATCAGGTGAACACCCCTGCCGCCGAGCTGCTGTACGAAAAGGTGCGGGAGCAGGCCGCGCTGCGTCCCGGTGATGTGCTGCTGGACCTGTACTGCGGCATGGGCACCATCGGGCTTTCCATGGTGCGCCGCACGCCGGGCTGCCGGCTGGTGGGCGTGGAGGTTGTTCCGCAGGCCGTGGAAGGTGCCAGAGCCACCGCCGCCCGTCTTGGCGTGGACGCGGAATTCTGGTGCATGGACGCGGGACAGGCCGCCGCCAGACTGGCCGCGCAGGGCCTTCGCCCCGATGTCATCGTGGTGGACCCGCCCCGCAAGGGCTGCGATGCCGCCACGCTGCACGCTCTGGTGGAGATGTCCCCCCGCACCATCGTGATGGTAAGCTGCAACGCCGCCACCGCCGCCCGTGACGCCCGTTTTCTGGCGGAGCGGGAGTATGCCCTTGGCCCCGTCCAGCCGGTGGATCTGTTCCCACGGACAAAGCATGTCGAGTGCGTAGTATTGATGTCAAGAAAAGATAAATAAGTGCCAGAAAGTGGCGTATTTCCGGGCTTTTTCGGAAGTTTGGATCTGAAGCCAGACTTTTGAAAAAGCTCGGTTGTTTTATATGGAAACATATCTACTGCGAAAATGTGTGTCAGGTTGTAACCTCGGATTAGATAACGCAAATTGAGTGAGTGGATTAGATGTCAGGGATTTTGAAGTGATTTTTGAAACAGCAAAAGAAACGCGACAGGCATCGCGGTCATTGACCGCGCTTGTGAACACCGCCCCCGGCACAAACGCCGGGGGCATTGCTGTTGCAAAACCGCCCGGATTTTTTCGTACAGCTCTTGCATTTTACAACCTTATGTGGTATCATAAAGGCACATCATACAACGTTTCGTTGTTGCCCGCCGCTGTCATGGAGGAAATTGTCTGCCATGGATACCAACGCCTGTGCGCCCCATCGGGTTTATGTAAAAGTTGTCTCCCTGTTTGACGCCATCGGGTATATGCAGCCCTGCTCCATTCTGTGGCAGGACGGCAGAGTCTTTCCCATTGAGGAGGTGCTGTCCTTCCGGCCTGCCTCGGCCATGCACAGCAGCTGTCACGGGGACTGCTACACGGTGCGCATTCGCGGCGAGGAAAAGCGCCTGTTTTTTGAGCGCACCGACCCCCGGTTTACCGGCTGTCTTGGCCGGTGGTTTGTGGAAAAGGATGTGGAATAAAGCCAAAGGAGGCGCAGAAGTATGCCGGAACAGCAGCGTGTCTACGCCGCTATTGACCTGAAATCCTTTTACGCCTCGGTGGAATGCATCACCCGGGAGCTGGACCCCATGACCACCCATCTGGTGGTGGCGGACGCCTCCCGCAGCGAAAAAACCATCTGCCTTGCGGTCTCCCCCGCCCTGAAGGCCCACGGCATTCCCGGACGTCCCCGGCTGTTTGAGGTGGTGCAGCGGGTACGGCAGGTCAACCAGCAGCGGCTGAATGCCGCCATCCGCCGGAACCTGGCGGTGCGGGGCGAAAACGGCAGCTGGCAGCTGGGCGATGCCTGCACCGACGCCGCACAGCTGGCCCGCGACCCTTCCCTTGCGCTGGGGTACATCATTGCGCCGCCCCGGATGGCGACCTACATGGAATACAGCACCCGCATCTACCAGATTTATCTGGACTATGTGGCGCCGGAGGATATGCACGTTTACTCCATCGACGAGGTGTTTCTGGACCTGACCGCCTATCTGCCGCTCTATCGTATGAGCGCCCGGGAGCTGGTGACCAACATTCTGCGCAGGGTCCTGTACGAGACCGGCATCACCGCCACCGCGGGCATCGGCACCAACCTGTACCTTGCCAAGGTGGCCATGGACATCGTGGCCAAGCACGTTCCTGCGGACAAAAACGGGGCGCGCATCGCCGAGCTGGACGAGCAAAGCTACCGCCGTACTTTGTGGACCCACACCCCGCTGACGGATTTCTGGCGGGTCGGCCCCGGCTATGCCCGGCGGCTGCAAAAGCTGGGTCTGTACACCATGGGCGATATAGCGCTCTGCTCGCTGGGCCGGCCATCGGAATATTACAGCGAAGAGCTGCTGTACAAGACCTTCGGCGTCAACGCCGAACTGCTCATTGACCACGCCTGGGGCTGGGAGCCGTGTACCATCGCGGACATCCACGCCTACCGGCCGCAGAGCAACTCGCTGGGGTCCGGGCAGGTGCTCACTGCCGCCTATTCCTTTGAAAAAGCAAGGCTGGTGGTGCGGGAAATGACCGACCTGCTGGTGCTCGATCTGGTGGAAAAGGGCCTCGTGACCGACCAGATCATCCTGACCGTGGGCTACGATGTGGAGAGCCTGACTAACCCGTCCATCCATTACACCGGCCCCATCACCACCGACCGCTATGGCCGCCGGGTCCCCAAACACGCCCACAGCACGCAGAATCTTGGCAGACAGACCCGCTCTGCCAGGCGCATCACCGAGGCGGCCATGGCGCTGTTTGACCGCATCGTTGATCCGGCGCTGCTGGTGCGGCGGCTGAACATCGTGGCGGCCCATGTGGTGCGCGGTACAGAACAGGCGCAGGCCCCCGCAGTGGAGCAGCTGGACCTGTTCACCGATTATGCCGGGCTGGAGCGCCAGCGCGCCGAGGAGCAGGCCCGTCTGGAGCGGGAGGACCGCATCCAGCAGGCCACCCTGCACATCAAGAAAAAGTTCGGAAAAAACGCCCTTGTGAAGGGCATGGACTTACAGGAGGACGCCACCACCATCGCCCGCAACGGGCAAATCGGCGGGCACAAGGCGTAAACGTCATGGCTGATTTTTCTCAATACGAAGGCATCCTGCACCTGCCCCACCACATATCCGCCGTGCATCCGCCCATGAGCCGGCAGGACCGGGCCGCCCAGTTCAGCCCCTTTGCGGCACTGACCGGTTACGAGGACGCCATCGCGGAGACCGCCCGGCTGACCGACCGCCAACTGACGCTGGCGGAGGACGAGACAGCCGCGCTGGACGCCTGCATGCAGCAGATCCGGGCGCAGCTGCAGGCAGGAAGCCAGCCGCGGGTATGCCTGACGGTTTTTGAGCCGGACGGGCGGAAAAGCGGCGGCGCGTACCGCACCGTGGAAGGGCATGTGCGGCGGCTGGATTTGAATGAACGGACGCTTTTTCTGCGGGAAGGGCAGGCCATTCCGCTGGACCGGGTCAGCGGGATTCAGATACCAGAGGAATGACCGGCCGTTTTCACCGGAATTTTCGCATGGCAGCGCTGTTCAGCAGGCGGGAAATGCCCCGCATGGTCTGGGGGATGAGCGCCGCCAGCACCACGATGACCAGCGTGGTACCCAAATCCGGCGCGGCAAGGCCCAGCACCGGCGCCAGCGCCACAAGGCCGATGACCGCCAGCGCCGCCATGGACCCCCACAGGATCTTGTGCAGCATCGTGAAGGGATGGCACAGCTCCCACAGCACCATCAGGCCGGTGCAAAGCAAAATCACCGTGCTGACGGTGGACAGCTGGCTGGCGGACAGGCCAAAGGCCGCGGCAAAGCCCTCCGCCAGCAAAATCAGCACAAAGTCCGTCAGGCCGCCGGGAGCCGCCGCCCGCAGCACGTTGTGCAGGAATTTTCCCCGCACCTGCCGGTGGCTGGGTTCCAGCGCCAGCACAAAGGACGGGATGCCGATGGTGACCGCCGATACCAGCGTGAGATGCAGCGGCTGAAAGGGAAACGGCATCGTCAGAAACAGCATGGCCACGCTGAGGGAAAAGCTGAAAATGTTTTTGACCAGATACAGCGCCGCCGAATGCTGGATGTTGTTGATGACGCGGCGTCCCTCCGCCACCACCTGCGGCAGGGCGGAAAAATCCGAATCCAGCAGCACCAGCTGGGCCACCTGACTGGCGGCCTGCGCGCCGGAGGCCATGGCGATGCCGCAGTCGGCATCTTTGAGAGCCAGCACATCGTTGACGCCGTCGCCGGTCATGGCAACAGTGTGCTTTTGGGTCTGCATCGCATGAATCAGCTTGCGTTTCTGCTCCGGCGTGACCCGGCCAAACACCGTGTAGCGCCCGGCTGCCTCCGCCAGTGCCTCCTCTGTGGTGAGGGTGGAGGCGTCCACGTACTGCTCCGCGTTGTGGATGCCCGCCGTCTGTGCCACATGACTGACCGCCCGGGGATTGTCACCGGAAATGACCTTGACAGCCACCCCCTGCTTTGCAAAATAAGCAAAGGTTTCCGGGGCGGTGTCCCGAATCTTGTTTTGCAGCGGCAGCAGCGCCGCAAAATGCAGTCCGGCGGCGTCCAGCGGGCCGGGCTGAGCGGGCAGTTCCCCCTCCAGACGGGCCAGCAGCAGCACGCGGCGGCCCTCGTCCAGCAGCGGGCCTGTCTTGTCCTGCAATTCGGCGGCGCGCTCCCCCGCCACAAACTCCGGCGCGCCCACCACCCAGACGCCCTGCCCCTCAAAGGCCACAGCGCTGTATTTGTAGGCAGAGTTGAAGGGAATTTCCCCGGTGCGGTTCCACCGGGCGGTTTCTCCCCCAAACCGGGCGCAGAGGGCGCGGGCGGTCTCGTTGTCCGGGGCGGTGCCGGTATAATATTCCCGCAGCGCCTCCGCCACCGGGGCGGTTTCATCCAGAATGACCGGGTCATCCGCCTGCATGGCCGCCTCGGTGATGGTGCCGGTCTTATCCACGCAGAGCACATCCACCCGGGCCAGCGTTTCAATGCAGTTCATGTCCTGCGCCAGCACGCGCCGGCGGGTCAGCCGGATCATGCTCACGGCCAGCGCCACGCTGGTGAGCAGGTACAGCCCTTCCGGGATCATGCCCACCAGCGCCGCCACCGCACCCTCCACCGAGGTGCGCGGCGTCATGGCCAGCAGCTTATACTGTTTATAGAACAGCACCGCGCCCAGCGGCACCAGCGCGATGCCGATCAAACGGATGAGCCGATCCAGCGAGCGCATCATTTCGCCCTTGGCGACCCGGTGGCCGTCCGTCTGGGCGGCGGCGGTGAGCCGATGGGCATAGCTGTCCGCCCCCACTGCGGTGAGCCTTGCCACGCATTGGCCGTTCATCAGAAAGCTGCCGGAGCGCAGCTCCTCCCCCGGCCCCTTGGGCACCGCCCGTTCCTCGCCGGTGATGAGCGCCTCGTTGGCGTGGGCGTGGCCTTCCAGAATCACCGCGTCGGCACAGATCTGGTCGCCGGAGCCAAACTCCACCACATCGTCTTTCACAAGGTCATCGGACAGCACTTCCTCCCACCGGCCTGCCCGCAGGCAGCGCACCCGCCGGGCAGCCACAAGGGTCAGCTCATCCACCGCCTTTTTGCTGCGCAGCTGCTGGACGATGCCGATGACGGTGTTGCACACCACAACGCCCAAAAAGGTCATGTTGGCATAGGAGCCGACCATGGCCAGCGCCATCGCCAGCAGAAGAAATACCAGATTGAAATAGGTACAGACGTTGTCCCGCACGATCTCCCCCACCGTCTTGGTGGCGGAATGGGGCGGCTGGTTGGTCTGCCCGGCGGCGCGGCGGCGCTCCACCTCCTCCGCAGTCAGGCCAGTGATGGGTCCCTGTGTTGTCATGGCGATTCGTTTCCTTTCTGCTTTCTTTGAGGCGCCACTGCAAAATTCACGGCGGATGCCTTCCGCGCCGCTCTGACGGGTGATGCGCACCATCTGCGTTGCAAAAATGCTCGATAATACACAAAGTATTATCTGCGCTTTTTGCTTAGCAGCTGGCACACCTCGCCCGCCATATCGGCACGTAGAATTATGCGGTGGTGCCTTAATAGGATAACGAATAAATATGAAAAAATAATGCACCCGGCAAAAAATTCTGCCGGGTGCTATTGTCAGACTTCCTCCAGTTCTCCGCGGGAGCTGGCTTTCAGATAGGCATAGATGAATCCGTCCAGATCGCCGTCCATGACGGCCTGCACGTTGCCGTTTTCAAAGTTGGTGCGGTGATCCTTCACCAACGTGTAGGGCATGAACACATAGCTGCGGATCTGATGACCCCAAGCAATCTCGTTCTGCACGCCCTTGATATCATCGATCTTCTCCTTGTGTTGCTGCAGCGCGATCTGGTACAGCTTGGCCTTCATCATCTCCATGGCGTATTCCCGGTTCTGCAGCTGGCTGCGCTGGGTCTGGCAGGCCGTCACGATGCCGGTAGGCTTATGGATGAGGCGCACCGCGGAGGAGGTCTTGTTGATGTGCTGGCCGCCCGCGCCGCTGGAACGGTAGACCTGCATTTCAATGTCCGCCGGATTGATCTCGATTTTGATGTTGTTGTCCAGTTCGGGCATGACTTCCAGACTGGCAAAGCTGGTCTGGCGGCGGGCGTTGGCGTCAAAGGGGCTGATGCGCACCAGACGATGCACGCCATTCTCGCTTTTCAGCATGCCGTAGGCGTTGGCGCCCTTCACCATCATGGAGGCGGACTTGATGCCGGCCTCGTCGCCGTCCAGCACGTCCAGAATCTCCACGGCGTAACCATGGGCGTCCGCCCAGCGCTTGTACATGCGCAGCAGCATATCCGCCCAGTCCTGCGCCTCGGTGCCGCCGGTTCCCGCGTGGAAGGTCAGAATGGCGTTGGCATGGTCGTACTCACCGTTGAGCATGGTCATCAGCTGCAGCTCGTCAATGGCCTTCTCCACGCCGTCCACGGCCTCCTCCCCTTCCGGGATGAGGGCGGGGTCGTTCTCCTCCTCCAGCATCTCCAGCAGGGTCTGGGCCTCCTCGTACTGGGTGCTCAGCTTGTTGTAGCGCTCCAGCTTGCCCTTCAGGTCGCTCATCTCGGCGTAGACCTTCTGGCTCTTTTCCTGATCGTCAAAAAAGCCGGGCATGGTCATCTGATGCTCCAGCTCGGCCACGCGCTTTTCGCTGGCCTCAATGGAAAGGGCGTCCCGCAAATCCTTGACCGCGGTCTCAAAGCCGCCCAGTTTCATTTTCAGTTCGTCTATCGTAATCATAATTCCTTACCCCTTGGCACAAAATCACATAATATTAGTATAATGCAAATCTGCCGCGTTGTAAAGAAGTTTTTGAACTTTTCAGATTTCGTAGCCCACCAGCAGGCCGCCCCGCTCCTCGTAGTAGCTGCACAGTCCCCCGCACAGCCCCACCGTCGGCTCACAGCCGGGGTACCGCTGGCGCAGCAGCTGGCACAGGCGGTGCGCGCCGTCCTCGTTTTCACAGTGGTCGATATGTACCCGGCCGCCCCGGTAGCCCCGGCCGGTCATCTCCTTCACGATGGTCTCCAGCGCCCGGGCCTCGCCCCGGCATTTGTGCAGCGGGTCCAACTCGCCTTTGTCGCTGGCCTGCCCCACCACGCGGATGCCCAGCAGCCCCGCCGCCGCGGCCACCGCCGGATTGACCCGGCCGTTCTGAGCCAGATTGTGCAGCGACCCCAGCGAAAACAGAAGCCGGGTATGGCCGGCGTAATGCTGTACGTCCTGCCAGACCTGCTCCGGCTGTTCACCCTGCTCCAGCTGCATCCGGATGCGCCGGGTCAGCAGCCGCATCTCGGGGCCGGTGGACAGGGAATCCAGCACATACACCTTCGTGCCGGGATGCTCCTTTTCATACTGCTCCCCCGCCAGACGCGCCGCGTTGCAGCTGCCGGACAGCGCGCCTGTGATAGTGACGGCAAACACGGCGTCTGCCCCCTCAAAGGCGGCCAGCCAGTCCCCGATGCCGGGACAGGCCGTGCTGCTGCGGCCCTTGTGCCGGTACAGCGCGTCCAGAAACGCGGGCACATCCAGCGCCGTGTCATCCACAAACTCCCGCTCTCCCACCATGATGCGCAGCGGCACCGAGGCCACGCTGGCCTCGGCCAACAGGTTGGCGGAGGAATCCGCCACGATTTTCCAGTTCATACAGCATGCTCCTGTTTTTTCGCTTCTCATAATCGGTTTTTTGAAAACCGTTCTAAGGGCATTATACCATTTTATTATATCTTGTCAACAGTTTTTCAAAAACTTGTCACTGCAACCTGCATTGACACTTCCGGGAATTGTGTTATAATACATACAATATTCCTATGCTTTTTGTGAGGCTTTGCATGAACCGACAGATCCAAGCGCTGCTGGCCCGGGAGGCACAGCAGTTCCGTCTGCCCGGCTATCAGGAAATCCCCAATGTGGGATTGTATCTGGAGCAGACCGTCAAATATTTGAATGAGTTTCTGGTGCCGCTGGGCGCGGAGATCACCCCCTCCATGGTGAGCAACTATGTGAAAAAGGGGCTGGTGTCCAACCCGGTGCGCAAGCAGTATGACCGGGAGCAGATCGCCTCGCTGCTGTTCATTGCGGTGGCCAAAAGTGTGATGAGCATGGAAAACATCAAGCTGCTGTTCACCATGCAGCGGCAGAGCTATCCCAGCGAGATCGCTTACGGGTATTTCCGCACCGAGCTGCGGGAGGCCATTGATGTGGTGTTCGGCCTGAAAAAAAGCATGTGCTCCATTGAGGAGGACGCCACCGGCGAAAAAATCATGCTGCGCACCACCACCATTGCGGTGGCTCACAAAATTTATCTGGAGCAGTGCTTCGCCGCCATCCGGCGGGAGGAATCCGGCGCTGCGGCAGAGAATTCATAGAAATTTCTTTGCTTTTCCCGTTCCCATGCGCTATAATTGAACCAATTCCTGATTATGGAGGCTTTTGAATGGCTTTATATATTGGCAATACCTGCCCCGTCTGCGGTGAAAAATTCAAGGACGGCGACGATGTGGTGGTCTGCCCGGACTGCGGCACCCCCTACCATCGGGAATGCTGGCAGAAAACCGGCGTCTGCCTGCATCAGGCGGAGCACGCCGCCGGCTTTGAGTGGCATCCCGAACCCGCCGGGGACAGCGCCGACGCACAGGACGCGGTGTGCCCCAACTGCGGCACCCACAACACTCCCGGCGCGCAGCGGTGCGAGCACTGCGGCGTGCCGCTGCATCAGGGGGAGCCGCCCCGTTCCGGGGAAACCGCCACCCCCATCTACGCCCGAGGCCCGCAGCCCCGCCAGAGCTACGATGAGCAGCGCGGCCGGGAACCCCATCTGGAGGGCTACTCCACCGGCCGGGACGGCGGCATCTACCGCAAGGAGGTGGGGCCGGAGGATCCCATCGACGGCATCAAGGTCCGGGACTGGGCCAGCTTTGTGGGCCGTTCCAGCATGTACTACCTGATGCAGTTTTTCCGCATGAGCGAGACCGGCCGCAGGGCGACAGTCTCCTTCTCCGCCTTCCTGTTCGGCCCGCTGTACTTCTTCTGGCGCAAAATGTGGAAGCAGGGCGCACTGTTTTTTGTGCTGGAGACCCTGTTCTCGGTTCCCACCTATATCTACTGCCTGCATGTCACCGGCGCGCCCCTGCTGTCCGGCGCTGACTTGAACTGGCTGCCCACCGCCATGAATGTATGCTACGTTGCGGGCATCGCGCTGAAAATCGTCATGAGCCTGTTTGCGGTGTACTGGTACAAGCAGACCGCCGCCCAGCGCATCCGGGCCATCAGCAGCCGCCTGCCGGAGGGACAGGACCGCACCACCGCGCTGGTGCTGCAGGGCGGCACCAGCGTGCCGGGCATTTTGCTGTATTTCGGCATCAATGCTGCGGTGTCGGCCCTTCTGTTCCCCCTGATGGGGCCGAACATCAACGCCATGCTGCGTTTGTTCCTGTAACCATGGATTTCCGCAGGCGGAACCTGCGATCATCATTCTTAGGAGGATGTTTATGAAAACTGCTTTGGTCATCATGGCTGCCGGCATCGGTTCCCGGTTCGGCGGCGGTATCAAACAGCTGGCCGCTGTCGGACCCAACGGCGAGATCATCATGGATTTTTCCATCCATGATGCCATCGAGGCCGGGTTCAACAAGATCGTGTTCATCATCCGCAAGGACATCGAGGACGCGTTCCGTGAGGCCATCGGCAACCGCATCGAAAAGACCTGCACCGAGCTGGGTGTGGAGATCGCCTACGCCTATCAGGCGCTGGACGCGCTGCCGGAGGGCGTCAGCCTGCCGGAGGGCCGCACCAAGCCCTGGGGCACCGGGCAGGCGGTTCTGGCCTGCAAGGGCATTTTGCAGGAGCCTTTTGCCGTCATCAACGCCGATGACTATTACGGCAAGGAGGCTTTTGTCAAGCTGCATGACTTTTTGCAGGGCTACTCCCCCGATGCGCCGGGCGCGCTGAGCATGGCGGGCTTTGTGCTGAAAAACACCCTGAGCGACAACGGCGCAGTGACCCGCGGCGTCTGCCGCATGAGCGCCGAGGGGTATCTCACCGGCGTGGACGAGACCTCCGGCATTGAAAAGACCGCCGAGGGCGGTGCGCAGGCCGGCGGCAAGGCCATCGACCCGGAAAGTCTGGTCAGCATGAACATGTGGGGTCTGACGCCGGAATTTGTGGACCTGCTGGACAAGGGCTTTGTGGAGTTCTTTGCCGGTGCGGCTGCTGCCAACCCGCTGAAGGCGGAGTATCTGCTGCCCATCTACATCGACGAACTGCTGCAGAAGGGCACGGTAAGCGTCAAGGTGCTGCCCACCAACGACAAGTGGTTCGGCGTGACCTACGCCGAGGACAAGCCGGTGGTCATCGAGAGCTTTGCCAAGTTGGTGGCGGACGGTGTGTACGGACAGGATCTGTTTGCTGATTTGAAGAAATAATTCCTTGAGGGCGCGGCTGCCGGAGCCGCGCCTTTTTTTATGGGCAACAGGCAACAAAACCGCAAAATTGTGATACGCAAACCGCTTGTTTTTTTCGCCCGGACGCGGTATGCTGAATACAACAGAAAATTTGCAGGAGGTTGTACGATTATGGCAAAACTGGACACCATTCCCATGACCCCGGAGCAGATCGATGCCGCGCTGGCGCTGGATGTGGAGCGGCTCATCCGTTTTGGGCGCAAACACAAGCTCATCAAAGAGCTGGACGACATCGTGGCACGCAATACCCTGCTGGACCTGCTGGCCCTCAGCGAACCGTCCAACCAGAAACCGCCCAAAGAGGATTTGGCCATCCCCGCAGGCCTGCTGGACGAGATGGTGGAGCTGGCCGCCCGCAAAGGTCTTTTGGACGGCGATGTACCCCAGTTCCGCATCAACTTTGAGACCCGCCTGATGGGTGCGCTGATGCCCCGGGAGAGCGAGGTCTGCAAAAAATTCCAGAAGCTCTACGCCAAGAAAGGCCCGCAGGCGGCCACCGACTGGTTCTATGACCTGTGCGTTGTCACCAACTACATCCGCACCGCCCAGATCGCCAAGAACATCCAGTGGACCACCCCCACCGCCTACGGCGATCTGGAAATCACCATCAACCTGACCAAGCCGGAAAAAGACCCCAAGGTCATCGCCATGGAGCGCCTGCAGCCCCAGGCCGGATACCCCGCCTGCATGCTCTGCAAGGAGAACATCGGTTATGCCGGGCGCATCAACTTCCCGGCCCGCCAGACCCACCGCATCGTCCCCATGAATCTGGCCGGGGAAACCTTCTACCTGCAGTACAGCCCCTATGCCTATTTCCATGAGCACTGCATCATGCTCAATGACGAGCACAAGCCCATGGAGATGGATAAAAATACCATCGCCCAGATTTTTGACTTTGTGGCCCAGTTCCCCCATTACACCTGCGGCTCCAACGCCGACCTTCCCATTGTGGGCGGCAGCATCCTGAGTCACAGCCATTTCCAGGGCGGCCGGTATGTGTTCCCCATGCAGAAGGCCGGTGTGTCCATCGCCATGGCGGACGCCCGCTACCCCGGCGTGAAGGCGGGCATCCTGAACTGGCCGGTGTCGGCGGTGCGTCTGGTGGGCCGCAGCAGCCAGCAGGTGCAGAATGTGGCCAACAACATCCTGTCCGCCTGGCGCAAATACGATGATGAGGCGGCGGGCATCTTCTCCCACACCGGCGACACGCCCCACAACACCGTCACCCCCATCCTGCACTACGATGAAAAGGACGGCTACATTCTCGATCTGGCGCTGCGCAACAACCGCACCAGCGAGGAATTCCCCGACGGCATCTTCCACCCCCACAAGGAATACCACAACATTAAAAAGGAAAACATCGGCCTCATCGAGGTCATGGGTCTCGCCATCCTGCCCGCCCGCTTAAAGGAGCAGGGCGCCGCCATCGGGGACATCCTGTGCGGCAGGGCCGAAAACACCAGCCGCCAGCCCGGCAGCCCGCTGGCCATCCATGCCGACTGGATCGACGCGCTCATCGCCCAGTACGGCACCGCCCTGAAGCCGGAGACCGCCAACGAGGTGGTGAAAAAGGAGATTGGCATCGTGTTCAGCCACGTGCTGGAAAATGCCGGCGTGTTCAAGCAGGACGAGGCCGGGCAGGCCGCCTTTGTGCGGTTCATGGAGAAGGCCGGATTCAAAAAAGTGTGATTTCTTGCCAAGATTTTTGAAATTCCCGCTTGACATTCCGCCGTTTGATTTGCTATAATAAATTGCTGTGTGAATCACACAGTTATCCTTGCCCTCTCCTGAGAGGGAGGGCCATAAGTCCAAAAGGAGGTGCACAGAATATGGCTAAGTACGAAACCATGATGGTTACCACCGCCACCCTCGACGAGGAGGCTTCCGCCGCTCTGATCGGCAAGTTCAAGTCCCTGATCGAGGCCAATGGCACGATCGATTCTGTTGACGATTGGGGCAAGCGCCGTCTTGCGTATCCCATCAACAAGCAGACCGAAGGTGTGTACACGGTGATCAAGTTCACCAGCGCTCCCGAGTTTCCTGCGGAGCTGGATCGCGTTTACAAGATCACTGAAGGCGTTCTCCGCAGCATGATTATTGCCGAGGACGAGGAGTAAGAGAGGATTTCTAAGGCTATGTTGAATGTTGTTGTTTTGCAGGGCCGCCTTGCGGCGGACCCTCAGCTCCGTCAGACCACCACCGGCAAGAATGTTGCCTCCTTCCGCATCGGCTGCGACCGCGGCCGCAAGGACGCCAACGGTCAGAGCCAGGCGGACTGGTTTGACATTGTTGCCTGGGATCGTACCGCGGAGTTTGTCTGCCGGTATTTCCAGAAGGGCAGCATGATTCTGGTGGACGGCCGTCTGCAGAGCCGTCAGTATCAGGACAAGAACGGCAACAACCGGGTTGCCATTGAGATCGTGGCAAACAATGTCAACTTTGCCGGCCCGAAGTCTTCCAACACCAACGGTATGGGAGCGCCCGCCATGGCGTCCGCTCCCGCGGCAGACTACAATGCCCGTCCCGCTGTTCAGGCTGCCCCCGCCCCCAGCTATTCCGCTGGCAGCAACGAGGACTTTGCCCTGATCGAGGACGAAGGCGACCTGCCGTTCTGAGATTTTTGAAACGGAATCGAATCTGATAAGGAGGTTTCCAGCAATGGCTATGGATCGTTCTTCCCGTCCGATGCATCGCGGCCGCAAGAAGGTTTGCTCCTTCTGCGTGGATCGCATCGACCGCATCGATTACAAGGATCTGCCCCGTCTGCGCAAGTACGTCAGTGAGCGTGCGAAGATCATTCCCCGCCGCGTCACCGGCACCTGCGCGTTCCATCAGCGCGAGCTGACGGTCGCCATCAAGCGCGCCCGCCACATGGCTCTGATGCCCTACGTGAGCGACTAATTGTAACTGCACCACGCCCCCGCCGGCTTCGGCGGGGGCGTTTCTGCATTATTCCGGCAGGGCCAGATCCACCGGCACCGATGCATCCACGGTCATGGAAACCGGCGTGACGCGGCAGTCCACGGCCCGCACCTCCACCCCGGCGTCCGCAGCCTGCCGCAGCGCAAGACCGAAGTTCCGGTGGGTCTGCCAGTTGGGGCAGAAGGTGTGTACCCCTTTCATCTGAATGACGATGAGCACGCAGCAGCGGTATCCCTCTCCGGCCAGACAGATCAGCTCCCGCACATGCTTGAGCCCCCGCAGCGTGGGCGCGTCGGGGAACCGGGCCACTCCGTTCTGCTCCAGCGTGCAGCCCTTCACCTCCACCAGCAGCGGGCGGCCCTGCTGCATGGCGTAAAAGTCAAAGCGGGATTCCCCCAGTTTGTACTCCGGGCGCAGCCCCTCCACCGGGCCGAGGCCTCCCGCCGCCAGCCACTCCCCTGCCGCCGTGTTGGGGGCGGCGGAGTCCATATTGATCAGCAGTTCCCCCTTCTGCACCGCCACCAGATCACAGGGCGTGCTGCGGGCCGGATTTGGGGAATATTCCAGCCAGACCCGCGCCCCCGGCACCAGCAGCTCGGCGCATCGCCCGGTGTTTTTTACGTGGGCGCGCACCGGCGTGCCGTCCGGCAGCGTCACATTGGCGATGAACCGGTTGGGACGGCTGACAAACACCGCCTCCCGGATATCATGGTATTCCATAGCGTTTCCCTCCCCCACCATTGTACCCCATGGCGGGGATCGTTTGCAAGTATCATTCTTCGGCGGTGGGGTCGTAGCTGCCGGTGGTGTCCAGCACGATGACGGAATCCCGCCGCACGGTGGTTCCCGCCAGCGGGTACTGGCTGGTGACCCGCTCCCCTGTTCCGCACACGCCGGCCGCAAGGGTGTATTCGCGGAGCTTCAGCTCCGCGGCCGCCGTCCGCCAGCCGGTGACATCCGGCACGGTGGTGAACAGCTTTTTCTGCTCCTCCTCGGTGTATTGCGGCTCGATGCCCAGATAGGGCAGCACCTTGGCAAGTGCCTCGGCACACACCGGGGCGGACAGCGCGCCGCCGCTGGTGGTCCAGCTGTGGGGTTCGTCCAGACAGACCAGCACCGCGATTTTCGGGTCGTCAATGGGAGCCACCGCCACAAAGCTGGCGATGCGGGCGCGCTCGTTTTCGCTGTCCAGCTTTTGACTGGTGCCGCTTTTGCCGCCCACCCGGTAGCCCGGCACCGCGGCATTTTTGCCGGTGCCTACACCCACCACGCCTTCCATCAGCTCCCGCATGGTGGCGGAGGTTGCCTCGCTGATGACCTGCCGCACCATGGTGGGCCGGGTCTTTTGCTGCAAGGTGCCGTCCGGCGCGGTGATGGTGTCCACCACATAGGGCTGCATCAGCCGCCCGCCGTTCACCACCGCGCACACCGCCGTGAGCATTTGCAGATAGCTGACCTTGCTGCTCTGTCCGAAAGAACAGCTGGCCAGCTCCACAGGCCCCATCTTTTCCACGGTGTAGTATTCGCTGCGTTTGATCTCGCCGGGCAGGTCGATGCCGGTGGCGGCGCGCAGACCGAATGCCTCAAAATACCGGCAGAAGTTTTCCTTTCCCAGCCGTGCGCCGATCTGAATAAAGCAGGGATTGCAGGATACCGCCAGTCCCTGTGCGAAGGTTTCAAGACCATGGATGTGCCCGTTGGCACAGCGGAAGGTGGTGCCTGCCACGCTGATTTTTCCCGCGCAGGTAAAACGGCTGTCCCGGGTGCAGACGCCGGTGTCCAGTGCGGCGGAGGCGGTGATAAGCTTGAACACACTGCCCGGCTCATACAAGTCGCTGATGGCCTTGTTGCGCCACTGGGTCTGCTGGGCAGTCTGCAAAGCGGCGCTGCGTTCCTCGCCGGAGAGGGCGTTCACCTGCGCCCGCACGGTTTCATCAATGAGGATGCGGGGCGTGTTGGGGTCGTAGTCCGGCTGGCTGGACATGGCCAGCACCGCGCCGGTGTTCACCTCCATCACGATGCCCACCGCCCGGGCGGCCACCTTATGCTCCTGCACAGCGGCGGAAAGGGCGCTTTCCAGCCAGTGCTGGATGTTTGCGTCGATGGTCAGCGTCAGACTGCTGCCGGGCACCGCCTCCACCAGTGTGCTGTAATGGGTGGGCATGTCGTACCCCCAGGCATTTTTGGCGGTGAGCACCCGGCCGTCCTGCCCGGTGAGCACGTCATCATATTGCAGTTCCAGCCCCCAAAGTCCCTGATTGTCCACGTCGGTAAAGCCCAGCACGCCGCCGAGAAACTGTCCCTCCGGATAGACCCGTTTGGTGTCCTGCCGAATCTGAATGCCCGCCGCGCCGTTTCCCTCACACCAGCTCCGCACTGCGTCCGCTTTCTGACGGTCCACTCGGCGGGACAGCAGGCAGTCGTTGGAGCTGCGCTGGCTGAATTTTGCCAGTGTCTGCTCATAATCAATGTCCAGTATTTCCGAGAGCGCCTGCGCCGCCGGCTGTACCAGCTCATCGGCCAGTTCCCGCGGGGAGGCCCGGATGGTCCAGCAGGTCTCGCTGGTGGCCAGCACGGTGCCGTCCGCAGCATAAATTTCGCCCCGTGCGGCGGGCAGTCTTGTGTCCCGCAGCTGCTGGTCGGCGGCGCGGGCCGCGTAGCCGTCCGGGTCCACAATTTGCAGCCGGTACAGCCGCACCAGCAGTCCGCCAAAGCAGACCAGCGCCAGCACCGCCGCCACCAGCCGGGTGCGGCGCCGCATGTGGCGGTCCTGCTGCGGCGTGATGATGCGTTTGTTCATGGCCCACCCCCTCCCTGCCCCAGCCTATGCCGCACCGCCGCCGGGTATGCCCGGTTGCAGACAGCGGCGCTTTTGTGTATACTGGAACCAGCGAGGTGAGCGTATGACGCAGACAACAGAACTCTCCACGCCGCTGGGCGTGCTGCGCCTGACGGCGGAGCCGCATGGCCTGTGCGGCGCGGAGCTGCTGCGGGACAACCGCCTGCCGGAACAGGGAGAGTCCTCTGCCCTGCTGGAGCAGGCTGCAACGGAGCTGGCGGACTATTTTGCAGGGACGCGGCGGGAATTCACCGTGCCGCTGTGCCTGCGCGGCACGCCCTTTCAGCGCCGGGTGTGGGAGGCGCTGCGTGAAATTCCCTACGGCGAGACCCGCACCTATGCGGAGATCGCCGCCGCGGTGGGCAGTCCCCGGGCCAGCCGTGCGGTGGGCATGGCCTGTCACCGCAACCCGGTGCTGCTGTTCGTGCCCTGCCATCGGGTGGTGGCGGCAGGCGGACGGCTGGGCGGCTTTGCCTGCGGGTCCGAAACCAAGCAATTTTTGCTGACTTTGGAGGGGAATCCGCCTCTGCCGCGCACTTTTTGACCTGTGACCGGCCTTTTCTGCCCTTTTGTGCGGGACACCTTGACTTTTCCCTGCAAGCGTTTTATAATATGTGCGTTTGTGCAGATATTGCGCATTTGAAAGTGAAGGGAGAGGGGCACGATGACCGATACAAAAGCACCCATGTTCACCCGCCGTCAGCTGGTGACGCTGATCTGGCCGCTGCTGCTGGAGCAGTTTCTGAGCGTGAGCATGGGCATGGCGGATACCCTGATGGTGTCCGGCGTGGGCGAGGCTGCCGTGTCCAGCGTCAGTCTGGTGGACAGCCTGAACATTCTGATTCTGCAAATTCTCGCCGCGCTGGCCTCCGGCGGCGCGGTGGTGGCCAGCCAGTATCTGGGCCGTCAGGACGGGGACAACGCCCGCCGCAGCGCCGCCCAGCTGTTCAGCGTGGTGGGCATTGCCACCGGCGCGGCCATGGTGGTGTGCATTGTGCTGTCGCGGGTCATTCTGCGGGGCGTGTTCGGTTCCATTGACGAAGATGTGATGGCCTTCTCCCAAATCTATTTCATCATCAGCGCAGTGTCCTACCCCTTCATGGGGCTGTACAGCGCGGGCGCGGCGCTGTTCCGGGCGCAGGGCAACAGCAAGGTGAGCATGCGGGCCAGCCTTGTGATGAACGTCATCAACATCGGCGGCAACGCACTGCTCATCTACGGCTTTGGCCTCGGCGTGCTGGGCGCGGCGCTGGCCACTCTGTTCGGCCGGGTGGTTGCCGCCGTGTGGGTGCTGGTTCAGCAGCAGCAGATGGAAAACCCGCTGCGGGTGTCCGAACTCGCCGACCTGCTGCCCCGGCGGGAGCTGGCGGGCCGCATCCTTGCCATCGGCGTTCCCTCCGGGCTGGAAAACGGCATGTTCCAGATCGGCAAACTCTGCGTCAGCTCGCTGACCTCCACGCTTGGCACCGCGGCCATCGCCGCCAACGCGGTGGCGGGCACCGTGTCCACCATGGCGAACATCCCCGGCAACACCATGAGTCTGGCCATGATCCCGGTGGTGGGGCGCTGCCTTGGCGCGGGCGACAAAAAGCAGGCAAAGCATTACGCATGGCTGCTGCTGGGTATCGCCGCGGCGGGGCTGCTGGTAACCAACGCGGTGCTGCTTTTGGTCATCCCCGCCGTGGCGGGCTGGTTCAGCCTGTCCGCCGAGGCGCTGGCCATGTGCGTGACGGTGGTGCGGTGGTTCAGCGTGTTCAGTGTGTTCTTCTGGGCGGGCAGCTTTACGCTGCCCAACGCCCTGCGCAGCGGCGGCGACGCCAAATTCACCATGCTGGTGAGCATCGTGAGCATGTGGACCTTCCGGGTGGTGCTGAGCTATTTCTTTGTATTGCAGCTGCACATGGGCCTGACCGGCGTGTGGTTCGGCATGTTCATCGATTGGATCTGCCGCTGTCTGTGCTTTGGCATCCGCTTTATCCGCGGCAAATGGATGGAGCATGAGGTGATCTGACCCGCTTTTCTTTGTACAATTTCCACAAGTCCAAATTGCTTTTTTGTGCGGTTCGCCTGTTGACAAAGCTCCGGCGTTTCCAGTATAATAGAGAAAATTCATAAATTATTCACGTGTTACTGTTTAATCAGGCATGAGTTTCAAGGTCGGTTCATTCCGATTTTTGGGAATTCGTGCCTTTTTCTTTTGCTTGCAGGTTGGTGTATGTATGCGATCCATCAAGATATTCAATAACAACGCCGTGTCTGCCATCACCTCGGACGGCCGGGAGGCGATCCTGCTGGGCAACGGGATCGGCTTTGCCAAACGCCCCGGCAGCGAGATCGATGAAAGCCGCATTGAGAAAGTCTACTATGTGCAGACCGAAATGCAGACCAAGTTTCTGGAGATGCTGCAGGATGTGCGCCCCGATGTGATGAGCGCCGCGGAGGAGATCATCCGTCAAGCCGGGGACGCCGGTCTGGAGCTGAGCAATCAGGCCACCATTTCCCTCATTGACCATATCGGTTTCGCCATCGAGCGTTTCCAGACCGGCATCCTCCTGCCCAATCTGATGCTGGCCGAGACCCGGCTGCTGTATCCCCGGGAATTTGCGCTGGGCGAGCAGGCGCTTGCCATCATCGAGCGCCGCTGCGGCGTCCGGCTGCCCAAGGACGAGGCCGGCTACATCGCGCTGCATCTGGTGACCATCTCGATGGACCGGGGCGCCGCGTATAATATTCTGAAATTCGTCAAGGGTTCGCTGGATATCATCAAGGACACCTACGGCATCACGCTGGACGAGACCGGCCTTGAGATCATGCGTCTGACCACCCATCTGAAATTTCTGGCCCAGCGGGTGCTCAATCACCAGCGCTGGGAGGATACCGACATGGACACCATGTACGGCTATCTCATTGCCCGGCATCCCCGCCACCGGGACTGTCTGGACTGGCTGAATGAATTTGTCCGGCAGAATTTTCAGGAATCCCTCAACCGGCAGGAGGAGGTCTATCTGCTGGTGCATCTGAATCAGGTCCTTTGACCCTTCCTTTTGTTGCTGACCGGTGCCTTTGCGCGGAGCGCGCAGCGCAGATACACCGGCTATTTATAGGGCAATCCCGCATAATTCACGGCTGACGCCTTACGCACCGCTCCGACGGCTGCGGCACGTAGAATGAGGCGGTGTTGCCAGAAAAGGAGTACAAACGATGAAACAAAAAATCACAGGCGCTCTGGAGACCTTCTCCAAAGCGATGGTGCAGCCGCTGATGTATTTGTCGGCGGCAGGCATCCTGATCGTTGTCGGTGTTCTGCTCACCAACAGCACCATTATCGGTTTTCTTCCCTTCCTGCAGTGGGGGCCGATCCAGGTTCTCGGCAAGCTCATTTACAACGCCGCCATGGCCATCATCAACAATCTGGCGGTGGTGTTTGTGGTGGGCATCCCCGCTGCTCTGGCCAAAAATGACAAGCACAAAGCCGCGCTGCTGGGCCTGATGACCTATCTGATGTACCTCATCAGCTCCAACACGCTGCTGACCGTCACCGACCAGCTGGCAGAGGAGCGTCCCCTGCTGGGCCTCATCGGCACCGGCCAGAGCAAGATCCTCGGCATCCAGTGCGTGGACATGAGCGTGTTCGGCGGCATCATTCTGGGCTGCATCGTGGGATGGATCTTCAACCGCACCAGCCAGAAGCGGTTCAAGGGCGCCTTGCAGATCTTCTCCGGCGCCAACTATTCCTACATCTGGCTGCTGTTCACCGCCATCCTGTTTGCGCTGGTCAGCAACACCGTCTGGCCTGTGGTGCAGGGCTGGATCAGCGCGTTGGGCGGCCTCATCAAGAGCACCGGCGCCTTTGGCATCTTCCTGTACGGATTCCTGGAGCGTCTGCTGCTGCCCACCGGCCTGCACCATCTGGTGTACACCCCCTTCCAGTTCTCCGATCTGGGCGGCGTGCTGCAGCTGGGTGAGACCACCGTGGTGGGCGCTTACCCCATCGTCATGGCGGAGATGAACCTGCCCGTGGAGCAGTTCTCCGAGAGCATTTACTACACCTCCATCGGTTTCACCAAGATGTTCGGCTACTTCGGCATCGGTGCGGCCTTTATCTACACTGCCTATCCCGAAAACCGCAAAAAGACCGCCACCACCATCATTCCTCTGGTCATCACCGCCTGCCTGTCCAGCATCACCGAGCCCATCGACTTCATGTTCATCTTTGCGGCGCCGCTGCTGTACTTCCTCCACTCCGTCATCGCCGGCCTGTTCATGGCCCTTCTCAAGGTGTTCGGCGTCATCGCGCTGTGGAACGGCAACCTGCTGAGCAGCATCCTGACCAATCTGGCCAACGCCGACAAAACGCAGCGGATGTGGCTGATGTGGGTGCTTGGTCTTGTGCAGATCGTGGTGTACTTTGTGGTGTTCACCTTCCTCATCAAGAAATTCAACTACCACACCCCCGGCCGGGAGAGCGAGCCCGCCCCCGCCTCCGCAGCGCCCCAGCCCCAGTCTGAGCCTGTCAAAGCGGCCGCCAAGCCGCAGAACAGCGACGGCATCGTGAGCGTCATTCAGGGTCTTGGCGGCAAAGGCAACATCAACACGCTGGAAAACTGCATCACCCGTCTGCGCGTCAACGTGAAGGACGTTTCCCTCATTGACGAGACGCTCATCAACAAAGTTCCCAACAGCGGCATCGTGAAAAAAGGCAATGACCTGCAGATCATTTACGGCCTGCAGGTGGCCGATGTAAAACGCGAGGTCGAACAAGTTTTGCAAACCATGTAAGAAAGCGAGGAACCAAACCATGATCATTACCATTGTTGGCGGCGGCAGCACTTTCACGCCGGGCATCGTCAAATCCATTGCCCTGCGCCGGGAGGAACTGGACGTCACCGAGATCCGTCTGTTTGACATTGATAAAGAGCGTCAGGACAAGGTCGCCGTGGTGGTGGACTGGATCCTGCACGAAGATCTGAAGTGCGGCATCAAACTCATCAACACCAACGACCCCGAGACCGCTTATAAAGACGCCTCCTTCATCTTCGCCCAGATGCGTGTGGGCAAGTATGCCATGCGGGAGCAGGACGAAAAGATTCCCCTCAAGCACGGCTGCGTGGGTCAGGAGACCTGCGGCTGCGGCGGCATGGCGTACGGCATGCGCACCATCTTCCCCATGATGAAGGTCATCGACGACGCCGAGAAGTACGCCAAGCCGGACCACTGGATCCTCAACTACTCCAATCCCGCTGCCATCGTGTCGGAGGCCTGCCGCGTGCTGCGCCCCAACGCCCGCATCATCAACATCTGCGACATGCCCATCGCCATCATCGATGTGGTGGCCGCCGCCATGAACATCAAGGACAAAAAGGAGATCGTTTACGATTACTTTGGCCTGAATCATTTCGGCTGGTTCACCTCCATCGAGTACAAGGGTCAGGATCTGCTGGGTCCCCTGCGCGAGTACATCAAGGAGCACCAGATCCTGCTGCCGGACGCCTACCTGAAGGACAAGGCCGCGCTGGGCGTGGGCGTGCAGAACAAGGGCACCGGCGCCGAGGGCAACCGTCACACCCGTGGCAGCTGGTACTATGTGTGGAAGGGCGTCTATGAGATCATGGAGAACTTCCCCGAGATGCTGCCCAACACCTATCTGAACTACTATCTCCAGTGCAAGGAGTTCGTGGAGCACTCCGATCCCACCCACACCCGCGCCAACGAGGTCATGGAGACCCGCGAAAAGAACCTGTTTGACGGCATCGACAAGTACCTTGCCACCGGCGAGATCGACGAGAAGGTGTTCTACGCCGGCAGCCATGGCGACTGGATCGCAGATCTGGCCATTGCGCTGAAAAACGACACCAAGGCCCGGTTCCTCGTCATCACCGAGAACCGCGGCTGCATCCCCAACATGCCTTACGATGCCATGGTGGAGGTGCCCGCCTACATCGGCAAGAACGGTCCCGAGGTCATCACGCAGAAGCCCATCCCCCTGTTCCAGCAGGGTCTGATGATGCAGCAGGTCAACAGCGAAAAGCTGCTGGTGCAGGGCTGCATTGAGGGCAGCTATGAGAAGGTTCTGCAGGCCTTCACCCTCAACAAGACCGTCCCCAGCATGAACGTGGCAAAAGCCATTCTGGACGACATGATCGAGGCCAACAAGGAATACTGGCCTGAATTGCACTAATCCCCCTTCCCTGCGAAATCCGCCCCTGCCAAAACAGGGGCGGATTTCTCTTGACATTCTTGGTCTATTGTGATAGACTATCGATAGAAAGTCTATCGCAGTAGACCAAGGAGATATGCATAATGAAAGAGATTCGTCTGGCGGAGGGAGAATACCGTTTTGCCGGCCTTGTGTGGGACCATGAGCCGCTGGGCAGCGGGCAGCTGGCCGCACTGGCAGACAAGGAGCTGGGCTGGAAAAAAAGCACCGCCTACACCGTGCTGAAAAAGCTGTGTGAGCGTGGGATTCTGCAAAACGAGGGCGGCGTGGTGACCGCGCTCGTCAAGCGGGACGAAGTGCAGCAGGCGGAAAGCGCCGCCGTGGTGGACAGGACCTTCGGCGGCAGTCTGCCCCGGTTCGTGGCCGCCTTTTTGAACAGCAAACCCATCAGCCGGAAGGAGGCCGCCGCCATCCGCGCCCTGCTGGACGAGGCCGAACGGGAGGAATGAGTCGTGACGCAATTTGTTGTTTGGCTGCTCCGGGCCAGCCTGTGGGGCAGTGTATCGGCGGTGGGCGTATGGGCTGTCTGCGGGATGTTGCGGCGGCTGGGCACGCCCGGCCGGTGGCTCTGCTGGCTGTGGCTGGCGGTGGCAGTGCGTTACGTGTGGCCGCAGGGGCTCCGTGTGACGGTGCCCCGCCCCCAAAGTGAACCGCTGCTCCGGCTGGACACGGCGGTGCGGGAATTCTCCCCTGCCTTGACGACACCAAGCACCGCTGCGCCGGTGCAGAAAACCGCCGGGATGGACTGGGCCACAGTGGTTTTTGTCGTATGGCTGGCAGGCGCGGTGTTTTTGGCAGTGCGGGCGGCGTGGAGGTACGCCGGACTGCGGCACAGCGTGGCCACCGCCTGCAAAGGGCCGGACGGCTGCTACGGCGGCGTGCCGGTGCCCTTTACGCTGGGCGTGGTGCATCCCCGCATCTTTTTGCCGGACAGCCTTACCGGCGAGGCCCGCGCCGCCGTGCTGTGCCATGAGCAGACCCACATCCGCCGGGGCGACACCCTCACCAAGCCGCTGTTTTACGCGGTGGCCTGCCTGCACTGGTTCAATCCGGCGGCATGGCTGGCCTTTCGCCAGTTCGAGCGTTGCATGGAGGACGCCTGTGACGAGGCGGCAGTCCACAGCCGCACCGCCCGCCAGCGAGCCGCCTACGGGGAGACCCTGCTGCAATTTGCAGTGCGGGGCAGCTCTGTGCCTGGCAGTCTGTCCTTTGGGCAGGGCGGCGTGCGGCGGCGGGTGGCACATCTTTTGCGGTATCACCGCCCCGGCCGGGCTGCACTGGCGGCCTGCGCTGTTGTGACCGCCCTGTGCGCCACCGCCTGCATGGTGCGCCCTGAGGCAGCTCCGCCCGCCCCTGCGGTGGAGGAAGTGGTCTCCGTACCGGAGCCAACACCTTCCCCCACGCCGGTTTCCACCCCTACACCGGAACAGACGCTGATGGATATGAGCGGGTATTTTTCCTGCCCTGTCCCGGACTTCAAGTACATTTCCCGTTATATGGCGAAGGACCATAGAGGGGATGACTATGCCGCCGACCACGGAACGGAGGTTCATGCCGCCGCAGACGGCACGGTGGTGATCGCAGAGTACCACTATTCCTTTGGATATTATGTGATGATCGACCATGGGACCACTCCCGACGGCGCCACATGGCAGACCTTATACGCCCATCTGGCGGAAGAACCTATCGTAAAAGAAGGCGACCCGGTGACCCGCGGACAAATCATCGGCGGAGTGGGCAGCACCGGCATGTCCACCGGCAACCACCTGCATTTTGAAGTTCGGCGCGACGGGCAGGTCCTGCCGCCCCGCTGGTTCACACGGGAGGCAGACGGCACGGCTCCCCTGCCGCTCACCGAAGAACAGGCCGCCGCGCTGCTGGCCAGAGAAACCATTTCGTAATCCATGAAACACACGTTTTTGCGTCCCGCCGCATTCCTGTTGGCGGCGGGGCTGCTTTTTTGCACCCTTTTTGCCCCTGCGGCTGCCGCAGACGAGCAGAAAGACCGGCTTTCCGGCACGCTCAGCAGCGCCAAAAGCCAGTATGAGCAGGAGCAAAACGCCTTGGAGGAATTGCAAGGCCGTCAAAAGGATACCGAGCAGCGCATCACCCAACTGGAGGGCCGCGCCGGGGAGCTGCAAGCGCAGCTGGCCGAGGTGACCGATGCACTCCAGCAGGCCCAGACCCGGCTGAGCGAGGCGCTGGCCACCGAGGACGCCGCCCGCCGGGCGCTGGCTGCCAAACAGGCGGAATATGCGGACGCACTGGCCCGGTGCAAAACGCAGATGGCCGCCATGCAGCGGCTGGACGGCGGCGGAGGCATCGCGCTGCTGGCGCAGGCCAACAATCTGTACCAGCTGTTGAGTTTTGCCAGCGTACTGCGGCAGATGAGTGCCAAAAACAGCGCTGTTCTGTCAGAATTGGACGAGCAAACCACCGCGCTGGTACGGCAGCAGCAGCAAGCGGAGGACGCCGCCAGACAGGCGGAGAACGCCCGCGCCGCACTGGAAAGCCGGCAAATCGAGCTGACCGAGACACAAAATCAGCTGGCACAGGCTTTGCAGCAGGCCAACGAGACGCTGAGCGAGCAGCAGGCCGCCGCGCTGGCACAGGCCGCCGTGACCGAGCAGGCCAAAGCCGCCTACCAGCAGGCATCCGCCGCGTTGGACGCTTACGCCCGTGCCCAGAGCCGGAAATACACCACGCCGGATCTGCATTGCAGTTTGGATTTTGGGCCTGTGCTGCAAAGCTACACCGCCATCACCTGCCGGTTCGGTGCGCCGGACGCCATTGACGGCAGCGGCCACAACGGCACCGACCTGGCCGCCCCTGGCGGCACGCCCATCTACGCGGCGGCGGACGGGGTGGTAAGTCTGGCCGCCGCCCGCCCCAGCTACGGCAACGTGGTGCAGCTGAGTCACGGCACCGCGGACGACGGGCACCGCTACGACACACTGTATGCCCACATGCAGAGCTTTTGCGTTTCGGCGGGCAGCGTTGTCAGCAAGGGGCAGCTCATCGGCTATGTGGGCAACACCGGCGATGTGCGCGGCAAAAACGGCGGCTATCATTTACATCTGGAGCTTCGCATTGACGGCGTGCGCACCGATGCGCTGAGGATGATTCCGGTATGACGATCCGGCTTTTGGGAGAAATCTGTTACCAGACCGGCTTTTTTGTGGAATACACCGCTCTGCGGCTGTGGCGGCTTCTGCGGGATACGGCCCGTATGCTGGCCGGGGCGCTGCTGCGTCCGCCATTGCGGCTGTGTTTGCAGCTCCGGCATCTGCGTCTCCGGTCTTTGCTCCTGCCGGGGCTGGCGGCACTGGGGCTTGTGCTGCTGGTGCGCCGCACGCTGGCGCAGCCATTTCTGCTGTCCGTTCAGGTAAATGGGCAGAATGTGGGCTGTGTAACATCCGAGCAGGTCTTTGATGCCGCGCGGGAGGATGTACAGAGCCGCATCGCCAGCTCTGATCTCCATCTGGAGGTGTGGCCCACCTTCACGCTGGTGCAGGGCGGCACCCCCATGACCGAAAGCCAGATGGCAGACGCCATTCTGCGTGCCAGTGCTGATTCCCTGTGCGAGGGCACCGCCGTCTATGTAGATGGGGTTCTCCGGACGATCTGCGGCGAGGGGGAGCATCTGCGGATGAGAATGGCCTTTTTGAAACAGTCCGCACTGGCCACCGCGCCTCCGGGCGCAAGAGCGGAATTTGTGCATGACCTCCGGCTGGTAGATGGCGTATTTCTGCCGGATTCCCTTTCCCGCTGGGAGGATGTTCTTTCTGATTCTTCTCTGTTTGAGGTGCAGGCCGTGGTGCGCAGCAGTTTTCGGGAGGCCGTCCCTTTTTCCACCGAATATCTGGACACGGCGGAGCTTGCCTACGGCGAAACAAAGCGTCTGCGGGAAGGCAGTCCCGGTGAGCAGGAGATCACACAGGACACCATCTATTTGGATGGAAGTCCGGTGCAGACCGTCACGGTGGACGTCCAACTGGTTCAGGCCTCGGTGAACGAACAGATCCTGCGCGGCACCCGGTTGAAGGACGGCATGCTGGTGCAGTATCAGGGGCACAGCTTTCTGTGGCCCGTACCGGAATACCGGCAGGTCAGCCGATGGATGGGCAGCGGTCATTACGGCGCCGACATTGCCGCCCCCTATGGCACTCCCATCTACGCGGCAGCGAACGGCACCGTTACCACCGCCGGATGGCACAACCACCCTTACAGCTACGGCAACTATGTCATCATTGACCATGGCGGCGGCTGGAAAACACTCTACGGGCACATGTCCGGCCTTGCCGTAGCGCAGGGCGACACCGTCACACAGGGACAGATCATCGGCTATGTGGGCAACACAGGATATTCCTTCGGCAATCATTGTCATTTTGAAATGTACAGTCCCAGCGGACGGTTCAGCGCACGTCTCGCCTTCCCGGACATCCCTCAGTATCCATGAGCCATCTTAAGATTCTTTTGCCGTTCGCTTTACTTTCCGTTTTTTCTGTGGTACAATGCTTTTCAGAATAAAGTGGAGGCATACCATGGATCATATCGACCGCAAAATCATTGACATCCTGCAAACGAACGCCAGAGCGCCGCTGAAAGAGATTGCCGACAAGGTGTTCCTCTCCTCCCCCGCCGTGTCCGCCCGCATCGCCCGGCTGGAAAGCTCCGGTGTACTCACCGGGTATCAGGCGCAGATCGACGCTCCCAAGCTGGGCTACATGGTGAAGGCCTTCATCAATCTGGACATGGACCCCTCCCGTAAGCCGGAGTTTTACCCCTACATCGAGAGCTGTCCCCATGTGGTGGAGTGCTGCTGCGTCACCGGGGATTACAGCATGCTCATTGAGGTTTTGTTCGGCACCACGCAGGAATTGGACCAGTTCATCAACCATTTGCAGCAGTTTGGCCGTACCCGCACCCAAATCGTGTTTTCCACCCCCGTGGAGCATCGGGGTGTGCCGCTGGAAACCGAATAATGGCAGTCCCGCCCGCTTGGGCGGGATTTTTTTGTCCAAAGGGGTTGACAACTGTATATACTGTGTATATACTGTATCTATCGAATATGTACAGTTCGTGAGGTTTTTATGGAGATTCTCATTTCAAATTCCGGGCAGGAACCGATCTACGCGCAGATCACGCGGCAGATCGAACAGCAGATCCTGTCCGGCACGCTGCGTCAGGGCGACGCCCTGCCCAGCATCCGTCTTTTGGCAAAGGAACTGCGCATCAGCGTCATCACCACCAAGCGCGCCTATGAGGAACTGGAGGCCGGTGGGTTCATCACCACGGTGCCGGGCCGGGGCAGCTTTGTGGCGGCGCAGAATCCCGCCCTGCTGCGGGAGGAAACGCTGCGCCGGGTGGAGGCCCAACTGCAGGGCGCGGTGGACGCTGCCCGACTGGGCGGCATCGGCTACGACGAGGTATGCGAAACACTTCGGCTTTTATGGGAGGAACAGGTATGAGCAAACTGGCGGCCGCTCTGTGCGGCGTTGTGAAGCAGTACCCGGATTTTACGCTGGGACCTGTGAATTTGGAAATTCCCGCGGGCAGCATCGTGGGGCTTGTGGGGGAAAACGGCGCGGGCAAAACCACGCTGCTCAAAATGCTGTGCGGCGTCAACCGCCCGGACGGCGGCACCATCGCGCTGCTGGGCGACTCACCGCAGGATGTCAGCGCCCGGGCGGAGCTGGGCGTGGTGTTCGAGGACGCCTATTTTTACGAGAACCTGACCGGACGGCAGGTGGGCCGTGCGCTGGCGGGGGTGTTTGGCTCCCGGTGGGACGCCGCGGCCTTTGACAGCTATCTGCACCGGTTTTCCCTCCCCCGCGACAAACGGATGAAGGAACTCAGCCGCGGTATGCGGATGAAGCTGAGCCTTGCCGGCGCGCTGGCCCACCATCCCGCGCTGCTGGTGCTGGACGAGGCCACCTCCGGGCTGGACCCGGTGGTGCGGGGCGAGCTGCTGGACCTGTTTCTGGATTTTATTCAGGATGAAAACCACAGCATCCTGATGAGCAGCCATATCACCGCCGATCTGGAACAGGCGGCGGATTCCATCGCCTATCTGCACCACGGAAAGCTGCTGTTCCACGAAAACAAAGATGACCTGATGCAGGAATACGGCATCCTCCGCTGCGGCGAGGCCGATTTGCAGCGTCTGGCCGAGAACTGCGTCATCCACACCCGCCGCACCGCATTTGGCTGCGAAAGCCTTGTGAAGGGTCGTGCCGCCGTGGCTGCTGCGCTGCCCGGCGCGGTGTTGGACCCGGCCAAAATCGACGACATCATGCGCTTTTACAGTGGGAGGGACACACAATGAAAGGCCTTTTGTACAAGGATTTTATCTCCATCGTTTCCAGCTACAAGAAAAACGCCTCGCTGGTGCTGGTGATCTACACCGTCTGCGCCGTGGCGGGCGATATTCCCGCCCTGCTGTACGCCATCATTTTTCTGATGGGAATGTACGCCGTCAGCACATTGAGCTTTGACGAATACAGCCATTGGGACATGTACGGCCACACGCTGCCCGTCACGCCCCGGCAGGCGGTGGCCGCCAAATATCTGCTGGGGTTGGGGTTCATGGGCACCGGAACGCTGCTGGCAATGCTCCTGCTCACCGTCACCTCCGCCTTCCGCGGCCAGCTGGCCTCCTCGGTGACAGCGGAGCATCTGGCAGGCTCTCTGTCCGCGCTGGCCACGGTGCTGCTGTACTACGCCATCGCGTTTCCCCTCTCCTTCAAAATGGGCGCGACCAAGGCCCGTACCGCCGTGCTGGGCGTCATGTGTGCGCTGGCGATGGTATGCTTTCTGGCCTGGCGTTTCGCCCAGAACACGCAGACCGGCGCTGTGGTGGGCCAGCTGTTTGCCGGTATGAGCGACCGTCAGGGCGTTCTGCTGCTATTTGGCGTGTTTGCCGTCTCCCTGATGATCTACATCGTCAGCTGGCAAATCTCCGTCGGCATCTATGACCGGAAAGAATTTTGAATAATCATTCATAATTTTTTCATTTTTCTCCCCTGCTCTCTTGCATTTATCCCTGTCATATGCTACAATATTTTGTATATTTTTGCATACGAGGGGTATGCGGAAAGTGAGGGATTTTATGTCAACGATCAATTTCTGTATCATTGCGGCCATCGTGGTGTATCTGCTGGCAATGCTGACCATCGGTTTCGTGTTCAGCAAAACCAACGAGAACTCCACCGACTTCTATCTGGGAGGGCGCAAGATGGGGCCGCTTGTCACCGCCATGAGCGCCGAAGCCAGCGACATGTCCAGCTGGCTGTTGATGGGTCTGCCCGGCGTGGCCTACTTAAGCGGCATCTGTGACGCCGCCTGGACCGCCATTGGTCTGGCAGCGGGCACCTGGCTGAACTGGTATTTTGTGGCCCGGCGGTTGCGGCGCTACTCCGCCAATCTGGATGCCATCACAGTGCCGGAGTTCTATTCCAAGCGTTACCACGACAAAAACAACCTGCTGGACGCCATCGCGGCGCTGGTCATCATCGTGTTTTTCATTCCCTACACCGCCTCCGGCTTTGCGGCCTGCGGCAAACTGTTCAACAGTCTGTTCGGGGTGGATTACCTGTGGGCCATGGTCATCTCGGCGCTGGTCATCGTGGGCTACACCATCATGGGCGGCTTTAAGGCGGTCTCCACCACCGACATGATCCAGAGCATCGTCATGACCATGGCACTCATCGTGGTGGTGGGCTACGGCGTCAGCGCCGCCGGGGGTCTGGATGCGGTGATGGAAAACGCCCGCGCCCTGCCCGGCTACCTGAGCATGGCCGCCACCTATGACGTGGGCACCGGCAGCGCCGCCGGGTATGGCCCCGTCACGGTCCTGTCCACGCTGGCGTGGGGTCTTGGCTATTTCGGAATGCCCCACATCCTTCTGCGGTTTATGGCCATCGAGGATGAGAAAAAGCTGGTGCTGTCCCGCCGCATCGCCTCGGTATGGGTGGTCATCGCCATGAGCGTGGCCATTTTCATCGGCGTGGTCGGCCTTGGCATGACCAACGCGGGCGCGCTGGAAACGTTGGAAGGCTCCGCCTCCGAGACCGTCATTGTCCGCATCGCGGGGCTTATCAGCCAGAGCGGCCCGTTGTTCGCGCTGGTGGCCGGTGTGATTCTGGCCGGTATTCTGGCCGCCACCATGTCCACCGCCGACAGCCAGATGCTGGCGGCCGCGTCCAGCGTGTCCCAGAACATTCTGCAGGATTTCCTGCATCTCAAGCTCACCGAAAAGCAGAGCCTGATGGCTGCCCGTCTGACCATTCTGGGCGTCAGCGTCATCGGCGTGCTGCTGGCCCGTGACCCCAACTCCAGCGTGTTCGGCATCGTCAGCTTTGCGTGGGCCGGATTCGGCGGCGCATTCGGCGCGGTGATGCTCTGCGCTCTGTTCTGGAAGCGGAGCAACTGGCAGGGCGCGCTGGCCGGTATGGTGGTCGGCGGCGCGGTGGTCTTTATCTGGAAATATCTGGTGCGGCCTTTGGGCGGTGTGTGGAACATTTATGAGCTGCTGCCCGCCTTCCTCGCCTCGCTGGCCGCCTGTGTCATTGTCAGTCTGCTGACCCCCGCCCCTGATGCCTCCATCGTGGCGGAATTTGAACAGGCAAAATAACACTCTGCGCACAGCACAGCCCCCGGCATGGCGCCGGGGGCTGCTTGTTTTTGGAACAGGTGAAGGACAGTCTCCCGCGGGCTAACGAACAGTCCGCTGGACTGTTCGCAATCCAAAAAGTGAACCCCTCCGGCGGGATACGCCGAAGGGGTTTGTTTTTGGAGCAGGTGAAGGGAGTCGAACCCTCGTCCTCAGCTTGGAAGGCTGATGTACTGGCCGTTGTACGACACCTGCGCGGTACTACTTATTATAACCGCGCAGGCAGCGATTGTCAAGACCTTACAGGCTGGAATACCCAAAGCTGTTGACCAGCGCATCGATTTTCTTGCCCTGCTTGCACCACGGGCAGGAATGGGAATCGTAGCTCTGGTAATCCGGCAGGTCGTTGGGGTCAAAGATGCTGGCGATGGGATACCCCTCGCACTCCTGCACGGTGGCGAAGATGGCCGCCAGACCCACCACCTCGCCGCCGTAATACTTCACGGCCTCGATGGCGGCCTGCGCGGTGTAGCCGGTGGTGACGGACGCCGCCAGCACCAGCACATGCTTGCCGGAAATCATGGGGGAGGTATTCTCACGGAAGAGCAGCTGGCTACCGCTGGTATGCTCCGGCGTGACCACATAGATGGTCTGGTGGGCGTTCATGTTCATGTAGCCGGCCTTGGTCAGTTCGCTGGCCATGCACGCGCCAATGACCTCGGTGCCGTCCAAACACAGAATGGTATCCACCACAGTGGTGGATTTGTAGCTGGAAACCAGCTCCGCCGCCACAGCGCGAGCCTCCGACAGGCGGGACTTGGGAATGGTGACATCAATATAATAATTGATGTGGCTGTGGCTGGTGGCGTAGTGCCCCTTGGCCACGCGGAGCAGAAGATTTTCTTTGCTGGTGGGCAGTTTGACAAGGTTCATTGCCATGGGAACCCCCTCCTTCTATTTCTTATCTTATTATCATACGGCAATTTTCGATTTGGCGCAATGTGCGAATCCTCCAAAACTCAGCCCCAAAATTTGGTCAATATTTTTTGTGGTTTACACCCCCGGAAAAAGGTGATATAATGAAATCACATTGTAAATTGGGGGTTTGTAGGCATGGGGTACAAGCTGGCAGAATTGCAGGGTGACACCGTGTCGGTGCCGCAGCTGATTTTCAGCCATTTGCAGCAGGCGGAGGGCGACGCGGTGCGCGTGGCGCTGTACTGCCTGCAAACCGGCGAGACCGACCCCAAAACGCTCGCCAAAGCGCTGGCACTTCCCAGCGTGGAGGCGGCCCGCCGCGCTTTGCAGTTCTGGGCGGGCGCGGGACTGCTGACAGCGGAGCGGCGCTCCCCTGCTCCGCAGACCGAGGAACAGAAGGCCAGCAAAATCGATTTGTCCAGCCTCACTGACCCCTATGTGGCGGTTCTGTGCGAGGAGGCCCAGACCGCTCTGGGCAAAGCGCTGGGCCGGGGCGAGATGCTGCGGCTGGTGACACTGTATCTGGAGGACGGCTGGAAACCGGATGTGATTTTGCTCTGCTGTGCCGAGGTCGCCCGGCAGGGTCGGCACACCGTTGCCGCCGTGAGCCGGGAGCTGGCCAACTGGCGCAGCGACGGCATCGAGACCGGCGAGGATGCCGAGCGGCACCTGAAACAGATTCAACTGCGGGAAGGCTGGTTTGCCGAGACCGCCGCGCTGTTCGGTGTGGCCGCGACCGCGCTGACAAAATGGGAGCGGGGTGCCATCGTCCGCTGGCACGAGGAATGGCACTACGCCGCCGACATGATCGAGGAAGCGCTGCTCCATGCGGACAAGCACCGCACCGTGCGGTACGTGGACGGCATTCTGCGTTCCTGGCGGGCGCAGGGCATCACCACGCTGGCCGCCGCCCGCGGGCAGGGCCAGCTGACCGGCAGCAACATTCTGAACACCAGCCGGGCCGGCTCCCCCGCACCGGCGCCCCAAAAAGACCTGTTCAACCGCGACTGGAATGCGGTATTTGATGACGACACGGAGGGATGACGGATGCGCACAAGGGATGAATTGTTCCGGCAGGCACAGCGGGTGGTGGCTGCCCGCCGCCAGCAGGCGGTGACGCAGGCGGAAAACGCCCGGCGCGCCGCCTACGCGGCACATCCGGAGATTTCCGCGGCCGATGACGCCCACATGCACGCTGGTCTTGCGCTGGCGCGGCTGGCAGCGGCCGGCGGGAATCTGGAGGAGGCCCGCGCCAGACTGGAGCAGGCGGACGCCGCCGTGACGGATACCGCCCGCGCCGCCGGATACCGGCGGGGCGATTTTGAGCCGTCCTTCACCTGTCCCGAATGCCGGGACACCGGCATCGTGAACGGCAAGACCTGCACCTGCGTGGAGGAGGTTGCCCGCACGCTGCGCCGGGAAGAGATCAATCAGGCATCGCCGCTGGGGCTGTGCAAATTCAGCACCTTTGACGTGAACCGCTACCCCGCCGCCGTGGAGCCGGAGCTGGGCCGCCCCACCCGGGATTACATGGCTCAGCTGCTGGAATTTTGCCGGAAGTACGCCGAAAAGTTCAGCAGCCAGAGCCGCAATCTGCTGTTCATGGGCACCGCCGGGCTGGGCAAGACCCATCTGGCGCTGGCCATTGCGGATGCGGTGCTGGACGGCGGCCACGATGTGCTGTACACCAGCTCCGCCGCGCTGATGACACGCCTTGGCCGGGAGCAGTTTGACCGCGACGCCGATGAGGAATGGCTGACCGCCTGCAAGGAGGCCGACCTGCTGATTTTAGACGATCTGGGAACCGAGTTTTTGTCGGCGGTTACCATCAGCGCGCTGTATGAGCTGATCAATACCCGGATGCTCACCCACCGCCCCACCATTTACACCACCAACATCACCGACCAGCAGGTGTTCATCACCCGCTATACCGAGAAGGTCGCCAGCCGGATGCTGGGAAACTGCAAAATGTTCAAGTTCTTCGGCACCGACCAGCGGCTGAAATAAAACGTTCTCATTCATGAAAGGGGGTGGTCATGATGAAAAATATCGTCCGTTTTTTCTCAATGACCAAAGGAGCCATGTATGAACGTGACCTTACGACCAATCAACGAACACAATTTCCTTGACGCATTTCATCTGGAACTGGCCCCCGGTCAGGAGGCGTTTGTCTCCTCCCCCATCCGCAGCCTGGCACAGGCCTATGTTTACCGGAACCAGTGTATCCCCTTCGGCATCTATGACGGTGACATCATGGTGGGCTATGTGATGGTCATTTACGACTATGACGTGCCGGAATACGATGTGTGGCATCTGATGATTGATGCCCAATACCAGCACCGGGGCTTTGGCCGGGCGGCCATGGAACAGGTGCTGGCCTACATTGCCGCAAAGCCCTTCGGGGACAGTCCCCGCGTGGCCATGACCTGCCACGAACGCAACACCGCCGCGCTGCGCCTGTACGAAAGCCTTGGCTTTTCCCCCACCGGCATGCGGGACGGGGCGGAAGTGGAGCTGGTGAGGGTTCTGCCGTGACAAAATACCGGAGTATCTGTCGGCAGGAGCTTGACCGGGCGCTGTTTGCCGGGTTTGTCCGGCGGCAGGAGGTCACCCGCTGCTGGCGCAAGGTGGACGGCGCATGGGTGATTCGGGATGTGCCTTTTGTGGACGACTGGAACGAAACCGACTACGCCGCACTGGTGGACTGTCTGCGCCGCACGCTGGCACAGGGCGGTTTTGTGTACGGCGCTTTTCAGAACGGGATTCTGAAAGGCTTTGTCTCGGTGGAGGCCGGGCCGTTGGGCAGCCGCGGGCAGTACCGGGACTTATCCAGCCTGCATGTCTCGCAGGAATTGCGGGGGCAGGGCATCGGCGCGGTGCTGTTTCTGTCCGCCGCCCGCTGGGCCGCCGGACAGGGCGGACAAAAGCTGTATATTTCCGCCCATTCCGCTGTGGAGAGTCAGGCATTTTACAGAAAAATGGGCTGCGTGGAGGCGGAGGAATATGACCCCGCCCACACCGCCGCCGAACCCTGCGACTGCCAGCTGGAATATCTTTTGACTGACCAAACCTGACTGACAAAACGCCCCCGGAGGTTCCTCCGGGGGCGCAGCTTGTCGAAAAAACTGCATTTGCAACTGTAGGGGGCGGCGTCCTCGACGCCCCGTGGTACGCTGCCAAACAAGAAACATCGTTGTAAGGCCACGTTTTTCGGGCGGGACATGTCCCGCCCCTACGAATGATGGCAAGGTTTTTCGTTGTGATTGGACTTTTTTGACAGTCTGACGCCCCCGGAGGTTTTCCTCCGGGGGCGCTCGTTACGCAGTTATCGTAGCAGCAGATGGCCGTTTTCGTCGGCGTCCACGGTGAGGGTGTCCCCCGCCGTGTGCGCGCCGGCAATGATTTCCTTGGCGATCATGGTTTCCACATGTGCCTGAATATACCGCTTGAGGGGCCGCGCACCGTAGATGGGGTCGTAACCGCCCTCAATGATAGCGGTTTTGGCCGCGTCGGTGACAGTCAGACCCAGCTGCTTATCCGCCAGACGGCGGCGCAGGTCGGTGAGCATCAGCTCCACGATGGAGCCGATTTCCTCCTTGGTCAGGCTCTTGTAGTAGACGATGTCGTCCAGACGGTTGAGGAATTCCGGCCGGAACTGCCGCTTGAGCAGGCTGTCGATCTGCCCGCGGGCGGTATCGGACAGCTCGTTGCGTCCCTCGGCGCGGTTCCTCTCCAGATCCTCCAGAATCAGGTCGGAGCCAAGGTTGGAGGTGAGGATGATGACGGTGTTCTTGAAGTCCACCGTGCGTCCCTGACTGTCGGTGATGCGGCCATCGTCCAGCACCTGCAGCAGGATGTTGAACACATCCGGGTGGGCCTTCTCCACCTCATCGAACAGCACCACGCTGTAAGGACGGCGGCGGACAGCCTCGGTCAGCTGGCCGCCCTCCTCGTAGCCCACGTATCCCGGAGGCGCGCCGATGAGGCGGCTGACGCTGAACTTCTCCATATATTCCGTCATATCGATGCGGATGAGGTTCTTTTCATCGTCAAACAGGGCCTGCGCCAGCGCCTTCGCCAGCTCGGTCTTGCCCACGCCGGTGGGGCCAAGGAACAGGAAGCTGCCGATGGGACGGTTGGGGTTGGCGATGCCGGCGCGGGAGCGCAGGATGGCGTCCGCCACCTTTTGCACCGCCTCGTCCTGACCGATGACCCGCTGATGCAGCACATCAGGCAGGCGCAGCAGCTTTTCTCGCTCGCCCTCCACCAGCTTTTCCACCGGGATGCCGGTCCAGCGGGCCACAATGCGGGCGATCTCCTCGTCGGTGACCCGGTCGCGCAGCAGGCTGGACTCCTTTTTCTCAGCGGCAAAGCGTTCCTGCTCCTCCAGTTCCTTTTGTAGGCTGGGCAGCTTGCCGTATTGCAGTTCGCCGGCTTTGGCGTAGTCGCCGGTGCGGGTGGCCTTCTCGATCTCCGCCTTGGTGGACTCCACCTCAGCGCGCAGGCTCTGCACCTTGCCGATGGCGTTTTTCTCGTTCTCCCACTGGGCTTTCTTGGAGTTGAACTCATCCCGCAGCTCGGCCATTTCCTTTTCCAGCGCGGCCAGGCGCTGGCGGGACAGCTCATCGGTCTCCTTTTTCAAGGAGGCCTCCTCGATTTGCAGCTGGGTGATGCGGTGGTTCAGATCGTCCAGCTCGGCGGGCATGGAATCCAGCTCGGTCTTGACCATGGCGCAGGCCTCGTCCACAAGGTCGATGGCCTTGTCCGGCAGGAACCGGTCGGTGATATAGCGGTCGGACAGGGTGGCCGCAGCAATGAGCGCGCCGTCCTGAATTTTCACGCCGTGGTATACCTCGTACCGTTCTTTCAGGCCGCGCAGGATGGAAATGGTGTCCTCCACCGTAGGCTCGTTGACGGTGACCGGCTGGAAACGACGCTCCAGCGCCGGATCCTTCTCAATATACTCCCGGTATTCGTCCAGCGTGGTGGCGCCGATGCAGTGCAGTTCGCCCCGCGCCAGCATGGGCTTAAGCAGGTTGCCCGCGTCCATGGCGCCGTCCGTCTTGCCCGCGCCCACGATGGTGTGCAGCTCATCAATGAAAAGAATGATCTTGCCTTCGCTCTTTTTCACTTCGTTGAGGACGGATTTCAGCCGTTCCTCAAACTCGCCGCGGTACTTTGCGCCCGCCACCAGCGCACCCATGTCCAGACTGAAAATGGTGCGGTCCTTGAGGTTTTCCGGCACATCCCCCCGCACGATACGCTGGGCAAGGCCCTCGGCAATGGCGGTCTTGCCAACGCCCGCCTCACCGATGAGCACGGGGTTGTTTTTGCGCTTACGGGAGAGGATGCGGATGACGTTGCGGATCTCGCTGTCACGGCCGATGACTGGGTCCAGCTTGTTGGCGCGGGCCATCTCCACCAGATCCTGCCCGTATTTTTTCAGCGCATCGTAGGTGGATTCCGGGTTGTCGGTGGTGACCCGCTGGTTGCCGCGCACCGCGGAAAGCTGGGCCATGAATTTTTCCTCGGTGATGCCGAACTGTCGGAATAGTTCTCCCGCCGCCCGGCCGGGGCGCTGGAGCATCCCCAAGAAGATGTGCTCCACACTGATATAGTCGTCCTTCATCCGTCCGGCCTGACTCTCAGCGGCGTTGAAAGCCTGATCCATCTCGTTGGAGATGTAGACCTTTTCCGGGTCGCGTCCCGAACCGGTCACCCGGGGCAGCGCCTCCACCTTTTGCAGGGCCGCCTGCGCAAAGGCGTTCGGATCCACGTTCATTCTGGTGAGCAGCTGGGCGATCAGCCCGTTATCCTGCCGGGCCAGCGCCGCCAGCAGATGCTCCTGCTCGATGGCCTGATTGGCATATTCCACCGCGAGGCGCTGGGCGTTCTGGATGGCCTCGATGGTTTTCTGTGTCATTTGATTCATGTTCATACAAGTACCTCCCTTATTTTGCAGATACTATACAATCTATTAGCAAACAGCGGCTTTCGGATGCTGACCGGCTTGGTTTTCCGTATTTTCATGCGGTTTCCGCCGGGTCTAAGCTAAATTAGCACTCTCAACCTCTGACTGCTAATATTGTACCACATTCCCATTCAATGTCAAGAGGTTTTGCAAAGATTCACAATTTGTTCACGCCGAAAGGTGCGAACACGCTGAAAATTTCCACGCCGTCTTGATTTAGCGCGTAAAACAGGGTACAATAACAATATATGTAGAATTTTGCAGTTTCAGGAGGATCCTCTCATGGCAGATACCACGCTTTCCCGCAACACCATCTGTGTACAGGGCGGTTATACGCCCGGCAACGGCGAACCGCGGCAAATCCCCATTATCCAAAGCACTACCTTTAAATATGACAGCTCCGACGAGATGGGCAAGCTGTTTGATCTGGAGGCAGACGGCTACTTCTATTCCCGTCTGGCCAATCCCACCTGCGACCATGTGGCCGCCAAGATCACCCAGCTGGAGGGCGGCACCGCCGGCATGCTGACCAGCTCCGGGCAGGCTGCCAACTTCTTTGCGCTGTTCAACATCTGCAACGCGGGGGATCACATCGTATCTTCCTCCTCCATCTACGGCGGTACCTTCAACCTGATCGCTGTGACCATGGCCAAGATGGGCATTACCGCCACCTTTGTCTCCCCCGACGCCAGCGACGAGGAGCTGGACGCGGCCTTCCAGCCCAACACCAAGGCAGTTTTCGGTGAGACCATTGCCAACCCGGCGCTGACCGTGCTGGACATTGAGCGCTTTGCCGCTGCGGCCCACCGCCACAACGTACCGCTCATCGTGGACAACACCTTTGCCACCCCCATCAACTGCCGCCCGCTGGAGTGGGGCGCCGACATCGTCACCCATTCCACCACCAAATACATGGACGGTCACGGCGGCTGCGTGGGCGGCGCCATTGTGGACGGCGGCAGGTTTGACTGGATGGCCCACGCTGACAAGTTCCCCGGCCTGACCACCCCCGACGACAGCTACCACGGCATCACCTATGCTGAGCGGTTCGGCATGGGCGGGGCCTTTATCACCAAATGCACCGCCCAGCTGATGCGGGACTTCGGCTGCACCCAAAGCCCGGTCAGCGCCTATATGCTCAATCTGGGGCTGGAAAGCCTGCATGTGCGCATGGCCCGCCACTGCGAGAACGGGCAGGCTGTGGCGGAGTTCCTTGCCAGCCATCCTAAGATCGCCTATGTGAATTACTGCGGCCTGCCCGGTGATAAATACCACGCTGCGGCGCAGAAATATCTGCCGAACGGTTCCTGCGGCGTGGTCAGCTTCGGCGTGAAGGGCGGCCGGGAGGCGGCTGCGGCCTTCATGGGCCATCTAAAGGTCGCCGCCATCGAAACCCATGTGGCGGACGCCCGCACCTGCTGCCTGCATCCCGCCAGCTCCACCCACCGCCAGATGACCGAGGAGCAGCTGCTGGCCGCCGGCGTGCAGCCGGATCTGGTGCGCATGAGCTGCGGTCTGGAGGACAAGGCCGACCTGATTGCGGACATTGCGCAGGCGCTGGACAAAATCTGAACCGAACGGGAGGTCTGAACCATGCCGTTGATCATCCCCCGGGAGCTGCCCGCCTATGAGGAGCTTTACCGCGAAAACGTCTTTGTCATGCACGAGGAACGGGCCGAGAGCCAGCACATCCGCCCGCTTCGCATCCTGATTTTGAATCTGATGCCCACCAAAATCGTCACCGAGACCCAGCTGGCGCGGCTGCTGGCCAACTCGCCGCTGCAGGTGAACTTGACCTTTCTGCAGACCGCCACCCACGACACCACCCACACCCCCCAGCAGCACATGAAGGCCTTCTACCAGACCTTCGATCAGGTGAAAAACCAGCGTTTTGACGGCATGATCATCACCGGTGCGCCCATCGAGGATCTGGACTACGAGGACGTGGATTACTGGAACGAGCTGTGCGCCATCATGGATTACAGCAAGGAGAACGTCTACTCCACCATTCATCTGTGCTGGGGTGCGCTGGCCGGGCTGTATTATCATTTCGGGGTGCGCAAGGTGCATCTGCCGAAAAAGATGTTCGGCGTCTTTGAGCATCGGGTCACACGGCCCTCCAACCCGCTGGTGCGGGGCTTTGACGAGGTGTTCTACGCTCCTCACAGCCGGTGGGCGGGTCTTGACCGGGCGGACATCGATGCCTGCAAGGAGCTGCGCATGCTGGCCGAGAGCGATGTGGCCGGGCCGATGCTGCTGTCCACCGAGAACGGCCGCCAGATTTTTGTGGTGGGGCACCCGGAATACGACAAGTACACGCTGGACGCAGAGTTCCGCCGGGATGTGCTGGCGGGCAAGCCCATTCAGATTCCCGTCAATTATTACCCGGACGATGACCCGGACCGGGACCCTCTGTTCCGCTGGCGCGCCCACGCGCATCTTTTGTATACCAACTGGCTGAACTATTACGTGTACCAAAACACGCCCTATGATCTGGGCAGTCTGGAAGCGCTGCCCTCGAAGGAGAAATCATGAGTCCCATCACCCCTTCTACCCCGGCTTACAGCCCGGTTCTCAGCAGCTCGCTGTTTGACCTGTTTGCCGAAAGCTCACAGGATCTGTGCTTTTTTGTGTGGGACCTGCAGGCGGATTACTGCCACTGGAGCCCCACCGCCGTGGATCTGTTCGATTTTCCGGACGAGTATGTTTCCCGGCCCGCTGCCCGGCTGAAACCACGGGTCCACCCCGCCGATCTGCCCGTCTGTGTGGCGGCATGGAACGCCATGCTCAACGGCGAGAGCAGCGATGTGTGCGGCACTGAGCTTCGCATCAAGGACAAAAACGGCGAGTATCTGTGGGTCCATGGCCGGGGCCGCCTGCGCCGGGACAAAAACGGTGAGCCGTCTCTGTTTGCGGGATTTCTGCGCAATTTAGGCGCCGGGGCGCGGTGCGATGCCACCACCGGCCTTCTGACCGCGCAGGAGCTGAACACCCAGCTGCGGGACGCGCTGGGCATCCCCGATGTGCGGGGCGGGCTGCTGCTGTTCGGCATCGACGCCTTTGGGAGCGTGAACGAATCCTACAGCTATGCCTTTGGCAACCGGGTGCTGCGCGCGCTGGCCGAACGGCTTTTGGCGCTGGAAATGCCCGGCACGCTGTACCGCATGGAGGGAGACAAATTCCTGTACTGGCAGCGGGACGCCAATGCTTCTGATCTGGAGGCAGTGTTTGCCCGGTTCAACATCACGGCCGGGGCGCTGCCGGTGGGCGAGGAAACACTGCCGCTGCACCTGACCGGCAGCTATGTGCTGTACCCCAGCCATGGCCTGAGCGCGGATATCCTGCTGACCCGCGCCAATACCGCGCTGAAACAGGCCAAGCAATTCCATCCCGGCGGCCTTGGCCCCTACACCGACGCCATGTACCGGGCCGAGGAGCATGACCGCACCCTGCGTGCCGCGCTGCACCGGGACGTGGAAAATCGCTGCGCCAATTTTTCGCTGGTGTTCCAGCCGCAGATCTATGTCCGCCGGGGCGGCTGTGCCGCGGCGGAGGCGCTGCTGCGGTGGTATAATCCCGCCTTCCCCGATGTGACGGTGCAGGAGATCATCCCCATTCTGGAGGAGACCGGTGATATTCTGCTGGTGGGTCAGTGGGTGCTGCGCGGCGCTCTGGAGCAGGCGCGCATCTGGCAGAAGCTTGTGCCCGGGCTTGGCGTCAGCGTCAATCTGTCCGGGCGGCAGATCGCCCAGACCGGGTTTGCGGAATCGCTGTGCCATCTGCTGGATCGGTACGGCCTGTCCGGCGACACGCTCTGTGTGGAGCTGACCCACAGCTGCCGCACCGTCAGCCGCCAGACCACGGCGCAGGTGCTGCGGATCCTCAACGACCACGGCATCACTGTGGCGCTGGACGATTTCGGCACCGGCAACGCCGCGCTGGAGCTTTTGCACGACCTGCCATTGCAGTGGGTCAAGCTGGATCGGGCGCTGATGAAGAACCTGACCACCGACAATGTGAATCAGGCGATGGTCACCAGTCTCACCGAGCTGGCCCACCGGCTGAAAATTCACGTTTGTGTGAAGGGCATCGAGACCGAGGCCCAGCGTCAGTACGCCACCATGGCGGGCGCGGACTTTTTGCAGGGCTTCCTGTTCAGCCGCCCCGTGACGGCGCAGGAATTTGAGCGCCAGTTTTTGCAGAAATAAAGGAGAAACACCATGCCGACCATCAGTGCCTGCATTGTGGCCTACTGTGATTATGACGAGGTGTGCGCCGCGGTACGCAGTGTGCTGGCGCACACGCCACAAAAGGAATTTACCCTGTTCGTGGTGGACAATGCCAGCCCGGACGGCTGCGGCCCGCGGCTGGCCGCCACCGATTTCGGTGACAGCCGGGTGACGGTGACCTGCCTGCCGGAAAACGTGGGCTTTGGCCGCGGCCACAATTCTGTTTTGAAAAACCTGCACAGCGATGTGCATTTTATCCTCAACCCGGACATTCTGCTGGAGCAGGACACGCTGGAGCCGCTGGCCCGATGGCTGCTGGACACACCCGGCGCAGTGATGGCGACCCCCCAGCTGTATTTTCCGGACGGGCGCATCCAGCATCTGCCCCGCCGCAAGCCCACCCCGTGGCTGCTGCTGGCCCGGCAGCTGGCTCCCCGGTTCGGCGGCGTGTTTGAAAAGGCCGACCGCCACTACACCATGCAGGACGAGGACTTGAGTGTTCCCCGCCCCATCCAGTTCTGCACCGGCAGCTTTGCGGCGGTGCGCACCGATGTGTTCCGCGCCGTGGGCGGCTTTGACGAGGACTACTTCATGTATGTGGAGGACGCCGACCTGACCCAGAAAATGCTGCAGAAGGGCACTGCATGGCTGGTTCCCCAGTTCCGGGCCATCCATGCTTGGCACCGCGCCCCCATGCGGGACGCAGGCAAGTTCAAAATGCAGCTGGTGAGCATGGGACGGTATTTCAAAAAGTGGGGAACGAAGTGAAGCCGGAATCAAAATTCCGGACAGACTGTCAAAGAACCCCTGTTTAGCAAGCTGGTAAGCAGGGGTTTTGGTGTGT
>CALZZE010000009.1 GCA_945830575.1 uncultured Subdoligranulum sp. | reverse complement strand
CGGGCAGCGGGAAGCTCTCGATCATCAGGAAGATGTCGTTGCCCAGCTTGCCGAAGGCCTCGCCCTCGGCCTTGGTCATGGTGGACATGGAGCCGATGTCGGCGCCCGCCACAAAGCTCTTGTCGCCCGCGCCGGTGAGCACCACGCAGCGGACTTCGTTCTGGTCGATGCCCTCGAAGGCGGCCTTCAGGTCGGCCAGCACCTCGGGGTTGAGGGCGTTGAGGGCCTTGGGACGGTCAATGGTGACCAGCGCCACAGCGCCCTTCAGTTCGGTAGTAACAAAAGACATAGTCGGTACCTCTTACATTTCCACGATGGTGGCGCAGCCCATGCCGCCGCCGATGCACAGGGTGGCCAGGCCCTTGTGGGCGCCGCGGGCCTTCATGGCGTACAGCAGGGTGACGAGGATACGGGCGCCGGAAGCGCCGACGGGATGGCCCAGCGCAATGGCGCCGCCGTTGACGTTCAGCTTGTTCAGGTCAAAGCCCAGAGCCTCGCCCACGGCGATGGACTGAGCGGCGAAGGCCTCGTTGGCCTCGATGAGGTCCATGTCCGCCACAGTCAGGCCGGTCTTGGCCATGACCTTCTTGGTGGCGGCGATGGGGCCAAGGCCCATGACCTCCGGCTCCACACCGGCCAGCGCGCCGGCGACCCAGGTGGCCATCGGGGTGATGCCCAGCTCCTTGGCCTTGTCCTCGCTCATGACGACCAGCGCGGCAGCGCCGTCATTGATGGCGGAGGAGTTGGCGGCGGTGACGATGCCGTCCTTCTTGAAGGCGGGCTTCAGCTTGCCGAGAACCTCCATGGGGGACAGACGGGGGCCTTCATCGGTGTCGAACACGGTGTCGCCCTTCTTGCCCTTGATGACCACGGGGACGATCTCGTCCTTGAACGCTCCGGCCTTGATGGCGGCGTCGGCCTTCACCTGGCTGTTGTAGGCGAACTCGTCCAGCATCTCACGGGTGATGGGGCTGTAGCCGTACTTCTGCTGGTACTTCTCGTCCACGCAGATGTTCTCGGCGGTGATGCCCATGTGCACGTTGTTGCCGCAGGCATCCCACAGCGCGTCGTTGACCATGGTGTCCACCAGCTTGTCATTGCTGCCCATGCGGTAGCCGTAACGGCCCTTCATCAGGGCAAAGGGAGCCAGGTCCATGTTCTCCATGCCGCCGGCGACCACGATGTCAGCGTCGCCCGCCTCGATCATCTGAGCCGCCATGTTGACGCAGTTCAGACCGGAGCCGCACACCACGTTGACGGTGACGGCGGGGGTCTCGATGGGCAGGCCAGCCTTCAGAGCAGCCTGACGGGCCACGTTCTGGCCCTGACCGGCCTGAATGACACAGCCCATGTAGACGTGATCCACCTGCTCGGCGCTGATACCGGCGCGGGCGATGGCCTCCTTGATGACAATGGAGCCCAGATCAGCGGCGGGGACATCCTTGAGGGTGCCGCCGAACTTGCCGATGGCGGTACGGCAGGCGGACGCGATAACGATTTTCTTCATGGTTAGCCTCCTGTTATTTGTTTGCATTGGTTTGCGAAAAGCCTACAATATCTTCAAGCCGCGGCAGGGCGGCATGAAACCAAAAAGGGGGGTCAGACCTGATGCTCCCGCTGTTTTTCTTTCAGCGCCGCCTCCACGTTGGGGGTGACGAACTTGGAAACATCGTGGCCGTAGTGGGCCGCCTCCCGCACCACCGTGCTGGAAAGGTAGCTCCACTTGATGCTGGTGGCAAGGAACACCGTCTCGATGCCGGGCATCAGGGCGTGGTTGGTCTGGGCCAGCTGGATCTCGTTCTCAAAATCCGTGACCGCCCGCAGGCCCCGCACCATCACGGTGGCGTGGTTGGCCTTAGCGAAGTTCACCGTCAGGCCGTCAAAGCTTTTGACCTCCACGTTGGGCATATCCTTGCAGCATTCCCGGAGCATCTCCACCCGTTCTTCGGTGGTGAACAGCGGCTGCTTGGCGGAGTTGATGAGCACCGCCACAATGAGCTTGTCAAACATGCGGGAAGCCCGCTTGATGATGTCCAGATGGCCCTTGGTGACGGGGTCAAAGCTGCCGGGGTAAACTGCGATAGGCATGACGTTCGTTCCTTCCGTTGGCCGCGTGAGCGGCAGGTTCCGTGCGGCGGCCCAAAACAGACCGGGCAAGGGCGCAATATCCCCTTGCCCACTACTATTAGCTTACCATCCTGTTTATTTTTTGTCAATCCCTAAATTGTTAAAAATTTGCCGAATCCTGCCATTCCCTTTTGTCATGGTCCACAAAGATGACTCATCTTCTCCTTTTTCCGGCTTTTTGTGCCGCATGCGTCAACTTTCTATTGACCTTGGGCGGGGCAAGTGTTATTATTTTAACAAGAGGGCGGCGCATTCCCCCGCCCGTTTGAACAAGAACGAGGTGCTGACTATGAACTTTGACGATTTGATTTCTAAGGTAAAATCTCTGGGACGCCAGAAGCTGGCCGTGGCCGCCGCCGAGGACGACGCCGTTCTGGAGGCGGTGGACGCCGCCCACAAGCAGGGCATCGCCGACGCCATTCTGGTGGGCGACGAGGAAAAGATCCGCGCCATCGCCGCTGAGCTGAACATCGACCTGTCGGACTACGAGATCATCAACGAGCCGGACAAGGTGGCCGCCTCCCTCAAGGCGGTCAAGCTGGCCCATGACGGCGTGGCCAGCATGTACATGAAGGGCCTGCTGGACACCAAGACCTTCCTGAAAAGCGTTCTGGACAAGGAAGTGGGCCTGCGCACCGGCAAGACGCTGTCCCATGTGGCGGTGTTCGAGGTCAAGGGCATCGAGCAGCTGCTGTTCCTCACCGACGTGGCGTTTATGACCTATCCCACGCTGGAGGACAAAGTCCACATCATCGAGAACACCGTGGAGGTAGCCCACGCCTGCGGCGTTGCCTGCCCCAAGGTGGCCCCGCTGGCGGCAGTGGAGGTGGTCAACCCCAAGATGCCCTGCACCGTGGAGGCGGACGAGCTGCGCAAAATGAACGAGGAAGGCAAGCTCACCGGCTGCGTGGTGGACGGCCCGCTGTCCATGGACATCGCCATCGACCCGGAGGCCGCCCATCACAAGGGCGCGCAGGACCGCCCCGCCGCCGGGCATGCCGATATTCTGCTGTTCCCCGACATTCAGGCCGGCAATCTGGTGTACAAGACGCTGGTCCACACCGCCGACTGCAAGAACGGCTGCATCCTGACCGGCACCCGCGTGCCCGCCATCCTCACCAGCCGCAGCGATTCCTTCCAGACCAAGGTGTATTCCATCGCGCTGGCCGCCGTGGTGGCCGCCGCCCAGAACTAAGAAAGGAGCGTCCCCATGTCCATCAAAACACTGGTCATCAATCCCGGCTCCACCTCCACCAAGGTGGGTGTGTTCGAGGACGAGACCCTGCTGTTCGAGGAAACGCTGCGCCACTCCACCGAGGAGATCAGCCAGTATGCCTCCATCATCGACCAGAAGGATTTCCGCAAGGACATCATTCTCAACTTCCTGAAAAACAAAAACTGCGACCCCAAAACGCTGAACGTCATCGTGGGCCGCGGCGGTCTGCTCAAGCCCATCCCCGGCGGCACCTATGCCGTGTCCGAGGCGCTGCTGGCCGATCTGAAGGCCGGCGTGCAGGGTCAGCATGCCTCCAATCTGGGCGGTATTCTGGCCCGGGAGATCGGTGACGAGATCGGCGTGCCCAGCTACATCGTGGACCCCGTGGTGGTGGATGAACTGACCCCCATGGCCCGCGTTTCCGGTATGCCGGAGCTGCCCCGCCGCTCCATCTTCCACGCGCTGAACCAGAAGGCGGTGGCTCGCCGGTTCGCCAAGGAGCAGGGCAAAAAGTATGAGGAGCTGAACCTCATCGTCATCCACATGGGCGGCGGCGTCTCGGTAGGCGCGCACTGCAAGGGCAAGATCGTGGACGTGAACAACATTCTGGACGGCGAGGGCTGTTTCAGCCCCGAGCGCTCCGGCACCGTGCCGGTGGGCGATCTGGTCAAGATGTGCTTCAGCGGTGACTACACCGAAAAGGAAATTTACAAGAAGATCTGCGGCGGCGGCGGCTTCAACGGCTATCTGCACACCAACGACGCCCGCGTGGTGGAAAAGATGGTGGCGGAGGGCAACGCCGAGGCCAAGCTGGTGCAGGACGCCTTCTATTACCAGATTGCCAAGGACGCCGGCGCCATGGCCGCCGTGCTGCACGGTCAGGTGGACCAGATCATCCTCACCGGCGGCATCGCCTACGCCCCGCTGACCCGCGAAAAGCTCACCGAGAGCCTTGGCTGGATCGCCCCCATCACGGTCTATCCCGGCGAGGACGAGCTGCTGGCTCTGTGCCAGGGTGCGCTCCGCGTCATGACCGGCGAGGAGGAACCCAAGACCTACTGAGATGAAAAAGATGAAAAAACCCGATTGGCGGCAGAGCCGCCGTCTCTGGGTGGGCAGCCTCCTTGTGTTTCTGGCGCTGTTTGTGCTGGGATGGGGGTTTGAGAGCTCCCACCCCGCCGTGTTTCAGGTTCTCACCGGGCTTGGCTTTGCGGTGCTGGTGGCGGGCGCTGTGCAGAACCTGCTGTTCTGCCGCTGTCCCCACTGCGGGCGGTCTCTGTCCTATCTGAGGATGCTGCAACCGGCGGAGTTCTGCCCCTACTGCGGCGAACGGCTGTAAAACTGACATTCAAAAAGGGTGCGGCCCCCAAGCGGGCCGCACCCTTTTTGCGCTGAAACGCCCGGCACAATCGTGCCGGGCGCCTTGCTTATTCGTTTTCTTCCGCAGGTTCGCCGTAAATGCGGATATACTCCGGCTTTTGCTCCTGAGCAAACGCCGCGGCGACCAGCGTCAGAATCCCGGTCAGCACCGCCAGCACAGCGAACACCTTGCAAATCGTTTTCATAGGCGAACCCTCCTTTACGGTTCTCAGTATAACACAATCCCGACGCCGGGTCAATTGTTTCTCAGAAGTCGATCTCCTGCAAACGCAGCAGCGCCAGAATATAAATTTTCAGCGCCTCCAGCAGCTTTTCAAAAGGTGCGCCCTCGTTGGCGCCGTGCATGGGACCGGCAAAGTCCGGCAATGCCAAATCGGTATGCTCCGGGCCAAAGCTCACCGCCAGCGGGAAGTGCCGCGCATAGGTGCCGCCGCCCATGGTGAAGGGGCCTTTGCCCTCGCCGGTCACATCGTTGTAGGTGGTGATGAGCGCCTGAATGGCCGGATGGTCGGCGCTGATGTAGAACGGCGGCCTGCTGTGCAGCTGCTCCAGCACTGCGGCATCGCCGCAGACCGTTTCCATAACAGCCGTCATGGTTTTCTCGTTGGTGTTGGTGGGGAACCGGCAGTCAAAGCTCTGGCGCAGCACGCCGTCCTCCATCCGGATGGTGCCGCCCACGATGGTCAGCGGGTCAAAAAATCCATCGTCCGCCGCAATGCCCAGCGCCGAGCCGTCGGTGGCCGCGTGCAGTGTTTGCAGCACCTTCAGGTAGGCAGTCTCCGCCGGGGTGCAGACGCCGCTTTCCAGCAGGCAGTTGACGATCAGTGCAATGGCGTTGACGGTTCCCTGCGGCATGGCCGCATGGCCGCTTTTGCCCCAGCCGCGGATGATGGTGGTGCCGTTTTCCCCGGCCTCAAAGGTCACGTTTTCGGTCTGTTTGAGGGCGTCCTGTCCCACAGACACCTGACACCATGCCCTGTCCGGCACCGCATTGACGGCCACGCCGCCCTCAAAGGCGAGAATGACCGGGTCCACCAGCCGGGGCGAGGCGATGATGCCGCCAAAGCCGCCCTTTTCGCCGTTGCACACCGGAAATTCCGCGTCCGGCGTGAAGCAGAAGGCGGGCATGGGGAAATGCTTTTCGTAGTAGTCCACATCCGCCATGCCGGTCTCCTCGTTGGCGCCCAGCAGGGCGCGGACGGGATAGCGCAGCGCCGCGCCGCTGTCCTTGAGATATTTCAGCGCGTACAGGCACAGGATGCTGGGGCCTTTGTCATCGGCCACGCCGCGGCCCAGCAGCCAGCCGTCCCGCACCCGGACGGTGTAGGGGTCGGCGTCCCAGCCGTTGCCCACCGGCACCACATCGGTGTGGGTGATGGTGGCCAGAAATTTCTGTCCCTCGGCAATGGGAGCCGTCTGCGCCCAGCCGATATACCCTTCGGCGTTGTGGGTGGCAAGACCCAGCTCACCGGCAATTTCCAGCGCCTTGTCCAGCGCCGCTCTCGGCCCCGCGCCAAAGGGCGCGCCCGGCTCCGGCGTGCCTTCCACGCTGGGGATCGCCACCAGACGGGAGATGTCCCGCAGAATGTTGTCTCGGTTGGTTTCCACAAAGGCGTCAATGGACGCCCAACGGGAGTCTGTCATACCATGGTTCCTCCTAAAAGGTTAATATCACTATTATACCATATTCGACGGGATTTGGCACGGATTTTCCAAAATCTTTTGCTGTTCTTCCACCTCATCCGGCTGCATTTCGCACAGATCCTGCCAGTACCGTTTGGGGACGTGGCTCATCTGTAGTTTTTCGTTGCGCCGCTCCTCGATGGTCAGCGCCTTGAAGAAGCGCTTCCAGAGCGCCTGCCAGTCCTGTTCCTCCTGACTGGGGCCTTTCTCATAGTGAGTCATGGCAAGGTACTGCACACTCCCCCGCTGCCGCAGCAGCACGGTGCCGTGGGTTGCGTCGAAAATCAGAAAATCCTCATCGGGCAGGCGGCTGCAAAAATGCTCCCGCAGCAGCGGCAGCACCTGATTTTCCGGGTGGATGACCGTGCCCAGCATGGAGCCGCGCTGTTCAAAGCGGATGAGTTCAAAATAAGTGGCGGCCTCGGAGCGCACCCGGCGCATCAGCCGGAAGGCGGCAGCCACATCCTCATCACCCAGCATGGACAGCACCCGCGGCCCCTGTTCAAAACAGCGCCGGGCCAGACGCAGCAAAATCAGTTCCTTGCCGCTCTGGCAGGACAGAAACCCGGAATACACCCATTTGCGCACCTCCCCGCCCAGTCGGGCCAGCCCCACCGCCACCCGGGAGGCACGGGCCATGTCGGTGGGGATGTCCCGGCTGCCAAACAGAGACAGCTGTCCCTCCTCCGGCGGCAGAACCGCCGCAGGGAGTTCCTTTTTGGCGTAGCTTTCAAAAATGCAGCACAAAAAACCGGGAAAGCTTCCGTCATAACGGTAAGCGATGTCTGTCACATGCGCCGTGTAAGACATGTGAGCGCCTCCTCCCGCACCAGCCGGGCCGCCTCCGGGACAGGGACGCCCTGTTCCGCCAGCTGGTGAACCTGCGGTGCAGCATCCGGCAGCGCCTGCGGCACGAAATCGTCCAGACTCAGCTGCTGCACCCCCACACCGAAGGCGTGCGGGTCCAGCAGCGCCCCGGCGATCTCCTGCCGGGTGCCGCGTGCCGCCGCGTAGCCGTTGCAGGTGATAAAATACTGTGCCCGTTTGAGCACTACGCCAATGCGTTTCAGTTCCGCCATGCCCAACTTTTGCATGCGCCGGGCCTGAACGATGCGCCGGGCGCTCTTGGGGCCGATACCGGGAACACGCAGCAGCGCGGCCTCCTCCGCGGTGTTGACCTCCACCGGGAAAAACTGCGGATTCCTCACGGCCCAGTTGCATTTGGGGTCCAGATATGGGTCAAAATTGGGTTCCTCCCGGCTGAGCAGCTCCGCGGCGGAAAAATGGTAATACCGCAGCAGCCAGTCCGCCTGATACAGCCGGTGCTCCCGCAGAAGCGGCGGGCGCTGGGTGAGGGCGGGCAGGCGCTCATCCTGCACAACAGGCAGATAGGCCGAATAAAACACACGTTTGAGCGAATATTTTTTGTAAAGTCCCTCGGTCAGGTTCATAATATGGTAGTCTGTTTCCGGCGAAGCCCCGATAATCATCTGGGTGCTCTGCCCTGCCGGTGCAAAGGCCTGCGCCTTTTTGTAGCGCACCATCTCGCCCTTGCTTTGGGTACTGCGTGCCGCGATCTGCCCCATGGGACGCAAAATGGCGGTGCGCTTTTTGTCCGGGGCCAGCTTCGTAAGGCTTGCCTCGCTGGGCAGCTCAATGTTGACGGAAAGCCGGTCCGCCAGCAGCCCCAGACGCTCCACCAACTGCGGGTCTGCCCCCGGGATGGTCTTGGCATGGATGTACCCGTTGAAACGGTATTCCTCCCGCAGCAGGCGCAGCGTCTCGATCATCCGCTCCATGGTGGCGTCCGGGCTGCCCACCACCGCACTGGACAGAAACAGCCCCTCGATATAGTTGCGGCGATAAAACCCGATGGTCAGCTCGGCCAGTTCCCGGGGCGTGAAGGTGGCGCGGGGACGGTCATTGCTGCGGCGGTTGACACAGTAGCTGCAATCATAGACGCAGACATTGGAATACAGCACTTTTAATAAGGAAACACAGCGCCCATCTGCCGTGAAGGCATGGCAGATACCCGGCAGGCGGCAGCTGCCCAGCTGTCCATGGCGGCCCGGCCGGTCCACGCCGCTGGAGGTGCAGGCCACATCGTATTTGGCGCTGTCCGCCAGAATTTCCAGTTTATCGCCCAGTTCCATCCGGCAGCGCTCCTTTCAGGGTATAAGAAATACACCCGCCGCATATCCATGGTACTGGAATCCCGCGGGTGAAAATGGTTTTAGAAATCCGAATTATGGGATGCTTCGTCTGCTATAATGAAAATACAGCAGGGGCAAAAGGCGTCTCACCACTTGGCCTTGGTCTCCACCACCTTGCCGGCGATGTACAGATGGTCAAGCTCCTCTCCTTTAATAATCAGTTCCTCATATTTGGGGTTAAAGGGATGCAGTACCACCGCGTTGCCCCGCTGGATGTACTTTTTCAGGGTGCCCTCTCCGTCGGTGCCGTACACCATGACGCCAAGATCTCCGTTGTCCAGCGTGTTCTGGCGGTGGACAAGAGCAAGGTCGCCGTCCGAAATACGCGGCTCCATACTGTCGCCCTTGACCACCAGATAGAAATAATTTTCCGGATCCTTCACACTGGCATATTCGTTGCCGTAGTCTTCCTCGAAGGCCAGCGCGCCGTAACCGGCACGCACCGTGCCCACGACGGGAATGAGGCACTCGGTATACCGGCTGAAGGCGTTGCGGCCCACCGCGCCGGTCTGCGCCGGGTCCTGACTGATGCCCAGCAGCGCATCCGCCGTGGTGTCCAGCAGTCCCGCCAGACGGGCCACGGTCTGAGGATCCGGGGTGGAACGCCCGGTCTCCCACTTGCCCACCGCCTGCTGTGTAACACCAAGCAGGCGGGAAACCTCTGCCTGACTCAGCCCTTTGATCCTTCGGGCCTCTTTTAAGCGATCTGCAAACATGGGAAACTCCTTTCAATGACACGCACAGATTTTCTAATCCCATTATACAACCAAAGGTAGTTCCTGTAAAGAGTTTTTGCGGATTTTCTTCAAAAATTTGTTGTATTATTCTCTTGACAACAACTTATAGTTGTATTATACTGGACGTATGAAACAACGGTACGTTGTCTCAGCATAGAAGATACGGAGGAATCGGTCATGAAACTGCATCATTGGAAGCGTCTTGCCTGCAAGGTGGCCTGCACCTTCTGCGTACTGTTGATCGTCTGCCTGTTCAGCGCCGTTGTGGAGGGCACCCTTCCGCTGGCGGTGGGGCTTGTGCTGGGATTGCTGGATCTGGTTGTGCTCAACAGCCTTTGCGGTGCACTGCTGCCGCAGCCGGAATCCCCGGAGAAGGCCGTTCCTGCCGCCGAAGCCGCCCCCGCATTTCGCATCGCTATGGGAGGGAAAGCGGCATGATACTGGAAGTTTGTGTGGACAGCCTTGCCTCCTGCCGGGCGGCTGTGGCAGGAGGCGCGGACCGTCTGGAATTTTGCAGTGCGCTGGCTGTGGGCGGCCTGACCCCCTATGCGGCGCTGCTGCGGCAGTTTCGCCGGGAAAGCGATTTGCCGGTTCGCTGTTTGATGCGGCCCCGCGCCGGGGATTTTCTCTATTCGCCGGAGGAACTGGCGCTGCTGCGGGAACAAATACGGGAGCTGCGTGACGCGGGAGCCAGCGGCTTTGTTCTGGGCGTCTTGACGCCGCAGGGTTCACTGGACATACCTGCCATGGAACAGCTGATGGACGCCTGCGGCGGACTGCCTGTGACGCTGCACCGGGCCATCGACGTTTCCCGCGATGTGCTGCAAACCTACCGTGATGCTGCCGCGCTGGGCATTGATACCGTGCTGACCAGCGGCGGAGCGGCCAGCTGTACCATCGGTGCAGACACCATCGGCCAGCTACTGGCGCTGCGCGACGCGATACACGGCCCCGAAGTGTTGATCGGAGCCGGCGTCAACGCCGGGGTGATCGCCCGGTTTCTGACGGATTTCCCCGCAGCGCGGGCGTTCCACATGAGCGGCAAAACTCTGCTGGAAAGCGGCATGCAGTTCCGGCGGGAGGGTGTGCCCATGGGGCTGCCCGGATTGGACGAGTGGCATATCTCCCAGACGGATGCCGCCGCGGTGCGTGCCGCCCGGACGGTTTTGGATAAGGCCTAAGTACATAAGCCCGACCCCCTCCGCAGTGTGGCGGAGGGGGTCGTTGTTCAGGCAAAGAAAGCGTTTTGTACCGCGTTGAGCACTGCGGCGCGTCCGGCGGTGAAATTGACGCCGCCCTGCAAATAGCAGGTGTACGGGGGGCGCAGCGGGCCATCGCAGGAAATTTCAATGGTGCTGCCCTCGGTAAAGCTGCCGGAGGCCATGATGACCTTGTCGGTGTAGCCCGGTTCGTCGGCCGGTTCCGGGCTGACAAAGCTGTCCACCGGGCTGTTTTTCTGGATGCCGGCGCAGAATCCCTGCAAGGCAGCGGCACTGCCGGAGTCAAAACAGGTCACGATGTCGTTGTGGTCCTCGGTGTAGCGGGGCACCGGATGGACGCCGCAAAGCTCCAGCAGACATTGGGCGTAGATGGCCGTTTTGACGGCCTCGCACACCACACCCGGCGCGTAGTACAGTCCCAAAAAGGTATCGCGCAGGGAATCCTGCGTACAGCCCAAATCGGCACCGATGCCCGGCGCGGTGAACCGATGGCTGATTTTTTCCACAAGGTCTTTCCGGCCCGCGATGTAACCGCCGGTGGGGGTGATTCCGCCGCCGGGATTTTTGATAAAGCTGCCCGCGATGATGTCCGCCCCCGCGGAGAGCGGCTCCTTCGTCTGAGTGAACTCGCCGTAGCAGTTATCCACAAAGATCACCGCGTTGGGGTTGACCTCCCGCACGGTCTGCGCCACCTTGCGGATGGTGTCCAGATCAAAGGCGTTGCGCTGGGTGTAGCCCCGGCTGCGCTGGATGTGCACCACAGTCGCTGTTTTCGCTTTGGCCGCAATGCCTGCATAATCGGGGGTGAAGTCCTCTTTCAGCGGTACTTCGTCATATCGGATGCCGTATTCCCGCAGCGTGCCGCAGCCCTTGCCGGCCTCCCCGATGCCAATGACCCCTTCCAGCGTATCGTAGGGGCGGCCGGTGGCGGCCAGCAGGGTGTCCCCGGTGCGGAGCAGGCCAAACAGCGCCACCGTCAGCGTATGGGTGCCGCTCATAAATTGCGGGCGCACCAGCGCCGCTTCGGCACCCACGCAGCGGCAGAATACCTCCTCCAGCTTGTTGCGGCTGTCATCCCAGACGCCGTAGCCGGTGGAACCGAAAAAGTGCTGGGCGGCCACGCCGCTGTCGGTGAAGGCCCGCAGCATTTTCAGCTGGTTGTAGTCCCGGATGCCCTCCACATGGGCAAATTGCTCCCGGCAAAGGGCGAGCGCCTGCCGGTCCAGCGCGAGAACCTCCGGTTTCAAATCATAAAACTGTTCAATCATTGTCCATCCCACTTATCGTATACTGTTCGTATCGTCCCGTGCAGGCAAAACCCAGCCGGTCGTAAAAATGACGGCGCTTTTGCTCACACAAAAAAGTCACCTGCCAGCCTTCAGTGGAAAGCCGGTTGGCAAATTCCGCGATGAGCCAGCCGCCGATGCCCCGGCCCCGCAGCTCCGCCGCCGTTTCACCCATGGCCATGTAGGCTTCGCCGTCCGTCATGGCGTAGGCTCCCACGGTGGACACCTGCCGCCCGGACGCATCGTACAGCGCCGCCACGCGGGCATAGCCGTGGGCCAGCGCGGTGCAGGTCTCGGAGTAAAACGCCTCGGCGCGGGCCGCGTCCTCCGGAAAAAGACGCCGGGCAATTTCCATCACCGATGGGTCGTCCCGCCAGAGCAGTCCTTCCGGGGGCTTTCCCACAGACAGCCGTTCCCCCGGAGCCAGCGCGTACAGAAACAGCGTCTGCCGCTGCATCCAGCCGGGCATGGGGTCGGAGCAGGTCACCCGCTCCACCCCGGCAAACCGCAGAAACGCGGCCAGTTCCTCCCCATCTTCAGGTACGCCGCACAGCTGCGCGCTCCGGCCGCTGATGGTCAGCGCGCCGCCGGGCAGTACAAACAGCTTGGTGGACGCCCCGGGATTGTCCGCCCACAAGGCCAAATCCCGCCCCAGCAGGGCGTGAAAGTAGGGTCTGCCCCGGATGGCGGACAAAAATGCCGCCTTTTGCGCCGGTGTGCTGACGGCGGCAATCATGCCAGCTCCATCACAAGGCGCTTGTACTCCTGACCGCGCACCTCAAAGTTGGGGTAGCAGTCAAAGGAGGCGGACGCCGGGGACAGGCTGACCACATCGCCGGGTCTGGCGGCGGCGCGGGCCTTCTCCACCGCATCCTTCATGCTGTCCGCGTGCAGGATTTCCATCGCGCCCTCGGTAAAACCGGGGCAGCCGCGCAGAGCCTTCTCGATGACCGGGCCGGTGGCCCCCATCAGCACCAGCGTTTTCACGTGGGCCAGCAGTTCCGGGGCCAGCGGCTCGTAGGGAATGTGCTTGTCGTAGCCGCCGGCAATCAAAATGATTTTCTGCTCAAAGCTGCGCAGGCCCGCGATGGTGCGGGTGGGGCTGGTGGCAATGGAATCGTTATACCAGGTCACGCCGTCCAGTGTGCGCACCGGCTCAATGCGGTGCTCCACGCCGGTGAAGGTGCTGCCCACCTGCCGCATGGCCTCCAGCGGGGCGCGTCCCCAGACGGCGGCACAGGCGGCCAGCAGGTTCTCCACGTTATGCAGTCCCCGCAGCTTGACATCCTTTCGGGGCAGAATCTCCGTCACAACGCCGTCTTCCGCGTAGCACAGCATGTCGTCCCCTCGGAGGAAGGCGCCGTTGTCGGTATCGTGCAGGCGGGTAAACCATACCTGCTCACCCTTGCAGTCGGCGGCCATGGCGCGGGAAACGTCATTTTCAAAGCCCAGTACGGCGCGGCAGGGCGGGTTTTGCCACAGCAGAATGTTCCGCTTGGCGTCAATGTACTCCTGCATATCCTTGTGGTGGTCCAGATGATTGGGGGTCACGTTGGTGACCACCGCCACCTTGGGGCTGCGGCGCATGGAAATCAGCTGGAAGCTGGACAACTCCACCACAGCCACATCCTCCGGGCACACATCCCCCAGACGGGGCAGCAGCGGGTAGCCGATGTTGCCGCCCAGCAGTACCTTGCGGCCGGCGGCCTCCATCATTTTGGCGATGAGGGTGGTGGTGGTGGTCTTGCCGTCCGAGCCGGTCACCGCGATGATCTCGCAAGGACAGTATTCAAAGAACAGCTCCACCTCGCTGGTGACCATCACCCCGGCGGCCAGCGCCGCCTGCAGCTCCGGCTTGGTGTAATCATAGCCGGGGGTACGCATGATGATGTCCTGTCCGGCAAACCCGTCGGTGTAATGCTCGCCCAGACTCAACGAAATGTTCAGGCGGCGCAGCGTGTCGGCGTAGCCGCCAAAATCCTCCAGCGATTTTTTCTGGTCGCAGAGGGTCACCTGCGCCCCCATCTCCACAAATTGCGGGATGCATTGTTTATGGCTGACGCCTGCGCCGATGAAGGCGACCTTTTTGCCCCGGATCAGGGCTTGCAGCTGTTCCACTGGCAGCATACGATCCTCTCCTTTATATGATTTCTACGCTATTATATACCGTACCGTGCCGGATTGCAAACAAAATCGGCCCGCAGCTGCGGGCCGGTGGACAAATTTATTCCTGACCGCCCATGGGGATGCCATGCTTTTCCAGAAGGGCACGGATCTTTTCCATCGGGTCAATGATGCTGGACACGCTCTTGTCGTGGTTGATGGCCGCCACAAAGTACGCAGTGTACTTGGAGACATCCACATCAAAATACCATTCCCGCTCCAACAGCTGGGGGTTGCGGTAGGTCAGGTTGGTACCCAGAACCGCCTTGATGGTGCCTTCCTCGTAGGCCTTGTCGAACTTGTCAAAGCCGGAGGTGAACAGCGGGAAGGTGGCGTAGCTGTAAATGTTGCGGGCACCGCGCTTTTTCAGCTCATAGGCGATGTCCAGCATGGACTCGCCGGAGGCGATGATGTCATCGGCGATGAACACGTCCTTGCCGTCCACGCTCTCACCCAGATACTCATGGGCAACGATGGGGTTGCGGCCATTGACCACGCGGCTGTAATCGCGGCGCTTGTAGAACATGCCCAGATTGCAGCCCAGCACGCTGGAATAGTACATGTTCCGGTTCATGGCGCCCTCATCGGGGGAAACGATCATGAAGTGGTCTTTGTGGAAGTTCACGTCCGGCACATGATGCAGCAGGCACTTGAGCACCTGATAGGTTGGCATCACGTTGTCAAAGCTCATCAGCGGCACGGCGTTGACCACGCGGGGGTCGTGGGCGTCAAAAGTGATGATGTTCTTGACGCCCATGTGGCGCAGCGTTTGCAGCGCATAGGCGCAGTCCAGACTCTCGCGGCTGACGCGGCGATGCTGACGGCCGCCGTACAGGCTGGGCATGACCACGCTGATGCGGTGGGCACGGCCGGCGCTGGCCTGAATGAGACGCAGCAGGTTCTGGAAATGGTCGTCCGGGGAGAGGTGGTTCTCGTAGCCGAACAGCTTGTAGGTGACGCTGTAGTTGCCCGGGTCCACAAAAATGAACACATCATCGCCGCGGGTGCTGTTTTTCACAAGGCCCTTGGCGTCGCCGGACTGGAAACGGGGGCAGTCCGAGGGGATGATGAAGGTCTCTTTATCCATGCCGCATTCCCGCGCCCAGCGAACCAGATGTCCGTCCACCAGCTTGCACAGCTCCTCCGCACCGGGGCAGGCGATCAGCGCCAGATCGGCAATGGCATCCTCCTTTGCAAAGAAATCACGCGGGCCAAGATTCATGTCAGCCATAACTTGCTCCTTCACACTTCGTTTTATTTCGCTGCGGCGTTCATCCGCTTATTATCATTTTTATTTTATCATAAACGCCGCACAAAAACAGCCCTCAAACGACATTTTTCGCATTTTCCGCGCTTTGCATATTTGTTGTTGTCACTCTCGCAGCCAAATCTGTGCGAACTGCCCAAAAGGCTCCTCCCCTCCCCTTTTAGGCGGCGGAATGCGGTTCCATAATCTGGACAGAAAGCGGCATATCGTACAAAAACACCCCCGGAGCAGTTTGCTCCGGGGGTGCGGCAGTTATTCAGCGGTCAAATCAGACCAGCTCGATGATGGCCATTTCGGCAGCGTCACCGCGGCGGACACCGATCTTGTAGATGCGGGTGTAACCGCCGTTGCGGTCGGCGTACTTGGGGGCGTACTCATCGATGACCTTCTTGGCCACATCCTCTTTGGTGATGTAGCTGAAGATCTGGCGCTTGGCGTGCAGTTCGTCACGCTTGCCGAGCGTCACCATCTTTTCGGCCATGGCGCGAACTTCCTTGGCGCGGGGGACGGTGGTCTCGATCTTGCCGTTCTCGAACAGGTAGGTCACCATGGCGCGCAGCATGGCGTTGCGGCTATCGGTGGCACGGCCGAGTTTTCTGGTACCGGGCATTCCGTTTCACTCCTTTAATGAATCTTAGTTTTCATCGTCCTTGGTGAGCGCAAAGCCAAGGCTGTCCAATTTCGCCATGACTTCCTCGAGAGACTTGCGGCCCAGATTGCGGACCTTCATCATCTCGTCCTCGCTCTTGGAGATGAGGTCGCCGACAGTGTTGATGCCGGCACGCTTGAGGCAGTTGAAGGAACGGACGCTCAGGTCCAGCTCCTCGATGGTCATTTCCAGCACCTTTTCCTTGCCCTTTTCGTCATTCTCCACCATGATCTCGGTCTCAGCGGCCTCGTCACAGAGGTTGACGAACAGGTTTAGATGCTCGGTGAGGACACGGGCGGACAGGCTCAGCGCCTCCTGTGCGGAGATGGTGCCATCCGTCCAGACCTCAATGGTCAGCTTATCGTAATCGGTGATCTGGCCCACGCGGGTGTTGTCCACCATATAGTTGGCCTTGAGCACCGGGGTATAAATGCTGTCCACCGGCAGGGTGGTGATGTCGTTCTTTTCGACGAGAGCCAGCTTGTTCTTCTCTGCGGGAACGTAGCCGCGGCCCTTGTCAAAGGTCAGCTCCATGACCAGCTTGGCGCCCTCGCCCAGGGTGGCGATGTGCCACTCGGGGTTGAGGATCTCCAGGTCATCGCCGCCCTTGATGGTGCCTGCCGTGACCTCGCAGGGGCCGACGGCCTCCACGCGGACGACCTTGGGGCCGTCGCCGTAGATCTTGGCGGCAATGCCCTTCAGGTTCAGAACGATCTCGGTGACATCCTCCCGCACGCCTTCGATGGTGGAGAACTCATGCACCACGCCATCGATCTTGACGCTGGTGACGGCTACACCGGGCAGGGAGGACAAGAGAACACGACGCAAGCTGTTGCCCAAGGTCGTGCCGAAGCCGCGCTCCAGCGGCTCGACAACGAACTTACCGTAACGGCCATCCGGGGAAAGGCTGGCCGTTTCGATCTTGGGGCGTTCAATCTCCATCATAAAAACCCTCCTTGTTCAGCCCGCAAAATAAAACGCAGGCAGGTTGAAAAAGTCGTAAAAGCACAGAGGATTACTTGGAGTACAACTCGACGATCAGGTGCTCCTCGATGGGCACAGTGATGTCCTCACGGGCGGGCATACGAACGACAGTGGCCTTCAGGCTGCCCTTCGCGCGGTCCAGCCAGGCGGGGATGACGGCCACGGGGGCGTCCTCACCGGTCAGCTTGCTGAACTTGGCGGAGGAACGGCTGGACTCGACGACCTCGATGACATCGCCGGGCTTGACCTGATAGGAAGGAATGTTGACGCGCTTGCCGTTGATGGTGAAGTGATTGTGACTCACCAGCTGACGGGCATCGCGGCGGGTCTGGGCGAGGCCCAGCAGGAACACCACGTTGTCCAGACGGCGCTCCACCAGAACCAGCAGGTTGGTGCCGGTCTGGCCGGGCATGCGGCTGGCCTTCTCGTAGTAACCACGGAACTGGCTCTCCAGAATGCCATAGACGAACTTGACCTTCTGCTTTTCGTTGAGCTGAGTGGCGTACTCACTCTTCTTCTTTCTCATCTGGCCGCCGGGGTTACGGTTGCTGGTTTTCTTCGCATAACCCATAACAGCAGGAGAAATGCCGAGAGCACGGCAACGCTTGGCGATAGGCTGGGTATTCTTAGCCATAACTCATGTTCTCCTTTCAATCAGACGCGGCGGCGCTTCGGCGGGCGGCAGCCGTTGTGGGGGATGGGGGTCACGTCACGGATCATGGTGACCTCCAGGCCGGTGGCCTGCAGGGCGCGGATGGCGCTCTCACGTCCGGAACCGGGGCCCTTGACATAGACCTCAACGGTCTTCATGCCATGCTCCATAGCGGCCTTGGCGGCGACTTCGGCAGCACTCTGGGCGGCGAACGGGGTGCTCTTACGAGAACCGCGGAAGTTCAGCGCGCCGGTGCTGCACCAGGAAACAGCGTTGCCCTGAGTATCGGTGATGGTAACAATGGTATTGTTGAAGGTGCTCTGGATATGCGCGGCGCCCGCGCTGATATTCTTGCGCTCCTTCTTCTTGGTGCGGGTTTTCGCCGCAGCTTTGTTAGCAGCCATTTCAGTTCCTCCTTACTTCTTCTTATTGGCGACAGTGCGCTTGGGACCTTTGCAGGTACGCGCATTGGTCTTGGTGCGCTGGCCGCGGCAAGGAAGGCCCTTGCGATGGCGCACGCCGCGGTAGCACTGGATCTCGGTCAGACGCTTGATGTCCAGAGCCACGTTACGACGCAGATCACCTTCGACGAGGATGTTGTTTTTGTCGATATAATCACGGATCTTGGCCTCATCCTCGGCAGACAGATCCTTGACGCGGGTATCAGGGTTAATTCCGGTACCGGCGAGAATTTCGTCGGCAGTGCTCTGACCGATACCGTAAACGTAAGTCAGACCAACTTCAATCCGCTTCTCACGAGGCAGATCAACACCAGCAATACGTGCCATAAAGCACCTCCATAGTCACATCCCATGTCCTGTGTCGGGGCCTGCGCCGGGAATCTACGCACTTGGCCCCCAAGCGTTTTGGGTACGGTTTCCGGGAGTCATTCTCCCGGACCTTTAGCCCTGACGCTGCTTATGCTTCGGATTGGCACAAATGATCATCACGCGGCCTTTGCGCTTAATGACCTTGCACTTCTCGCAAATGGGTTTCACGGAAGGTTTTACCTTCATGATGTTAACCTCCTTCTATTCCACAAGGCGCTTACTTGGAGCGCCAGGTGATCCGGGCTTTGGTCAGGTCGTAGGGGCTCATTTCCATGGTGACCTTGTCGCCGGGCAGGATGCGGATGAAGTTTGTCCGCAGCTTGCCGGAGATATGCGCCAGCACCGTGTGGCCGTTGGGCTTGCCCTCTTTGTTGAGCAGCTCCACCTTGAACACCGTGTTGGGCATGGCCTCTCTGACGACACCCTCGACTTCAATGACATCTTCTTTAGACAAGCTGATAGCCTCCTTGGAAGGGTTCATTCAGTTAGCATCCGCATCAAACGCGGCGATTGCCTCACTGAGAAGTTGATCGCTTTTCAGAAGCTCGCTCTCGAGAATGGTGGTCGTAGGGGCCACATGCCTCCTCTTTTTGCGCTTGGGCTTCGCGATGGGGTGGGTGCGCCCGTCCGCGAGAAGAAGCATCTGGCCATCTACGTCCAGCACGGCCAGCGTGCGGGTCTTGTCCCGCCCTGCTTTGGAGCGAACCAGTGTGCCTTTTACAAGGTCCATCCCGGTTCCTCCCAGCCGTGGGTCAGAACTTCCGGCCCGGCCGCCGTGATGGCGATCGTGTGCTCAAAGTGAGCCGCCAGTCCGCCGTCACAGGTTTTGACCGTCCATCCGTCCTGTAAGGTCTTTACCGCTGCCTTTTTCTGGTTGACCATCGGCTCGATGGCGATGGTCATGCCGGGCACCAGCCGGGCGCCGCGCCCCGGGTTGCCGTAGTTGGGCACCTCCGGGTCCTCATGCAGCTCCTTGCCGACGCCGTGGCCCACAAAGGTGCGTACCACCGAAAATCCGTTCTCCTCCACGTAGCTCTGCACCGCGTGTCCGATATCCCCGATCCGGTTGCCGGCCTGTGCCGCCTGGATGCCCAGGTGCAGGGCCTCTTTGGTCACATCCATCAGCCGGCGGGCTTCGCTGTCCACCTTGCCGCAGGCAAAGGTGCAGGCGTTGTCGCCGTTGAACCCGTCGATCTTGCAGCCGGTGTCAATGGAAACAATGTCACCGGGTCGGATCTTCTGGTCCCTGCTGGGGATGCCGTGGATCACGGTATCGTTGACGCTGATGCAGGCGGTGGCCGGAAACCCGTACAGATGCAGGAAATTCGGCCGCGCACCATGGCGCACGATATAGTCATAAATAATCTTGTCGATCTCGGCTGTGGATATACCGGCCTCGATCGCTTCGCCGCCCGCCTTGAGCGCTCCTGCGCTGATGGCGCAGGCCCGCCGCATTTTTTCCAGCTCAGCGGCATTTTTCACTTGGATCATGGATGCTTACGCCTCCAGAAGCTTGAGCACATAGGCGGTGTTGGCCTCGATGCTGCCCTGGTCGGGAGCCTCCACCAACTTGCCGCGCTGGCGGTAGAATTCCACCAGAGGCTCGGTCTGCTCGTGATAGGCTTTGAGGCGATCCAGCACGGTGGCGGGCTCGTCATCCTTGCGGATGGTCAGCTCACCGCCGCAGCGGTCGCACTTGCCTTCCACGGCAGGACGCTTGTTCACAATATGGTAGCTGGCGCCGCAGGAGCCGCAGACCCGCCGACCGGACATCCGCTTGGTGATCTCCTCATCGGAAACCACCAGGTTGATGACCTTGTCGATCTCCACGCCCATCTGCTCCAGGGCCTCGCCCTGAGCGATGGTGCGGGGCATGCCGTCCAGAATAAATCCGTTGGCACAGTCGGGCTGGGTCAGACGCTCCTTGACGATGCCCACGATGACTTCATCGGGGACTAGAGCGCCTGCATCCATAAAGGCTTTGGCTTTCAGGCCCATCGGGGTGCCTTCCTTGACGGCGGCACGCAGGATGTTGCCGGTGGAGATGGTCGGGATGCCCAGCTTGTCGCAGAGGATCTCTGCCTGGGTGCCTTTGCCGGCGCCGGGAGCGCCCAAAAGGATCAGTTTCATCGTCTTGTCTCCTTTTACAGCCTTCGGGTCCTTTTATTCAAGGAATCCCTTGTGGAAACGAGCGGTCATATAACCATCCAGCGCACGGGCAGTGTCCAGCGCGACGCCGACCACGATCAGCAGGCTGGTACCGCCCAGCTGAATGGAGGTGCCGGTCAGGTTACCCAGCAGGATGGGGGCACCGGCCACGATGGCAAGGAAGATGGCGCCGATCAGCGTGATCTTGCTCAGCGTTCTGGAAATGAAATCGCTGGTGGGCTTGCCGGGGCGGATGCCGGGGATGGTGCCGTTGTTCTTCTTCAGCTGGTTGGCGATCTCCACGGGGTTATACTGGATAGCCACGTAGAAGTAGTTGAAGCCAACGATCAGCAGCATATACGCCACAAAGTAGATGGGGCTGGTGTAGCTGAAGGCGCTGAAGAAACCGGCCCAGATGGGATGCTTGACGGGGTCCAGATTGATGAAGCCGCCGATCATGCCGGGCAGGCCGCACAGCGTCGAGGCAAAGATGATGGGCATGACGCCGGACATATTCACCTTGATGGGAATGTAGCTGGCCTGGCCGCCGTACATTTTACGGCCGACCACCCGCTTGGCGTACTGGACGGGGATGCGGCGCTCGGCGTTGGTCAGGATGACCACGAACACCACCGCCACCAGAGCCAGAACCACCAGCAGAGGCAGGAACACGTAGAACATCGGCTCGCCGGCCTGTGCGCGGGCCAGAATGTTGGTGACCGAGCTGTAAATGCCGGACCAACGGGCCACGATGCCGGAGAAGATCAGCAGAGACAGGCCGTTGCCGATGCCCTGCTTGTCGATCTGGTTGCCCAGCCAGCAACACAGCTGTGCGCCGGCGGTGAAGCAGAGGATGATGACCACCGCGCAGAAGATGCCGTCAAAGCCGGAGGTGTACTTCAGAGCGCCCATGTTGCGGATGATGAAGTAGTAGCCGATGGACAGCATCAGGCCGAGGCCCGCACCCACATAGTTGGTGATGCGCAGCAGCTTACGGCGGCCTTCCTCACCTTCCTTGGAGAGGTTCTCCAGATAAGGGATGGCCACGGTGAGCAGCTGGATAATGATGGAAGCGTTGATGGCGGGCTGCACACCCAGAGCGAACAAGGTACATTCGCTGAGGGCGCCGCCGCTCATCATGTTGAGGTAGGTCAGCATGCTGCCGGTGGAAAACATGCCGGACAGCGCGCCGGAGGAGATATAAGGAACCGGAATGGCACAACCAAGCCGGAACAGAACGAGGATCATCAGCGTGAACAGAAGGCGCTTGCGGAGATCCTCCATCTTCCATGCTTTGCGGAAGGTTTCCAACACCTTACATCACCTCAGCCTTCCCGCCCGCTTTCTCAATTTTTTCCTTCGCGGAGGCAGTGTAGGCTGCAACCTGGACGTTCAGAGCCTTGGTCAGCTCGCCGTTGCCCAGGACCTTGACACCGTCCAGCGTCTTGGAGATGACGCCGGCCTTGAGCAGAGCGTCGGTGTCCACGGTGGAACCGGCCTCGAACTTCTCAAGGTCAGACACCTTGATGGTAACATACTTGGTGGCGAAAATATTGTTGAAACCGCGCTTGGGCAGACGACGCTGCAGGGGCATCTGGCCGCCTTCAAAGCCGGCCTTCTTGACGCCGGAGCGGGCTTTCTGACCCTTGTGGCCGAAGCCGGCGGTCTTGCCGTTGCCGGAGCCGGCGCCGCGGCCCTTGCGGGTCACGGCCTTGCGGGCGCCAGCGGGCGCGTTCAGTTCATGAAGCTTCATGCTTGCACCTCCTTGCATTAGGCCTTCTCGACCACGACCAGGTGGGCGATCTTGGCGATCTTGCCCGCGGTGGCGGCGTTGTCAGGCTGGGTGGTGGTGTCGCCGGGGCGCTTGAGGCCCAGGGAGTTCGCAGTAGCGATCTGGTCCTTGCCACGGCCGATGAGGCTCTTGGCGAGACGGATGCTCACAGTAGATTCAGACATTGTTCAGCACCCTCCTTAGCCCAGAATTTCCGCAACGGTCTTGCCGCGCTTGGCCGCAACGCTCTCGGCGTCGGTCAAGCCGCACAGACCCGCGAAGGTCGCGGCGGTGACGTTGATGGGGTTGTTGGAACGCAGGCTCTTGGTACGGATGTCCTTGATGCCGGCGCACTCCAGAACGGCACGCACGGGGCCGCCGGCGATAACGCCGGTACCGGCGGGAGCCGGACGCATCAGCACGCGGCCGGCGCCGAACTCGCCCACGATCTCGTGGGGAATGGTGGTGCCCTTCATGGCGATCTTGTGCATGTTCTTCTTGGCAGCGCCCTCACCCTTGCGGATGGCCTCGGGAACTTCGCCGGACTTGCCGACGCCGTAGCCGATGTTGCCCTTGCCATCGCCGACAACGATCAGCGCGGCAAACTTCATGACGCGGCCGCCCTTGACGGTTTTGGAAACACGGTTGATGGAGACGACCTTGGTGATCATGCCGTCATCTTGTTCTCTTCTCTGCATGGCCATTGTATCTTCTCCCTCCTTTTACAGTTTCAGACCGGCCTCGCGGGCGCCCTCAGCGAGAGCCTGCACACGGCCGTGATAGACGAAACCGCCGCGGTCATAGACCACTTCGGTGATGCCCTTCTCAAGGCACTTTTTGGCGATGGCCTCGCCGACCTTCTTGGCGCCCTCGATGTTGCCGCCGTTGGCGTCGAAATCCTTGTCCATGCTGGACGCGCTGGCCAGGGTAACACCCTTGTCATCGTCGATGACCTGGGCGTAAATGTGCTTGGCAGAGCGGAAAACATCCAGACGGGGACGCTCGGCAGTGCCGCTGATCTTGCCGCGAACACGGCGGTGACGGCGCAGACGAGCCACGTTCTTATCAGCCTTATTGACCATAATGTTTCTCCTCTCCTATTATTTGCCCTTGCCGGCTTTGCCTTCCTTACGGATGACAAACTCGCCAACATAGCGGATGCCCTTGCCCTTGTACGGCTCGGGCGGGCGCGTGCCGCGGACCTCGGCGGCGAACTGGCCGACTTCCTGCTTGTCGATACCGACGATGCTGAAGTGCAGCGCGTCCTTGACCTCGATCTTGATGGTGTCGGTCTCCTCGAATTCCACGGGATGAGAGAAGCCCAGGGTCAGGTTCAGCTTGTTGCCCTGCTTGGCGCAGCGGTAGCCGACGCCCTGAATTTCCAGATCCTTGCGGAAGCCCTCGGTGACACCCACGACCATGTTGTGGATGAGGGTGCGGGTCAGGCCATGGAGGCTGCGGGCCTCCTTCTCGTCATTGGGGCGGGTAACCAAAAGCTCATTGCCCTCGACCTTGACGGTCATCAGGGGATGATACTTGGAATGCAGGGTACCCTTGGGGCCCTTCACGGTGATGGTGTGCTCGGTCTCATCGATCTTGACATCAACGCCCGCGGGAATGACGATGGGTTTTCTTCCAATTCTCGACATTGTCTTTTTGCCCCTTTCTTACCACACAAAGGCCAGAACTTCACCGCCGACATGGGCCGCACGGGCAGCCTTGTCGGTCATGACGCCTTTGGAGGTGGAGATGATCGCGGTGCCCAGGCCCTTCATGACCTTGGGCATATCCTCGCAGTTGGTGTAGATACGCAGGCCGGGCTTGGAAACGCGCTTGAGGCCGGCGATAACGGGCGTGCCGTTGTCCTGATACTTGAGGGTCAGAGTGATAACACCCTGCTTGCCATCTTCCGTAACCTTCATACCCTTGATGTAGCCCTCGTCAACCAGGATCTGGCAGATCGCCTTCTTCAGGTTGGAAGCAGGAACGTCCACGGAAGGGTGTTTGGCAGTGCTGGCGTTGCGGATGCGGGTGAGCAGGTCCGCGATGGGATCGGTGATTTGCATGCCACTAACCTCCTTAGGTTGTGTGATTCAGTGTTGTGTCGTTGTTCAAACAGTGATTACCAGGAAGCCTTCTTCACGCCGGGGATCTCGCCCTTGTAGGCCAGCTCACGGAAGCAGATACGGCAGATGCCGTACTTGCGCAGGTAAGCATGGGGACGGCCGCAGATCTTGCAGCGGTTGTAGGCGCGGGTGGAGAACTTGGCAGGACGCTGCTGCTTGAGCTTCATAGAAGTTTTTGCCATCTTTTCCGTTCCTCCCTTAGTTCGCGAAGGGGGCGCCCAGAGCCTTGAGCAGCTCCTTGGCCTCCTCATCGGTCTTGGCGGTGGTGACGAAGCAGATGTCCATGCCGCGGATGGCGTCGACCTTGTCGAAGTCGATCTCGGGGAAGATGATCTGCTCCTTCAGGCCGAAGGCGTAGTTGCCGCGGCCGTCAAAGCTGTTGCCGTTGATGCCGCGGAAGTCACGCACGCGGGGCAGAGCCACGTTGAACAGACGATCCACGAACTCATACATACGGTCGCCGCGCAGGGTGACCTTTGCGCCGATGGGCATGCCCTGACGCAGCTTGAAGTTTGCAACGCTCTTCTTGGCCTTGCAGACGACGGCCTTCTGGCCGGTGATCTGGCCCAGGTCAGCCACGATGGCGTCGATGACCTTGGCATTCTCTTTCGCCTCGCCGGCGGCCACGTTGATGATGACCTTGTCCAGCTTGGGGATCTGCATCACGCTCTTGTAGCCGAACTTTTTGTTCAGGGCGGGAGCGATCTCATTGACATACTGTTCTTTCAAACGTGCCATTTTTTACTCCTCCCTTACAGCTCGGCGCCGCACTTGCGGCAGATGCGGACGTTCTTGCCGTCCTTGACGGAATGGCCCACACGGGTGGCCTTGCCGCACTTGGGGCAGACGGGCATGACCTTGCAGGCGTAGATGGCGCCCTCGGCCTTGACGATGCCGCCCTGCTCGCCCTGACGGCGGGGCTTAACGTGCTTGGTGACCATGTTCAGGCCTTCGACGATGACCTTGCCCTCTTTCGGGGAGGTCTGCAGGACCTTGCCGGTCTTGCCCTTGTCCTTGCCGGAGATGATCATCACGTTGTCGCCGGTTTTAACATGAAGATTGTTCATTCTATTAAAACCTCCTTACAGCGATTCGGGAGCCAGGGACAGGATCTTGGTGAAACCGGCGTCGCGCAGCTCACGCGCCACAGGTCCAAAGATACGGGTGCCCTTGGGGCTCTTGTCGGCCATGACGATGACGGCGGCGTTCTCATCGAAACGGATGTAGGAACCGTCGTCACGGCGCAGGCCCTGCTTGCTGCGGACGATGACAGCCTTGACCACATCGCCCTTCTTCACGGTGCCGCCGGGAGCAGCTTTCTTGACGCTGCAAACCACGATGTCACCGATGTTGGCATATCTCTTGCGGGTACCGCCCAGTACACGGAAGCACATTAACTCCTTAGCACCGGTGTTGTCGGCAACTTTGAGATAAGTTTGCATCTGAACCATCTTTCAGGTCCTCCTTTCAAAGTACCAGGCTGATTATTTCGCTTTCTCGATGATCCTGACGAGGCGCCAGTTCACGTCCTTGGAGATCTTGCGGGTCTCCATGATCTCAACGCGGTCACCGATGCCGGCTTCGTTGTTCTCGTCATGGGCCTTGAACTTCTTGGTGCGCTTCAGGATCTTCTTGTACAGAGGGTGCTGCACGCTGTCCTTCACGGCGACGACGATGGTCTTGTCCATCTTGTCGGAGACAACAACGCCAACGCGGGTCTTTCTCAGATTACGTTCCATGCTTTACCCTCCCTCTTACGCGTTCTTCGCATTCTTCTCGGCCAGGACGGTCATCACACGGGCGATGTCCTTCTTGACGGCGTCGATGCGGACGGGGTTATCCAACTGGTTGATGGCGTGCTGAAAGCGCAGATTGAAAAGCTCGGCCTTCAGGTCCTTGAGCTGCTTGTTCAGCTCCACTTCGGTCATTTCGCGCAGTTCCGTGGCTTTCATTCAGCGTCACCCTCCTTTACAGCGTCAAGCTCCTCGCGCTTGACAAATTTGCAGCGGACCGGCAGCTTGTGGCTGGCCAGACGCAGAGCCTCGCGGGCGGTCTCCTCGCTGACATCCGCCAGCTCGAAGAGCACGCGGCCGGGCTTGACCACGGCCACCCAGTACTCGGGGCTGCCCTTACCGGAGCCCATGCGGGTGCCGGCGGGTTTCTCGGTCACAGGCTTGTCGGGGAAGATCTTGATCCAGACCTTGCCGCCGCGCTTGATATAACGGGTCATGGCAACACGGGCCGCCTCGATCTGGTTGGAGGTGATCCAGGCCGGCTCGAGAGCAACCAGACCGTAATCGCCCTGGTTGACCTTGTTGCCGCGCATGGCCTTGCCGGTCATGCGGCCGCGCTGGACGCGGCGGTACTTAACACGTTTGGGCAGTAACATTACTGTTTGCCTCCTTCCTTCTTGGCAGCGGTCTTGGCGCCCTTCAGGATCTCACCCTTGTAGATCCAGACCTTGATGCCGACCTTGCCGTAGGTGGTGTTGGCCTCCGCAAAGCCGTAGTCGATGTCGGCGCGCAGAGTCTGCAGAGGGATGGTGCCCTCGTGGTAGCTTTCGGTGCGGGCGATGTCCGCGCCAGCCAGACGGCCGGAGCAGCTCACCTTGATGCCCTTGGCGGGGGTGGCGCTGCGGTCACGGGGCTGCATGGCGTTGCGGATGGCCTGCTTCATGGCGCGGCGGAAGGCGATGCGGCGCTCCAGCTGGGAAGCGACGTCCTCGGCCACCAGCTGGGCGTTGGTGGAAGTGCCCTTCACCTCGACGATGTTCAGGTTGACGTTCTTGCCGGTGAGCTTCGCCAGCTGCTTCTCCAGCTTGGCGCTCTCGGCGCCGCCCTTGCCGATGACGATGCCCGGCTTGGCGCAGAACACATTGACCTTCACGCGGGGGGCGCCGGTCTGGCTGTCCACGGTGCGCTCGATCTCGATCTTGGGAACACCAGCGCTGTACAGCTGCTTTTTCAGAGTGGTGCGGATCTTGTGATCCTCCACCAGGGTGTCGCCGAATTCCTGCTTAGAGGTAAACCAGCGGCTGTCCCAATCTTTGATGACACCCACGCGCATGCCGTGGGGATTGACTTTCTGGCCCATTTGTTTACCTCCTTACTCTTTCTCTTTCAGCACAACAGTCATGTGGCTGGTGCGCTTCAAAATGCGATAGGCACGGCCGTGATCCCGGGGCATGATGCGCTTGAGGGTCGGGCCGGGGCAGACGTAGCACTCAGCCACATACAGGCTGTTGCGGTCCATGTTGAAGTTGTTTTCCGCGTTCGCGGCAGCAGAGTTCACCAGCTTGAGAAGGGGCTCGCAGGCGGCCTTCGGGGTGTACTGCAGAATCGCCAGCGCTTCGTCCAGGGGCTTGTTACGGATGAGGTCCATCACGATACCAACCTTGCGAGGACTAATGCGGGCGTAACGGAGCGTTGCCCGTGCTTCCATTTGAAGTTCCTCCTCTCTTACTTCGTGGTCTTGCCGCCACCGTGACCGGTGAACTTGCGGGTGGGCGCGAACTCGCCCAGCTTGTGACCAACCATATCTTCGGTGACGTACACAGGCACATGCTTGCGGCCGTCATGAACGGCGAAGGTGTGACCGACAAACTCGGGGAAGATGGTGGAGGAACGGCTCCAGGTCTTGACGACGCTCTTCTTGCCGCTCTCGTTCATGGCCTCGACCTTCTTCATCAGGGAAGGCAGAACGTAAGGGCCCTTCTTGGTGCTTCTAGACATTGTTCAAATACCTCCCTTAACCGTTGGCGCGCTTGACAATAAACTTGTTGCTGCGAGCCTTGTGCTTGCGGGTCTTGAGGCCCAGAGCGGGCTTGCCCCACGGAGTGCGCGGGCTGGAATGACCCACAGGAGCGCGGCCCTCGCCGCCGCCGTGCGGGTGATCGCAGGGGTTCATGACAGAACCGCGGCTGCCGGGACGGACGCCCATGTGGCGCTTGCGGCCGGCCTTGCCCAGGTTGACGTTCTCATGGTCCAGGTTGGACACAACGCCGATGGTGGCAATGCAGTTCAGGGGGATGTTGCGCATCTCACCGGAGGGCAGGCGAACCAGCGCGTAGCCGTTCTCCTTGGCCATCAGCTGCGCCATGACGCCGGCGGAACGGACCAGCTGGCCGCCCTTGCCGGGATACAGCTCGATGTTGTGGATCATGGTACCGACGGGGATGTTCTCGAAGGGCAGCGCGTTGCCGGGCTTGATGTCGGCGTGGGGGCCGGCCTGGATCTTGTAGCCGACCTTCAGGCCGTCGGGAGCCAGGATGTAGCTCTTGGTGCCGTCCTCGTACTCCACCAGCGCGATGAAGGCGCTGCGGTTGGGATCGTATTCGATGGTCTTGACGATGCCGTCCACATCAAACTTGTTGCGCTTGAAGTCGATGACACGGTACTTGACGCGGTTGCCGCCGCCGTGATGACGGACGGTGATCTTGCCGGTGTTGTTGCGGCCGGCATGCTTTTTCTTAGGCTCCAGCAGGCTGCGCTCCGGCTCGACCTTGCTCAGCACGCTGTAGTCAGTGACAGTCATGCCGCGGCGGCCGGGGGTAGTCGGCTTGTACTTTTTGATAGCCATGTTTGTCTCCTTTTTAGTATCTTATGAATTATTGTCGGGGTCATATCCCCATACTTGAGCCCTCGGCGGGCTCTCAGGTCACCGCTGGCCGATCAGACCATGCTGTTGAAGAACTCGATCTCCTTGGAATCGGGCTTCAGGGTGACGATAGCCTTCTTGGCCTTGGCGGTGTAGCCGCCGTGCAGGCCCTGACGGCGATAGCGGCCGCGCACCGTGATGGTGTTGACCTTGGCGACCTTGACGCCGAACAGCTCCTCGACCGCCTGGGCGATCTCGACCTTGGTGGCGTCGGTGGCAACCTTGAAGGTGTACTTCTTATCGGCGATGCCGGCCATGGAGTTCTCGGTGATGACGGGGGCGAGAACGATATCCTGTGCGAACTTCATCACGCATATACCTCCTCAAGTTTCTTGGCGGCGTCCAGGCTGAGGATCAGCTTGTCCGCGTTGACAACGTCATAGGTGTTGACGCCGGTGGCGCTGGTCTTGACGCCGGGGATGTTGGCCGCGCTCTTGACGAACTTCTCGTCCAGAGTGTCGTTGACGATCAGGTTCTTCTTGCCGGCGCCGACGGCGGCCAGGAAGGCGACCACGGTCTTGGTCTTGAACTCCTCAACGGTGATCTTGTCCACGATGATCAGGTTGCCGTTGGCAGCCTTGTCGGACAGGGCGCTGAGCACAGCCAGGCGCTTGACCTTCTTGTTGATGGTGTAGGAGTAGTCGCGGGGCTTGGGGCCGAGGGCCACGCCGCCGTGCGTCCACTGGGGAGCGCGGATGGAGCCCTGACGCGCATGGCCGGTGCCCTTCTGGCGCCACGGCTTGCGGCCGCCGCCGCGGACTTCCTTGCGGATCTTGGTGTTCTGGGTGCCCTGGCGCTGGTTGGCCAGGAAGTTGACGACTGCCTCGTGGACAGCCTTCTCGTTCGGGGTGATCCCGAACACGGCGTCGGAAAGCTCAACGGTGGAAACCTTCTTGCCGTTCATATCGACGACATCAAATTGTGCCATTGTGTTTTCCTCCTTTACGCTTTCACGCTGTTGTGGATGGTCACCACAGCGCCCTTGGGGCCGGGGATCGCACCCTTAATAGCGATCAGATTGTTCTCGGCATCGATCTTGACGATGCTCAGGTTCTGGACGGTCACCCGCACAGCGCCCATGTGGCCGGGCAGCTTCTTGCCCTTGAACACGCGGGACGGGGTGGAGGTGGAGCCGTTGGAACCGGCGTGGCGGGCCACAGGGCCGGTGCCGTGGGTCTCACGCAGGCGGTGCTGGCCGTAGCGCTTGATAACGCCCTGGTAGCCCTTGCCCTTGCTGGTGCCGACCACGTCCACCTTGTCGCCCTCAGCGAAGATGTCAGCCTTGACGATGTCGCCGACGTTCATGCCGGAGATGTCCTCAAAGCGAAACTCGCGCAGGGTGCGCTTGGGAGCCACGTCGGCCTTGTCAAAGTGGCCCTTGGCCGCCTTGTTGACCTTCTTGGCGGAAACCTCGCCGAAGCCCATCTGGACAGCCTCATAGCCGTCGCTCTCGACGGTCTTCTTCTGCACGACGGTGCAGGGGCCGGCCTCGATGACGGTGACGGGAACCACCTTGCCGTTGGCGTCAAACAGCTGGGTCATGCCCAGCTTCTTGCCGATGATACCTTTTTGCATTGTTTTGTCCTCCTGTAAAGGTTATTGGTTGGCGGGTTGAGCGCCAACATGACCTCTCCGCGGGATGCGGGGATCGGGGTCAGTCTGTTTGTGGAGCTGCATTATTGCCGGCGGTCTGCGGAACACGGCCGCACGGGCCGGCCCTTTATAATGTAGGAACCGCTTACAGCTTGATCTCGATGTCCACGCCAGCGGGGAGCTGCAGGCTCATGAGAGCCTCGACCGTCTTGTTGGACGGCTTCAGAATGTCGATCAGACGCTTGTGGGTGCGGGTCTCGAACTGCTCACGGCTGTCCTTGTACTTGTGGACAGCGCGCAGGATCGTGACGATTTCCTTGTCGGTGGGCAGGGGGATCGGGCCGGACACGCGGGCGCCGGTGCGCTTCGCGGTCTCCACGATCTTCTGGGCCGCCGCATCGATCAGGGATGCATCGTAGCTCTTCAGACGGATTCTGATTTTCTCTTTGACTGCCATTTGATTCGCCTCCTATAAAATTGTGTGCCTTAGGCGAGCCGATAAATCACACACGCTTCCGGGTGTTCAACTGTTTCGCACGGCAAAATCCGGCGAACCGCGCCATTTCGCAGTTGCACCGGAAAGAATCGTCGCAAAGCAGGTGGAAATTGGTCCGTGCCGCAGAATGCAGCGCCGTACATATCCCTTCGCATCCGTAATTCTTTCGCCCGGTTCTAAGATCGGACATACTCCGCGGAAAAACCCGTCATCGCCTTTTGGGCGCGGCGGCAACCTCCCGCATCAACGCATATCGCGGCTTGCGCAGCTTGCCTGTCTGCACAAGCCTTTCGCAGCCGAGAGTTATTATAACACACGTCTCCCGGCGTTGCAAGTGTTTTTGGAAAAAAAGTAGAAATTTTTTTGAAAATTTCTGCGTTTTGCCGAAATTCACAAACCATAGCTCAATAGGGCAGGCTGAGCTGTGCCACCCGCCAGCCGTTTTCGGTGGGCACCAGCCGTACAAGGCTTGGCTCCGCGAAGGCAGGCACAAGGGGGTCTTCCCCGCCCCAGCCCGCAAAGGTCTCCTCGTCCAGCTGAAGGCTCAGCTGCCGGAAGGTCACGCTGCCGTCCGGCTGTGTTTCCGGCTCGGTGAACAGGGTGCCCGCGTAATAGATGTTTGTGCCCCGGTCGCCGGCGGTCTGCCACAGTGCATCGTTGTCGCCCTCCATGTAGCCGCCCAGATAGAAGTCCCATTCCTCGTTGAAATACGCGCCGCTGGCATAGGTCTGGGCCAGTTCCGGGGTGAACACCGCGTTCAGATAGGACACAAAATCCGAGTACCGGGTGAACCGCGCCCCCTCCACCGTCCGGAACAGGTTGACTTTTCCCTCCACCGGCTCGGCGGGAGAGTACCCGGTGCTGACCTCCAGGTGCCAGAGGAAATCATAGGCCTCCGCCATGACTGCCGCGGCCTGCTCATCCAGCGCGGCGGGCACCTCATAGGTCTGGGACTGCTGAACCTCATTCTGCACCCACGGCGTCTGAATGGTGACAGTCTGGGTATCGGAGAACTGACGCAATGATTCACCGAGGGTCAGTTCCTGATAAGCGAACAGGCCGTCCTCCCCCGCGAAATCCTCCTCGGTGACGCCGGGATTCAGCTGCTGCAATTCCTCCGGCGTCAGGCCGTAGGCCGCGGCGGCGTCCGCCAGCGTGCCGTTGCCGCCCCACCACAGGGCGCGCAGAGGCACCCCCTCCTCCGGCAGCTGTACGTTCTCCCCCAGCGGGGCCGGGTGGGGGCCTTCCATGGCATAGTCCGCCGTCTGGCCGGACATCTGGGCCATCCACTGGGCCAGCTCCGCCATGCGGCGCTCCATGTCCGCGCCGGGCGAGGGGCTTTCCACAGCGGCAGCTGGAGCCTTTGCGCAGGCGGACAGCGCCAGCGCCGCGGACAGGGCGAGAGCAAGACAAGCCTTTCTTTTCATGGGCGCACCTCCTTGTGTGTCCCCATTGTACCAGAAAGGCCCGCATCCCACAATACGGGCAGAAAATTTTACAAGTCACCATACAAACGGAATCAGCCGCCAGCGAACCTTCTGCATGTACGCCTCGTAGCCGGGCAGGCCCTCCTTCAGCACCTTCTCCTCGTTGAGGATTCGGGGCACCAGCACCGCCGGGTAGGCCAGCAGCAGCACAAAGCCCCACAGCGACCCCAAAATCAGCGGCATCGAGAGGAACAGCAGCACCGTGGCGGCGTACATGGGATGGCGCACCGCGCCGTACAGGCCGGTGTCCACCACCTGCTGCCCCTGCTGTACCTCCACGGTGCGGGAGAGCCATGCGTTTTCCCGCAGCACTTCGCCGTACAGGGCGTAGCCCAGCAGGAACGCCGCCATTGCTGCCCATTCCAGCCAGCCGGGCAGCGCCGACCAGCCAAACCGATAGTCCAGCCCGCAGAGCACGAAATCCGCCACGAACAGCAGTGCGCTGACCAGAATGACCCCTCTCTGGGTGGCCTGCTCCTCCTTGGCGTTGAGCCGCTTTTTCAGCAGTTCCGGGTCTTTGCACAGCAGCACCACCCCCACGGCCACCATGGGGAGGAACAGCACCGCCAGAAAGCGCCACGCCCCGGCCCAATGCAGCGTACCCGCCGGGCCGAACAGCAGCAGCCCACAGAGCAGCAGGCCCGCGCCCGCCTTGGCAAAGGCCTGTACCGCCAGTTTTTTCATACCGTCACTCTTTCCTTTATAAAGTGTTTGATTGCATCGTTGACAAACTCCGGCGCGTCGGTGTTGGAATTGTGTCCCGCACCGGGCACCCACAGCACCGGGATGCCCGTCCGTTTTTCCCAGTTTCGGTTGTACCGTCTGGTGAAGCCCGCCTGGTCACGCTCGCCGCAGAGCAGCAGCGTGGGGCAGTCCAGCCTGTAAGGCAGGTTTTGTTCCACCGCCTCGGCCAGCATCCGGAACCCGTGTCCCGCCAGCCGGGCATATTCCCGGCTTTGGTAATCCGCCAGCATCTCCCGCATGAGGGCGCGCCCCTGCGCACTGGTTGCACAGCCGTCGGAACCGGCCTTCACCAGCGCCTCCCATGGGTAGCAGCGGTACATGGTCTCACAGTGCTTGAGCATCCACAGCTCGGCGGCGGTGTAGCAGCTGCGCTGGAGCGGCGCGGAATCGATGCAGACGAAGCCCCGCGCCCGCCCCGGACAACGCTGCAAAAAGCACTGGGACAGATAGCCGCCCATGGACTGCCCCACCAGCACCGGGCGGCGGAACGGCTCTTCCCTGTCTAAAATCTCCTCCAGCCACCCCGCCTTGTCCATCAGGGTGAAATCCAGCGTGAAGGGGCGGGAGGCTCCGTGGCCCGGCGCGTCCCACACCAGCACCGGGTTGGTTTTTTCAAATTGTTCCAGCTGGAACCGGAACAGCCGGTGGTCGGCGGTCAGCCCCGGCAGAAACACCAGCGGCGTGCCCTCCCGCGTTCCGCCCACCCAGTAATGGATGACGCCCTTTGGGGTGTTCAGCAGTCGTTCCGTCATGGTTCCTCCGTTTTGTATACAAAATCCCGCACCATCTCCTGCCAGATGTGGTATTGGCGGTACAGTTCCGGCACATCCAGCGGCTGTCCCGCCATCAGGAGGCTGTGGACGTAGCCGTCCGTCAGATAGATCAGCAGGTCGATGGCCTTGCGGGGCGTGAACCCCGGCTTAAAGCGGGAGGTGTCCACCTGCGAGAGATATTTGTCAAACAGTTCATCGGTGTAGTGCAGAAGAAACCGGTTGATGGCGGGGCTGACCTGCGCGCCGCCGTCATAGAACACCCGCACGCTGAACTGCACCAGCGCGGGCATGGATTCCAGCACCGCAATTTTTTTGCCCGCCAGCTCGTTCAGGTAGTCAAACAGGTCGGTGCCCGGCGGGGCGGGTTCCAGCTGCATGGCCCGCTCCACCACCGCGCCCGCGTGGCGCACCAGCGTGAGGTAGAGGGATTTTTTGTTTTTGAAGTAGTAAAACAGCAGTCCCTTGGAGATGCCGCCCTTGGCGGCGATGGTCTCGGTGTTGGCGCCCCGGTAATCGTGGGCGGCGAACTCCTCCATGGCGGCGTCCATGATTTTCTGCCGCCGCGCCTTGGGCAGATCCTTGAATTCCATAACAATACCCCCTTGCATCGGGTTTGACCGGCCGGTCAATTCCATCATACCGGATTGACCGGATTTTGCAAGGGGGCATTGTTTTATTTTTTGCGCAGCTTGTCCTGCAGGCCCTCCCGGGGGGTGACGTAGACGGTGGAGTACACCTCGTACAGCACCATGCCGGGCTTGGCGCCGTTGGCCTTCCAGATGTTTTTCACCTCGGTGGTGTCTACCGCCACCTTGGCGCCGCCGTTCTGGCTGGAGTGCAGCACCGCCAGCTCGGCGGCCTCCTGCCGGGTGGTGTCCGGCACGTCCTCGCCCCGGCTCATCACCACGCAATGGCTGCCGGGGGCCTTCTGCACATGGAACCACACGTCCTTGCCGCGGGCGGTGTGCAGCGTCAGCTTGTCGTTTTGCAGGTTGTTGCGGCCCACCAGAATCTCAAATCCGTCGCTGGAGGTGTAGCGCAGGAAATCCGCGGGCTTCTGCTTGCGGTCCCGCTGCTTGTAGTATTTTAAGTACCCTTGCCCTTTCAGCTCGGCGCGGATCTCGTTGAGGGCCTGTTCGCCGGGGGCGCTCTCCACCTCGTACAGCACGGTGGACAGGTACTCGATCTCGCTCTCCCCCTCCACCAGCAGCTTTTGCAGCATGACGGCGGCGGTCTGCTTCTTTTTGTAATCCTTGAAGTATTTCTGGGCGTTCTCGTTGGGGGCAAGGCGGGGGTCCAGCCTGATGGTGACCTCCTCGCCGGTGTAGTAGTTCTGCACCGTCACCTGCCGGTCGCCCTTGCGGCAGGCCCACAGGTTGGCCTGCAAAAGCTCGCCGTACAGGCGCAGCGTGTCCGCTTTGGTGCTCTGGGCCAGCTCCTCCCTGCGGGCGGCCTGCTTGCGCACGGCGCGCTCGTGCAGGTTGTGCACCGCCTTGTACAGTTCCCGGCTTTTCTGGCGCAGCCGCTCCGCCCGGTCCTTGGTGGCGTAGTAGTCCTCCAGCAGCTCGCTGTAGCTGGCGTAGGCGGTGAGCACCGCACCCTCGCCGTACTGGCGGGGGGTGAACCAGCTGAACTCCACCGGCTTCTGCACGCCGTCCTCCTGCGGGATGCGCACCGCCGTGGGGGTGCCCCCGGCGGCATGCTCCGCTTTCAGTTCGTCCAGCGCGGCGGCCAGACGGGCGCGTTCGTCGGCCGTCAGGTCGCAGGCCATGGCGGGGGTCTCCCCCAGCGCCCGGCAGACCGCCTCCCGCATGACCACCGGGCCGACCCCTGCCGCCGTTTTGCCCAGCGCCGCGGCGGGGGGCAGCTCCTTTTCGCAGGCGGCGGCCACCATCTGCGCGCCGGAAATGTCCAGAAAATCCGGCTTGGCGGGCTTGGGCGGCAGCGTGTAGGGCAGGCCGGGCAGCAGCTGACGGATCTCGCTGTCCTCAAAATCCACCCGTTTCAGCGCATCGATGATGCGGCCGTTCTGCACCAGCACCAGATTGGAGTAGCGGCCCATCAGCTCGGCGGCCACCGTGTTGGTGACAAGGTCGCCCATCTCGTTGGTGCATTTGAAGTCAAAAAAGACGATGCGGTCCCCCGGCTCCCGGCGCAGGCCGATGAGCCGCCCGCCGGTGAGGTGCTTGCGCAGCAGCATGCAGAAGCCCGGCGGCGTGAGGGGGTTTTCAAAGCTTTCCTTTGTCAGGCAGACCCGGGCGGAGCCGCTGCGGGCGGACAGTAGCAGCCGGTGGGTCTCGGTGCGGGTGCGCAGCGTGATGAGCACCTCGTCCCGGGTCGGCTCAAAGATCTTGTCGATCTTGGCGTCCAGCAGTTTACTTTTCAGTTCCTCGGCCACAAGGGCCAGTGTCGCGGCATCCAGAGCCATGGGGTCCTCCTTTTAGAGATAGTCGTAGGGGTCCCGGTCAGTCAGCGCCGGCGCAATGTGCACCGTGTCATCCAGCCGGGCGGCCAGCTGTTCCGCCAGCACGCGGGCGATGGGATGCTCGGTGCCCCAGTGCCCCGCCACCACAAGGCCGACGCCCTTCTGTTTCGCCAGCAGCGCGATGTGGTGGGCCGCCTCGCCGGTGACAAGGCAGTCCGCGCCAAGGTCGATGGCCTCCTGCAGATAGCTGCCGCCCGCGCCGCTCACCTCCGCCAGCGTGCGGATGGGGCGGGCTGCCTCCACAAACTTGCAGCGGGTGCACAGCGTTTCTTTGCACAGCGCCGCCAGCTGGGCGGCGGTGACGGGCTGGGCCAGCGTGCCGATGCGGCCGCAGTTCTCGGCAAAATTGCGGCGGTCCCGGATGCCCAGAAGGTCGGACAGGGTATCGTTGACACCGCCCTCCGCCGCGTCCAGATTGGTGTGCATGCAGATGGCCGAGATGCCGTTTTGCAGCAGCAGCGCGGGCACATCGCCGGCGGAAAGGCGCTTGAGGGGGTCAAAAATGACCGGGTGATGGGACACGATGAGCTGACAGCCGTTCAGCGCGGCCTCCCCCACCACGGCGGGGGTGATGTCCAGCGCGGTGGCGATGGCGGTGACGGGACGGCCCGCATCCACCAGCAGGCCCACGTTGTCCCAGTGGCAGGCCAGCTCGGCGGGGGCAAGCTGCTGTAAAATCTCCAGCACTTGTTGGGGAGTGTAAGCCATGGTCAGTTCCCTTCTTCCTTCAATGTACGGATGAGCGCGTCCAGACGCGCCGCCTGTGCCGGGTCGGTGACGCCCCGGCGGTATTTTTCCAGCTTGACGCACTGGGCGGCCCGGTAAGCTGCCGCCTCCGGCTGGCCGTCCGTCAGGCCGGTGACACACCAGCGCAGCTCCGGCTCGGGGGTCGTTTCGCCGGTGTAGCGGGCGTTCATGACGGCGTACAGCCGCCCGGCGGCCCGGCACAGCGTTTCCGCTTGCAGCGCAAAGCCCCGCTGGGCCAGCCAGCGGCGCAGCAGCGTGTGCTTGGTGGCGGGCACCAGCACCAGATTGTACCGGGCGTCAAACACCCAGGGCGCGGCGTCCAGAATTTCCATGATGGTCTCGGCGCCCATGCCGGCAATGATGATGTCGTCCGCCTCCCCGGGGCGCAGCACAGAAAGCCCGCTGCCCAGCCGCAGCTGCACCCGCTCCCCCAACGGGGCACAGGCGGCGCGGGCTTTTTGCAGCGGGCCGGGGCGCAGATCACAGGCGTACACCACCGGGCAGCGCCCGGTGGACGCCAGATACGCGCTCAGCTTTCCGTGGTCGCAGCCGATGTCGGCGGCGGCATGGCCGGGGCGCACATAGGCCGCGGCGGCGGAAAGGCGGGCGTCCAGAGCCGGGGAATTACTGGTGCGCAAAGTAGTCATTCAGCTGGGCGATGAGGGCATCCGGGTCCACGCCGTGGACCATGCAGGCCTCCTCCACCGTCTCGCCGTGGGCGGCCATGCAGCCCAGGCAGTGCATGCCGGTGGCCAGGAAGATGGGCACGCAGCCCTGCGCGGGGTCGTTTTGCAGAATTTCGGCAATGATGGTATCACGTTTGACAGTCATGGTAGTGGTTCCTTTCTCATTCTCTATTTTCTCTATTTATTGTACAGGCTGCCAGGCGGCATACAGATGGTACCCTTGCAGCATGACAAGCGAAGTAAGGCACAGCACCGCGAACACGGCCTTGCGGCCCAGCGGTTTTTGTGCGGTGACGGTGCGGCCTCCCGCCGCAAGGCAGAGCGCCAGCGGCAGCACAGGCAGCCAGTAGCGGCCCTGCATCCCAAACAGGGTGGCGTAGTTGATGGGGGTCCAGCTCAGCGCCGCCACAAAGGTCAGCGCCACGGCGCACACCACCACGCCGCCCACGCCCCACCGTTCCCGGCGGGACAGCGTGAGCCGGGGGCCTTCGGCGGCGGGCAGCGCCGCCGCCAGCAGCGCCAGCACCAGCCCCACGCCCAGCAGCCAGCTCACGTCCAGCCGGTAGACGATGGGTTCTCCCAGCGTGGTGCCCAAAAGCCCCTGTAACCACAGCGCGCCCTGGTCGGCGGCGCTGCGGGCCATCAGCTTGAGAGTGCCGGGCAGGTTGCGCAGCACATACCCCACCGAATAGGTGTAGATGGAATCGCCGTTGGGCTGGATGCCCCCGGCAATTTGCTCCGGCGTCAGGCCGCCGTACATGTGGGTGAGTTTATAAAACACCACCGCGGCGGCCGCCAAAGCCCCGAAGGGCGCCGCCGCTTTGGCGGCGTGCAGCGCTTTGGGATGGCGGCGGAGCAGCAGCGCCAGCACCGCCAGCACGGCCAGCAGCACCAGCGCCAGCAGGCCGCCCCGGGCAAGGCCCACAAAATCCAAATCTCGGGCGGCGTAGTGCAGCGAGGACAGGTTCACCGCCGCCCACAGCAGCGCCGCCAGCGCCAGCAGGCCGGCTTTCCAGAGAGTGCCCCGGCGGCCCAGATGTGCCCCCGGAATCAGGATCAGCAGCAAAATCACCGGCAGATACACCGCCTTGAGGGGCGCGGTGGCCGCCGTCAGCAGTGCCAGCAGCACCAGCTCCCACCGGGCGGCGGGATGCTCCCGCAGGCGCAGCACCAGCGCCGTAAAGGCGAACAGCGCCCCCAGCAGGGTGGCGTCCGCCGAAAAGCTGGCCGCCAGCTGCAGCGACATGGGCAGCAGCCCCACCGCCGCGAACACCGGACGCACCGTCCGGGGCGCCAGCGCCACCGCCAGCGTAGCCAGCGCCAGATACACCAGCAGATTGCACAGCCGCCCCAGCAGCACCATGGCAAAATAGCCAAGGCCCAGACGGCGGGCCAGCCACACCCCGGCGATCTGGCCCAGATACAGCACCGTCTGGCGGGAGGTGTCCGCCTGGGTGTTGGACACCGCGGTGAGGGCGGCGTCGCAGCCGGATTCCCGCAGGCCGTCCGCCGCCTGCTTGTAGGCGAAAATGCCGATGTCCCCGGTGACGGACTTGAAATACCGGGCGTCACACCGGCGCACCAGCAGATAGTCCTCCCCGTTCACCGGCGTCTGGCCGGACAGCTGGCTGGCCCGGTAGTAGCTCACCGCCAGATGGGTGTACTCATCGGGAGCCACCATGGGCGGGGTGAGCACCGCAAAGCCCACGCCCAGCGCCAGCGCCGCCGCGGCGAAGGCCGCCGCCAGCGGCGCCTTTGCCGCGAACAGCAGCAGGAACGCCGCCGTCAGCCCCACCGCCACGCAGCCGCCCAGCACAAGGGCGACCTGCCGGGATACGGTGCCGGAATAGTTGGTGATATATTGCAGTGCGATGGTGCCGTGATAGCTGCGGCCCAGCCCGTCGGTGAGGGGCCAGCTCTCCTTGTCGGAGCGGCAGGCCCACAGGCCGATGGGATAGTCCCGGTCCAAAAAGTTGCTGGTGTCCGCCGCGCCCCGCTCCACAAAAGTGACGCGCAGCCACCGCGTTTCATCCCCGGAGGGCGTGTAGGGGGCGTCGAACAGGAAATCCGCAAAGGTGTTGTCCAGCATGCCCACGCAGGTCACGCTGGTGCCCGCCAGACGGGCGCCCTGTCCATCCACCAGCTCCACCGCCAGCTCGCCGGTGCGGAAGGCATGGTCATAGGTTGCCACATTCAACCGCACGCCATACAGCCGGGTGTCCTCCGGCAGCTCGATCTGCTGATACAGGCCGGTGTCCGGCACGCGGACGATGCGGCTGTATTCATCGTTTTGAATGGCATACTGGCTCACGTTGTCCACCGTGAAGGACAGGTCATACCATGTCCACGCGGCAAAGAGCAGCGCACACACCAGTACCAGCAGCGCCCCGAACAGCGCACCGTGCCGCGTCAGCAGCGTTTTAAGTTTTTGCATGGCGGCACCTCCTGTTATCATTTTATTATACCCTTTTTCTGTGCAAAGGTCAATCCGGGACAAACAGAAGCACGCCCCGGCCTTCGCCGGGGCGTGCAGGACTGTTCAGAACGGAACCAGCGGGCGATTAGCGGGACTCTCTGATCTTGGCAAAGCACTCAGAGCAGTAGACCGGCTTGTCGCCATTGGGCTGGAAAGGCACCTTGCAGGCCTTGCCGCAGCTGGCGCAGACGGCGTCAAACATCTGACGCTCGCCGCGGGTGGCGTTCTTGCGGGCATCACGGCAGGGCTTGCAGCGCTGGGGCTGGTTCTCAAAGCCGCGGCTGGCGTAGAACTCCTGCTCGCCGGCGGTCCAGACGAACTCCTTGCCACAATCCTTGCATACTAAAGTCTTGTCTTCGAACATAGTGGGTATCTCCTCTTTGTTTGATTTGCCCGCGGAAGAATCTAAACCAAAACGAAACGAACTGATTATAGGCGCTACTGGGGGCAGGTTGATATATAATCCAGGCAAGCGCCTGAATCCTAAGATGATGTGCCGCGCAGCTTGCGGCGGGCACGGGCGACGGCGTTCTGCACCGCCCGGGGCGTGATGCCCAGCGCGGCGGCGGCCTTGTCGGCGGCGACGCCGTCCATGGTAAGGCGCAGCGCCCGGCGTTCCAGCTCGGAAAGCTGGGTGTTCATCCGGGCCAGCACATCGGCGCAGCGCTCCTCCGCAATGGCCCGTTCCTCCGGGCCAGGCAGCGCAGCGTCCGCAGCGGCCAGCGGCACACTGAAATTCAGCGGTGCGTGCTTTTTGCGTAGCGCGGTGCGGCGGGCGTCCATCTGCGCGTGACGGATGCAGGCCGCAGCGTAGGCGGTGAACTGCTCCGCCTGTGCATCCCGGCAGGTGCGCACCGCGTTGAACAGCCCGATCAGCCCTTCCTGCACGGCATCCTCAAAATCAAGGCCCGGCGCCGTGTTGGCGGCCGCCCCCTTGCGGATGACCGGCATCATGCGGGCAATGACCGCCGCCATGGCGGTTTCCTCACCCTGTTGGGCCTGACTGAGCAGGCGTCGGTCGATGTTGTGCATGGTACGCCCCTCCCGCTTTCTCCATAATAGTGGAAAAGAGGGGATTTGTCAATGATTTTTTTGGCAAAATGCTTATCCTAAGGCATATTTTGGCCTCATTTTGCAAAAGAGGGTTGCAATTCTGCCGCCTTTTGCGTATAATAAGGGTAAGATAAAAGGGAGTAGGGGGCGCGTTTGTGCGCCGCACCGCCCGTCACCACGGCAGCTTTGCCCGGGTCTGTGCTTTCGTCTGAGACTTTTATCGCAGTCTATTCCGCTGCGATAAAGGTCTTTTTTTATTGCAGCACACACGGGAGGTATTGTATGGAACTTTTGCAGACCTTTGGCAGCCTGTTCTCCGCCTTTGGGGCGCTGAACTGGCAGATGGTGGTGATGTGGGGCATCGGCGGCGTGCTGATCTACCTTGCCATCGTCAAAAAAATGGAGCCCAGCCTGCTGCTGCCCATGGGCTTCGGGGCGATTCTGGTGAATCTGCCGCTGTCCGGGGCCATCACGCAGGGCGGAACCGAAGGCCCCTTGTCGGTGCTGTTTGAGGCGGGCATGGCCAACGAGCTGTTTCCCCTTTTGCTGTTCATCGGCATCGGGGCGATGATCGACTTCGGCCCGCTGCTGGAAAAGCCCTGGCTGATGCTGTTCGGCGCGGCGGCCCAGCTGGGCATCTTTCTCACGCTGGTGCTGGCGGGGCTGTTTTTCCCGCTGCCGGACGCGGCCTCCATCGCCGTCATCGGCGCGGCGGACGGCCCCACCGCCATCTTTGTGGCAAACAAGCTGGGCAGCCGGTATCTGGGGGCCATCATGGTGGCGGCGTACAGCTACATGGCGCTGGTGCCCATCGTGCAGCCGCCGGTCATCCGGCTGGTAACCACCCAAAAGGAGCGGCGCATCCGCATGCCCTACCGGCAGGGCAGCGTGAGCAAAACCACCCGCATCCTATTCCCCATCGTGGTGACGGTGCTGGCCGGGCTGGTGGCTCCCGCCAGCGTGGCGCTGGTGGGCTTTCTGATGTTCGGCAACCTGCTGCGGGAATGCGGCGTGCTCAACTCTCTGTCCGAAACTGCGCAGAACGTGCTGGCCAACCTCATCACCATCCTGCTGGGACTGACGGTAGCCTGCCAGATGACCGCCGACAAATTCGTGACCCCCGAAACGCTGCTCATTCTGCTGCTGGGGCTGGCGGCCTTTGTGCTGGACACGGTGGGCGGTGTGCTGTTCGCCAAGCTGGTGAACCTGTTTCTGCCGGAGGGCCGCAAGCTCAATCCCATGATCGGCGCGGCGGGCATCTCGGCGTTTCCCATGAGCGGGCGGGTCGTCCATCAGATGGGTCTTGCGGAGGACAACCAGAATTTCCTGCTGCCCTATTCCATCAGCGTGAACGTGTCCGGCCAGATCGCCTCGGTGATCGCGGGCGGCCTGCTGCTGACGCTGATGGGCGCTTAAAAAGGAGGGGTCTTGATGAATGTCGTGTCTCTTTCCGCCACGGTGCCCATGCTGCTGGTAGGCATGGCAGGGGTCTTTCTCGTCATTGGTCTGCTGGTGCTGGCGGTGACGGTGCTGAACAAGCTGTTCAAATAAAAACTTCCCGCTGCCCTTCGGGGCGGCGGGACATTGTTTTATGCAATCTTTTCTTTGGGTTCGGCGCGGCGGAATTTCACAAGGCCGGTGCGGTCCAGCGCCAGCATCAGCGCCGGGATGAGGGTAAGCTGCAAAATGATGCCGGGAACGGCGGTGAGCAGTGCGCCGGAGAGGAACATCTCCCATGTGAAGGCCTGCCCTGCCACGCCGGACAGCAGCACCCGCACCGCACCCCAGACCAGACGGCCGCCCACCATGGCGGCGATAAGGCAGCGGTACAGCGAGATGATGCACTGCCAGCGGGAGTGGCTGTACAGCCAGCCCGCCAGAAAGCCGTAGGCGGCCAGCTCAAAGGCCATGGAGATGCCCATGGGATAGATGGGCGGCATGCCGAACAGCACGAACCGCAGCAGCGGCAGCACAAACCCCACCACCGCGCCGTACTGCCAGCCGCAGATCAGGCCGCAGACCAGCACCGGCAGATGCATGGGCAGCAGCATGTTGCCGATCTGCTGAATCTGCCCGGTGAGAAAGGGCAGTACCAGCCCCAGCGCCATGAACATGGCCGCCAGCACAAAATTTTTGGTGGTTTGTCGTGCGTTTTTCATGTCGATTCCTCCGTGGTAATGGTGTAGTTGCAGTGAGCCTGCACCTCGTCGCGGGCAAAGTAGCCCTCCTCCAGCGGGATCCACCGCGCAAAAAAGGCGGCGGCACGCTCCCCCTCCCGGACGCGCAGACGGCGAGCCTGCTCCTGCGGCGGGCAGGTGACGAACAGCGTCAGGTCATAGCAGTCCCGCAGCGCCGGGTGGCAGCTGTAGCTGCCCTCCAAAATGGTGATCGGCGCGGGCGGCAGCGTGACCGGCGGGGCATAGTCCCCCGCGGCACAGCGGTAGGCCCGCAGCATGATGGGCTGCCCCGCCTGCGCGGGCAGCAGCACCTCCCGGCGCAGCCGTTCCAGATCCATGTTGGCGGCAGGGACCTGCTGCCAGTCCGCCCGGCGGCCAGCCGGGGGCAGGTAGAAATCGTCGGTATGCAGCACCCGGCAGGGCAGCCGGGCTGCCAGCGCCGCCGCCAGCGTGGTTTTGCCGCTGCCGCAGCGGCCGTCAATGCCCACCACCCCGGCGCGCAGCGAAAGCACCGCCCGCAGCGCCGGGTCATTCCAGTTCCAGTCCGCCATTTGCTCACCTCATGTTCTTTCCCATTGTAGCAAAAACGGCGGGCCGCGTCAACTTTTTCCAAAAAGGGCTTGCATTTTTATGCGATTTATGCAATACTATATTCATTCTATATGCAACATGAGGGGGAACCTGTTATGAATCTGAAAGGCCGGGATTTTCTGACCCTGCTGGACTATACGCCGGAGGAGATCAGCGCACTGCTGGCGCTGGCCGCCGAACTGAAAGCAAAAAAGAAAGAGGGCATCGCCCATGACACGCTGCGCGGCAAAAATGTGGCGCTGATTTTTGAAAAGACCTCCACCCGCACCCGCTGCGCCTTTGAGGTAGCCGCCCACGACCTTGGCATGGGCACCACCTATCTGGACCCCACGGGCAGTCAGATCGGCAAGAAGGAGTCCATCGCGGACACGGCGCAGGTGCTGGCCGGCATGTTTGACGGCATCGAGTACCGGGGCTTCGGGCAGACCATCGTGGAGGAGCTGGCCCAATACGCCGATGTGCCGGTGTGGAACGGCCTGACCAACGAGTACCACCCCACCCAGATCCTGGCGGACTTTTTGACGTTACAGGAGCATTTCGGGCATCTGGCGGGGCTGAAATTCGTCTACATGGGGGACGCCCGGTACAACATGGGCAACTCGCTGATGATCGGCTGCGCCAAGATGGGGCTGCATTTTGTGGCCTGCGCGCCCAAGGCCTACTGGCCCGATGCGGCGCTGGCGGCAAAGTGCGAAGCGCTTGCCAAAGAGAGTGGCGGCAGCGTACTGCTCACCGAGGATACCGCCGCCGTGGCCGGGGCCGATGCCGTGTACACCGATGTGTGGGTGAGCATGGGCGAGCCTGCCGAGGCGTGGGCGCAGCGCATCAAGGTCATGCTGCCCTATCAGGTGAACGCGGCCCTGATGGCCGCCGCCGGGCCGCAGGCGGTGTTCATGCACTGCCTGCCCGCCTTCCACGACCACAAGACCGCCATCGGCAAAGAGGTGGGTGAAAAGTTCGGGCTGGACGCGCTGGAGGTCACCGATGAGGTGTTCAGCGGGCCGCAGTCCATCGTGTTCCAGGAGGCGGAAAACCGCATGCACACCATCAAGGCGGTGATGGCCGCCACGCTGGGCGCATAAATTCACACAGAACGACCGGCGCCCCGCAGGGCGCCGGTCCCAGACTGTCAAAAAAGGTCAATCATCACGAGAAAACTTTCCATCATTCGTAGGGGCGGGACATGTCCCGCCCGCAAAAGATGCCCTTACAACGATGTTTCTTGCTTGGCAACGCATCACGGGGCGTCGAGGACGCCGCCCCCTACAAACGCAAATTGAGTTTTTTCGACAAGCTGCGACCGGCGCCCCGCAGGGCGCCGGTCCGCGTGTCGGAAGGCATCAATTTATGCTTGTAGAGGGGCAGGGTCCTCCGCTTTGCGGGTCCTCCCCTCCAATTTGGATTTACCATCGAGATATTCTTCTAAGCAAAGACCCTGTTCATATATTTCTGTTGCGGCATCAACACCTACATAGCGATAATGCCATACTTCTTCTGTTACGCCGGTAATATCACTCTTTCCAGCAGGGTATCGAAAAATAAATCCATATTTGTAACTGTTTTCTTGAAGCCACATATATAAATCATAAGTGACTCCATTAATATCTACTGCAAACCCTAATTGATGTTCGCTATATCCAGGTACAGAAACCCACAAAGTGGCCTGTTCAAAAGCTTCATCATCCGAATATCCTTGTTTCTTAAACTCCTCGATTTTTTCGTCAAATAATTCTTGTTGTTTTTCTTGTGTTCGGAAGCCGGATACAACTTTCGGAAGTTGACCTTTGTTATGTTCTTTAGCCGCCTTCAGCATTTCCATGAGTGGTTCGTAAATTTGTTTATCCACTTTTTCTCCACCGGGCACTTCAACAAGAGTTATTTCATAGTTTTCAGGAAGTGGATTCCATTTATTCACTAATGTCAAATTCCAATTCGTACCTGCATTTAAAGATTGTAGGTTATCGTTTTTCTCTGGCTCAATGCTGCTGATTGTTGGATTCTTTTGATCGTCAGCAGAATTAACAATTACTCTGCTTAGGGAATTATTTCTGCCGAAAAGGAAATGAATGGAAACTATAAACGCAGCCACAAAAAGAATTGGAACGATAATTTTATCTATCGTCCTTTGTCGATTGCACCTTTTTCGTTCATTTCGCTGTACATTTTTTTCGCTCATAAGTCTTTACACTCCTTTCATTATCACAATCCAATTTTTCGGGAGCATTTTCTCCCCCACACTCTTCTATACGCGGCAGAGACCGGCTTTTTTGCATTTTTTTAAAAAAAATCCCCCGAAAATTTCGGGGGATACAGCTTGTCGAAAAACCTATATTTGCGTTTGTAGGGGGCGGTGTCCTCGACGCCCCGCAGTACGCTGCCAAACAAGAAACATCGTTGTAAGGCCACCTTTCGCGGGCGAGGCATGCCTCGCCCCTACGAATAATGGCAAGGTTTCTCATAAAGATTGGCCTTTTTGTTTATTGCATGCTTGCGGTGTGCAGCGCCAGCTCCACATCCGCGAAGGCGTTGGCGTCCATTTCGCCGGTGTACAGGGAATACTGCACCTCGCCGTCAAACCAGCGCGCCCAGTGGAAGTCCTCCCCCGCCATGACAAAGACGCTGCCGGAGCCGGACAATTCGTCCGCCCGGTCTCCCAGCGTTTTGCCCTCCTCCCACACGCCGGAAATGTCCTGCGTGGTTTTGGCGGCGCGGAAGGTGTATTCCTGTCCGTCCAGCGTGAACTGGTACTGGGCCACCACCGGGTCGCCACTGATGGTGGAGAACTTCTCGTCGGCCGCGCCCTCGGCCCGCACCAGATGGGTACCGGCGGCTTTGTTCACCTCGTCAAGGCTTTGCTGCTCCGTGACCGGGTTGGCGATCTGCTGCTCTGCGGCAGGCTCCTGTTTGGAACAGCCAACGGCCAGCAGCAGCAATCCGGCGGCCAGCACCGCCGCGGCGATTTTATAAACTCGTTTCATATTTTATTTCTCCTTTTGCGGGAGCGTCTTTTTTTGCCCCTCACACTCTTATATACGCGGCAGAGGCAGCTTTTGTTTCACTTTTTCCAAAAAAATCCCCCGAAAAGTTCGGGGAATGCACAGTCGTCACAGTTCGCAGGGCACAAAGCCGGTTTTGGTGAGCACCTGCACCTTGGTGTAGCCCAGCTCCTTCAGGTGGGCGGCGGCCTGCTCAAAGCCGAAGGTCAGCGCCTTGTCGCTGTGGGCGTCGGCGGTAAGGACCACATTGCCGGACAGCGGCAGCCACTCCTTCAGCAGCTCATCACCGGGGAAGTAATCCTGCCGGAAGCCACGGTACACCGCGCCGGTGTTCACCTCCAGCACACAGCGGTTGCGGGCGGCGGCCATCAGCGCCGCATCGGCGGCGGCACGGTAGCGGGGAGCGTGCTCGTCAAAGAATTTGCCGTCCCCGTTGATTTTTTTGATGAGGTCAAAATGTCCCAGAATGGTGGGCTTTTTGGCGGCCAGCGCCGCCACGTTGGCGAAGTACGCCTCCACGGCGGCCAGACCGTCCCCGTCAAAATCGTCCCGGATGCAGGCGGCCAGATCGCTCTCCCGCCAGTCGATCTCATAATATTTGCCGGTTTTGGGGCCGCGCAGATAATGGGTGCTGCCGATCCAGTAATCGTAAGCGGCGGGGTCGTCGTCGCTGAACAGATCCCACTCGATGCCGCACAGAATGTCCAGCTTGCCGGAGTAGCGCTCCTTCAGCTTGGCCACCTGCGCCTTGTACAGCGCGGTGCGGCTCCGGGTCATGCAGTATTCCAGATCGAAGGGGGTGTTGCTGTGGCCGGTAAAGCCCAGCGTGCGCAGTCCGCCCCGCCATGCGGTCACGGCCATCTCCTCGGGGGTGTTCTTGCCGTCACACAGCTTGGTGTGGGTGTGTACCGAACTCAACAGGTATTCCTTTGCCATCATTGCATCCTCTCCTGCTTGACTTTATGGTCGATGACATGCCGTTTTTCCAGTTCGCGGGTGATATCCTCCAGGGAAATGCCCAGCTCGATCATGAGCACCATCACATGGTAGGCCAGATCGCTGATCTCGTAGACGGTCTCCTCCTTGTCCCGCTTGCAGCCTGCGATGATGACCTCGGTGGATTCCTCGCCCACCTTTTTCAAAATCTTTTCCAGGCCCTTGTTGAACAGATAGGTGGTGTAGCTGCCCTCCTGCGGGTCGGTCTTGCGGCCCTCGATGAGCCGGTACAGCCCCTGCCAGGTGAACTGCTTCAGCTCCTCCGACACGTAGACAGGCTCAAAAAAGCAGCTTTCCGCGCCGGTATGGCAGGCGGGGCCGTCCTTGATGACGTCCACCACCAGCGCGTCCTTGTCGCAGTCCGCCGTGATGGACACCACCCGCTGTACGTTGCCGGAGGTCTCGCCCTTGCGCCAGATCTCCTGACGGCTGCGGGACCAGAACACGGTGCGCCCCTCCGCGATGGTGAGCGCCAGCGTCTCGGCGTTCATGTAGGCCAGCGTCAGCACCTCTTTGGTGTAGTGGTCCTGCACGATGGCGGGAATGAGGCCGTTTTCGTCAAATTTCAGTGTCTGCTCGTACTGCATGATGGTGTCCCTCTCAAAGTGTTCTATATTTAGTGTACCGTTTTTTTGCGGTTTTGGCAAGAGTCAAATGCGCATTTCCACCCCGTTTTGGCGCAGAAAGCGTTTCAGGTCCCGGATGTCCACCTGCCGGGTGTGGAAAATGCTGGCGGCCAGCCCCGCGTCCACGGCGGGATGGTTCAAAAACAGCTCCTTAAAATCCTCCATGCAGCCCGCGCCGCCCGACGCAATGATGGGCACCGCGCAGCGGGCGGCCACCGCGTCCAGCAGTTCCAGGTCAAAGCCCTGTTTCACGCCGTCGGTGTCGATGGAATTGACCACCAGCTCCCCCGCGCCGTTCTGCACACCTTTGGCCAGCCAGTCCAGCGCCTCGATGCCGGTGTTTTCCCGGCCGCCCTTGGCGAACAGCATGAATTTGCCGTCCACACGCTTGATATCCGCGGACAGCACCACGCACTGACTGCCGTATTTCTGCGCCGCCGCACTGATGATGCCGGGATTGCGGATGGCTCCCGAATTGACGCTGACCTTGTCGGCGCCGCATTTCAGCACCCGGTCAAAGTCCTCCAGCGTGCCGATGCCGCCGCCCACCGTGAGCGGAATGAAGATTTGTGACGCTACCTGACGCAGAATGTCGGTGAACAGGCCGCGGTCCTCCACGCTGGCGGTGATGTCGTAAAACACCAGCTCATCCGCGCCGGATTCGTTGTACCAGCGGGCCATTTCCACCGGGTCAGCCATGTCCTGTAACCCTTCAAAGTTGACGCCCTTGACCACCCGGCCGTTTTTTACATCCAGACAGGGAATGATGCGTTTGGTGATCATGCCTGAACCCTCCTCACAGCTTCGGCCAGGTCGATGGCCCCGGTGTAGATGGATTTGCCGAGAATGGCCGCGTGGCAGCCCATGGTTTGCAGCGTTTCCAGCTCGGCCATGGCGGCGATGCCCCCCGACGCGGTGACGCGCAGACCGGGAATGGTGAGCAGCTCCCGGTACAGCTCCATGTTGGTGCCCTGCAGCGTGCCGTCCCGGGAGATGTCGGTGGCGATGACCGCCCGCACCCCCGCGGCAGCGCAGCGGCGGCAGAAGGCCACGCCCGGCTCGGGGGTGACTTCCTTCCAGCCGTTGACGGCCACAAAGCCGTCCTTCATATCCACGCCCACGGCAATTTTATCGCCGTATTTCTGCGCCATGTCCGCCGCAAACGCAAAGTTTTTGACGGCCACGGTGCCAAGGATGCAGCGGTTGACCCCCAAATCCAGATAGCGGCGGATGCGCTCCTCGTCCCGGATGCCGCCGCCCACCTCGATGTACAGCCCGCCCTGTCTGGCGATGGCGGCGATGGTGTCCATGTTGGCGGTGGTGTCGTCCTTGGCGCCGTCCAGATCGACCACATGCAGGAATTTTGCCCCGGCCTCCACAAAGGCGCGGGCCTGCGCCGCCGGGTCAGCATTGTAGACGGTCATCTGGTCATAATCGCCCTGATACAGCCGCACGGCCTTGCCGCCGCGCAGGTCGATGGCAGGAAATAAATCCATAGCTACGCTCCTTTTCTCACAATTCCGCGAAGGCCTTCAGCAGACGCAGCCCGGTATCGCCGGATTTTTCCGGGTGGAACTGGGTGCCGTACACCAGCCCCTGCCGCACCGCCCCCGTGACGGGGATGCTGTACTCGCTGGTGGCCAGCGTGGAGGCCGCGCAGTCCTTTGCGTAAAAACTGTGCACGTAATAGACGTACTCGCCGTTTTGCACGTACCTGAACAGCGGGTCATCGGGGCGGGTGATGTCCAGCGCGTTCCAGCCGATGTGGGGTACCTTCAACGCCGGGTCGGTCAAATCCTCCGCCAGCGGGCAGACCTGACCGGGAATGAGGCCAAGGCCCTCATGCTCCCCGAATTCGTAGCTTTTGTCAAACAGCAGCTGCATGCCAAGGCAGATGCCCAGCAGCGGGGTGTGCCGGGTCTCTTCTTTCAGCACCGGCACCAGCCCGGTGGCGGTGAGCTTGTCCATGGCGTCGGCAAAGGCCCCCACGCCGGGCAGCAGGATATGGTCCGCCGCCCGCAGCTCCGCCGCGTCGCGGGTGATGATCACTTCCAGACCAAGGCTTTTGACGCTGGATGCCAGGCTGAACAGATTGCCCACGCCGTAATCCACAATGGCGATCATACAGGTCCCCCCTTATTCTAAAATTTCCCCGATGGCCGCCAGCAGGGCCTGCATCTGCTCCGGCGTGCCAATGGTGATGCGCAGCCAGTTGTCGATGCGCGGCGCGCTGAAATACCGGATGAGGATGCCCCGCTCCCGCAGGCGGCGGAAAATGTCCGCGCAGGGCATGCGGTCGGTGGTGGCGAACAGGAAGTTGGTGGCGGAATCCAGCACGGTGAAGCCCATATCCCGCAGGCGGGCGGCGGTGTGCTGGCGGGTCTCACAAATTTTCGAGATGGTTTTTGTGAAATACGCCGTATCCTCCATGGCTGCCGCGCCGGCGGCCTCGGACAGAGAGTTGATGTTGTAGGGGCTGTAGCTGAATTTCACCCGGTTCATATCCGCGATGAGCGCCGGGTCCGCGATGGCAAAGCCCAGCCGCGCCCCTGCCAGATTGCGGGACTTGGAGAAGGTCTGGGTCACGATGAGGTTGGGGTATTTTTCCACCAGCGGCACGCAGCTGGTACCCGCCGGGGCGAAATCCACATAGGCCTCGTCGATGATGACGATGCTGTCCGGGTTGCGGCGGATGACCTCCTCCAGCTCTGCCGCGCTGCGGGCCAGACTGGTGGGGGCGTTCGGGTTGGCGATGACGATGGTGCAGCCCCTGAGGCCGTAATACTTCGTCAGGTCGATGGAGAAATCCGCTTCCAGCGGAAGAATCTTCGACGGCACGTGCAAAAGGTCGCACAGCACCGGGTAAAAGCTGTAGGTGATGTCCGCGTAGGCCAGCGGATGCTCCCCATCGCAGAAGGCGCGGATGGCCAGCAACAGGTTTTCATCGCTGCCGTTGCCGCACAGCACGTTTTCGGGGCGCACGCCGCACTGTTTCGCAATGGCCGCGCACAACTTAGCCTCGGTGAGATCGGAGTACAGCCGCAGGCCGTCCACCTGCGCTGCCACCGCCGCCGCCACGCCGGGCGCGGGCGGGTAGGGGTTCTCGTTGGCGTTCAATTTAATAAGGTTGGGAATTTTCAGCTGCTCGCCGGGGGTGTAGGGCTCCAGCGTGGCCAGCGTGCTGGTAAAATAACGGCTCATGGCGCATCACTCCTCAAACCGGATGGTCACACTCTTGGCGTGGGCGTGCAGGCCCTCATGCTCGGCAAAGTCGGCAATGCGGCTCTGCACCTTGCCCAGCGCGTCCCGGGTGTAGTAGATAAAGCTGGACTTTTTCACGAAATCGTCCACGCCCAGCGGGCTGGAGAACCGCGCCGTGCCACTGGTGGGCAGCGTGTGGTTGGGCCCGGCGAAGTAGTCACCCAGCGCCTCCGGCACATTTTTGCCAAGGAAGATGCTGCCCGCGTTTTTCACCTGATTCAGCAGCGAGAAGGGGTCGTCCACACAGATCTCCAGATGCTCCGGCGCGATGATGTTCACCGCGTCGATGGCCTTGTGCATGTCATCGGTGACGATGATCTTGCCGTTGGTGTCCACGCTCTCCCGGGCGATGGCGGCCCGGGGCAGCTGGGGGATCTGCACCTCCAGCTCGGCCTGCACCGCTTTGGCCAGTTCCTCACTGTCGGTGACAAGCACCGGGCTGGCCAGCCGATCATGCTCCGCCTGGCTGAGCATGTCCGCCGCCACCCACGCCGGGTTGCAGCTGCCGTCCGCCAGCACCAGAATTTCCGAGGGGCCTGCGATCATGTCGATGCCCACCTTGCCGAACACCTTGCGCTTGGCGGTGGCCACGTAAATGTTGCCGGGGCCGACAATTTTATCCACGGCGGGCACGCTCTCGGTGCCGTAGGCCAGCGCGGCCACGGCCTGCGCACCGCCGGTCTTGAAAATCTTGTCGATGCCCGCGATGGACGCCGCCGCCAGAATGGAGGGGTTCACCTTACCATCTTTGCCCGCCGGGGTGGTCATCACCAGCTCCTTCACGCCGGCCACCTTGGCGGGGATGACGTCCATCAGCACCGTGGAGGGGTACGCCGCCGTGCCGCCGGGCACGTAGACGCCCGCCCGCTCGATGGGGGTGTATTTCTGGCCCAGCACGATGCCGGGGGTGTCGTTCATCACGAAGTTTTTATGTACCTGCTGCTCGTGGAAGGCGCGGATGTTGGCGGCGGCCATTTCCAGCGTTTTGAGGAATTCCGGGTCGGAGGCGGCAAAGGCCTCGTCAATTTCCTGCTGGCTCACCTGCACGGATTCCAGCGCCGCACCGTCAAATTTCAGGGCGTAGTCCTTCAGCGCCGCATCGCCGCGGGCGCGCACATCCGCAATGATGGCGTCCACGGCGGCCTCCACATCCGCCTCGGCGCGGATGTCCCGGTTGAGGATTTCCTCCGGTTTCAAAGCGTCAAACTGATAAATCTGAATCATTCTGCAAGCGCCTCCCGCATCTTGTCCAGCAGCCGGGTGAGCTGCCGGTATTTGAATTTATAGCTGGCCTTGTTGGCAATGAGCCGCGCCGAGATGGGCATGAACTCCTCCAGCACGGTCAGGTCGTTTTCTTTCAGTGTGGTGCCGGTCTCCACGATGTCCACGATGACGTCGGACAGCCCCAGAATGGGCGCCAGCTCGATGGAACCGTTCAGCTTGATGATGTCGATGTCCCGGCCCACGCTCTCGTAGTGGGCGCGGGCGATGTTGACGAACTTGGTGGCCACCCGCAGCGCACGGCTCTCGTCGTCGGTGAAGTTCTTCGGCCCCGCCACGCACATGCGGCAGCGGCCCATCCGGGTGTCCAGCAGTTCATACACGTCCGCGCCGGATTCCTCCAGAATGTCCTTGCCCACCAGACCGATGTCCGCCGCGCCGTGTTCCACGTAGATGGCCACATCGCTGGGCTTCACAAGGAAGTACCGCACCTTGGCGGCGGCGTTTTCCACCACCAGCTTGCGGGTGTCGTTGTAGTCCTCGTCCGCCCGGTAGCCCGCCCCGGCCAGCAGCGCGTAGGCCTTGTCGCCAAGGCGGCCCTTGGGCAGGGCGATGTTCAGCCAGTCCACCGTCTCGGCGGCGGGGGCGGCCTCCAGACGCTCCAGTTCGTCCAGATACAGCGCAAAGCCGATGGCCCGCGCACCCGGGGTGAACCGCTGCATCAGGTAATCGTACCGGCCGCCCTTCAGCACAGCGCGGGGCACGCCCGCCACGTAGCCGGTGAACACAAGGCCGTTGTAGTAGTCCAGCTCATCGCACATGCTCAGGTCCAGCTGCACGCCGCGGCCGGTGTCCGCCAGCGCGTTCTGCAGCGCCTGCAGTTCCTCCAGCGCCTCCCGCTGGGCGACGCAGCGGCAATGGGCGCGGGCCGCCGTGATGGTGGCCCCCAGCGGCCCATGCAGATAGAGCAGATCGCACAGTGCGGCGGCGTCCTGCGGGCTGAGCCCCGCCGCCAGCGCGGCGGCGTGCAGGCCGTGGGGGTTTTTGTCCCGCAGCTGCTCCAACAGCGCCGGGCGGACGGACGCCGGCGCACCGATGGCGTCCAGCAGACCGGTGACGTAGCCCATGTGGCTGACCTCCAGCACGGTGGGCACCTCCAGCGCCGCCAGACTTTGCAGCGCCAGCCGCACCACCTGCGCCTGCTCGGCGTCATCCACCGCGCCCATGCTCTCCAGACCCATCTGGTGGATGGTCTGGAAGGTGTGGCTCTCCCGGCTGGGCCGGCAGACCTCTTCATTATAATAATAGCGCTTGCACTCGCCGGGCGCGGGCTGGGCGTTCTTCGCAATGGACAGCGTCACGTCCGGCTTGATGGCCCGCAGCTTGCCGTCCAGATCGGTGAAGGTCACCACCTGCGCGTCCGACAGAAACCGCTGGTACTGCTGGTACAGCGCGTATTCCTCAAACCGAGAGCAGCGGTATTTCCGCCAGCCCGCCTGCTCGTACAGCGCCCGCAGCGTGAAGGTCGCCCGTTCCGCCGCGGAATAGGTTGCCAAATCCAATTTCATTCCTCATTCCACCCCATTTTTACAGATAGTCCCATTATACTTTAGTGCATTGAAGTTGTAAAGAGTTTACAAAAAAATTTGGCGCAAGCTGTGCATTCACACAGTTTGCGCCTGAAAGACAGTGTCTGGAAGTCTTAACCCTTGCAGTCCGTCTCGCTCCAATCCGCGAAGTCCGCGGGATCGGCGATCTTGGTGACGTCCAGCTTGCCGTCCTCGGTGGTGGGGACAGGCTCGCTGCCCAGCTCCACCGGGTTGACGGAGGCAGGCTCCGCGGCCTCGGGCTGCTCGGGAGTCTCCGGGGCAGTCTCGGCGGGGGCGGGTTCTTCCACAGGCGCGTCAGCAGCGGGCTCGGCGGCAGAGGGTTCAACCTCCGTCTCCGGGCCCACAATATGCTCAGGCTCCTTCTTTTCGCGGGTCAAAAACCAGGCAGCAGCACCCACCGCGGCGCCAATCGCCAGCGCAGGCAGCGCTTTCCACAAAGACATGGTCAAAACCTCTTTTCCAAATGAGATACCGATAGTATACCACGGTCGGGGGAAAATTACAAGGGCAACACCGCATAATTCTACGTGCCGATACGGCGAGCGAGGTGTACCAGCTACTAAGCAAAAAGCGCAGATAATACTTTGTGCTGCGAAGGTGAGCGCCGCCTGCGGCGGATGCAGCGAACCGGAGCAGGGGCAGCGGTCGCAGAGTGCAAGCAGAGCGCAGCACGATGCGGGCACCGCAACCCGTCATTATCGAGCATTTTTGCAACGCAGATGGCGCGCATCGTTCGTCGGAGCTTTGGGTTTTGGCGCGTGGGGCCACATTTGAGCGCAAGCGAAAATGGGGAGCGCCAAATGCAAGCCGCACGCGGCTTGCAACCAAACGAGCGTGCCAGCTTTGCTGGCTGGCGGGCCTTATGCCCGCCAAGCGGTGCGTAAGGCGTCAGCCGTGAATTGTAAGGGATTGCCCAAGGGAATTTTTTTGTGCGGCAGCGCCCCGGACACGGCCCGGAGCGCACAGAAGGCGTTCCGGCTTTACATTTTTTGACATCTGTGGTATAATCCCATCAAAGATTGAACAGGGAGTGCAATTTTATGTGGGTTTTCGGTCTGGTCGTGGTGGTGCTGGCGGTGCTGACAGCGGTCTCCCACCGGCTGTATCTGATGGGCTTTGCCACCGGCGAAAAGGAGCACGCCGAGCCGGGCATCCCGGACGGCTGCTCTCAGGCGACCTATCTGGATCAGGTTCAGGAAAAATTTGACCGCCTGAAGGCGCTGCCCTGCCAGCAGGTGTCCATCACCGCGCAGGACGGCACGCCGCTGGCCGGGCGGTACTACCACCAGAAGGACGGCGCACCGATGGTGCTGTTTTTTCACGGCTGGCGCAGCTCGGCATTCCGGGACGGCTGCGCGGCATTCTGGCTCTGCCGGGAGGCAGGGTACAATGTGCTGATGGCAGACCAACGCGGCCACGGCAAAAGCGGCGGCAAATGCCTGACTATGGGCGTCCGGGAGCGGGACGACTGCGCCGCGTGGGCGCACTGGGCCGCCGGCCAGCAGCCCGGCGTGCCGCTGGCGCTGATGGGGGTATCCATGGGCGCGGCCACCGTGCTGATGGCCAGTGACCGAAACCTGCCCGATGCCGTCAAAGCCATCGTGGCGGACTGCGGTTATACGTCCCCGCGTGAAATTTTGCGCAAATGTATGCCCGAAATGCTGCCCGGCGTGCCTGTGTGGCTGGGCTATACTGTAGGCTGGCTGGGCGCCGTGCTGTTCGGGCATTTTAACCCCAATGCCGCCGACGCCCGCCGGGCACTGGCCGCCTGCCGGGTGCCGGTGCTGTTCCTCCACGGGGAGGCGGACGACTTCGTCCCCTGCCAGATGACCTTGGACAACTATGCCGCCTGCACCGCCCCCAAGCGGCTGGTGACTTTCCCCGGCGCGTCCCACGCCATCTGCTGCTATGCCGACCCGGAGCGTTATCGCCGCGAAGTGACGCAGTTCCTCGCGGAATATCTTGCCGCATCGGACGGCGCTTCCCGTTCCGTTGCCCACGATTCCTGAAGGGATTTTCGCATCGGCAGAAACTTTTGCAAAAAAGGTTTGCATTTTACAAACGTTTCTGCTATAATAACCATGTTGCCTGTATGACAGGCCTATTGTGCGGTTGTAGCTCAGCTGGATAGATCGTTCGGCTCCGACGTGGCTGAACGCATTTCCTCTGTCAGAGAACTCCGCCGTTTCAGTAGTCCGGCGCGGTTCCCCATTTACCGCTTACCTGTGCTCATTTCCGGGATTTTCCCGCTCCTGTTTCAGACTACTTCTTCTCATGCAGGCGGTAGCATACTTCGGTTTCAGACTACTATTTGACTACTAATTTTTCCTTTTGGCAAAACCGGATTTTCCGGTTTTCATAGATGTGCGGTTGTAGCTCAGCTGGATAGATCGTTCGGCTCCGACCCGAAAGGCCGCAGGTTCGAATCCTGTCAGCCGCACCAAAATTCCGCGTATCTACGTGATACGCGGAATTTTATTTGTTAAATTCAGGAATCAATCTCTATTTTTTGACTACTAAACCGGTGGACAATCGTAGTCAGCCTTCTCATTTCATCACTTTATTAAGGCAATACCGCATAATTCTACGTGCCGATACGGCGAGCGAGGTATGCCAGCTGCTAAGCAAAAAGCGCAGATAATACTTTGTGTATTATCGAGCATTTTTGCAACGCAGATGGCGTGCCGCAGCCGTCGGAGCGGTGCGCAAGGCGTTAGCCGTGAATTGTGCGGTGTCGCCTTAAGGATTTTACTATGAAGAAAAGAGTATCCATCGTTCTTTCCCTGTGTCTTGCTGTTCTTCTCCTTCTCGGAATCGGCGGCTATGCTTATGTGTCAGACTACTACCGCGCCGATGAAATTGCGGTTGCGGCGGCAGTCTGCCAGACCGACCGTATACAGACCGAGCAGGACGGGAACGTGCTTTGGTTTGTGCCCGAAAATCCCACCGTGGGTCTGATTTTCTATCCCGGCGGCAAAGTAGAGTACACCGCCTATGCTCCCCTGCTGCGCAGCTGCGCGGAAAACGGAATTCTCTGCGCGCTGGTCCAGATGCCCGGCAATCTGGCGGTGCTGGACGCCAACGCTGCGGATGGACTCCCCGAAAAGCACCCGGATGTCACCAACTGGTACATGGCCGGGCACTCTCTGGGCGGCGCCATGGCCGCAGGCTATGCCGCGGACCATGCCGGGGACTACGCTGGCCTGATTCTGCTGGCTGCCTACTCCACAAAAGACCTTTCCGAAACAAACCTGCGGGTCCTCTCTGTCTACGGCTCGGAGGACGGCGTGATGAACCGGGAATCCTACGAAAAGTATCGCGTCAATCTTCCCGCAGACACCACCGAGCTTATTCTGGACGGCGGCTGTCACGCTCAATTTGGCAGCTACGGGCCTCAGGAGGGCGATGGCGTACCCACCATTTCAGGAGAGGAACAAATCCGGCAGACTGCGGAAGCGATTGCAGCCTTTATCGGGCAGGATTGATACTTCGATTGTGCCATTTAATGTTGTGGTTCTTCCATTGATCACCAGCCATAAAGTTTTTCCTAATCCATGGAAGCGCTGAGACGAAAGTTTCGGCGCTCTTTTTGCGCTCTGTCACATTCCGCATTGCACCGTCTTCATTTCTCAAGGTTGCCGGTCCAGCCATTGATACCGCCGAACTCCACCACATTGGTGTAGTCCTGCTCCGCCAGCTTTTGCGATGCCTGCTTGCTACGGTTGCCGCTGCGGCAGTACACCAGAATCAGTTGATCCTTGTCCGGCAGTTCGGGAATCTCCTCACTTCCAATGGTTTCATTGGGAATGCAGATTGCGCCGGGAATATGTCCCGATGCGTATTCTTCCTGCGTGCGTACATCCAGCAGGACAAAGTCCGTTTCCTCCTGCATCATCCGGGCGGCCTCATCGGCAGTAATTTGCCGGTAAGACGGTTTTGACGATGCCCCGCAGGCTGCCAGCAAAGCGGCCATCAGCGCAGCCACAACAGCAGTTGCCACTCGGATTTTGTTGTTTCTCTGGTGTTTCATTTTCGATATTCTCCTTGTTCCTGCGTAGTCTTGCGCTGTTCCAGAATCTCGGCGGCGAGGGTGCGTGCATCGACTTCTCCCTCCATGAACCGCCGACAGTCCATTCGAGTTTGTTCCGTGACGGGAAAGCCCTCTATTCTGGAAGATGCCAACGCGTTTTCCAATACCTGCTCACGCGTAATGGATGACATTGAAATGCCATTCTTCCACAAATACTGCTATGTTTCTACACGCCATTTTACTACGCGTCAATAATACTGTTCAACATATCCGTAGGCTTCATCGAACACCGACTTGTCCTTGATGCGATACTTTTTTAGAATCACATCTCGAAGGTTTTTGCTAACTTCTTTTCTCCCTGTTGAAGTGTCCTGCCACCCAGGGAAACGAACGATTTTCACAATTCCGTCAATATCATTCACAATACGTTCCACAATAATCGGTGTGCTGTTATTTCGGACCCTTTCAAACAGCTTTGTCAACATTGCTTTGCCCCGATCCTGTTCCTGTTCAGGAACGGTTTCCTTTTCCATATGGACAGCATCTTTCGCCAACGCAAGCAACGCTTTCAGGAATTCAATACTATTCATCAGCCCTGCTTCATGTTCTTCACGGAGCTTTTCCAATCGTTCCCCCAGCGCAACAAATCGAGGGTCGTTGATATTCTTGCGAATCAATTCCCGGAGATCTATTTCAAGCTTTTTGGTCTGCTTTCCTTTGGAAGTATCTCCGTCAATGAATTTCTGAATAATTTTACTGTCAAGCTCCAGCACATCCTCATCCTTAATGACCTCTTCAACAGAGACATTTTCGTGAATGAGTTCCATGGTTTTAGGCCCTAAGGCCGCCCAAATCAGTTTTCCTCTTTCGTCAGTAGGCCGGATAGAGTCATAAACTTTGGACAGCCATTTATAATCTGCCTTGTAGGGATTCAAGCAAGCATCCGGCGACAAAGCATTCCACACTCGGTTCAAGCGCCGATAAGCTGCTCCAAAAGTATCTTTTTCTTTATCCGTAGGAAGGCAGGCCTGCGCATCCACCAACGCTTCCCAATCATCCTTCGTGCGATCCACACCGGGAAAGAATCCCAGACACTCCTCTACGAATGCTGCAACTTGTCCTTTTACCGCTTCGATATTCGTGATAATTTTTTGCACGGACCCCGCATCAAAAGAAAGTGCCTTGGCAACATCATCAAAAATACCGATATAGTCGACAATTAATCCATAACTTTTATCCTGACCATAAACACGGTTGGTCCGGCAAATTGCTTGCAGCAATGTATGATCCTTCATCGGCTTATCCAGATACATCACCTGCAGAATAGGTGCATCAAAGCCCGTCAGCAATTTACTCGTGACGATTACGATCTGCAAGGGATTATTGGGGTCGCGGAAATCATCCAAAACCTTGGCTTCTTCCTCACGGGAACGACGCCACTTTTTATATTCATCGGCTTTATCATTGTTGGTGTCCATGACAATGGTTGAGGTTGTCTCCCCCAACAGCCTGTCCAACTCTTTTTTATACAGAACGCAGCACTCGCGATCATAGCAAACCACCTGTGCTTTGAAGCCATTAGGATTGATTTTTGCCATGAAATGCTCTGCGATATGCTCACAGACTGCTTTGATCCGCTCCGGATCTTTCATAATTGCTGCCATTCGGACACGCTGCGCCATGTTGGAGCGTTCTTCCTCTGTCAAGCCTGCATCATCTGACAATTTCTTGAAGGCCTCATCAATGGCATCCTGATTCACATGAAGTTTGACCGGAACCGGCTCAAAATGAAGCGGCAGTGTTGCTTTGTCATTGACAGAATCCGCGAAAGAGTAACGGCTCATGTATCCGGTACGGTCTTCCATGGCGCCGAACGTTGCAAATGTGTTTTTGTCCAGTTTATTGATTGGCGTTCCGGTCAATCCGAAAAAGAAAGCGTTTGGTAATGCGTCCCTCATTCGTACACCCAGATCGCCTTCCTGCGTCCGATGCGCTTCATCCACCATCAGAATAATATTGTCGCGGTAATTCAGTGGCTCCGTGACCTTGGCAAACTCAAAAATTTTCGTAATAATGACTTTTCGGGTATCCGCCTTCAGCAGGTGTGTCAATTCTGCGCAGGTGTCTGCCGGCACCAGATTGGGAACATCCGCCATGGAAAACGTGCCAAAAATCTGGCCGCTCAAATCGATACGGTCATTGACGATAATCACCGTAGGCGAGTTCAACTCTTTCATCATACGGAGTTTCTGCGCCGCAAAAACCATCAGAAGAGATTTGCCGCTGCCCTGAAAATGCCAGATCAAGCCCTTTTTGGGATAGCCTGCTTTGACACGATTGACAATCAGGTTTGCTCCCTCATATTGTTGGTAGCGGCATACGATTTTGATTTTGCGATTGTGCTTATCCGTGGAGAACAATGTAAAATACCGGAACAAATCCAAAATCGTCTCATGCTGTACCATACTGCCGAAGCTGGTCTGAACCTTGGCAAAGTCGCCTTCTTCATGGGGAATACCGGCATACCATGGCCCCCACAGGGTCACGGGCGCTCCAATAGAGCCATAACGGAAGCTGCGGCCATCCGTTGCGAAATCGAAGATGTTGGTGACAAACATCTGAGGAACAGACTTTTCGTATTTCCGGATATCCTCTGCTCCATCGACCCAACTGATCGATGGACGCACCGGGGACTTCATCTCTCCGATGGCAACGGGGAATCCATTGATGACCAGCACAACATCCAGACGTTTCCCGCCATGGGCCTGCGGATATACCCATTGATTGGTGACTACGAATTCATTATTTTCGAAATTGTCGTAATCAAAAAACCGGATGCTCACCGCACGGCCATCTTTGCCAAATGGAAAGGAGTTTTCCTCGAACACAAGTTTCTTAAACCGTTCATTCTGTGTAACGAGGTCGTGCGGCTGCACAGTAGAAATCAACGCTCTGAGTCGATAAATCACCGTATCTGCGTGGGAAGGATTTTCGGCAATACACGGATTCAGGCGAATCAGTGCTGCTTTCACCATGGATTCGACCATTACCTCGGACTCTTTCCGTGGCAGCTGATCCGCGCCGTAATACTTCCATCCCTGGGCTTTTGCCCCTGCCAGAATCATATCCTCAACCTGTTGTTCCGAAAAGTTAGCAGACATGGCAAGCTACCTCCACTAAAGTGTTGTTAGGGACATTATATCATAAACATTCCAAAAATGGTCGCCAGCTAAGCGACTTTTCTGCTTTTTCAATGACAAATTTTGATTTGTCGCTCTGTTGATAAAAATCAACAAACTGTTCCTGAAGTTCCAATGGAGGAAGAATACATTCAAATTGCCTGAACTCTTTCATTGGCATTCTTGGCATTTGCCCACCTGCTGACAGTCCATTTGCATATGTTACAAATTGGTCACAACGAAGCAAATTAAACAAGAAGTATTTATTCAGCACTGTTTCATCTGGCTTCATACCAACAAGCTCAGTTGTAGCATAACCATATCCATCTGGCACTGTCACTTTATTCAAATACGGTCTAAGTTTCGAATACAAAACCATTGTATTATCAAAAGTAGCTGTTGAATTTCCAATATTTTCCCTTTTCTCTATCACTTTGCTGATAATCTGTCCCGAATAGCTTTCTATCATATCAAGATTCAGCCACCAGTAATTATCTTCTTCTGGAATCGAAGGTCTGTATTCTGGAGCAACTTTCTTCATTGGCTTAGTAGGCCATTTCATTTCATTTGAAACTGGGTCACCAAACAACTCGATAAATTGCGATTTAGCATTGTTCAAAGATGCTTGTTACATGCTCAATTGTTGCTGAATCCTTGCAAAACAAGACTGCATTATCATATACATTCCTCTTTGGCGAGAAAAGAGGTACATCATCTTCAAATGCCGGATGTTCAGGCTCTTCTACAATGAACCCCAAATCCATGATTTCTTCCCTCTCCAAAATACCAATAACCGTTTGCTTCCTACGTTTAATGCAAAGCCATATATCCTTTTGGTTTTGGCACATCTTTACAGAGAATACTGTCGGACCTACTCTGTCTGCATAGAGTTCCTTGAGCAAGTCAATCATTTCTATTGAATCAATTCTACTATCCTTCATCAGGTTTACTCCTCACTCAACCGATAAATCGCTTATGTGACTGTTTCACGTTACTTTGATTCACCATCGCGTAGTGCATGGTTGTGTCGATTTTGGAGTGTCCCAGCAGCACCTGTACCTGCTCAATGGGCATCCCTTTATCGATTGCCATCGTGGCCATGGTCCGTCTGAATTTATGCGGGTGCACGCGATCCAAATGAAGCTGTCTGCCCAGCTTTCGCAAGCGTATCTCCACTCCACTGATGTTCAGGCGGTGATGAGGTGCATCCAGGCTCACGAACAATGCTTTGTTGGTATCTGTCCGGCTGTTCAGGTAGTTGCGCAGATGCAGCTTGGTTCGGGCATCAAAGTAAACCGTACGTTCTTTGGCTCCTTTGCCGAATACAATGCACTCCCGGTTGGCAAAATCAATGTCCGCTCGATTCAGACGAACCAACTCTCCAACACGCATCCCCGTTGAGGCAAGCAGATCAATCATAGCCAAATCACGCAAAGTCCGGCATCCATCCCGAAGGGCTTCAAGATTCTCGTCCGAGTAAATCGTCTTGACCACTTTTGTGGTTTTCACTTTGTGGATGCGGCGGACGGGGCTTTTGACGATGTGGTCTTCATCCTCCAGCCATGCAAAAAAGCTGGACAAAATGCGGCGGATATTGTCGATAGTCACCTTTCCGGCATGACTTTGCTGCTGGTACTGATCCAAATATCTGCGCAGATCATCTGTCGTGATCGCCGGAATCGGCTTGGGAATGGCCGCGAGCACCTTTCTGAGCGTCGTTTCGTAATAGCGGATTGTTCGGTCCGAACAGCCCTCCACGCGTTTGGCGGCAACGAAGGCAGAAAGCAAATCTTCGTTTCTATGCTGGTTGTCTGCGGGCGTGACGGTCACCTGTTCCATCGATTCCTGAAGCACCTGATGCAGCAGGCGCTGCTGGTCGATGGTAAGGGTGGCCGCCATGGCCTGTTCGATGGTGTTAATCAATTCGTTTTTCATCCTTACCCCTCCGTAATTTTTGGGGTGAGGTTTGTATTTATCCGAGATATTGCCTCATCAAGGCTTTCTGCGTTGCAGTGAGGTCAGCAAGGGCCTGCTGGGCCGCAAATTTTGATTTATCGCTCTGTCTTAAAAGCTCTACAAAAACGATTTGCTGCTCAGTTGTTGGTATAGGCAAACGCAATTCATCTATGTGTTCGTTCCGCAAATTGTTTATGTTGGTTCCTTGCGCCAGCTCCATGATTGTTCTTCGATATTCATCGCTGTTCATATACGATGCGATGTATTCTGCTTGCAACATTCCGCTGGCACGGATAAGCTTGCAGAATGCTCCAAATGTATATGTGCCAGAAAGGTTGCAAAGCGCCGTTTTTCCTACATGATCAAGGCTTCCACTCGAAGCACACATTAGAATATCGTTGTTTTGGATAATTTGTACTTCTGACACTTTTGCTCTGCTTACATACTGAACATCGTCCAAAACAATATGGTTTCCGTTAATATTGTTGGCGCGCAAAAGTGTAATATGTCCATCATCTAATGCCAAACTTAAATCGGCAGGCTTATACGATACGCCTCTGATCTGCGTAATGTAATCACCTAATCTTCCTTTTGGACATCTGCCGAACATCTCGATAAATTGCGATTTGACAAGTTCGTCTGTCTTAGCAATCAGGTTTTTGTAGGCAGTTTTTGTACGCTCCATGGCCCACAGGAGGGCAGATAGTTTTCGCTGCGTTTCGATGTCGGGGAGATTGAATTCATAATTTGCAAACGTTGTCCAGTTAATAAAATGATTCACCGAACCACTCTGGTTGTCATTCGCATACTTCCAAAAACTTTCACTTCTGACAATAGCTGGGAGGAAATCTTGGAGAAGGACTGACTCGTCCTTTGTTTCAATCACGAATGTTTTCTCAGAGCATATGCCATCGAACGTAACCATACCGGCCTTCTTCAAATCAGGACTTCTGGAGGCTAAAAGAACCTGACCTTTTCTGAATCCAAAGTAAAACATTGGTCCAATATTGCTGCCTGCAATGGTTCCACGTCGTGTAATCAGATATTCCCCAGTTATCATATGCTCGCCGCCAACATAGAACTCTTTATCTGTGTTAAATCGGTCTTCTTTCGTATTTGCCCTTCGAACGACATCGGAAAACTTGACTTTCATTCTTGAGGACCTCCTATCAGCACGACGAGGCTTTTGTACATATCATGCATTTCATCGGCTGCCGAAGTCCATGCATCAAGATCATCCTCAAAAGAATCCTCTGCTTCACATTCGATGAAGCTGAATGTTCCTTGAATGTACTTTGTTATCGTTAAAGAATAATCTTTGTCAGCTACATCATCAATACTGACCACTTTGCAAAGTTTTTCTACATCGCAGTAGTTATGGTAAGCGTCAGCAATTAAATGAATATGCTCATCAGAAATAAACCTTTCCTGTCCCGAACGCGTAACAAATTCTTTTGCATCAATCAGTTGGATTTTATGTTTTCTGTAGGAAGGCTTATTAACCCGGCAGATCAGAATGCATGCTTCCATTGCGGAATTATAAAACAGATGCTTGCCGAGGCCAACGACACAGTCGACCATATCTGCTTGTATCATGGCTGTCCGCATACCTTTTTCATCTTCACGGCCCAGAATACCGTGCGGCAGCAAAATTGCGCATCGCCCAGTTTGAGGGTTCAGGCTCTTGAGGATATGCTGGATAAAGGCATAGTCCGCACGCCCCTGCGGCGGTGTGCCAAGGAAGTTGCGTCCATACTTGTCGTTCTCAAAAGCGCCCCGATTCCACTGCTTGATGGAGTACGGCGGATTCGCCAGCACCAGATCGAACTGCTTGAGTCTCCCATTCTCAATAAACGCAGGGTTTTTCAGCGTGTCATCATTGACGATATGGAAGTCCTCAATGCCATGCAGGAACAGATTCATGCGGCCAATCGCGCTGGTCAGCTGGTTGATTTCCTGACCGTAAATCTTGAGATTCCGCCATTCCTTGCCCTGTGCTTTGAGATGCGCAATGCAACTGATGAGCATGCCCGCACTGCCGCACGTGGGATCGTACACGGATTCGCCGCTCTGGGGCTGCAATATTTCCGTCATCAGATGTACCACCGTGCGGTTGGTGTAGAACTCCTGCGCGGTATGCCCGCTGTCATCGGCAAACTGCTTGATCAGATATTCATAGCCCTGACCGAGCTCGTCCTCCGGGCAGTTGGCCAGCGACAGGCATTTGGAAGAAAAGTGCTCCAGCAGATCCTTCAGCAGCCGGTCCGGCAGGCGGTTCTTGTTTGTCCACGCGCCATCACCGAAGATGCCGGTCATTTTGTCGCCGTTGGCCTTCTCAATTTCGCGGAAAGCCTTCACAATTGCCGCACCGACATCCTCCGTCACCTGCCGCACATCGTTCCAGTGATGTCCCTGCGGCACAAGGAATGTGTGCAGCTCTTCCTCCGGATAGAATTCAAGATCTTCTCCGTATTCCTCCTCCGCTTTGGCGGTTTCTTCATCGTAAACATCGCAGATGCGCTTGAAGAACAGCAGCGGGAAGATGTACTGTTTGTAGGCACCTGCATCGATATGGGTGCGCAGCAGAACAGCACTCTGCCAGAGATAGCTTTTCAGTTCGTCAATCGTAATGCGTTCAGCCATCGATGTATCCTCCTTCCCGGAGCAGCTTTTTCAATTCGGCCTCACTGTCACGGACCTCCTGCAGAGCTGCCATAAATTCACAGCGCACCTTTTTCGGGTCCAATGCAGCGACGGGTGTTTTCTCGATGTAGGTATTCACCGACAGCGTATACCCTTTCGCGGCAATCGTCTCCAGATCCACAACCGCACATTTGTCCATCACAGGCGTGTAGTTCTGCCAAAGGCGATACACCTCGTCCGTATCCTTTTCCGTCATGATGTTTTTGGCACGCTGCGCTGTGTAAATGCCGGTCGCGTCAATCATGCAGATTTTTCCGCGATGCGCAAGCGGCTTGTTATTGTTCATGAACAGAATACATGCCGATACGCCTGCACCATAGAACAGATTGCCGACCAGTGTGACCACGCACTCGATTATATCGCTCTCAATCATCTTCTGCCGGATGCTTCCTTCACGCCCGCCATGAAACAGAACGCCCTGAGGCATAACTACCGCGCATCTGCCGCTTCCAGGCCGCATGGATTTGACCATGTGCTGCAGCCAGGCAAAATCCGCATTGGAATCCGTAGGGCTTCCCCAAAGATTCCGTCCATACGGATCATTTGCAAAACTTTCTGCGCCCCAACGGTCCAGACCAAAGGGTGGGTTTGCCAACACACAGTCAAACTGCTGCAGCTGTCCATGATGAAGAAACATCGGCTTGCGCAGCGTGTCTTCCCGCACAATTTTGAATTCCTTCGCACCATGCAGGAACAAGTTCATTCTGGCGATTGCCGAGGTGGACAGATTTTTCTCCTGACCGTAAATTTTCCCGTAGGAACGTTTTACATCGTCCATACTGCGGATTGCTTCAATCAGCATGCCCCCAGTGCCGCAGGCCGGATCATACACCGATTCTCCGGACTTTGGATGCAGCATCTGCACCATAAGCCTGACAATGGAACGTGGTGTGTAAAATTCTCCGGCATTCTTTTTGCTCATGTCCGCAAATTTCTTAATCAGATATTCATAGGCATCGCCCATCACATCAGCCGAATAATTCCTGTTGCCAACAGGCAACGACGACATGTGTTCAATCAGATTTTTCAGCCTTTCATCCGTCAGTTTGTTTTTGTCTGTCCAGTTTGCATCATCAAAGGACGAAAACAACCCCGCCAATGTGTCCGGATTGGCCGTCTCAACACCCATCATGGCATCGACAATCGCCTTGCCAACATCCTCACTCACATTGCGCACATCACGCCAATGGCACCCCTGCGGAATGACAAATGCGTGAAGCTCATCCTCTGGATAAAACTCAATATCCTCGCCGTACTTCTGCTCATTCTCTGCGGTTTCCTCATCGTACACATCAGAAATCCGCTTGAAAAACAGAATCGGTATCACATAGCTTTTGTAATCGTCCTGATCAATGGGCCCACGAAGGATATTACAGGCCTCATAAAGATGATTGAATAGTTGATTCGCAGAAGTTTCTTCCGCCAGAATATCATCTGAATGAACTGCTTTTTCTGTTGCAAGAACTGCATCCAACATCGGATTCTTCTCCTTCACGACCTGTTTGTTCTTCATTTTACTCACAGTCTTTCGATTTTCCTTTCCGATATAGATTCCATAACGGTCTTCAAACTCATTCAGGATTTTCAAAAGCCGTTCATCCAAAAAAGTCAACGCATGTTTTCGAATGCTTTCAGGAATTCCATAATACGCCTCCGCAATTCCCCCTGTGATTGCCGCAAGAGTATCACTGTCACCACCAATACTGATGGCATTGCGAATAGCATCCTCAAACGAAACTGATTCAAAAAAAGCCATCAATGCCTGAGGCACAGTATTCTGGCAGGTTTCGTTGAATGTGTACGTGTCTCTAATGCCATCCAGCGTAAAAGCCATGGGATAGTAATGACGATCTATGTGATCTCGGATTTCAAAAATACTTTTTCCTTCTCTGGCCATATACAGCGCCACGGTCACAGCCTCCGCACCCTTCAGACCTTCCGGATGGTTATGCGTCACCGCTGTAACAGCTTTGGACATAGCAATGGCCTCTTCCACAGAAGAAGCGGCAAAACCGCACGCACTTACCCTCATGGCCGCCCCGTTACCGAAGCTGTTGTATGGTTCCGGTTTCGCAGAATACATCCAATTATAGAAAGAACCGCCGTACCCACAATCAGGATATGGCCGCCCAACTTCCTGCATACAGCGAACAGTGTTGTCTCCCAATTGCTCAATGTTTCTGCTTTCCAGAATTGATTTTGCAACGGCTATCGACATTACGGTATCGTCCGTAAAAAAGCATTCGTGTGTAAGAAAGGTAAACTGCTTCGTCCTGATATTATTCCTTTCAAATCGGGAGCCAACGATATCGCCGATAATCGCTCCTAACATGATGTCTCTCCTGTCGTTTTTTCATTTCTCAATGCATTGGCATACAGGAAGTGTACGCTTTTCTATCATAGGGTTCTATCGTGTTTTTTATTATATCACATTGAAAATCATACGAAAAGTGTTTTTCTTCTCCGTCAGAAAAGTACGATCTCCCTTGCAGATTTCAAAACTCAAAATACTGCCAAAAGACATTTCCATTCTTTCATCCCGATCATTTTGTTACCAATCGCATCGTTCCATCTTTGTGCATAATACCCTCTTGCCAAACCGTTCAAACAGAGGTACCATCACACAAACTTTGGAAGGACGGTAATGGATATGGATTTTTCCCTTAACGGATGGCGTCGGTATCTGGCTGAACACCCTATTCAATTCCATGAGGATTGTGTCCAGCCCGTATTGAACGCTCTCTATGAGATGTACTCAGAAACCCATATTATGAGCAACGACAAAACACGCCAGCTTGATGGGACACTGAACGATGCTTTGGGCAGACTGACATACCGCCAAAAAGACGCCGTGTTTTCTACGGTAAACTCCCTATGTGCAGAACATGAGCAGATCGCTTTTCTGGCTGGCTTACAGTTGGGAGCACAACTGATGCTGGAACTGACAGAAGAAGTCAATCCATGACCCTTCGTTTCACCCACGATCCCCGCGTCCTTTCGGGCGCGGGGATTGCGCGTTTCAAGGGCGCGTTCCGTTCACCGGAAAAATAGTCATTGACATTTTTGTGCCGGGAAATACAATGATAGGTAAGAGACTCCATTTTACGATCTTTTGGGGAATTGCTGAGTAGACCCCACAGAAACAGGAGGTGGTGCCGGAATGCAGTTGGGATGGGTAGATTTTTCCAGACAGGACAGAGAAAAGGTTCTCGATGTGATAAATCTGCTGCAGGAGCAGGGTGCAGTGGACGAGATCGGCATCGGGCTGGTTCGTGACGCTTTTGCGAACCTGTTCTTTCCCGGAACCTCCACCGTTCAGACCAGCGCAAAATATTTTCTGATCGTTCCCTATGTGGTGAAAGAAGCCACAGAAGGCCGGTACGGCAGCGATCTGCACAAAATAATGCGCCGAATTGACCAGGAAGAAAAGGCATGCGGCATCCGCTTGATGCAGAACTGCCCCGGGGAGGAGGGCATCATCGGTCAGCGGGTGCTGCCAAAAGGCTGGGTAGCCCGTAAACCTTCCAGCATTTATTGGAACGGCATCCGTACCTATGGAATCTGCACCCAGAATCTGACGATTCCGGAACTTTTGAAAACCTCGCTTCTGCTGCGGACTCAAACGCAGGCTGCTGCGATGGGCAACCGGAACGATGCCTCCGATGCGGAACGGGATGACGCAGATGCCGGCAGGGATATAGCAGCGCAGCTGTTCTCTGTGCCGGATGACTACTATTCGGATTGGCGTACCGGTCTGTCCATCTATCTGACACCTACGGAAGCAGCGTTTCTACGGCAGAAAATCGAAACCCGTGTTCCTTCCTCCCTGTTGGGGTATCTGCTCCGCAACCGTGTCGATGTGACAAAATACCGCTCTTTTGAAGAGATCAATGAAGATTTGCGTGATTCTGTGCCGGAGGAGCTGCGCCGCACCATGGCGCTGGCCTGCGATTTCAACCGTCTGGTGTACGCTGCCCGTGTGCGCTATAATTTTCTCCTTTCCAACGGCCAGAACCGGGACGCGGTGACAGAATGGCAGCGGATACAAGACAACATGCCCCACATGATGGCGGTGGAAATTGACGATGTGCTGCAAACGCTTCACATCTCCAACTTTCGTCTGCGGCGGTTCCTGACCAATCTGCAGACCGCTTTTCTGGCGGGGGATACAGATACCGCAGACAGAATCCTGGTGGAGCGGGAAATTGAGATCAAGAGCCGCAGCCGGGCCAAGCTTTGCAGGCGGGAAGACTTTGCCAACGATGCGTGGATCGGCGGACGATGGCTGGATTACCGCTTTCCCAGCGCCAAACGCATCATTCTGGATATTTGCCGGGGAGAGGGGGCTGCCCATGTTCAGGACCAATGACACAAAGGACCGCGTGAGCTACAGTTCCCTGCTGCTGCCGCCGGATGGCTATACGCTGCATTTTGCCGTCGGCACCACCTATTCTCTGGATCTGGAGGCGCTGACAGCGGTATGTCTGTCCCTTGGTCTGGCCGGGGAGACCGACAGTGCCCTGCTTCAGAACCCGGTGAGCACGCTGAATGCTTTGCAGAAAGTATCGGAAAAGCTGCTGGTCTTCTGCGAAGCGGGGCAGATCAAAATGCCCGGCACGCCCAGCGCATTGAGCCTGCTGCTGGAAAAGATCCTTGTTCCGGTGGCGCTGCCCCGAGGGCGGGGTGGCCGGCAGTATCCGGCCTTCCACCCTAAGACATGGCTGCTCCAATATGTCAACGGGCAGGGCGAGTTTCACTATCGGTTTGCGGTTCTGAGCAGGAATCTGACCTTTGACCGAAGCTGGGATGTCAGCTTTGCGATGGATAGCTCCAAAACCGCCGGAACAGCACAAAAAACGCAGCCGCTGATGGCGTTTCTGGACTTTCTGCGGGCACAGGTCAGGCCCACGGTGCAGAACGCCCGCACCAAACGAAGCGCTCTGCGCACATTGCGTGACGCGCTGGCGGGGGTATGTTTTACCACCGGCAGCAAGGAGTTCGGTGATGAATTTGAGATCATGCCGCTGGGCATCGGCCCCGGCGGTTGCAATATGCATCAGGACCCGCTTTTCTGCCGCCGTTTTCATGAACTGGTGGCGGTTTCTCCGTTTGTCTCCGGCAGTCTCATCGAACATTGGAATCAGTCCGGATACTCACTGACCGGAGCCACCCGCACGCTGATCACCCGGAAATCCGAGCTGTCCAAGATCACCGCCGGGCAGTGCAGTGAATTCCGGATCTATACTTTGAAAGATGACATCGTGGACGGCGAGGAAGCTGTCTCTGATGATACCGCCGAAAAACAGAATCAGGACATTCACGGGAAACTCTATCTGCGAAGGAAGAATTCCGATGTGGATCTGTACCTTGGTTCCATGAACGCGACACAGGCCGCAGTGAATCGCAACGTGGAAATGATGATTCGGCTGCGCACCAAAAGCAGGTACTATCAGGGCGAAGCGCTGCTCCGGGACCTGTTCTGCGGCGCAGCGGATAACCCGCAGAATCCCTTTGAGCTGTCCAAGGTGACAGATCCCATCCCCGATGACCGGCTGGAAACCGCCGACCGGCTGGAACAGATCATCAAGACGGTCTGCCGTCTGCCGATGCAAGCCGCCGTCACGGAACGGGAGGGCAAATACGATGTTTCTCTTTCCATCAGTGGGCATCTCCCGGAGGGCACCCTTGCCATCAGGCCGTTCCGGCGCAATGTTCTCCTGCCGCTGGAAAATGAAATGCTGTTTCCGCAGCTGGACCTGCTTCAGGTCTCGGAATTTTTTATGCTGCGAGTTTCCGACGGAGAGATGGCTGTGGAGCGTATTCTCATGGTTCCCACCACAGGGATCCCCGCCGACCGGGAAAACGCCATTGTGAACAGCGTGGTCAAGGACAAGCGCACTTTTGTGGAATATGTGGCGTTTGTTCTGGAGGACAGCTATCTGCTCTCTCTGTTGGAGGAACGGCCTGCAGGCGGCACCGGCAGCTGGAACAACAGTCATGACAGTCTGCCCGCACTGTATGAGAAAATGCTGAAAACCGCTTTGGAGGAGCCGGAAAAGCTCCGCGAGATCGGGTATCTTTTGCGAATGATCACCAAAGAAGACATCGTCCCCGGAGAATTCCGGGAGCTGTATGACACATTCAGGAAAACACTGAGGCTGAAATAAGGGGCTGCATATGGCAAAATTCAGGATCGACGCGGTGGAAGCCTGGACCATGCAGGGGCTGAAGGACTTCCAGCGCGCAACGGTGGAACGGGTCGACTACCTGTTCCGCCATGGGCAAAACCGAGTCCTTGTTGCCGATGAGGTGGGGATGGGAAAGACGCTGGTGGCCCGGGGCGCCATTGTGAAAACAGCCCGCCTGCGGCTGGAGGAGGGCGACGACCTTCTGAAGGTGGTTTACATCTGCTCCAATTCCAGCATTGCCGGCCAGAATATCCAAAAACTGAAAGTGTCGGACTCTGCCCGGATCGAGGGTGTATCCGACACGCGGCTGTCCATGCTCCATTTGAAAATTGCCGAGCAGGAATCCGATGAAGCCCTGCGGGAAGGCTTTATTCAGCTGATCCCCCTGACCCCCGGCACCTCCTTCCAGATGACCAACGGCGGCGGTACCGTCAGCGAGAGGGCGCTGATGTTTGCCATTCTGACCCGTGTCCCCGAGCTTGCGGCGCACCGGAAGCAGCTGGAAAAATTCTTTATCTATTACGCAGCAAGCGCCTGGACCGGCTGGGCAAAGGATTGGTACGAAAGCAAGGTGATCTCCTGCGAAAAGAAAACGCAGGGCGCTTATCCCGCCTCTGTGATCCAAAGCATCTATGACTATGACCGGGAGCGGCCGATCCTTGCAAGGCTGACAGAGCATCTGACCAAGCGTGAAAACGGGACCTCCCCCTACAAAGATGTGGAGATCCTGAACGCCCTGCGCATCATGTTTGCCCGCATCAGCACCGGAATGCTGAACCCCGATCTGGTCATCATGGACGAATTCCAGCGGTTCAAATTCCTGCTGAACTCCCATCAGGAGTCCGAGACCGGGATCCTCGCCCGGAAGTTTCTGGGCGGCGGGGACACCCGGATCCTGCTGCTGTCCGCCACGCCGTACAAACTGTATTCCACGCTGGAGGAAATCGATGATGCGCAGATGGACGAGCATTACTCGGAATTTCTGCAGGTGATGGATTTTCTGTTCGCCGGACATTCCCGGGAATTTCACCGGGTTTGGTCGGATTATTCCGTGTCGCTGCATGAGATGTCCGCCGGCAGTGCCGCCCTGATTCAGGTAAAGCACGCCGCGGAGGATGCCATGTATGCCGGGGTGTGCCGCACCGAGCGCATCTCTGTGATGGATTCCGGCGATTACACCGATGACAGCAGCGTAAAGCATCCGCTGACCGTGACAGAACTGGATATTGCCTCCTACTTGGCCGCCGGGAATCTGCTGAAAGCGACGGGCTCCCATTCCGCTTTTCCTCCGGATTATGTGAAAAGCTGCCCCTATGTTCTGTCCTTCACCGCAAATTACAAGGTGAAGCAGAACATCGAAGCCTATTTCAAAGCGCACCCGGAGGAAACTGATGCCGCCGCCAACGATCTGTTGTGGGTCAATCCCCGTCAGGTAAATGCCTACCGGAAACTTCCCGCCGTCAATGCCCGATTGGAAAAGCTGAAAGAGGCCGCCTTTGAGGGCGGCGCGGAATTGTATCTCTGGGTGCCGCCCAGCAGACCCTATTATACCTTGCAGGGAGCCTACCGCAACAGCCACAACTTTTCCAAAATTCTGGTGTTCTCCGCCTGGGAGATGGTTCCCAGAATGATCGGGTCCCTGATCTCCTATGAAGCGGAGCGCCGCACCGTGGGACGGCTGGGCCGGCAAGCCCAGGGCGTGGAGGAAAAGAATCTTCGGTACACGTCAAAGTATCGCTACCCCTACCATCGCCTGCAATTTTCTCTGTTCAACGGAGAACCCCAGCGGATGAGTTTATTCTGTCTGCTGTATCCTTCCGCCGCACTGTCCTCTCTGTACGAGCCCATTGCCGCCATGAATGCCCGGATGAGCCTTGCGGACATCGAACGGCAGATCCGAACCGGGCTGCGGGCCAGACTGGAGACGCTCAGACCATACCAGAAAACTACCGCCGGGCCGGAGGACGCACGGTGGTACTATCTGGCACCCATGCTGATGGATGGCGCAGCGTTTGTAAACAGCTGGGTTTCCGAACTGGAGCGTTCCCTGCACAGCACCGGCAGCGATGTGGAGGACGCTCTCAGCAGTGACCGGGGAAACAAAGCGTTTCTGGCACATCTGGAACGCCTGAAGCAGTATATCAGTCTGGGGGACAGGCTGGAGCTGGGCCGGATGCCGGAGGACCTGATCGCCACGCTGACGGATATGGTGCTGGGTTCTCCCGCCGTCTGCATTTACCGCTCCAACGGCGGCAACGTGGGGTACGCCACCTCCTTGGCGAAGGTATTTCTGAATGTATTCAACACCACCGAATCCACCGCCATTGTGGAACTGGCCGCCGATCAATACCATGCAAAGAAAGCCGATGACAACACCCATTGGCAGGATGTGCTTCTGTACTGCAAAGATGGCTGCTTTCAGGCCATGTTCGATGAATATCTTCATCTGGTGCGGGAGAGCGTCGGTTTCACCGACGAGGCCACCCGAAACGGCAGGGTGCAGAACATCATGCTGAATGACCTGCGTATCCATACCGCATCCTATGAGGTAGACACCTTCCGCACCTTTCAGAGCAGGATCCATGGTGAGCGCAAGCGCAATCTGATGCGGGCCCATTATGCGGTCGGTTTTGTCACCGATGGTGACGACGAAAAAAAGGCTGACCGGAAAAACAGCATCCGGGGCGCATTCAACAGCCCGCTGCGGCCATTTGTACTGGCCTCCACCTCCATTGGGCAGGAAGGCCTGGATTTCCATCAATACTGCCGGAAAATCATGCACTGGAACCTGCCCGGAAATCCCATTGATCTGGAACAGAGGGAAGGACGAGTCAACCGTTTCAAGTGTCTGGCCATCCGGCAGAATATTGCCCGGAAATATGGCTCTATCCAGTTTGAAAATGATGTCTGGACAGAAATGTTTGCGGCTGCACAGGCCGGGAAAAAGCCCGGGCAGTCTGATCTGGTGCCGTTCTGGTGCTTTGGGGAAGAGCAGGAGGTCAAAATAGAGCGCATCGTTCCCATGTATCCCATGAGCAGGGACGGGATCCATTATGAACGTCTGATCAAAGTATTGTCCCTGTATCGGCTTACGTTAGGGCAGGCCCGGCAGGAAGAATTGTTGGAGTATCTGTTCCGGGAATGTGATGACCCGGCAGCACTGAAAAAGCTGTTTCTGGATCTGAGCCCCTACTCAAAGGGTTCCGGTGAGTCCCAGAAAAGGTGACCATCCATGTTGCTCCCGTTCCTCTGCCGAAAAGTGATCCCCCGCGTCCTTTCGGGCGCGGGGGTGTTTGTTTCAGATCCCCAGCACATCCTCCAGCGTCTTTTGGGACTCCCGGCGCTGTTTATCGAAAGCGTGGGCGTAGATGTCCAGCGTAGTGCTGGTCTGGGAATGTCCCAGATTGGACGCCACGGTGCGTACATCCACTCCGTGGGCGATCTGCAGGCTGGCGCAGGTGTGGCGCAGGCTATGGATGGTCAGCTGCGGGGGCAGGCCGTATTTCTTGAGAATCAGCTTGAACCGGTAGGTAAAGCTGTTGGGCGTCATAGGCAGGCCGTTGTCCCGCCGGAACAGGAAGTCCTCCTCGCTCAGCGGGCGCAGCGAGTAGTTGAGACAGTGTTCCTCACAGAAGGTCCGATACTCCCGCAGCAGGCTGATCATCTCCGGCGACAGATAATCCACCCGGTCACCGGCGCGGGTTTTGGGTTCCTTTACCACCGTATCCATGTGGGATACCTTCACCACGTTGCGGTGGATATGCACCGAATGCTCCCGCCAGTCAATGTCGCTCCAGGTCAGGCCGCAGGCCTCGCCGCGGCGCATCCCGGTGGCCAGCACCAGCTTGTAAAAGGTCTCATGCTTGATGCTGCATTGCTCCAGCGCTTCGATCAGCTGTCTGGCCTGATCCTCATCAGCGGCGTAGATATCCTTGCGCTTGGTTTTCGGCTTGAAGGCCCGCCATGCGGGATTGTCCCTGATGTAGCCTTCCTCCACCGCATCGCTGAGGATGCCGCACAGTGTGGAGTGGATGCCCGACACCGTCCGTTCCGAGATGATGCCGCCCTTGGCGCTGGGCGATTTGCGCATCTTGTTGCAGAACTCCCGCACCTTGGGGCGGTCCAGCTCGGTCATTCTGACCCTGCCCAGCTCCGGCAGGATCCGCTGCAGATCCTGCTGGGCGCGGCGCTGGGTGCTGACGGACAGCTTTTCCGGCATGATGTCCTTTTTCCAGTGCTCCACATAGGCGGCAAAGGTGATGCTGCGGTCCTTTGGTTCCGGGCCGCTTTTCACTTCCCTCTCGAACAGCAAAGCCTGTTCATTCAGCCATTTCTCCTTTGCCCTGGGGGTCAGCCCCTCCGGCGGATGAACGGTTTTCTGAACAGGCTTTTTGCGTTTTCCCTGATAATCGTACCCCATGGACACAACAATCAGATAACTGTTTTCGGCTCGTTTTCGTATGGATGCCATTGCTGATGCGCTCCTTTCTGCTGCGCTGGTTTCAGTAACGACATCATACTCCAAAGCAATGGGAAAGTCTATCGTTTTATCGAAGATTCTACCAAATGGACAAGCACTGCTCCACACCTTTGGCGCGATTGATCAAGTTGGTGTTGGACTGCACCAGCTGCATGGATTTTTGTGCCGCCTGCTGCTTTGACTCCAGCTGCGGGTGGCAGTAGGTGCGTTCCAGAAACGCGGTGTCCCCGTGGCCCAGCGCGTCCGCCACCACCTGCTTGCTGATGGAGCTTTGCAGCCACAGCGTTGCGGCGAAATGGCGCAGCGTGTGCAGGTGATACTGCTCCGACAAGCCGCAGCGGTCATAGACCTTGCGAATGCGCCGGGAGAAGGTGTCGGGATTGAGGGGCTTACCCTGCCGGTTCAGAAACACCGGCGTCTGCGGCGTGACGGTGATGCCGTTCCACTCGTAGCTCATGCGCAGACCATTCAGCAGGCTGACCAGCAGTTCACAGTTGCTCAGCACCCGCGCCCTGCCGTTCTTGGTGGTTCCCGTCACCAGCCCCATGCCCTTGACGTAGCTGCGGGACTTGGAGATGGTGATGGTGTGCTCCGTGATGTCCGCCCAGGTGAGCGCGCACAGCTCCCCGCGGCGCGCCGCCGTCATCAGGTCCATGAAAAAATACACACGGTAAACCAGCGGTTCCTCCATCGCGGCAGTCAGAAAGCTGCGCATCTCCTCCATGGTGGGGATCGCCTGACGGGGACGTTCCAGCGGCGGCAGCGACACCATGCGGGCCGGGTTGTGGGCAATCAGTTCGTTGCGTTTGGCGTCGCTGAGCACCGCCGACACGGCGGACAGGTATTTGCGCACCGTATTTTCGCAGAGAGGTTTTCCGGTGCGGGTGGTGCGCTGGCGCAGCTGCTCCACCAGATTCTCGATGGTCAGCGGACGCAGCTTGCACAGCGGAATCTTCCCGATGACTTCGCAGCAGGCCTCCAGCATCAGACGATAGTTAGCTACCGTGGAAGGCTTCAGATGATGCTGCCGGGCCATCCAGCGGCGGGCGTACTCCCCGAAGGGAGTTTCCGCCTGTTCCGAGTAGCCGTCGCGGAAGGTTCGTTCCAGTTCCTCCGCTTCGTGGGCAACATACTGCTGAATGCCCCGCGGCGCAACGGATTTGGGAACCTGAATGGTTTTCGAGCGGCAGATTTTCCGACCGTCGGGACGGTAACCATTCGAGACGGTAATTTTATACTTGCGATTGTTCAGTTTTTTAATGCTTGCCATAAGCACCTCCTGTTCTGATACATTCTCTTTCCCGTTATTTCGTTGTTTTATTGTCGATTTTGGCCCAAATGACACACTATTTTTTGAAAAGCGACCAATTCCTCCAAAATGAAACACACCTGAATCCCCGCCGGGCCGCATTGCGGGCCGGTGTGCGGGCAGCGTGGGGACCAAAATGACACGCTGCTTTCTCCTGCTTCACAATCGGACAGGGCAAACCCGGTCATTTTTGGTGACGAAAGCGCACCAACTTAGCTCCAAATTGGAGCCAAACCGGCCTTTTGGCGGCATCCGGCGAAATCTTAGCTCCATTGTGGTGACCTTTTGGAAAAATACGACCTTGTTTCGTCAGAAAACCCGCCTGCCCATGGAGCCAAAGTGGTGACCTGAGGCCCTTTTTCCGCCCTTCCCGGAAAAGCGGGGACGCACAGCGCACTGTGCGTCCGCTCTTCTTACCAAACCTTCCGTGCATCCTGATACTTTGACGTGTCCGCCACCCTGCTGGCCAGCACCATACCGCACTGTTTGCAGAGCAGGTGCTGGATTCGTTTTCCAGCGAAGCCCTGCGGCGTGTAGGTCATCATGGCTTCGTAGTTCTGATACCCCACCACGAATTCCCGGCCGCCGCACCAGGGACACTGTTCTATTGGCAGCTTCATTGGCTCGTCCTCCTTCTGTTGTTCTGCCCCAACCATATCAGAATCCCACACCAAATGGTATCACCAAACTCAACAAAGAACCGTTCTCCGTTTCGATTCCGGGGACACGTGCGGGACACTTGGGACACGTAATATCCCGTTTCGTGTCCTCCGGGACACGTGCGGGACACTTCGCCCTCGCAATTTTCAACGATAGAGAATCGTTTTTGCTCGAGGACATCTTTTTGCCCCAAATTTCTTACGCGTTTTTTTCGCGAGTAGTTTTTCGGTGTTTCAAGTGTACGCGTCCCAGCCGGGATCTTCCACGCCAACGTTCAGAAATCCGCGGGCGGTGCGCCCTCCCCCAATGGGGATCTTGTTGGTGTAAACCACATTGTATTCCCCGCTGTGCTCTTTCAAATAGGAGATCAGGGTTTTATCGGACTGCGGTTTTACCGCATTGTCTCTGCACCAGCGTTGGTAGCAGCTGCACAGCTCTCTGCTGGTGGCGCTGGCGTCCCTCTCCACGAAACGGAGATACCCTTCTGATTGCAAAAACTCCACCACATTGTTGCCTTCCGCGATGGCCTGCTGAAGATTGCTGGTCATGTGCGGGCTGGAGGTGAACTGGAATTTCTGGTTTATCAGCCGGCGCAGCCCCTTCAGCATCCAGAGGAAGATTCCCTCCTTCTCGGCCACCAGCTGGTCGATGAGGTTCGGGTCGTTTTCCTGCCGATGGACAGGCTTTGCCACCATGATCAGCTGGCGGCGGTAAAACGCGTCGGTATGGTCGTACAGCGATTGCAGGGAGCCGTTGCCAAACGCCAGCAGCCGGGCATAGACATCCCCCTGATAGCTCTGCTGGCCCTTGCGCTCCAGATCCAGCTTACCTTCCAGCGTGATGATGGTTTTCAGTGTGCTGGTTTCGGTAAGCGCCGACATCTGCATATCGTCATCCACCATGACCAGCATGGATTCCAAATCCGCACGGGCAAAGCGGTTTTTCTCCAGCTTCTGGATGCTGCCAACGTACAGGTTCGATCCGAAGATCGCGCGCAGCAGCAGGCCGATGCGGGATTTTCCCTCGCCGCCCCGCCCCAGAATCATCAGCATTTTCTGCGCCCTGTTGGTGGGAACGAGAAGATACCCCAGATACTCCTGCAGCACAGGAATGTCCTCCGGCTCCAGCAGCTGAATCAGAAAATTCAGCCAGTGACTGCAAAGCGGCGCGGCAGGATCATACCGGACCGTCAGCCGGTTGCGGCAGATTTCCCGGACCGGCTCGAACCGTCCGTCCAGATACAGCGTTCCGTTTTCCACATGAATCCGGTCCGTTTGGATCGGCAGTTCTTCGGTCCGGCAGGCCAGCCGGATGGCCTCCAGCAGCTTGCGGCATTTGTTGGCAAGGCCGGTGGCAACATGGTTTTTCACCAATTCGTAGATTTCTTTCTGGATGGCATCCTCCTCCGGAACAATGCCGTTTTCATCGTAGAGGACGCCCTTGCAGCAAAGCATGGGATGCCGCTGCAGAAACTGCGAAACAAACACAGCTTCATTGATTTTTTGCCCGGAGAGCCACTCCGGCTGATTGGCTTTTTCTGTTCTGCTCATTGTACCTCCCTTGTCTGTAAAATCACGGTTCTTCCTCGGTCTGTTTGTTTATCGGGTCATTGCCACCACCCCCTTGACGGATTTTGCAATAAAAAAACGGCGTACTGTTTTCTGTACGCCGTTCGCTGCCTGTATGGTTTGTCCTTGAACGCGATTCCTCATTTCAAAAAAAATAGCCGGACTTTGCTTCACAAAGTCCGGCTCAACAAATAAAGGTTGACCTTCACTTTTTTCATCATTTCCGGTACAGAAAACCTGCCGTTTCCTTAAAAAAGGGTACACTCCTCCCGCAACTGTTTTCAAATTCACATTTTGCAGGAACAGTGCTCTATGGCCTGTTCATGGCGGGACTCCATCATGTCGGTCCCGATTGAACGGTATTTCCGTCCTTCAGTGCGCATTTTACGCCTGCGCCAGGCGGTCGTGGGTTGCTCAAAGTATTGCATCGTACATAGGATTTTGCCGCTTCTGATCTCATGGAAATCACCCGGTGCCGGATTCCTGCCGGCTCCTGTCACATCATGATGCCGTTCGGCTTTCTACTGTTCCATTCGATCACCAGTTTCAGAGCAAGCCGCATCGTAACAGCTTTTTTCTTCCGCTGGACGGGTCTCACTTCGAGGTGAGCTCCCGATTCCCTTGTTGCGTCCACCAGCCGCTGCACTCTCGGCTGCGCGGGATATGCCTTACCCATAGGCCAGGTTCTATTCTCTGCCCTTCCGTACCCTCTCTCATAAGGCACGGGCGTGTCTTCTTGTTCTACCTTCTGCCGGCAATACTCAGCCAAAGGTAATCGGAAAGGTTGCATTCTTGTACTTCTTTCCTGTGCCATCCACCCGGTGGAGGTGGACACTTCTGTGGACATCTATCCTTTTCGGATAGTTACGTCTATTCTGTTTTCAAGGTACCAATTATAGTATAACACTTTCGGCAGGATTTGTCAGCAGTACAGAAGAAAAAACATGTGACATTTTCGTGAAAGGTGACTCCGACTTCTCCAGAACGCAAACGAAGCACGGCATACGCATGTCAGCCATTTTCCGTTCCTTCTGCCCCTGTCATCCGCCCGGCTTGTCATGTTTCGCAATACCTCCGGCAATACTCTTTTGCTTCTTCCAGAGCCTTTTCTGCGAAAGGATCGCCCTCCTCCAGCCGTTTCTGGAAGCCTGCCACGGCCTCCCCGGCCAGATGGGCCAGCTCGCGGCGGCTCAGGCGGCCTTCGCCGTAACGCAGATACCGCAGGCAGACATTTGGATAATCTTCTCTGTTAATTCCCGCTTGGCATAAATCGTACGCTGTGCGATAAAACACCCAAGCTTCCTCGATTGCTTTACTCAAGTCCGTCCTGTTCTCCAGACTTTCAGTGATCCAAAAATCTCCCAATTGGCAAATCGAGACTACATCTCCTTGGACCGCTGCCTTCACCCAGCATTTTCGTGCTTCTTCTCTGTCCCTTGTAATGCCGTGTCCAAGGTTATAGCAGATTCCCAGATTGCTCAGCGCAACCGAGTCGCCGCGGGCTGCGGCACGCTTAAAATACCGCACGGCTGTTTTGTAATCCTCCTTTTCGGAGGCATCCACGCCTTTGTTTGTCCACCTGACATCTGGTGGGACATCTGGAAGCTGAATTATGGCGTTCTGGTATTCCATCAGGTCGGCCTTGCTGAAACAGCAGAAATACACATCCATGAAGGTATCCGGGTGCTCCCACAGCCAGTTTCGGACGGTGCGCAGCGCGATTTTCGCCGCCTTGTCAATGGGATACCCATACGCGCCGGTGGAGATTGAGGGGAACGCAACGGTTTGACAATTACACTCCCATGCCGCATCCATGCTGTTTTTATAGCACTGTTCCAGTAGTTTTGCGTCCTCCGGGCTGCCGCTGTAAATGGGGCCGACCGTGTGTACAATGCAGTCCGCATTCAGCCGGTACGCGCCGGTCACCTTGGCTTCGCCGGTGCTGCAGCCGTGGAGACCGCGACATTCCGCCAGCAGATCCGGCCCGGCGGCGCGGTGAATGGCGCCGTCCACACCACCGCCGCCCAGCAGCGTCCGGTTGGCCGCGTTGACAATGGCATCCGCGCCCACTTTGGTAATGTCTGCCTCCATGAGGTAGATGCGGGAAGACGGTCTGACATACGACAGCGGCTCCAGCATCTGTCTGGGAAGGAACAGCGCCTGGCCAAAGGGATTGAGGATAATGCCCTCGCAGTTGTCGCCGTCCAGCACCATCTTCACCACCGTTTGAAGGGGCAATTCCATGGAGGAGGCGGCCGGGCCGTTCTCCATAGCCTCCCGGCTGGTGAACACCGGGAACTGGCAGGCATCCGGGGCTTCGCCATTCAGCATGTTGACCCGGAGACTCATGGACCCGCTGTTTTCCAGCGGTTCTCCGACTTTGACGATATCTGCGTTCAGCTGCTCCAGCATTTCCTCCGGCGGGCAGACCGGGACAAGGACCGGCTGATTCCATTGAATGGCCTGCGCCACGTGCGCCAGCACAATGCCAGGTTCTGCCCTCTCCCCAAGCAACTGCCAGGTCTGAATGGCCCGTTCCAGTGTACGGCAGGGGTTGGCCTGCGTTGGTACTTCGGATTTTTGTTTGATGGTCATCATCATTGGTTCTCCATCCTTTAACCCATTCTCACCAAAGATGCTCGTTGCGGAAAGCCTCCTGAATGGATTGCTTGTTATCCAAGGAAATCCTTCCCCACTCGCTGGAATGAATCCTCAGACAGGTCTCGTTATTTCCCAGTTCGCCCAGGAACACAGGGTAGAACTTGGAATCGCCTTCTACGATTTTTATGCACACCGGGTACAGAATGAAAGAGTTCCATCCCGCCTGCAATCCGGGGTTGGCATAAAAACGCTCCACATTTTTGCGGCATTGCTTTTCAACACTTTTGGGCATGTAAGGGTATGCAGTTTCTACAGCATTCTGACAGGTATAGAACAAATAAAGGACTTTTTTATTGTTCGCCCGATCATAGACACTTGCAATCAGTGTGGACGCCATGGAACATCCAAAACTTGTCGCATCACGAATTTCATACTCATCCATCAGCAGGTTGGCTCTCTGCCATCCTTCATGCGCCTGGTCATCATTAAAATACTCCCGATTTTTCTGTTCAAAGACAGTGTATGTGCCGTCCGGTCGGATGAGCTTTTGACCGTCATGTACAGTCGGCAAAAACCAGAAAATATGATTACCATGTTCTCCCCACGAGGGCATGACACTGCCGGCCGGAATGGTGTCATAAATGCGGATGTCATCCGATGCCGTGTTTTCTTCTGCCAGCTCCTCCCGGACAGCCATCAGCGTCAGGCCCAGCAGATTTTGTCCTGCCCATGTCTTGGGAGAATCCGCCCTGTCATCCTGCATTCCAAGACCGGCTCCCCAGATGCGGTCGCTTCTGGCGCACTCCACCAGCAGTGCTTTTCCTGTGTCCAGGAGCTGGCTCTGAAGCTCCGGATTCTGCCGGAACTTTGCGCACAGTGCCTTGTACAGAATCAGCTGTTTCCGGCCGTCCCAAATATGGGAATCGAATCCCGCCACACCCCAGCCGAGCTTCTGCATTTCCGCAGGGTCGTCGGTCTGCATGATGCATGCCGCCATCTGAATGTCCCCGAACAAAACAGCTTTCTGCTCCATCAGATACTGCTCGGCACAGCAGTAGCTTTTCCCATCCAGAATAAACGTGCTGGGATACCAGTTGCTCAGCCATGCATTGTCCTCGTTCAGCTTATGAAAACGAACCACCTTCGGAGGACTCTGTTTTGCAGCCTTTTTCTTTTGCAGTGAATCCAGCGTTTCAGAAAGCCATTCATGGTAAAAATCAAACGCAGGCTTCGTCCACCAGTTGAGCAGCTCATTCAGCCGGTTTTCATCCTCCTTGATTTGTTTTTCCTGATATTGTTCCGGGTCACGGTTCACCGTCACCTTGTGGATTCCTGTCTGTTCATTCAATTCAAGAATATAAATGCAATACCCTGTCCAGCTGCGGTGTGCAAATAACGTATTGCCTTCCATGTACCAGAACCATTTATCCTCCATCGCTTCGGGGATATGGCCGCATTGAAGAGCGCTTAGTTCCTGTTTTGAGAAATGGCGGCTGAGCAGGAACGTATCCTTTTGTGCAGGCATCGGAAATGTTTTCCAATCGTTCTTTTTGGCGATCTTCTTTTCTCCGTGAGACTCTGCAGTTTCCACAGACGACACATTGACAGAGTCCGTCGGGGAAGAAGCCGCCGGTTTTCCCGAATGGGTGCGGTAGAAGTCATGAAATTCTTTTGCCACGCTACGCTGGAAGGCATCCATACGGTGAAGGGCTTCTTTCCGGAAAGTCTCCGGCATCCCGTAATATGCCTCCGCGAGTGCCCCCGCCATGCAGGCGATGGTATCGCTGTCACCGCCCAGCGCCACGGCCTTGCGGATGACGTCCTCGTAGTCGGTGCCCTCATAGAAGGCGCGGATGGCCTCCGGAACAGATTTCTGGCAAATCTCATAAAAGCCGTAGGTGGGGCGGATCTCGTCCAGCGTGCGGGTCAGGTCATAGCCGAACTTCCCGGCGAGATAGCTCAGGATGGCGTCCTTGTCCTGTCCGCTGCGGGCCAGAAAAATACCCGCCGCAATGGCCTGTGCGCCCTTGATGCCCTCCGGGTGGTTGTGAGTCACCTCGGCGGTCAGCATGGCCGCGTGGAGGGTCTCCTCCATGGTGCCGTACAGCCAGCCCGCCGGGGACACCCGCATGGCGCTGCCGTTGCCGAAACTGCCGTAGGGCTGCGGGTCATCCGAGACCAGCCACTGGCGGAACCGCCCGCCGTAGCCGCCGTTGGGGTAGCGGCGGCCGAAGTCCCGCATTTCCCGCACCAGCGCGGCGCGGATGGCATCGTCCGGCTGTCCCCAGGTTTCCATCAGCGCCTTTGCCACCGCCAGCGTCATGAGGGAATCATCGGTGAGGCGGGAGCGGTCGCTCAGCAGCGGAAAGTTGTAGTTTTTCGTGTTGTTGAACTCGTACACCGAGCCAACAATGTCGCCAAAAATAGCACCCAGCATGGTCAGGTCCTCCTTGTTTGTTTGTGAGAACAGTCTATCACAAATGCGGGCGGCTGTGGTCGCCGGACAGGAGACTTTTTCAGCGGTTCCCCCAGAGCAGGAAATCCAGTTTCTTTGTGCCGCTGAAATGCCGGTATTGCGGGAACGCCCGGTCAAACGCCCGTATCCACTGTTTCCCGGTGGCGGATTTTTTCATTGTTCTGTACCAATCCTCGATGCGGGCATAGAGGTCGCACACATCCTGCCGGTAATATCTGCTGGTGCCCGCCGGCGGGGACAGGTGTAAGGCACGCAGCACCGCGCTGTCCCAGATGGGCTGGTCCGGCTCCAGCGTAGCAAGCAGCTTGCTGGCGAAGGACACCTCCTGATTGCCGGTGCGCCTGTACAGTTCCTCAAAAACCAGAGAAAAGCAGCGAGGTTCCGCTGTTTTCAGACTCTCGAACAGGTCATAGTACTCACCGCGCCATGTCTCGTTGCGCCTGACGCGATAAAACGCATCAAAAACGCGCTGAAACTCCCGGTCTTGGGAAACATCCACCTGACAGACACGTTTCATCAGCCAGTCGTACCGTTCCAAATCCCGGCTGCGCGTTTTGAGATAGGTCAGAGCGGCCGCCGTGTCAAGTTCGGGAATCCTTAGCGGCGGCATTTCCCGGCACGGTGCGGGCAGCGGCTGCCATGCCGTTATCAGATAGCCCGGCCACAAAATTTCCTCTATTCCGTAGGAAAACCAGTGATTGTTTTTGTACAGCAGCATCGTCACCCCGATGAGGTTCCGGCGCGTGACCAGATACAGGCCCGCTTTGTCCGGCAGGCGCTCCCATGTGGGAATCCAATCCGATTGCATAATTTGCCTCCCGTGTCCGTGTTTTGTTCCTGCCATACATTTTATCACCTTTGTCACAGGTGCGAAAGCGTTTCCGCTTATTTTCCTGCTTTGAAAAGACAGGAGTTTCAGCCTCTCCGGGAACGAATCCTGCCCCAAACCACATAGACAAAGGCTGGGGTGCCAAACAAGTCAATCAAGATGGTGATTGGTTCGATGCTGGCCAAATCATAGAAGGCGATGTGCAGGGCCGTTACAACCCAATAGATTGGGACTACCACAAGCACGCCGATTTTCAGGAGTGTCAGCAAGCTGCTCCAGTCAGGCTCGTTGTTGTGGTGGCCGCTGCCAGACCCACCGGAGCCGCCAAAGCAGGATTGGAAGGTCTTTTGATAGTGGGCGTATCCGCTGCTGCCGGAGCCAAAATAGCCGTAATCGTCCCCCATGGCTGTCTCCTTTACGCTGTGCAGTTTTTTTGGTCGATGGCGCACCGGCAGGCCGCCACATCCGGGTACACCGTGTGAATGTCCTGCCCGATATAGTACAGTCGTTCCTGCCCGCAGGTCACCCGCTGAATGGGCACCCCATGATACAAATCTACCGTTGCAATTCCGTTCATTGGACGTTTCCTCCCTGAATCAGTTTTCCTGTTATCTCCAGTATACATCAGGTGACATCCCATAAATCGGACGGAAATGCATCAATTCTTCAGAATTTCAACAACTCTAAATTTACAATTCTTTGTCTCCCTCCTATGGGCGGAACAAATCGGAGCCGCTGTTACTGCGGGGATTCCCCGGCATCTTCGCGGCATTTCAGCCGATACTGTCGCGGCGTCATGCCAGTATGCTCCGCAAACAGCTTGTAGAAATGGGTGCGGTTGGAAAAATTCAGCTCCGCCGCGATCTGCTGCACCGTCTGGTCGGTATCGGCCAGCAGCTGGCAGGCGTAGTCCATGCAGAATTTCATTCCGTAATCAAACAGGCACAGCCCGGTATGGCGCACCACCACCGAATTGAGATAGTTTCCGCTGTAATTCAGCGCCTTTTCCAGCGCCGAGCGGGTCATGCGGCCGTGGGTATCCTCCAGCAGGTGGGTGATGTGCAGAAAAATCAGGTCCTCGGTGTTGCGGCCCAGCGCCACCCGGGAGCTGTGATACAGTGCGCCGTCCCCCAGATACCCGAACAGCCGCAGCACCAGACCATGCAGGATGGCGGTGGCGCCGGTCTGCGGTTCCATCAGCTGGCTCTGCATGGCGGCAAACAGCTGGCTGATTTCCTCGATGGCGTTCTGGTTACGGAATGCCGGAAACAGGTCCAGATAGGTTTTGGTTTCGTCATTGCGCAGCTCGTCCGCCAGAAAGGCGATGACCGGATTGTCCCGCATGGCCTTTTCCTGGGCGAACCAGGCGTTCTGCACCGCCTGCTGGAGCTGCTGCACCAGCTCCACCGAGAACCCCAGGAACAGTAGCCGCGCCCGGCCCCGGAACCGCTCGGCATGGCGTATGTTCCGGTTGATGATACAACAGGAACCGGCGGGATACAAATACTCCTGCTCCTCAATCTCCTGCGTAATCTCCCCTTTCAGCACGAACATCATCTCAAAATAATTGTGCTGGTGGGGCGGGCGGCTGTTGAAGGCCGCAAATTTCTCCGTTGTGGGGGCCATGTGGTAGTAATGCCGGGTGGTGGAGGTCATTTCCACCGCGTACACTTCCTTTTCCCCGGTGCCCGTGCAGTCCTCCAGCGTGATTTGTAGCGGCGATAACAGCCCGTAATAGGCGCTGACATTGCTGTGCAGACAGTGTACTTCCAGAATCTCGTTGACTGAATATCCCTTGTGCTCCATGCCGTTCTCCCCGTCACTCACGAATATGATACAAAACAAGTTCTGTTCTCATTTTAGTGACATTGTGGTTCCCTGTCAAGATTTGCTACAATAAGGATGCCGGCAACATCCGATTTCAAACCCACACAACCACGAAGAAGGGGAACAAAAATGGAAGAAAAACGTCCGGAAGACAAGCGTTATCTCAAATGGTATCACAAACTCGCCTATGGCTCCGGTGACCTGGCCTGCAACCTGGGCTACGGTCTCATTGGCAGCTTTATCATGATCTACCTCACCAACACGGTGGGACTGAACAGCGCCGTCATCGGTATGCTGATGATGGCCTCCAAGTTTCTGGATGGCGTCACTGACATCTTTTTCGGCTCCATGATGGACCGAACCCACACCAGACTGGGCAAGGCCCGCCCCTGGATGCTCTACGCGCAGGTGGGCGTATCGCTGTGTACCTTCCTGCTGTTCTGTGTGCCCGCGGGCAGCGCCGTCATGCAGTATGTCTACTTTTTCATCGTCTACACCTCACTGAACGCGGTGTTCTTCACCGCCAACGGCATCGCCTACTCGGCGCTGTCCGCCCTCATTACCCGCAGCGCCAACGAGCGGGTGCAGCTGGGTTCCATCCGGTTCATGTTCTCGCTGTTCACCAACATTCTGGTGCCCTCCATCACCATGGGTCTGGTGGAAGGCTTTGGCGGCGGCGCGGCAGGCTGGCGCACCGTGGCGCTGATGTATGCGGTGCTGGCGCTGCTCATCAACTCCATCAGCTGCCTGTCTGTCCGGGAGCTGCCCGAGGAACGCAAGACCGGCAGCACCGAAACCGCCCCCACGGAAAAAATCAGTCTGGCACAGTCCGCCAGATATCTGCTGTCAAACAAATATTATCTGGTCATTCTGGGCATCTACCTCTGCCAGTACTGCGGCAGCGGCATCACACAGGGCGTGGGCGTGTATTACATGACCTACATTATGGGCAATCCAGCCCTGCTGGGACTGTTCTCCATGGCGCAGATGCTCCCCATGATTGTGGCGCTGTCCGTCACCCCCATTCTGGTGAAAAAGTTCGGCAGTATGTGGAAGGTCAACTTCTACGGATTCTGTCTGTCGCTGGTGTTCGGTCTTGGGTTTATCGGCGCGGCGCTGGCGAAAAACGTCACCCTGATGCTGGCCTGCATGATGCTCAAGGGTGCCTGCACCGGTTCCATCATGGGTACCCTCAACGCCTATGTGGCGGAGACCAGCGCCTACACCTTCAAGACCCAGGGCGTACATCTGGACGGTACCATGTTCAGCTGCTCCTCTCTGGGCGTCAAGGTGGGCGGCGGCATCGGCAGCGCCCTGTGCGGCCTGCTGCTGGCGGCGGGCGGCTTTGACGGTCTGGCTGCTGTGCAGACCGACGGCGCGCTGCGTATGATTAACTTTATGTACATCGTCATTCCCTTTTTGTTCCAGATTTTGCAGACACTGCTCATCTCCCAGCTGAAGGTGGAGCAGGCCAACCGCGACTGGGACAACGCACACTCAACGGAGGCAAAGGCATGATTCCCCAATCCTTCAACGACAACTGGCAGTTTTTCAAGGACTCCGCAGCCGCCCGGGCCGCCGCCATGGGCGGGCCGCAGCCGCCCTGCATCACACTGCCCCACGACGCCATGGTCCACGAGCCGCGCACGCCGGATACCCCCAGCGGCGCCCAGACCGGGTTTTATCCGGGCGGGCAGTATATCTATCAGAAACGATTTTTTGCTCCTGCGGACTGGAAAGGCTACACCGTTGCGCTGGAATTTGAGGGCGTGTACCAGACGGCACAGGTCTACCTGAACGGCACACTGGCGGCATCCAGCGTGAACGGCTACACCAATTTTTACGCCGATCTCTCAACCGACTTGCTGTACGGCGCGGAAAACCGCATCAAGGTTCTTGCCGACAACAGCGCCGTACCCAACAGCCGGTGGTACTCCGGCAGCGGGCTGTACCGGGGCGTGCGGCTGTGGGTGGGCGGGCCCATTCACCTGCCCGCTGAGGGCGTGCAGGTGACGACCCTCTCCGCCGATGGAGATTACGCACTGGTGGAGGTCGCCGCCGCTGTGAAAAACAGCGCGGTCACTCCCCGCACCGTGCAGGTCTGTGTGTCTCTGGGCGGCGAGACCGGCCGCGCCCCGGTGACGGTGTTTCCCGGTCAATCCGAAACGGTGCACCAGACGCTGGCCATTCCCGCACCAAAGCTGTGGGACTGCGACCACCCGAACCTGTATGACTGCACCGTGACGGTGGAGGACGGCGAGCAGGTGCTGGATCGCGCCGCGCTGCGGGTGGGCCTGCGTACCCTGACACTGGACGCTCATCGGGGGCTGCGGCTCAACGGGAAAGCCGTCAAGCTGCGGGGCGCCTGCATCCACCACGACAACGGCATTCTGGGCGCGGCCACCTGGCCCGACGCCGAGCGCCGCCGCTGCCGGCAGCTGAAGGAGGCGGGTTTCAATGCACTGCGCAGCGCCCATCATCCCATGAGCCGGGAAATGCTGGAGGCCTGTGACGAGTTGGGTATGCTGGTGATGGACGAGGTGAGCGACGTCTGGACGGTACACAAAAATCCCCACGATGCCGCGTCCCATTTTGCACAAAGCTGGCCGGAGATCCTGGACCGCATGGCTGCCAAGGACTACAACCATCCCTGTGTGGTGCTGTACTCCATCGGCAATGAGATCACCGAGGTGGCTTCGCCCCGGGGCTGCCAGCTGGGACGCGCCATGACGGAGCGCCTGCACCGGCTGGATCCCACCCGGTATACCACCAACGGCATCAACGGGCTGATGGCGGCCAGCTTCGGCGGGCAGATCGTGCCTATGATGAAAGAACTGCTGTCCGCCCCCGGCAAAACCGGCGCGGACGGCGCGGGCAGCAACGCTTTCAACGGCATGATGGGCCTGATGGCCGGGGAGACCGGCGACCGGTTCGCTGCCCACCCCACCTTGACCGCCCTGCTGGACGAGCCTTCCCATACGGTGGATGTCATCGGCCTGAACTACCTGACAGGCCGCCATCTGCTGGAGCAGGAGCTGCACCCCAACAAGACAGTGGTGGGCACCGAGACCTTCCCCGCCGACATTGCCCGGCTGTGGGGGCTGGTCAAGCGGCATCCGCACCTGCTGGGGGACTTTACTTGGGCCGGGTACGATTATCTGGGCGAGGCGGGCTGCGGCATCTTCCACTATGACGGCGCCGCAAACTTTTCCAGCGTCTACCCGGAGCGCACCGCCAGCATCGGGGACCTTGATCTGCTGGGCGGCCGCCGCCCCATCAGCTATCTGCGGGAAATCGTGTTCGGTCTGCGCAAAGCGCCATACATCGCGGTGGAGCGGGTGGACCGCTGCGGGCAGACACCCTCCCGCACCCCCTGGATGCTGAAAGACAACCTCGCCAGCTGGACCTGGCCCGGCTTTGAGGGCCAGCCCGCCAATGTGGATGTATACAGCGACGCCGACGAGGTGGAGCTGCTGGTCAACGGGCGCAGCGCGAGCCGTCAGCCCGCCGGGGAGGAGCACGGCTTTACCGCCAGCTTTACCATTCCCTACGAGCCGGGCGAGTTGACCGCCATTTCCTACACTGATGGACAGGAGACCGGCCGCCACACGCTGCACACCGCCGGGGCCTCTGCTGCGCTGACGCCGGAGGTGGAGCGCGGCAGAGAACTGACCTTTGTGATGCTGCGCCTGACCGACCGCGAGGGTCTCCCCAACCCGTCGGACACCCGCACCGTGACGGTGGAGGTGCAGGACGGCACACTGCTGGGCTTTGGCAGCGCCAATCCCTGCTCGGAGGACCCCTACGACGGCACTGTCTGCCCCACCTACCAGGGCGCCGTGATGGCGGTGTTCCGCGGCCCTGCCCGCGCCCTCTTCACTGCCGAGGGCCTGCCGCCGCTGGAACTGGATTTCTGACAGGCACTGCCAAACAAACAAGCTGCATCTCAGGTTCCTGAAATGCAGCTTGTTTTTGTTTACTCTTTTCGGAAACAGGCAGCCGGACAGCAGGCACTCCTTCAGCAGGCTTTTCTTCTAAAGGTCTGCTTCACACAGGCGCGTGGAAAAAATGTGGCTGACTGCACTGCAAGACCTCTATACGCAGCCCCCACCCGATTGATGAATGTCCTAAAACAGGCTATATATCCCCAAAATCAAAATTGTGTGTCCGCGTTTTGTGCCGCTACACCTTTACTTCCCATCGATTCAGAATAAACGTATAATAGACGGAAAACCGTTCAGAATAAGGAATCGATCTGATGTCGCTCAGTCTGGCTATTCCGGAGTTGGTGTTTTTCCCATCGGGCGTTTCTGCTTCTATGGTGAAATCGTACCAGTCAGATTCCCAGTGCCAGTCGGCTGTCACTTGTACCTCTTCATACCCGGCCAACTTGGCAATGTCGATGACCTGCCGTTTCAGCTGATGGATCTGAAACCCACGGACGCCCGCCGCAGCAAGAATCACCAGAAGCATCACCGCAATCGCAGCGCCGGAAAAAGACGCAATCCAGTGTTTGCGCAGGCTCTGTTTCCGGGTGAGGCCTTCTTTCTGCTCCTCCTGGAGGGTGCGGCGCAGTCCATGGAGATACATCCCGATGCTGATCAACAGGCCCATCGCAGTGCTGCCAGAAACGATCCACAGCCCACAATACCATGCACCCAGGATGCAAACGAACAACAAAACACCACCCAAGAGCCCCATCGAGCGATATACCCACAGAAATACCGCTTTCTCCAGTTTGGCGGAATCGCTGTTCCGATTTCCGGGCGGAATTCGCCGGGCTGTTGGTTTGTCCCAGCAACTCATGTCAATCGGTCCATCATCATTGTACAGGCAATCCTGCTTGTAGGCTTCCCAAATGTCCATTGTCATGTACCTCGTATAATAAAAGTGTAGTATTTATAGACCGCTCTCCAGCGGTG